>JABDMH010000084.1 GCA_013001595.1 Saprospiraceae bacterium | reverse complement strand
GGCTGAGATTGAGCAGCTTCATCGCGCCGGTTTCATCTCTACCCATGAACTCACTGTAACCCACAATGTCAGTAAACATTATGGCAGCAAGCTTACGGGTTTGATTCATCTCGAATTAGTGCTTTGTGAAGCACTTGAAGATAAGAAGAAGTTGGAATAGCTTCAGGGGTGATTCAGACCTAGAATAAGATCAAATGTATACAAGGACTCGAAGAGGTCCGGGAAAACAATAATCTAGAATCCCAGTACCTGAAAAGCCAGCAATGTGCCAACAAACTTCAGTGAACTCATAGAGAAAACAAAGGCGAATGCATTGCGAGTGCGTGGGCGGAACTTCACCGTATGATTAAACACAACACCGGCCAGACTTGATCCTAACACCAGAATAAACAAAACAGTACTCATGGATTGCAAAGGAGACTCAGGCAAAGCCTGAAACAGGCCTCCCGGAGGCAAGGAAATGAGGGTATAGACCAGAAGCACAATAAATAAACCGGTCGTGATCAATGCGTATTGCTTCAAAACCTTTAGATCGAGCGATTGCTGAATTTTGACTACTGACATAGACTATTTTCCTTATGCGTGATTAAGAACTTCATTTTAAGAATGAATATTGTGTTAATGATCATCTTTAGTTTAAAGACGGGATAACTGGCAAAATCCACAGATTTTAAGACTTTATTAACCACAGAGATTTCGCCATATTTGATTCCGCTATATCGATATGACTTGTTATTTTGAGCCTTATTTGGTTTACATCTTTAAAGCTCTATTCCATGCGTCTCCTCCAAACGTTTCTCTTTTCGCTTGCAATTTTCTATGCTCATGCCCAGGTCAAAGCTCTGGTAGGCGGCACACTGATTGATGGATTTGGAGGTGCTCCACGTCAAAACAGTGTGATCATAATTGATGGGGAGAAGATTACACAAGTAGGCTCAATTGGTGATATTAAGATCCCTCCCACTGCAGAAATTATATCAACCGAAGGCATGAGCGTATTGCCAGGATTGTGGGATATGCATGTGCATCTTATGATCAATGGTCATAGCAATTACGCTTATTGGGATAAAAAATATCCTCCGCTTTTTCAGGATGTGATCATGCCCTCTTCCGCCCATCAGCTTCTCATGGCCGGGGTGACCAGTGCACGCGATCTTGGCGGTCCATTGGAAGCCAGTCTCCATGTGCGCGACCGGATCAATGCCGGAGAAATTCCAGGACCTACCATGTATATGTCGGGACCTTTTATTCAACACCAGCCCTATCCAGGCACAGAAGATTTCCGATGGGGTGTCGATGGTGCCGATGATGCGCGCAGAAAAGTGAAACAATTGGCCGAAGCTGGAGTGGATTGCATCAAACTTATAGATCAGGACCAAATGAGCATGGATGAGGTATACGCAGTGGTTGACGAAGCGCATAAGAATAATTTGACAGTGGTCGCACATAGTCACCGACCAGAGGAAATACGTCGGGGGTTACTTGCCGGGGTAGATTGTTTTGAGCACACAGGATTGTCATCAGCACCAGCATACCCGGATGACATCATGGAGCTTATACACAATCGAACCGCCCAGATGAATCTGGGACCCTTGTTCTGGTGTCCTACAGTGGAAGGTCTTTACAACTACGAATATGTGAGGGATAATCCCGAGGCTTTGGACAACGACTCCTGGCACCTGGGTCTGCCGGATTCCATTATCCAGGACATCAAAGAATCGATCAAATACCCAGGGAGATTGCCCTATTTTCAGATTACACCTACACGACGACCTACCCTTGAGACGAAGTTTAATCAGTTAAAGGATGCTGGATTGGTACTCATTATCGGCACCGACAGTGGAATTCCCATGAAATTTCACAGTCAAAGTACCTGGCATGAGCTCGATGTTTGGGTAAATGAATTTGGTGTGGATCCCATGTATGCCATCAAAGGTGCCACCTACTGGCCTTCGGTACTGATGGGTGTCGACAATGAAGTGGGAACCATCAGCGAAGGTAAGTACGCAGATATCATAGCCGTAAAAGGAGATGTCTTGCGATATATTGACCTTCTACAGGATGTTGATCTGGTCATGAAACACGGAATACGATATAAATGATCTTAAGCCGACACGAGGATTACACTATTTTTCGTTTCTTCAACACATGATCCTGCACTGCGAGGTGCTAGCATGCATTGAATTCTGCCGAAATAATAGAAAATGTTGTTTAACTCTAAAGGAAAAGAAGAGGTAAGCTATGATGCTATCGTAGTTGGCTCTGGAATCAGCGGTGGTTGGGCCGCGAAAGAACTCACCGAAAAAGGTTTAAAGACTCTCGTACTGGAAAGAGGTCGTATGGTCAGACATGGCGACTATCCTACCGCTATGCTCAATAGTTGGGATTTGCCCAATCGCGATCAGGTGAGTCGCGAAGAACTCAAGAACTATCCTAAGCAAAGTCGCACCGGGTACACCATCCGGGAGTCAACGAAGCATTGGTGGGTCAATGACCTCGAAAACCCTTATACCGAAATCAAACGCTTTGATTGGATACGTGGTTATCATCTTGGAGGGCGATCATTACTATGGGGTAGACAAAGCTATCGCTGGAGTGACCTTGATTTTGAAGCCAACCGGAAAGATGGAAATGGTACAGACTGGCCCATACGCTATAAGGACATCGAACCGTGGTATGACTACGTGGAAAGCTTTGCCGGAATATCAGGTAATGCGGAAGGGCTTCCGCAGCTGCCAGACGGGAAATTCTTGCCTCCCATGGAATTCAATTGTCTGGAAAAACACGTCAAAGACCGAATCGCAGATAACTTTACCGATCGCCTGATGACTATCGGCCGGGTGGCCAATTTGACTCAAGCACATAATGGACGGGGAAAGTGTCAATTCCGTAACCGATGCATTCGCGGCTGTCCTTACGGGGCTTATTTTAGTAGTAATGCAGCCACATTACCCGTAGCCGAAGCCACGGGAAATCTAACCATCAGGCCGTACTCCATTGTGAACTCATTAATATATGACAAAGACGCAAAGTTGGCCAAAGGCGTCCGTGTAATTGATGCTGAGACTAAAGAAGTGCATGAATTCTACGCAAAAACGGTCTTTCTCTGCGCGAGTGCACTGGGTAGTACCTTTATTTTAATGAATAGCCGGGATGAAGATCATCCCCAGGGATTGGGTAATGAAAGCGGCGAACTAGGATGCAATTTGATGGACCATCATTTTAGAGTAGGGGCCTCAGGTGAATATGATGGCTTCACCGATAAATATTTCAAAGGACGCAGGCCCAACGGAATTTATATTCCCCGCTACCGCAATGTAGGTCAGAATAAAATGACAGACTTTGTCAGAGGATATGGGTATCAAGGAGGTGGCAGTCGAGATTCCTGGAGTAGAAACGTTAGAGAGTTGGGCTTTGGCGAAGGCCTGAAGGAAGAACTAATCGAACCGGGCAAGTGGAGATTTGGGGTGACGGGTTTTGGTGAAATGCTACCGCACCATGATAACCGTGTTTTCTTGAACAGCGAAGTGAAAGATATTTATGGCCAGAATACGCTGACTTTTAACTGTGAATTCAAAGAAAATGAGATGGCCATGAGGGTGGATATGAAGAATAGTGCGGCCGAGATGCTGGAAGCTGCCGGATTGAAGAATGTGACAACCTATGATAGTATTGGTGGTCCCGGTTTGGGTATACATGAAATGGGGACAGCCCGCATGGGTACTAGCCCCAAAAATTCAGTACTAAATGGTAATAACCAGGTTTGGGAAGCACCTAATGTCTATGTGACAGATGGCGCCTGTATGACATCTGCTTCTTGCGTTAATCCTTCCCTAACCTACATGGCATTGACCGCCCGTGCCTGTGATCATGCATTCAAAGAATTGAAAAAAATGAATATTTAAACTCTGAATCACATCAATTTTACATCATGATAAATCGAAGAGAAGCCCTAAGGCGATCAACATATATATTGGGTGGTGCACTCTCGGCATCAACCGTAGCTGCTGTGCTGTCAGGGTGTAAACCTTCATCCACAGCACCAGATTGGTTGCCAGAGCATTTGGCTCCGGATCAAGCAATGACCGTTGCTGAGATTGCCGAACGAATACTTCCTCAAACAGACACTTCGGGTGCAAAGGCCGCCCAGGTAGAAAGGTACATTGATGCGTATCTAAAGGATGTGGCGACAGAAGAAGTTCAGGCTGAATTTAATGCCGGTCTTTCTGAATTACAAGGTCTGGCTAAGATGAAATTTAAGAAGAAATTTGTCGAGTTGTCAGATGTTGATAAAGACGCGGTCTTGTCGGAGTTTGCTGGTGAAGAGGCAATAAAAAAAACAGATGCGGAACGTGCAGCAGAGTTGGCGAATGAAGGAGAACAGAGTATGGAGGTGAGCGATGAGGGACAATTTTTTAACCTGATGCGGCAATTGACAATTACCGGGTATTTTACCAGCGAAATCGGTGCTAAGCAGGCTTTGGTGTTTGACGAAATTCCAGGAGAATATCAAGGCTGTATACTCTATGCTGATGTAGGTGGAGCCTGGGCTCTGTAGTTCTCTGAGCAGCAATAAGCGCGCGCTATATTTGATCACTCGTCATTCCTGATTATTTTTCCATCAGAGACCAGAGCTCTTGTACCCTGCTCGAAACTTTAATTTCGACTCGGTTATTCAGTGCTCTCCCCGCTGGTGTTTGATTTGACATTCTTGGTTGATAAGCTCCTACACCGGCGACAGAAATTTGGTTTCCATTTAATCCTGACTCATCCAGCAAATATGTGCTTACCAGAATGGCCCGATTCGTACTGATTTTCAAAGCTTCCAGCACTTCACTTACTGAATTGTCGGTATGCCCTTCCACCACGATAACCAGACTTGGATAACTACTTAATATTTGCCCGACCTTGGCAAGAGCAGTCTCACCAGGTGGACTAAGTGATCGGTCGTTGGCGGTAAGAAATTCTTTGTATAAGACAATTGACAACAGATGATCACTGAAAAACCACTCAATCTGGTTCTCGCTGTATCCTGTCATTTCTTGTCCCAGAAGTGTTGAGATGTTTTGCAACTCAGCTTCTTTTTGAAGTTGCCAATTAATGATACGATTTAGCTTTGCTTCTTTTAGTTTTAGATTTTCATTCTTTTGTTGCAACTCTTCGTTAAGATCTGCTGCCAACGTTTTAGACTCACTGCTCAAAGATTTAATCTGGTCTTGTAGTTGCTTAACTTGATTGTCCAGATTCAACTTGTCATTAAGGATCTCGCTCAGGAGCGTATTCTGCCTTACCAATTCGGAACTGACTAATTGGTTCCGCTCCGAAAGTACTTGATTAACCTCCTTAAGTTTATCGACGGAATCTGACATTTCTGCTTCGGAAAGTGTCTTCTCTTCAAGTAGATCCTTGTATTTGCCAGCACCAACACAACTACCTAGCGGAATCGAAGCGACAAGGACGGTAGATCCCCAAACCAGGAAAATCGAGATGAAACGCAGCACCTTTATATGAGTTGAAACATAGTAGACCCCACAAGTCCCTTCTCAGCGTAGATGCTAAAGATCAAAAATCCCTTCTTTACTTTATCAGAAAGTTCGTGAGTGAATTCGAGGCGCTGAGTCTGACTTATATTCACTTTTTTAGATTCCAGAGCTTCAATGACAAGTGCTTGATTCTCACTGCCAACTCTAACTTTTTGACCTCCTTCTGAAATTGGCACCCCATTGGCATCGGTGATTGTGAGGTACAGATTTTGCTCGCCCTGAAATTCTTCTGGAACATCTACGAGATCAAATCCGATCTTAAATTTCCGGACCCTACCTGCTTTAATGGTGGTTTTGTCATTCCTTTTGGTAATATCGACCTGCATTGCAGAAGCCTTATACGCTGAATTTGCAAGCTCGGAAGTTCGCTTTTCGAGAAGTTTATTCGCCATTTCCAGATCACCAACTTGGCCCTTTAAATTTGTATTTTGTTGTTCTGAGGCATCAAGTTGTTCCTTTAACTCTATGTTACTGAGTTTCAGGGCATCATTTTCTTTAGTCAGTCTGTCCACCGTGGCCATGAGCTCAGTCTTGCTGTTTTCGAGGTTTTCGATTTCGGCTTTGATTGACTTGGCATCATTAGCAGCTTTTCTTTGGGCCCAACGCAGCTGCTCGTCTTTTTTAGCAATCGCTTCACGTGCCGATTCTAAAGAACCTTTAAGACTGTCATTTTCCATGGCAATCGCTGAGTATTGCAAATTGAGCGCATTTAATTCAGTTTCGAGATTTGCCCTGACTGTAACCAGTGAATCAATTTCGGCCTGTTTCATCGCAGCTTCCTTCACTTCCTTCTTGTGTTGTATTCCGAAGTAAATGGCTGCAATGGCAGCGAGACCTAACAAGATACCAAGAACGATTCCTAGTCTATTTGATTTCTTTTCTTCCATGGCCCTTATTTTTAAGAATTCAGTAATTTGAATTTGATCAAACGAAGTTATGGATTAATCTTATATATAGCTGGTTACAAATCAGTATTTAGTGGATGGCTGGTTACGATGGTGGCGTGTCATTGAGACATTAGCAGCCTAAGCTACCTTGATTGGAAGGCACCTGAATTCAACTATCCATGAAGTTTTCCATTTCATCACCTGCTGCTAACATCTTATAAATCAGATCTGGTTCATAGCCTTTCTGGTAGACATACTTAAAAAGTCGCAAATTCACTTCTGCAGTCGTCAGGTTTTTCTTTAATGATGCTCTTTTCCTGGCAAGCAAAGTCTGTAATGT
>JABDMH010000035.1 GCA_013001595.1 Saprospiraceae bacterium | reverse complement strand
ATTTCTGTGTAATGATGGCTTTGAGATTGCTGTCAAAATCCGTATCAGGGTAAGCGTAGGCACCCTCAATTAAAGCAGAGCAATCTGCTCCTACCCTAGTACAAGCATTTGCGACTGCTGATTCATAAAAGGACTTGGCCATGCCTGCATCTCCGTATCTCAGATGCGCTTCGGCGAGCATAAATTCCACTTCATCCTGAGAGAAGAAGTAAAAAGGCTGGTCAGCTTTAAAAATGGCAACATCTACCAAAGCTTGATCCAACACACTACCGGGAAGATCGATATCACCCTGGCGCAATCCCATGTGGCCATCCGATCCTGCTGTGAAGTATTGATCTACTCTGGGATCTCCATTGGCTAAAAGCCAAGAAATGAACGTTTGACTGGCACGTACATTCGTTCCAACATTCAGCTGTCGGATATTCGTCTCATACAGCGGATAGCTTTGATCTGGCTGGTCGATGAAGACATCGATCTGGGCGTCACCCGGCAGAAAATTATTTTCTGCAAGAAGTGCACTAATCGCTGCACTGGCGCCACCATCATTCACCTTGGTTTGACGCAGCCACATCTTTAACATCAACGTATTGACAAACTGTTGCCAGGACCTACTTTGGTTGAAAAGGCCTCCATCGCCAAATACAAAATCAGTTTGAATCCAGGTGTTTCCACCACCGGATACATCTAATGATTTGACATCGTTCAGCTCATTCATAAGACCTGCATATACCGCATCGCCGTTATCAAAAACAGGTTGAGTAATTCCGTCTTCAGCAGACAGAGCCTCAGCATAAGGTACTTGATCATACCAATCCACGAGCATCTGGTACGTGTAGGCGCGCAAAGCCACTGACATCAGCGCTAAGTTGTTGTTACCAGCTTCCCTAGCTTCCGCTTCTACTCTCTTTAAGTCAATAAGGGCATCTGAGAATAGCTCTCGCCAAGGAATACCGTAGTCGCTGTCTGCAGCCGTCAATGAGTAACGATCTTCATCTCTGTACTGTGAGGCTACATGACTCTGAGTCCAATGTTGCGACCAGATGCCGCCTACCACACCGAAATAGCCATTTACTGCTCCAACCACATGCATTTGTGCAGAGGGGTACACGAGGTTCCCATCCACCACACTGGGGGAGTTTGGGCTATCGTTGATATCCAATGTATCTGCACAACTGCTCAAAAGCAGTACTGCCAGAATCTGGAAACCGATTAATTTATAATTATACATTTTCATGTTATTTCAACTATTTTATTCTACAATCCAAACTTTAAACTCATTCCATAGCTGGCATTGGTGGGAATCGTGGAGAACTCACCCATCTGTGAGGATAGCCCGGTTCCAAATGTCGAACCTTCCGGATCAACAAAGTGATTATCCTCTGGAGTCCATATAACAAGATTTCTTCCAAAGAAAGATATACTTGTGTTGTTGAGGTGCACTTTGCTGGACCACTCCTGCGGAATTTCGTAGGTAAATACAACTTCTCTAAGCTTGAAGAATGTTCTAGGAATGATGTGATTCTGTTCATGCGTCGGAGAATTCGATCCCCAGTAGGTGAAGATATTTGAGCGATCGATGGCCGTTTGATTCTCACTGTATGTACCATCGCCGTTGTCAACCACAGAACCAGGAATGATGAATGGTTCACGATCGTTATACTGGGTGTTCCAAGCATTGCCCACGAAGTAATTCAACCTTGCTGTGTAGGAGTACATGACACCACCTTTTCGGTAATCGGCATTAGCGCTCAATCGGAAATTTTTGTAACTCAGTCCCGTACCAAATCCCATAGTGAAATCTGGATTGATGGATCCGCGATATTCTAGGTCATCAGCAGCTTGTGGCAGACCGTTAGAGGGATTGACAATGATTGACCCATCCGTGGTCTTGGCGCTCGCCGGAGCGTAAATTGCTCCCAAGGGTTTACCTACTTCTGCTCTCATCTCGATATTGAAGTTGGAGTTTAAAACCAATTGCGTTTGATCCGTTTCTCCCAAGGACACGACATTGTTCTCATTCTTGTTGTAATTAAATGTAAGATCCCAGGAGAAGTCGGCCGTTCTTACTGGTACAAGACCGAGTAGCAATTCGATACCCTTATTCTCAACTTCTCCAAGATTGGTAGTCTGATTGGTAAATCCTGTAGTTGGATCCAAAGGCACCTGAATAATTTGATCCGTTGTCTTCCGATTATAATAAGCTACATCAATATTCACTCGCTCTCTAAATAGTCTGATATCTGCTCCAAATTCTAATTCTGTTGTAATTTCCGGCTGGAGTTTCTCATTGCCTAAGAGGTCTCCCACCTCAAAAGCATTGATGCCACCAATCGGAATTCCGATAGAACCAAATCCTCCCGCTCGTGCATCCCCTGCTGTGTATACAGGGTTGACTCGATAAGTAGGTGCGTCGTTACCAGCCTGCGCGTATGAAGCTCTCAGTTTAATGAGTGAGAAAGTCGCTTGATCTAATTCTAGTAGATCAGATAAAACAGCAGAAAGGGTGACGGCAGGATAGAAAAAGGAGTTATTGTCTTTTGGTAAGGTTGATGACCAGTCATTTCTAGCAGTAACTGATGCGTACAACCAATTGTCGAAACTGAAATTAGCGATCCCAAAAACGCCATACAACCGTCTCAACGATATCGTATTGTCTGAAGTTGGCGGTTGGGAGGTATTACTGAGATTATAAAATCCCGGTATGGTCAGGTCCGTAATGTAGGTCGAGGTAAACTTTGAATACCTTTCGTTCGCGTTAAATCCTCCGCTCAGGTCTAGATTGATTCTACTTGTAAGATCCTTTGTATAAGTCAGTAAAACATCGGTATTGAGTTGTCGCCGATTAATCTGAGCTTCAGTCACCCGTCCAACTACATCGTTGGCAGTTGAATTGGGACTACCTGGTGTTATTCTTGCAGAGTTACCAAAGTCAAAAATATTTCCCCCTGACACATCGGCTCCTCCTCTTGCAGTCAACTTCAGTTCTGGTGTTATGTTGAGGTTCACCCAGGTCGAAGCACGAAGCCTATTTTCTTCAAATTCACCACCTTGTTCATTCAACCCGAAGTAAGGATTCTGCGCGTATGGGGTATAGAAATTATCAATGTTAAAGAAAGGATCATTGTAATTCCTATAGTCCACAATCTGATGATCGCGAGGTATCTGAATGAGTTCTTGAAATATTACTTTTCCACCACCTGCATCATCTCCTTGACCTGTGGCTAAAGCTTGTTGTCTTTTGTTGACATAGTCAATGCTTGCACCAACATTCAGTGTTTCATTACCCATGTCACCCTTCAGCGAAAAAGTATTTCTCTTGT
This sequence comes from Saprospiraceae bacterium, assembly GCA_013001595.1. GTDB lineage: Bacteria > Bacteroidota > Bacteroidia > Chitinophagales > Saprospiraceae > JABDMH01. The sequence goes on along the minus strand of JABDMH010000035.1, from coordinate 32,693 downwards.
AGGTGTCATTATCTGAAGGCACGACACCATCTTCCTGAGTATTCGAGTAAGACATTCTGAAGCTAGCATTTTCAGAACCACCGGTCACACTAACTGAATTTGTGTAGTTTGTTCCCGTTTCGTAGAAATCGCGCAGGTTGTCTTCGATGATGTTAAAAGGCTTGAGAAGTCTTGAGTTATTTACTGTATTTCCCCAGAGTCGCTCTTTGCCATCTGCTTTAGGGCCCCAACTTCCATTTTCAATAGGATCAAAGAGACCCGACCAACCCTGGCCATATGTATTCTGCAAATGAGGTAGTCTATTGACATTGGAAAGAGCGAAAGATCCTGTGTAATTGATGGCTAATTTTTGATTTCTGGATCCAGATTTGGTTGTGATAAGGATCGCTCCGTTGGCAGCTCTGTTTCCATAAAGAGCCGTTGCGGCTGCACCTTTTAATACAGAGATGCTTTCGATGTCATCTGGATTGATGTCATTACCTTGGTTTCCGAAATCCTGCGAACGATTGAAATCATCATTGGCATTATTGAAAGTGGTCACAGAGACGTTTCCACCATTGTTGACAGGAACACCATCAACAATGATTAGAGCAGTGTTGGCACCTGTAGCAGATCCATAACCACGTAAAACGATTTCAGTACTACCTCCAGCTTGTGGATTGGTACTGACTTGAAGTCCGGCAACTTTACCAGCCAATGATGATAATGGACTTGCATTTCTAGCTTCTGTGATTTCGTCAGATGAGACCTGAGTAAATCCATAACCCAAAGATTTTTCTTCACGTTCTAAACCCAAAGCTGTCACTACTGCCTCAGATAAAGTAAGACCCTCAGTGAGAAGAATGTCTATGGTGTTGGAAGATCCAACGGTCACTTCCTTAGTAGTATAACCCGTATAGCTGACAACCAGAGTCTCTGCATCATCAGGTATTGAGAGCTCATAGGTACCGTCAAAGTCAGTAGCTGTACCTATGGTAGTACCTTTCACGATAACGTTGGCACCAATAAGCGGCTCGCCATCGACGTCAGTGATCGTACCACTGATGGATCGCTGAGCCCAGGAGGACCCAACAAAAAAGAAAAGCGATACGATTACGTATATGTATCGTTTCATAGAAAAGATTTTTGATTACTAAATATGTTTCTAAACATCTGTGCTTCTTCGCGCAAATGTACGTATCCTTCTTTACATGAAGTACTATTGTACATACGTGCTGACACACACTATAGCTGTTATCAAATTCTTAATATGATGTGAATAGGCTAATTTTTGATGTGTATTGACTACATTATTTCGTGAACTTTTTGTTTAAAGTTGACTCAAAGTCAAATTATCCGCATTGACGATATCTTAACATTCACATCATTTTATTACGAAGTTCTAAATCTAAGGGCCTGTTGTTGAGATTTCTGCAGATCAGTATGAAGATTGTTTATTTTGTAATAAATCGCACTTTCTAGTCCGAGGCAAGCTTCCAGCCAAATCGGAATAATTGTTCTTAATCCACTTATTTGCAGAATTATTTATAGCCTTAGTCCCGAACTGTAATTTTTTATTCGTATAATCCATACATTATTACGATATCATTCTTTCTGATGAATGATAATTTCTAACTTAAACATCTAGTAATTATGGAAAGCTTACTCCCTTTAGTCATTCAATTAATAAGCGGTGCTGCTGGAGGCAATCTCGCAGGATCTTTGATGAAAAACCTCTCCCTGGGCACATTAGGTAACTCTATTGCCGGCATTATAGGTGGTGGCTTAGGAGGCCAGATATTAGGTATGCTGGGGATGTCTATGGGCGCAGACGCAGGAATGGACATTGGGAGTATAATCGGTAGCGTAGCTGGTGGTGGCGTCGGAGGTGGCGCCCTCATGGCCATTGTTGGCGCCATCAAAAATGCGATGGCAAAATAAGATTTGTTTTCTTCGTAGAAGTTATTGGAGAGGAGTTTGTCATTAGACCAACTCCTCTTTTCATGTATGTTTTCGATCGAAATAGATTACCCCATATGCTAAATCACTGTACTTCCGCAGGCAAATAACACTTTTCAGCAATCACAGTAGGATTTTTGCAAAACTCATTAATGATTCTATTATTTCTGCAAATAATTCAATCACTCGCAATTAGAGAAGCAACAATGCCAGATCTGGCAACAGGGAACCTGGAGTGTAAAAAGGATTAGGCAAATCAAATGTGCTCATGACCTCTAGTGGTCTTAGCTCCGAAAAGCAGTGACGTGTCAAGGGATGATTACTGCAGTAATAAACCTGCTATCTGCTTCAGTTCAAGCTCAATAATTTTGGCGTCATATTTCGCATTGATGTAGCTCGTTGTTGCATTCAATAGATTCAGTTGAGCTTGACGAAATTCTACCGATGATACTTGCCCTAGATTGAATTGCTCTACTGTTCGATCAAAGTTTTTCTCACTGGTGGAAAGACTAATGCCTTCTGATCGCAAAATAAATAGTGCATTCTCGTAGTCTGTCCAGGCATTTACCAAATCTCGATGAACCTGTTGGGCAACTTGCTCTCTCTGGATCTGCAAGGTCTGTAGATTAATTTGCGTGTTTTGTGTTCGGATCTTTCTCAGGCCGCCATCATACAATGGCATCGTAGCTGTAACACCCAAGTTTAAGCCCCTATTATTGGAAAAGGTAATAAAGGCACCGGGTGGGTTATCACTAAAATTAAAATTATAGGCGCCTGTTGCTGCCACTGTTGGCTTTTTTTCAGCCTCAATCAGTTCCAGATCATAGTTGGTGATGTCTTGGTTTTTCTCCAGTACCAACAAATTTATATTCTGATCCTGTGCAGCAGTTTCAAGGCTTGGTAATACCATGCTGGCATAGGTCACACTGGTATCTACAACCAGTGACGTCTCAATGTCAATACCCATAATTACATTAAGATCGCGTTCTGCGTTCTCTAAGAGTTGTAGTGCATTAAAATAGTTAATGCTATCCCGTTGCACATCAACTTGGGCATTTAAGACATCTAGTGCCAAGCCCTGTCCATAATCATATTGAAATGTTACCCTCTCCAAACGTTTATTAGAGACTTCGATGGTCTCCTTTAGCACTGAAGCATTGGCCTCAAGCTTTGCAATTTGATAGTACAATGCTGCAGCCTGTAATACATTCGTTTCGATGGTCTGACGTAATTGTAGGTCCATCAAGTTCAGATTTTCCCTCAATTGATCCAGCGATAAAGCACGCGTCTCGTCATATAGCATATAGTTGGCCGTGACGTTGGCATTACCCCCATAAGTAGGTGCATTGGTCACCACATTTTCATTTCCATTGCCAAATTTCTGTGTTGAGCCTCCCAAAGAAAAATTTCCACCTGCCGCTGCATTTACAGTTGGATTGTATCCTACGAATGCCCTCGATGCATTATTAGAAGCAACAAGTTTATTTTTTTCCGCAATCTGAATTCCAAAATTATTAGCAATTGTAGTTTGGATCACTTGATCTAGAGTGCTTATCACTTGCTGCTGTGCAAAAATTCCTTGCATACAAAAGTTAAGCAATAATACCACACCTAATACGTAATTAAAATTCATAAGCTTGCAAGCTTTATTCATCAAAAATCTAATTAAAAATATTTGCACTACTCTGCGACAGATGCGACAGAAGCTAATTCCTCTTCCTCCTTTTCTCTCTTCACCTCCTGCACAGGTCTCTCCACTTCCTCCCTGGAAGGTCGCCTACCTTTAAACAACCAGATGCCTCCAACTTTGAAATAATTATTAACGGATAGTAGCAGTGGTAGCATAAATAATGTCAAGAAGGTAGCCACTCCGATACCATAGGCAATCGAGATGGCCATGGGAATCAGAAATTGAGCTTGACGACTGGTTTCAAAAATCAAGGGTGCCAAACCTGCTATCGTTGTCAGGGATGTCAGAAAGATGGGACGAAAACGAGTGCGACCGGCTTCATATAGTGCCTCTTCAAAAGGTAAACCATCCCTCAAGAATAAATTAAACTTCCCAATCAGCACCAATCCATCATTTACCATTATTCCAATCAAGGCAATGATGCCCAACCATGAAAGCATATTAATGGGAAAGCCATGTACATAGTGACCGAGTGCAACACCAATCATACTAAATGGCACCATAAGAAATAGTAGAATCGGCTGGCTGTAAGACCTAAATGTAAAGGCAATAATTGCATAAATTAAAAACAAAATCGCAGGCACCACTGTCCATACCGAGCGAATGAGTTTGCCGGCTTCTCGATTTTGACCTTCATATAGAGGAGTCACCGTTGGGTACCTAGCCAATATCTCCGGCATAATATTTTGTCGTATACCTTCCTGTATATCCGTAGCACTCGCTTTCTGGTCTTTTAGATTGGCATCAACAATGATGACTCGTTTTCCATCAAGGTGATTGATGGCTACATCACCTCGAGCTATCTCATACTCTGCTATCTCTGAAAGCGGAACACGGGCACCTGATGGCGTCATAATCCACATATCATCCAGATTCTTTATCGACGATCGGTTTTGACGATCGTATCGCACCCATACCCGAATTTCATCCCTACCTCTCTGAAAGCGCTGAACCGAAGCACCAAAGAAACCACTGCGCACCTGGCGCATGACATCATTGTTCGTCAAACCAAGTAAATAAGCATTTTCTTTTAGGGTAATGTCAATTTCCTTTATTCCAGCAGGATCATTATCGGATATATCTTTAAGTTGAGGCAGATCGCCAAGTTTTCGTTTTAGATCCTCCTTGGCTCCTTTCAAATCAGAAATGTTGTTCCCGACAAAGGAAATGGACACGGGTCTACCTCCGAAATTACTTCCTGACCCGTATTCAATGCTTTCCACCCCATAGATTATTCCCACCTCCTTTTCCACAGCATTGGCAATGGTCAAAGCAGGGAAATCTCTTTCTTCACCTGGCAATAAATTCATCTCCAAGGTGGCATTAGAGGTGCCCGGTCCTACTCGCTTAATCGTATTTTCCACCACCTGTTTACCATCTGTTTGTCGCTCTGTAAAGTCATCATTTACTACCCAGGCAGCACGCTCCATCACCGTAATGATTGAGTCAGTAATTTCTTCACTTGTACCCTGCGGCATTTTAAGTGTAATGAGCACTCGATCGCTGGCGATACGTGGAAAAAAAGTCACTTTAACTAAGCCTCCACCGATGGCACCAACACTGATGATGAGAAAGGCAATGGGGATTGCAAATCCCAACACCTTATTTTGCATAAAAAACCACAAGAGGGGTGAGTATACTTTGTCGCGCAAGAATTGCATAATGCGATCGCCCACTCGATTAATCCAAAACCTTGTACCTCCCTTCTTCATGGCATTTGAATGTGCAATGTGTGAAGGCAATATCACTAATGCCTCCAATAAAGAAATACCCAAGGTGAGAATAACCACGATCGAAACCTCAGAGAAAAACTCACCGATTCTCCCATCCAGAAAAAAGAAGGCAGAAAAGGCTACCATAGTCGTCAATATGGCTGAAATAATAGGAGGAGTTACTTCCAAAGTACCATCAATAGCTGCCTGAATTGGCGATTTCCCGCGCTCGTAGTGCTGGTAAATATTTTCTCCAATCACAATACCATCATCTACGAGAATTCCAATTACGATGATCATTCCAAAGAGAGACAATACATTGATCGTGATCATCGTTGGCGCGAAGATGAACATGCCAAAGAAAGAAATGGGTAGACCAATCGCAACCCAAAATGCTAAGCTGGGACGCAAAAAAATCGACAACAATATCAGCACTAACATAATGCCCATACCTCCATTCTCCATCAGTAGCTGGGTACGCTGTTTTAAAGTCACGGAGGCATCCCTGGTCACATTCAGTTGAACGTTATCGTATTGTTGATTGAATTTCTCCAAGTAAGCATTCACTTGGTCAGCATTTGAAATAAGGTCTTCATTCTCCGTTGCAGAAACCCTAATTTGTATGGCGGCATTTCCGTTAAAATAAAGACGATCCGGATTTTCTGCCCATTTGTCTCTTACCTCTGCCACATCCTTCAATCGCACTACATCTCCAACAGCATTTGCCCTTACAACAATAAAATCAAGTTCATCGCCATAGTAGGACCTGCTATTGGCTCTAATCAAATATTCCTCAGTATCTGTTTTAATATTTCCACCTGTAGTCAGAATATTGGAATTGGCCACGGCCTCTGACACTTCAGCAAACGTCAACCCATATGCCCTCAGGTCTTTTTCACGCACTGCAATTTCAATTTCTTCCTGAGGAAATCCATTGACCACCACTTGTGATATTCCCTCCATTGCCCGAAAGTCGGTCTCAATATCTCGGGCTATCTGCTTCAACGTCCTTAGGTTAACCCCGTCACCACTTACTGTCAGACTGATGGCCTCATTGCGAATTTCCTGTTTAGCAATTACCGGTGGTTCCATCCCTGTTGGAAAGGTTGGCACCCGATCTACTGCATTTTTCACATCTTGCAAAACCACATCAATATCGTAGTCATCAAGTGTTTCCACCATGATCATTGCAGTGTTCTCTGAAGACGTCGAGGTAACACGGTCTATACCAACTAGTCCTCGGAGGTTATCCTCGATTTTTAGTACTACACCCTCTTCCATTTCTTCCGGAGATGCTCCTGGATAAGCAACCTGAATATTTATTATTTGCGATTCATTAAGTGGAAAGAAGGAAGATTTTGTTGCCAGGATACCGGCAATTCCAAAGAGCACGAGGGCTATCATCAATATATTGACAGCGACCGGATACTTAATAAAATATGCCAGTGTTTTTCTCATCTTTATTCCTTATTAATTTGTTGTCGATATATCATCAAGTACTTGGACCAACATTCCCGGGTAAGCACCGGGTACAGATTTCGATAAAATTTTAGTGCCATCCTCCAGGCCCTTGACAACAACGGAACTCTCCTTGAAGAAAAGAGGTTCCACTTGCTTGACTTCCAATATAGAATCTCGCACTGAAAACACCTGATCATCATTTACCAATAATTTTCGATCGATCTCCAAAGCATTATTAATTTTTCTAGCCTCGAGATCTGCCTCTAAATATCCGTTCTCCCTGAGATCAATACCTTTCACCAAAATAAACACCTGAATGGTCTGAGTGGATTGATCTACGATACTGTTGACTCTAATAACTTTGCCTTGATAATTCTTGGTGCGCTCTAAATTATGCAAATTTACCTGCTGCCCTACCCTAACCATGTCTGCATATTTGGTATTAATCGGTACCTCTAGCTCATAAGTATTAGGGCTGATGAATTCCCCCAACTTCTGACCAGCCCTGACAAGCGCCCCTTGAGTCACTGAAGCTTGGGTCAACACACCATAATAAGGAGCACGGATGACGTATTTTGCCAATCGTTCCTCTAAGTTCGCAGCGGCATAATATGCTGAGAGAATATTCCTGCCGATCGTAAATAGTTTTTCCTTATCTGACGAAGGTTCGGGAAGAGGCTGCAAAGTACCTTCAAGATCAAAAGAATTGACATAGGCCTCCCATTTAGGAAAAGCTTCAGGAAAATCCAATCTAAGATCGGGAAGTAGTAGTACAACCTGATTGTATAGATTACTTTTCTGAGAGCGCAAAGATGCTCTATGCTCATCGGAATTTATTTTAATCAAGGTACTACCTCTTTTAAAGTGCTCTCCAGGCTTAAATTCACCAGCACTCTTCTCAAATATTCCTTGTACTTCACTAAATAGCTCAAGTCGATATTTTGCAGTCAGAGTTCCGTTGGTCGAAATAGTGACTGGAACCTCTCCATTTTGCACCGTCTTAGTAAATACCGAAGTCACCACTTTACGTTCACGGGGCTTAGGTATCTTGCGACTGGCAATCAGATTTTGGGCAAACATATATGCACCTACCAGGATGGCAACGCCGATCAGGGCAAGTAATATTTTTCGTATCATAATTTAGTTTGGTTGTACTGTAATTTTGAATGCTTCGATATTTTCCAATACCTTTTTCATCGCGGAAATTACAGTTTCAATATTTTCTTTTTCTATGTCTTGTTGCAAATATTCGAAAGCCATGAAGACCGTGGGCAAAGTAGTGCTGTATACTTCGCGACCATGTGTAGTGAGGTGGATCTTATTTACACGTCTATCTGAAGGATCTTGTATTCTTTCTATCAGCTCTTTTCGCTCCATCGTATCAATTAACCTAACCAGAGAGGCTTTATTTCTATCCGTAATAATTGCCAAATCATTCTGTGGTCGACCATCTTCTTCAAGAATTTTCAGTAATACCCATTGCTTGCTAGTTAGGTCAATTTGATGTGCTGTAAGTTTTTGGCCAATGAAAAGTGCGATCATCTTTCCAGCCTTACCTACCCAGGGTATCAGTGTTTTTGAAAGCTCTCGATCTTTCTCTATCTTAATGAACAACAAAGAAACGAACTTCTGTTCAAGTAGTTGCATCTGCAACCATTTATTAACCAATTTGAGGGTGTCTCAATTAGTCCATCCGATTCATAAGCGAAATATCCATACTATGCAGAAATATCAAGGTCTATCAATAATCTTCTGCCTGTGCTGCTTATCACAGCTCAGCTATTCCCAACATACTCATACGCATTCAGTAAAAGGAATTGAACCACAGCCGCTGCTTGCTCATAGTCTGCGCATTGCCGACGGATTAACTTTTGTGGGAAGTCCACTACCTGCAGACATCTCTAGAGAGCTTAGCAGTTTGAGCTTTCAACGTCACGATGATGAAATGGTTGGAACGATTCAAAATTTACTAGATCCTCTTTGCTTGGCTCACATACATATAAATCCTGAATCACGTGTGAAAGTGGAGCCAGGTGAAGTACAACCCGTATTGGTGCAGGGAGGTTGGACTACTTTCTTAGTCAAAGTGCACAATGAGGCTGGCATCACTCCCATCCTACAGCCCGAGAGCTCGAATGCTGAGCCCCTATTACACCGATCTAGTGGTCAGCACAAGATGAAGGATGAAAATAGAATAACGCCTGGAGAAATCGATAGTCGTTTTCTCGACCTTATGATCTACGGTGGTAGGCCTTTGAGTGATCGACTTTCAGGCATTCCAATTGAATACTTCTTATTGCAGGTGCAACCCAAAGTACCAGGACAACGTGAAGTAGATCTCAGTTTCAATGTTGGTCAGGGCACACAAGACATTGGATTTCGCAACTCCATACATATCTTGTTCAATATTAGGCAATCAGTAAAACTAGTCCTTGGTGTAAAGGACTACGATGGTAAACCTACTATGGCATCTTTTATCATAAACGATGGTGTTGACCGTTTTGAGGATGCAACAAATGTGGATTATCGCCTCACTCGCGCCCAATCGACTCACTGGCTAGAAGGCATGAAGAAAGAAGATCGCTCGTTACCGAGTCATTTGACGGGGATTTACCCGCTACCTGCTCGCCGATTAGCCGCGGAAGATGAATATCCTGATTTTTTCTTTCAGCCACAGATCTATCGAGCCGATGGAGAACATGTATATCTGCCTCCGGGCAAGTATCACGTGACTTATGAAAGGGGACCGGAATATCAGCCCAGTTATCGCCAAATTGAGATACCTGAAGGCGTAGAAATCGCGCACGAAGAATTCCGTCTAGAGCGGTGGATTCACCTGACCAAAGAAGGATGGTATAGTGCTGATCACCATATTCATGCCTCCGGTTGCTCACACTATGAGAGTCCAGAAGAAGGTGTGAATCCCGAGGACATGTGGCGCCAGGTACTAGGCGAAGATCTCAATATGGGAAACAACCTCACATGGGGCCCAAGCTGGTATCACCAGAAGCAATTCTTTACCGGCGACAACCATGAGCTCTCAGATGAAGACAACATTCTACGCTATGATGTAGAAGTCTCTGGCTTCCCTTCTTCCCATGCAGGGCATTTGGTATTGCTCAATCTCAAAGAAGACGATTATCCAGGCACAACAGTGATTGAAGAATGGCCTTCTTGGACACTTCCAGTGCTGAAATGGGCAAAGAACCAAGGTGGTATCACCGGATATGCTCACTCAGGATGGGGACTGGCACCATTGGATCCAACATCAGACCTCCCTAATTTTGTCACACCAAAAATGGACGGGATTGGTGCCAATGAATATATTGTTACCGTGACACATGATGTGATTGACTTTTATTCCGCGGGTGACACTCCACTCCCTGCAGAACTCAATATTTGGTATCACACATTGAATTGTGGGTTCAAAGTACCGCTGAGCGGCGAGACTGACTTCCCTTGTATTTCTGATGAACGCGTGGGTCGAGCGAGAATTTATGCTGAGCTTGATCAAGGATTGGATTTCGACGACTACATGGATGCTTTGCTAAAAGGACGCAGTTATGTAAGTACGGGTCATGCCCATCTCATCGACTTTTTTGCCAATGAGACCAAATTAGGGCACGAAGGGAGCAATCTGAAGTTGACCAAGCCACAGAAGGTGACCGTAAGGACTCGCGCTGCTGCTCATTTGCCTATGGAACAGGATGAGGTGGGTAAAATCATTGCTTCATCCAATGCCTACCAATCGCCCTATTGGCATATTGAGCGGTCAAGAATTAGCCAAACTCGAAAGGTAGCCGTCGAGCTGCTACTCAATGGCGAGGTAGTGCAGAAACAGGAAATTGAAGCGGATGGAAGCTGGATCGATTTGACGTTTGATCAGCCAATTGAGCGCTCTGGATGGATCGCACTTAGAATTTATGGCAGTGCACATACAAACCCCATTTACATCAATGTGACTGGAAAACCACAGCACCGCAAGAAAAGTGCGGAATGGTGTCTTGCTGCAGTAGATCAATGCTGGAAAATGAAAGAAAATCAGATCCGGCCAGAAGAGCGACCAGCAGCTGAGCAAGCGTACCAATATGCTAGAAAAATCTATGAGCAACTGATCGATTCTAAGTAGGAAAAGGCTGATCCTTGGCATTCCCGAATATTGTATTAGTTTCAAGTTTAAACTAATTCAAGAATGAAGAGAACAATTCCCTTCCTACTCTCCTACCTATTCTTGGCCACTTTACTAAGTGGGCAGACCACCGGACACACTTCCTTCGACCTACATTCAGTCCCTGGCTTTTTACAAATGCCCGAAGATGGAAATGTAATTCAGCCTACTGGTGTGGCGGTCAACTCTGCTGGTCACATTTTTGTGTTTAATAAAGGCAACAAGCAACTCATGGAATTCGGTGAAGACGGATCCTATGTGCGATCTATTGGAGCTGGCATTTTTAAAGATCCACATGGTTTGCGTATTGATAGGTACGATAATATTTGGGTGACTGATCTCGTATCTCATATGGTGATTAAGCTAAATCCCCAAGGTCAAGTAGAAATGGTGCTCGGTCAAAATGGGACACAAGGCCTCTATGAGGAAGGGCGAGATATGGTTTTGTTTTTTAAACCTGCAGACATCACATTTGCACCGAATGGTGATCTTTATGTGGCCGATGGCTATGGTAATCACCGGATTGTACAGCTTAATAAGCACGGTCGATTTATCCGTACGTGGGGCAAACAAGGACCGGAAGCTGGAAATTTTGACAATCCACACAATATCATCTACTACAAGAATCGGCTTTATGTGGCCGATCGCTACAACAGTCGCATTCAAGTCTTTGACCTGGAAGGAAAACACCAAGCTTCTTGGACAAATGTGGGAAAACCCTGGGGCTTAGCGGTCAGCCCCGAAGGAAACATCTATATGACGGAAGGTGATGCAGAGCAGATTCTGAAACTGGACCCTGACGGAAACATATTGGGCACTTATATTGCTGGACCTGGAGCGGCTCCAGGACAATTGAGGGCTGCCCACGGCATTGCCGTTGGGCTAAATGAGGAACTATATGTCACTGAGGTTCTGAACTGGAGAGTGCAAAGATATGATCAAAAATGGCAACGTGGACCTTGGCACCGGATTGACGCCACTGGTTGCGCTCATTACAGACATGAGTCTGCCTTCGCTGAAGTCAATGGCAAATTCTATGCACTTGGTGGCCGCAACACCCATACCGTGGACATCTTTGATCCCGAGACCAAAAGTTGGTCCCAAGGTACTGTTACACCTCTCGAAATGCATCATTTTCAATCCATTGTCCTCGATGATGAAATATGGGTTGTTGGCGCCTTCACAGGACCTTACCCAAAGGAAGAACCGATTGCATTCTTGCACGTTTACAATCCATCTTCCGACAGCTGGCGTATAGCTGGGAGATTGCCCGACGGTCGACATCGTGGTGCTGCCGGAGCCATCGTCTATGAGGGTAAGATCTATCTATTGTGCGGAAATGAACTCGGCCATTACACGGGTCACACTACCTGGTTTGATGTGTTTGACCCTAAAACAGGCGAGTGGACCACCCTGCCTGATGCTCCCCACACCAGGGACCACTTTCAAATGGCGGTAATCGATGGAAAACTATATGCTGCGGGAGGAAGAAACAGCTCAGCAAAAACCAATCGTGTGATGGAACAAACCATCGCCGAAGTTGATGTTTTTGATTTTGCAACCAATACTTGGACCACATTGCCCTCTGATTTAAACCTACCTACTTTGCGCGCAGGTACAACTGTAGTCACCTTGGATGATCAACTGGTGGTCATGGGTGGAGAGAGCGGCTCTCAAGTTTCTGCCCATGAAGAAGTGGAGGCTTTTGATGTGAAGAAGAACAGGTGGAATACTTTGCACCCAATGCTTGAAGGTAGGCATGGCATGCAAGCGATCAAATATAATAACCGAGTCTATATAGCGGGAGGGAGTTCCAACCGTGGTGGTGGTCCAGAAACCAAAACCATTGACTGTTGGGAGTTGAAGCGCTAATCTGTGGAGGAGCCACATAACAAACAACTAAGTAAGTCTCTTGGCCCATATATGCTATGGGGCCTAGGAGTAGGCTATGTAATCTCTGGAATGTACTTCGGCTGGAATCTCGGCTTGGAAAAAGGGGGAACCCTGGGTATGGGTGCAGCAACCGTCTTTATCATTATACTGTACTTGACATTTACCTTTAGTTATACTGAACTGGCTTGTGCAATTCCTAAGGCTGGTGGGGCCTTTGATTATGCACTTCAAGCCTTCGGCAAAAATTGGGGATTTGTAGGTGGAATGGCTCAAAACATCGAATTTATTTTTGCTCCGCCAGCGATTGCATTTGCGATAGGGGCCTATTTTAATCTTTTTTTTCCTGTCGTAAATATTTTGGTCGTAGCCATTGTAGTTTATTTGTTATTTACAGCACTTAACATTTACGGGGTGCAGGCAGCTGCATCCATCGAGTTAGTGATCACCTGCATCGCCGTACTGGGGCTCCTGCTATTCATGGGAGTCTCGATCCCACATGTAGAGTTGGAAAACCTTAGTAAGAATGCCTTACCTCACGGTTGGTCGGGAGCATTTGCCGCGATACCCTTTGCCATCTGGTTCTTCCTCGCCATTGAAGGAGTGGCCAATGTGGCTGAGGAGACAATTAATCCTCAGCGTAATGTACTACTTGGCTTCGGTTCGGCGATCTTAACATTGGTTGTGCTGTGCATATTTACTTTTACTACTTCAGTTGGTATTGCCGGCTGGGAAGCAGTTGTTTTTGACTCTGCTGGCAACCTGTCAGATTCACCACTGCCACTTGCATTGCGGCGTGCCATCGGAGAAGATCATTTCGCGTATAAATTGATTATCGTAGTTGGGTTGTTTGGATTTATAGCCTCCTTTCATGGAATCATCCTCGCAGCGGGCAGGGCTACTTTTGAATTTGGCAGGGTGGGCTTTGCTCCTCCACGATTGGGAAAAATCCATCCACGTTTTCGCACTCCTGCGAATGCACTGGTGTTTAATCTTATCATTGGTCTGGTCGCACTCTTTACAGGCAAGACAGGTGATGTGATTACCATAGCTTGCTTTGGAGCCTTGACCCTTTATATTATCTCTATGCTAAGTGTTCTGAAGTTACGCAAAACACAACCGAATTTACTGCGACCTTTTGCGGTACCATTTTACCCTTGGACGCCACTCATTGCCCTATTAATTGCTTCCATAGCTTTAGTAGCCATCACCATCTATAACCCCTGGCAAGCTGCCATTTATCTGGCGATCATGGTCCTGTCATTTATATGGTTTAAGGTTTTCTATAATCCTGGGCATGCAGAGACTGCTTAAACCCTCCTATCTTTATATGAAAAGACCTATTATTAGGGAAGCAAAAAACCGGCAAACATGAAGAAACATGGAACTATTTCGGTTGAAACCCTGCGAGAATTGGTTGAAGCTAACAAGATTGATACCATCGTCTTGGGTTTTACCGATCACTATGGCCGGATGCTGGGTAAAAGGATGGATGCCGAATTTTTCATTGAAAACGCTTTAGAAGATGGCGCACATGCTTGTGACTATCTACTCACTACCGATATGGAAATGGAGCCAGTTCAAGGCTACGCAATGGCCAATTGGAATTTGGGATATGGAGACTTTCATCTGATACCTGATCTACATACCATGCGCAAGGCGAGCTGGTTAAGAAAGACGGCCATCATTACTTGCGATGTATACCAAAATCAGCGTCATGAATTGCTCGGAGTTGCTCCTCGCTCTATTTTGCGAAACCAACTTTCCCAATGCGCCGACATGGGATATAGTTCTATGGCTGCCAGTGAGCTTGAGCATTATCTTTTTGAGCAAAGTTTCCGAGAATGTCATGAGAAGAATTACCATGAATTAAAACCTGTGGGCTGGTACCTTGAAGACTATCATATTTTGCAGGGCACCCGAACGGAATTTTTTCATAGCGCCGCTCGCAAACATCTAAAGAAATCTGGCATCCCGGTGGAGACCAGTAAAGGAGAATGGGGCTTGGGTCAGCATGAATTAAATATTTGTTATGCGGAGACCTTAGAAATGGCAGATCGCCACATGGTTTTTAAGCAATGCCTGAAGGAATTGGCTGATCAAATGAAGATCTCCATTACTTTCATGGCCAAATATCACGCGGATTCTGCAGGTTCCAGCTGCCATTTGCACATCAGCTTATGGAAGGAGGGTAAGAATGCATTCATCGGAAATAAGCGTCTCGGCCCCATCGAAGCGTCTGAAGAGTTTCAATGGTTTCTCGGTGGGTGGATGAAGTACGTACCAGATCTAATGCCCTTTTATGCCCCAACGATTAATTCTTATAAACGATACGTAGATGCATCTTGGGCACCAACCCGCCTCGCGTGGAGTCATGATAATCGAACGGCTGGATTTAGGGTTGTTGGTCAGGGAAAAAGTTTGCGAATCGAGTGTCGCATCCCAGGCGCAGACTGCAATCCATATTTGGCATTTGCCGCCTCATTGGCATCGGGCCTCGAAGGCATTCGTGCGCAGATAGAACCTCCTCCAATATTCTCTGGAGATGCATATGCCGATGAATCCCTGCAACATGTGCCGAAATCATTAGGCGAAGCAGCAAACTTATTTAGGAATAGCGCATTTACCAGAAAAGCTTTCGGTGACACGGTGGTAGATCACTATGCTCATTTCTTTGATGAAGAAGTTAGAGCTTACGAGAAAGGAGTAACAGACTGGGAGCGCAAGCGTTACTTTGAACGGATTTAGTATAACGTCTCGCAAATAACCACACAGTTTGGCATGTTCTTTTGCACCATATCTTCATCACCAAAATCCTTACGTAACCAGGGCTATGCTCGGTTCTGTTTCTTTGATCTGGTACAAAAAAAGTATCTCAAACTGTATATTTACTAACACGACGGTACAC
Organism: Saprospiraceae bacterium; assembly: GCA_013001595.1. Taxonomy (GTDB): domain Bacteria; phylum Bacteroidota; class Bacteroidia; order Chitinophagales; family Saprospiraceae; genus JABDMH01. The sequence goes on along the minus strand of JABDMH010000035.1, from coordinate 16,926 downwards.
TGGTTGGATATTGAAATATGAATAGTCAATGAGGTTAAGAGATAAGATTGCAGTAATTACGGGTGCTGGCAATGGCATAGGTGAAGCCAGCTCGTTGTTATTTGCAAAAGAAGGTGCAAAAGTGCTTGCCGTAGACAGGGATGAAAAATCCGTTCAGGATACGGTTCGGCAAATAAGAGATGTAGGTGGCACCGCTGAAGTATGCTTAGCAGACATTTCAAAAGATGGTGATTGTCGATCCATGATTGCTCATGCTGAAAGAGCATTTGGAGGACTCCATATCCTCTTCAATAATGCCGGCATCATGCATAGTGAAGATTCTGATGCCATTCACACATCGGAGGATATTTTCGATTTAACGCTACGAATTAATGTCAAGAGTATTTTACTAGGTTGTAAATATGGCATACCCGCAATGAAAAAATCTGGAGGAGGCTCCATTATTAATACAGCCTCCTTTGTGGCTCGTCTTGGTGCAGCCACTCCTCAGATTGCATACACGGCTAGCAAGGGAGCTGTCTTAGCGATGACACGTGAGTTGGCAGTTGTTCATGCCCAAGAAGGTATTCGTGTCAATGCACTTAGTCCAGGACCCCTGCGCACAGATTTACTCATGGATTTTTTGAATACAGAAGAGAAGAGAAGACGGCGCCTCGTGCATGTTCCAATGGGAAGATTTGGAGAGGCTTCAGAAATGGCCTATGGAGCACTATACCTAGCTTCAGATGAATCATCTTATACAACGGGGACCGACTTTTTAGTGGACGGAGGCATTACAGCGGCTTATGTAACACCAGAGTAGGACAAGGGAGTATTCAGTAAATACAAGCAACCGATCCCACAAAAGGGTGATTTCCATAACTCCCCCGTAAACCGTACAAAAGGTTGTATGGACAGTGCCATCTTTGACCCTGTGTTCATTTCAAGATAAATCCATGGGAAAAATTTATACATCATGCCTGCTGTTGATCCTGTTGTTAAGTCATAGACCTACCCTATCTGGGCAAGTAAAAAGCATAGATTCACTCAAGCAGGTTGCTATTCATGCTGTACATGATACGACTGCTATGCGTGCCTATTATTTTTTAGCATATGCCTATTCCAATATTTCCATGGATAGCGCCTTGGTGTATGCACGAAAGTGCTTCCACTTAGGGAAAAACAGCACTTACGTTAAATTTCGATGTTCAGCAAATCAGGTGCTGGGTACCATGTATATCTACGCAGCTCAAAATGACTCCGCACAATTCTATCTCGAAGAAGCCCGTACACTAGGCATTGCAAATGATCTTACCCCGCTGGTTTCTGCTACTTACGCGAATTTGGGTGTACTCTACAAGAGACAAGACCAATATGACAAGGCCATTGAATTGTATACAGAGGGAATTGAGTATGATAAATCTCATAATAATGACTATGGTCAGACCGTCAAATTGCTAAATATTGCCAATTTGTACGGAAGGCAGAACAATGAGGAAAAGGCCTTAAAATTCAATCAAGAGGGGCTCAAACTTGCTAAGTCATTGACGCACCAGGATCGGGATAAGTTGGTAAGTCTTCTGCTCAATAACACGGCCATCAATCACCTTGCTTTAGGTAATACAGAAGAAGCATTGACCATGTTTAGGGAAGCACTAGCTATTAGTAGAGCGCTGGGCAACGAATCTGAGATCTCAAGAAACCTGAATAATATTGGTGCTACATTGGAGCAAGCAGAACGAGCTGAGGAAGCACTTACTTTGATGCTCGAAGCCTTAGCTATCCGTGAACGGCTAGAAGATCCGATCCCACTCATTGAAACCAATATGGAACTCGGAACCGTTTATGCCAAACTCAAAGAAGTGGAATTAAGCGATCAACACTTTGCCAAGGCAGTGAAAATTGCGAAGCAAATTGATCATAAAGCACTGCTGACAGAAACCCATCTTGCCCAAAGCAATGCCGCTGAATTGAACGAAAATTATGAAGCAGCCCTGGCATCACTAAAACTATCGGTCCAATATCAAGACAGTGTAGATCAGGGCTATGATGAGACCCTATTTAAGGAGATCGAAACAAAGTATGAGGTAGCCCAGAAAGATGCTGTATTGGCCAACCAGAAATTGGAGCTCTCCACTAAAACGCATCAGCGTAATCTCCTGATATTAATCGCCATCCTGCTAGGATTTTTGACTTGGTTCTTATTTTACCGAAATCGTAAAAATCAATCTTTAGCTACATCCAAAATTGACAGCTTGCACAAACAGCAAAAAATCCTGGCCCTGGATTACATGGTGCAGGGCCAAGAAGAAGAACGCAAAAGAATTGCACAAGATTTACATGATGGCTTAGGGGGGATTCTGGCTTCAGCACGACTACAAATGCAACGCATTACCAAAGAAATTGAAAAGTTAAGCGATATGGACCTCCTGAAAAAAGCTGAGCTATTGATCGGCAATGCGCATCGGGAAGTCCGGCGAATATCACATGACATGATGCCTGGCGCCTTGATTGACCTGGGTCTTGTAGAAGCTGTGGAAGATCTAGCGCTTGATTTGCAAGAGAAATCAGATATGAGGATAAACGTGATCGCTCCTGAAGTGGCACTCAAACTCACAGATCTACAAAAAGTACAACTTTATCGAGCCATACAGGAAATCTGTCAAAATACCCTTAAACATGCCGAAGCAAGTCAACTGCTCATTGACTTTTCCATCGACCAAAAGAATCTAATCATCGATTTAGCAGATGATGGTAAAGGGTATGATCCAACTGTTGAGTCCATTGAATATGGGCTGGGTATAAAAAACATTCACTCAAGGATTACCTATTTAAATGGCACGGTGCAGACGACGGCCCAGCAAGGTATGGGCGTACAGTACAGGATCGCCGTACCGATAGAAAAATAATGAGCGCACTCCGGAAAGTGCCATCTTCACAGAATGAGCCTATTTTGGATGAGATTTGCACTTTTTTGAGATTTGGTCATGCCTGAGTATCAGCAAATTGAGAAAAATGAAAAGATCGCCAAAAGAGCCATTTTTGACATTGCGATTTTTCGAAGTGGGCTCAATAAGGTATGGTTTAAGCGGGTTTCCAGACCAAATAGACCGCATCTACCTTGACATCAGCACGACGTGGTTTAATTTCCTCCTTACCAATGTCGTTGGCAATGGATTGCCACTGGTCACCGATCTCGCCTAATTTCTCATCTAATTCCTCACGCAGTTCATCCTGAGCTTCCATCAGTACGTCAATGTCTGCCTGTGTGGCCTCTAACTGATGGCTGGCTTTTCGCCTCATTCGCATCTTCGTCGTAGCTGTATTCAGAGATCGCCTTCTCCCAGAAAACACAGAAAATATAGTTTCCGCTACACCAACCCATTCAGCAGTTTTTCTTTGGCTCAAATCCGCCTGCTGCTCTGCCTGTTTCAATTCCTTTTTGCGCAGTCTTTCCTCGAGTCGATCCATCTTCACCTCATACTTGTCTTGCAATGCATCCAGTTCTTTGTCTCTAGCTTCCCGCATAGCCAGGTTCACACGCATCTGAAAAGCCTCCAATGTTTCATCTGGTTTTTGATGTAATTTCAGTTTTTCCTGTTCGGCAATTTCGAAACCTTGTTCATGATATAGCCAATCTGCAAAGTCATTGCTGACCTGTTTCATTTCTTTGGCGGAGGTTAAGGTTTTGGGGACTTCTGAATATGATGCTACTGGCCCTTGATAAGGATCGCTAGATAACTTACGTTGCCAGTCGTCCAAATATTCAGCTCTAGACCAGTCGACCCGGCCAAAATCATCTGGGGGATTGGCCAATAGTGCCAATGATCGATCGAGATCAATGTCTTTTCTGCCATCATAAAACCTAACCTTTCCCACACCCAATACTTTGGGATGATACACTAAGCTGGTGTTTGATTCGACCTCTGGGCGTCGAAGAAAACGTTGATCAATGCCTGGATCCAATGCTGGAGGGGTAGCAGATTTTGGGGCTTTAGTTTGACTTTCGGTCATGACCTCAACTAGCGCATCGGTAGTTGGTACATTTACTTTGCTATCTGCAGTCATTGTCCTGATTTGGGCACGGGTGAGCGGTCCCCGGAGAAACGACATAGCCCAACGCGTATGAAAAATCACGGGCTGGTCCTCATGTACATTATGCATAAGAAATACTCTGGAAGAGAGTCCTGCCAACTTGCTAGAAAAATCCATCGAAGTTCCTGCTCCGGCCTCATTGATTGCACCCGATAAACCTTGCAATACCTTATCTCTATCACGATCTGTTTGCAATTTTCCTATAAACCATGTACCAGCATTGGAGAGACCTTTGTAGTCCAAATCTCCAGGATTCTGTGTTACTAGTATGGCACCTAAGCCAAAGGTGCGTGCTTGCTTTAATATCGTCAAGAGCGGCTTTTTTGAGGGAGGTTGTGCCACTGGGGGAAAATACCCAAAGACTTCATCAAAATAGAGCAGGCTACGAAGACTAGTAGTACCTGTTTGCTTACGCATCCAAGTCACCAAACTATTCAATAAGAGGGTTACGAAAAACATGCGCTCACTATCACTAAGATGGGCCAAATAAAATATGCTGTGCCTCGCTTTTCCATCCGCTGTGAAATACAGCTTGTCGATATCCAAAGGTTCACCTTTGAGCCAATTGGCAAATTGAGGAGACGCCACCAGTGTATTAAACTGCATAGCGAGATCAAATCTATCCTGCTCAGGGAAAAAAGTATCGACATCAAAGACACCCAGTTTTTGCACCGGTGGCTTTTGAATGGCCATGATAATAGTCGCAAGATCCAATCCCTCACCCTTTCGCCAGTGGTGTTCAAAAATCGTGGCTAACAAAATACCCTCTCTGCTTCTAGATGGGTCTGCTTTGACATTTATCATACCCAGTAATGCAGACACCGTACCCTGGATGCGTTCGCGCAGCATCTCGGCTTCTGTGTCAAAATCTACCAATGGGGCTGCAAAGGAGCCCAAAATATTGATGGGTACTCCGGCATCCGAGCCCGGAGTGAATATGGTGTATTTTACAGACTTTTTGAGTGCCTTTATGCGCTCTTTGCCCTGCCCCCAGGAAGCTAGTCCCTCTTGCCATTTCTGGGCTGTAGCGTCAGCATATGCATCGATAGACAGTCCTTTCCTAGCCGCATCGTCGGCATTTATCCAAGGTACGAATGATGCGGGCGACAACTCTTCAAACTGCAATAATAGATTAGTCATATCCCCTTTCGGATCAACAATAATGGCAGGCACTTGATCAAGAGCGGCTTCTTCAAGCAAATCAATGCATAACCCTGTTTTACCACTGCCAGTCATGCCCACACATACGGCATGGGTAGTCAGGTCTCGTGCATCATAATTAATGGTCTCCTCTTCAATCTTCTGGTCTACCATATTATACTTGGCGCCCAAGTAAAAGGAGCCCATTTTCTCTGGTGGTGGTTGCATCATGGATGTTATTTTCTAGCGGTAAAATAGATAAAGTTCAGGACACTTTGAGTAGGTAAATCGCCAGTATTGAGTGGATAGGCTACGGCAACCCAATGCCAAAACGGAGGTTAATCACTTCAGTGTCTCCGGTGATCCGGAGAGCAAGAACAGGCTCGGTCTCAACCCAACTATTCGAAAACTGAACGAAGCAACTACAGCAAGCTCCATTCAATAGCTACTCGGACAATGCCAGCCGTATTTTTTACGCCCATCTTACTCAGTATGTGTTTACGATGTGTGGCTACTGTGCCCTCTGAAATAAAGAGGGCCTCGGCGATCTCTGGGGTCGTATATTCCTTAATAATTAGGTCAAGCACCTCTTTCTCCCTCCGCGAAAGATTAGGACGCATGGTTCGCGAACTGCGCTCATTTGGATTATGAGAAGTAGAAAGCAGATGATCAATCGGCTGATTAAAGTACTTCTTACCTTGCAAGACTGAGGTTATTGCATCCATCAATTCATTTTGAATTTCATTTTTTAGCAGATATCCATCGGCTCCATATTTGAGCATGCGAAACACCATATTGGGTTCATCAATCATAGACAGAATCAAGACTTTGATGGCAGGGTATTTTCGCTTTATTCTCTTGCATAAATCCACACCATTTATTTTGGGCATATTTAAATCTGTGATCACAAGATCTACGTTTGAAACTTCTGATGCCAGCAGGTCCAACAGAAGATGCCCATCTGTATAAGCGCCGACAATCAGCATATGCTCAGTCTCTGACAAAACCTGTTGAGTACCCTTTAAGGTCAGTATATGATCATCAACCAATGCTACACGAATCATTTTTTTGGATTTAATGGAATATTAATAGAAATGCTGGTGCCTAAATCGGGTGTGGAAGACAGATCCAAGCTTCCGCTTAGGAAATCTACCCTGGATTGTACAGATCGAACACCGATTCCAGATTTGCCTTCAAGAATAGATGTGTCAAAACCGACACCATTGTCTTCGATGATGAGATTGAGGTGATCCTCATAACTGATGGCCTGAACCATTACTTCATTCGCTTGTGCATGTTTTACGATGTTGTTGGTCAACTCCTGTACAATTCTATATAGAAATGTCTCTTGTGTTTCGTCCAGGGTTAGTCCTGAAAGTTGAAGATGAAGGTCCACCTCCAGGCCATGTACACTTTCCAGCTGGTGGCAGAGGTCTTCGATGGCACCTTGTAGCCCTTCAAGTCTCAACACACTCGGCATGAGGTTTTGCGAAATTCGCCTCACTTCTGCCGACGCTTCTGCCATCATCTTATTTGTTTGCGCATAAAGGTCTAGATCTGTTAGTTTGGTAATTTCCTTTTCAATGCGTCCCATCTGAGTGCGCACACCATTCAGCAGACCTCCCAAACCATCATGAAGGTCTTTGGCTATACGTATCCGCTCCGACTCCTGTCCATCTATCATCGATGCCATGCTCATTATCTTTTTTTCTTTTTCCAGTGATGCGATCATTTGTTGTTGTATGATCTCATTTTGTTTTGCCAGCTTTCTGTTTTCACGGAGTCTAAGCATCAAAACGGTAAAGATGCTTAACCCCAGTAAGCCGATGAATAAAACCGTGGCGAACAGTCTATTTCTCTGATGAGTTTTTTTCTCCAGCTCTATGGCTTGCTCGGCAATTTCCTTTTCTTTTTCCGCCGTTTGAAATTTGGTTTCCAGTGCAGCGACTTCATTTGTTTTCTCCAGATTGAATATAGAATCTCGATATGCAGCATAAAGCAGGGCACTTTGATATGCACGATCCATCCTTCCCTGCGCAGCGAAGTTTTTATGAAATAGCTCATATAAATTAAGTCTCTCCTCATTATCGCCCAGAGTATCTGCAATTCGTCTACTGTCTTCTAGGGACGCCTGTGCAGCATCGTATTTTCCTTCTTCATAGAAAATATTTCCTTGCTGCATTTGTGCTTTCATCATGCCATTTGGATCTCCAATCTGTCTGGCCAGAGTGTAGGATTCTCGGTTGTAGCGATGTGCATCTAAATAACTTTCTTCCAACATGTACACCTCAGCCAAATTGCTGGTTTCGTCCACCAAAAGGTTTGGATTATTAACTTCATGAGCAGCTTCTATACTATTAATAAAGAGTTCTTTAGCCTTTGCCAAATTGCCTAGAGTCTTATGGATTACCCCCATGTTCGCACCAATGGCAGCCAAGTAATATTTGTTGTCCACTTCTACGCCCAAATCATAAGCCTTCTGATAATATTCCAATGCTTTTTCCGGCTCCTCCAGACGTTCATAATTGATACCTATATTATTATAGGTTATTAATTCTGAGACCAGGATCGGGAAGGTATCGAGAATGCTCAGGCGAACAAAATGCACCTGCAAGGCGTCGTGATAACGACCCTGATGATACAACTTAATGGCTTGTTGACCAAGAGCATCAAGCTGTATCTTAGGTAGATTCTCCTCAATGGCCAAATCAAGTAGTTTTTCAGTGTACTGTTCAACCTCACTATAATTTCCTCGTATTAGGTTCGTTGCACTGAGATTCACCATAGAAAAAGCGACTCCCTTAATAAAATGCATTTTTCTTGCAAGGGCAAGTGCCCGTACACTGCTGGAGTCTGACAAAGAAGGATCTGCATAGCGTAGACGCTCACCAATTTTGGTCAACTTCAGGACCTTGGTTGTGTCTGGGATAGGGGCAGTAACAATGGCTTGGATAGAGTCCATAGTGATTTGTGCACGAAGGGTATGTAGTCCCATCCACATACAGGCGAAAAGCATACCTGTTCTTAACCCAGTCCACCAAGAATGTCTACTCAAATGGGTAATTCTACCACTAACCATACTCACTGAAGTTTATCATTGAAAAGATACACTTTCTCATTCTCTTCATGTTGGTCACTCCACAACATCGTGTTCGCGATTTCCTAGGTAAAAGTGAATCTATCTGCAATGCCAAACATCTACCTAATCAGGGATTTTTTTCTGCTCCACTAGCTGAAATCCGATTTGATCTGGGTACACATCATGAGCAAACTGTAGCATCCATTCACTTGATTTTCTTACCTTGATCTCAGTACAATCTGAGAAAATGGCTTATCCCAACTTATTTGATAAAGCTGCTTGTCAGCTAGCCATTGCAAGGATCAGTCAATTGACTCCGGAGACAAAACCCCAATGGGGTAAAATGACCGTAGATCAAATGTTGGCCCATGTAAATGTGGCTTACGAATTGGTACATACCAATAAGCACCCCAAACCAGGATGGTTCGCTCGGTTCATCGCTAAAACATTTGCGAAAGAGATCGTGGTGGGCCCCAAACCGTATAAGAAAAATACGCGCACTGCTCCCATGTTTCTACAAACCGGGCCAAAGGATTTTGCAGCGGAAAAAGAGCGCCTGATTGAGTACATCAACAAAACTCAAGAACTGGGTGCTGATCATTTTGATCAGAAGGAATCACATTCATTTGGTATGCTGACTATCACCGAGTGGAACACCTTATTTTCCAAGCATATAGATCATCATCTAAGACAATTTGGCGTGTGACTGCATTAGTACTATTATCCATCAGCCAACTGGCCTAGTTTTTTCTGGGATCGTATGAACCAAAGCTCCAAACATAGCCCTCAATATCTCGGCAAGAATAATCTTTGCCTCCATAACTCTGCTCTACCAATGGCAAAAGGATCTCAGCGCCGGCAGCCTGAGCTTGCGCATAATGTGCATCTGGATCTTCTACCACTATAAATCCCGTCATCGTATTGCGTCCTTTCGTTTCGTCAGGATGTATCAAAAACTGGCCAAATGGTGAATCATATCCGGTCCAGCCAATCATCAAAATCCCATCACCTATGGCGAGTTCTGCATGAATGACTATACCTTCATCGTTTTTGAATGCTGCCTTTTCTTCAAATCCAAAGGCTTCAGATAAGAATGTGATGGCCTTGGCTGGATCATGATAACGGAGTGTAGGAATTAATATTGATTTCATGAGTCAGAAACTATTTTTGATTGTGAAAATGGGCGATATTGATGTTCTCTAGCATTGATTTCAATTTGCATGTTACCCTTAAGATACACGATGAGATAGCCTCACAATGTCTCGACATTCTACTACCTTGCTGCTATCCGGCAGTGCTGTGACATTGATCATAGCTACTCCGATTTCCTTCAAAGTGGTCACATACTTGGGAAACAGTGCACGAAAGAGCGGATATAAAAATCCCAACCAACTGTACACTTTATAGGCATTTTTAAGGCCCTTTGTGGGTTGAATATAACCGGGGCGAAAAGCATACGCATCTTTAAATCCCTGATTTAAAATGGCGTTCTCTGTAGCCCCCTTCACCCTGGCCCACATACTGCTGCCCTGTTCTGAACTTTCTGTGCCGGCACCAGAAACATAAATGAAAGTCATATCAGGATTAATCTTCAATAATAACTCTGCCACATAGAGGGTCAAGTCATAGGTGACCTTGCGATAAGCTTCTTCCTTTTGGCCGACGGAAGAAATACCCATGCAAAAATAGCATGCATTGTATCCTCTCAATTGGTCCTCAATCTCCGATAGATCAAAGAAATCTCGTTGAATTAATTCGGTGACTTTGGGACCCTTAATCGATGTCGGACTTCTATTAATGAGTAGTACTTTGCTAATTCGATGATCCAACATGCATTCATGTGCGACTCCCTCACCAACCATTCCGGTTGATCCAAATATGATGGCGTTTATCATTTGGCTTTAATTTGCTAAACTTAAGTTCCAATCAATTCAAAAAATTAAATTTCACTATTTTTTTTGTTGACTTAGTGCCACCGCATATGCACGATCTGCCCAAGCTTTCAAAGCTTCTCTATCCTCCAAAATCAACAAGGGCACTTCATAATATGGCATTCCCTTCCCTTTGGATTTTGACGCTAAAGGGCCCATACCATGTGTCTCAAAATCAACACGATTGGTGTCATCGACCCGTAGGCGGAAACGATCTTCACCGATCATTCCAAACATGACGCCTTCGCGAAAAAAACCGATGCCACCAAACATTTTCTTCGTATCAAATGCATCACAAAGAGACAGTTGGTCCTGCACATATTCAAGGAATTCTGATGAATAGGCCATGGATTTACGGTTTTAGTCAAGTTAATCTTTTTTTGACCACAGGTGGAGACGATCTGCTATCCAATAACTGATGATTTTCCTATCGACCTAGTTGTGACGCACGCTGGCGAAAAAAAAAATTGCCAATCCATTTCCTGATTGGATCAACATCTAAGGGAAGATGTAAACTGCGGCGAGCCTCAGCAACTTTATCATAGCCAATCTTCTCCCTTCGCTTATCCAGTATGGCAGCCAGGTACGATGGAGAAAATTCCGGATGAGCTTGTATCCCAAACATGTGTTCTCCCACTGTGAACATCGCAATCGGACAAGCAGGATTCGATGCCATTACACTTGAACCCGGGGGCAAATCGACCACCTGATCCTGACACATCATTAGCAATCCAATTTGCTGAAGCTTTGGATCCATCCAAGATATGTCATCATCTACTTTGAAGTTGTGTTTGCCCACGCACCAACCTTGCGGAGATTTCAGCACGGTGCCACCTAAGGCCTCCGCCAGGATCTGATGACCGAAACAAACACCCACATATGGTAATCCTGTATGATGAATATCTTGAACAAAATCTTTTAGTCGCTGAATCCAGGATATTTCATCATATACCGAATACCTTGATCCATTCACTAAATAACCATCACAATCCGATACACTTGTTGGAAAATCGTCATCACATACAAAATATGGTTGAAAATTCGTCTCTGGCAAAAATTGCTCAAACATTCGGAGATAGGTGCCGTGGACTGCTTGAAGATCGTCGTCTACATGATCACATAGGAGGATGCCAATTCGCATGGTTATTTCTTGATGTGGAAGGATTTTGGACGCGTCACCTGCAGATAGCCCAGATGAGATAAGGAGATCCCTATTCCTGAGTCTTTAACCCCGGACCAAGCCAGGCTCGGATCCAGATAATCACAGCGATTAATAAACAATGTACCCGTTTGGATGCTTTTTCCCAGTACTTCTCCCCTTTCTAGATCTTGGGTCCAGATGGAAGCGGTCAAACCGTACCTGCTATCGTTCATCAAATGCACAGCTTCTGCATCATCCTTGACTTTCATGATGCCCACAGCCGGTCCGAAAGTTTCATCTTGCATGATAGACATGCGATGATCCACATCGACAAGCACCTGCGGAGCCATATACCCACGTTTCACTTCATGATTTGGAAAGCTACGCACATCTACCAATGGTCGGGCACCCATCGCCAACGCAGCATCAATTTGATCAGTTACAAAAGCAGCAGCCGTGGGCTTGATCATTGGTCCCAGCGTGGTATCTGCCTTCGTTGGATCATCCAAATTGAGTTGGGTAGTAGCAGAGAGAAAGGCCTCTAAGAATTGATCGTAGACCTCCGTATGAACATATATGCGCTCAACACCACAACAGGACTGGCCACTATTGAAGAAAGCACCATCGGCTATTTGCTCACTGCAATAGCTTAGGTCAGCATCTGCTCGTACATAAGCTGGATCCTTTCCTCCTAGTTCCAGCCCGGTCCGCATGAATCGCTTTCCAACAGCCTCTTGTATGGCATATCCGCCTTCTACACTTCCCGTAAAAGAGACAAAATCAATTCTTGAGTCAACGACCACCTTTGCCACTTGTGTATGGGTCATGTGCAGATATTGAAAAACACCAGCTGGTAAACCTGCATTATTGAAAGCATCAGCGTAGCTTTCTGCGCACAGGGGCGTTTGCTGCGAATGTTTTAAGATGACCGTATTACCCGCCATCAAAGCTGGAATAATGGCATTAATCGAGGTGAGGTAAGGATAGTTCCATGGCGCCAGGACCAAAATCGTACCCAGTGCACCATGCTTAATTACCTTCTTGAATTGGTTTCCATCCTCAAGTGACTCTTCAGCCAATGCTGAGGCTGCGATGTCAATCATATGTATTGCCCGCTCCTGCAAACCTCCCAATATTTCATTTGGGGTATAGCGGATCGGCCTACCCATCTGCCAAGTCAATTCTTGGGCCAGTTTGTTACTGTGGGCGACTAAATAGTGTACTGCCTTACGGCATATTTGCGCACGTTCATCTATGGAAGTAGCTTGCCACTCCATTTGGATTTGTTGAGCCTGATTGAGGGTATGATCTATATCTTGGAGCTGAGCATAGCTGCGTTCTACATAGACCCTGCCGTCCACCGGCGATATGGTTTGAAATACCTCAGGCATATTGCTTTTATTTACCCAAACTTAAACCAATTAGCCAACACGCCAATCAGCCAATTAAACTAACTTATTGTCTACTACAATAAAAGCCCAGCCTTATTTCGCACAAGCGCTTGAAAAGAGTACTTAATAAAACATGTGCGGAAAGATGGTAGGTCTACTAACTGTCTATGAAGGCATTAATCACTACCGTCCATTCCCTTACCCACCATTTCGAGATGAGGCCATTCTTGACATAGGGATCATTAATGGCAAACTGCTCAGCCACTGATGCATCGTCGCCTTTAAAGACGATTGCAGCACCATCAGCAGGTTCAGCATATGCCCCACCCAGGACCATCTGCCCCTTTTCAGCACTTTCCTGTGCAAGTCCAAGGTGTTCCTTTCGAAATAGAGCCCTGCGCTCAATATAATTTTCAACCGTTTCGTAAAAGAGGATGTAGTAAGCCATGATCTAGAATAGTTGCATCTCTTCAAGATAAAAATGTTCCTGCTATAAGACTTAAAATCTCCTCCGCATCCTTTATTCTATCTCGATCTCTAAGAAATCCAAACCTAAAGGATAACTAGGACCTAATTTTTCATCTATACCCTCAAAGTATCATCTCGCCTTCTTTACTTCCACATTGCTTTCCATTTGCTTCTGAGGACAAAGGATTGCTTCCGATTTATTTCGTTTTTATTCTCAACAAATGCAGCAGGCGGATCTTCAGACTGGACATCCCTCCTTTTTTCTCAAATAGTCATCCCCACCATTCTCAAAAATGCCCAACAAAGATGACCAGTAACGTCCAAACAAACCAAAATGGTGCCTCAGTTTAGAATTCTAAAAAAGAAAGTCTATTGATGCAAGAAGAGTGGCCTTTACGAGTAAATACGGACAAATTTCTTGCTTAGGCTATGCAACGGGATCAGGCTATCACTACCATACCTGTAAGTGGAGCCTGTCAGAATATGTCCACTTTTTCTATACTTTTGCCCCCTCACAAAAGCGACGCCATGTCAGATCAATCACTACCTGGAGACCTCTCTTTACCATCCTCTGCTGAAGAACTACAAACTTTGATAGAGCTGGGTCAAGCAGGAAATCACAAGTACAGCGTGGAAGACTTCTTTAGAAATCCGGAGAAGAGTGCCTATCAGCTCTCCCCCGGTGGTGAATATTTTTCCTATACCGCACCATTTGAAAGGAGGAAGAATGTATGTGTGCAAAAGATTGGTGAGGAACAAGCATTGCAACTCACAAAAGAGACTGATCGAGACATCAGTGGCTACGGATGGGCGAGTGCATCACGAATCTTATACATCAAAGATGCAGCGGGTGATGAAAACTTTCAATTGTACGCCATAGATTTGGACGGTGGCAATCCCAAGGAACTGACACCTTTTGAAGGGGTGCGTATTCAGATCATTGATATTTTAGAGGATAATGAGGATGAAATCATCATCGGGATGAATAAAAATAACCCTCAGTTATTCGAACCATATCGACTAAATATCCATTCTGGCGCACTTAATAGGCTGGCTGAAAACCGTAATGTAATGGAACCGATCGACTCCTGGATGACTGATCATGCAGGACGCTTACGCATAGCAACAAAGGTCAAGGGAGGTACCAACACCGTGCTAATGTATCGAGATTCAGAAGAAGAGGATTTTCGAGAAATAATAGAGACAGATTTTACCGAGAATATGTCTCCTTTGTTTTTTGATTTCGAGCACTATCATATTGTATATGCTTCATCAAATTTGGGTCGAGACAAATCAGAAATAGTCAAATTTGATATGCATGCTGGCAAGGAGGTCGGCGATGTAATTTTTGGTCATCCAGATGTGGATGTCTCCGGGCTCCATTATTCCAAAAAACGCAAGGTACTTACCTCTATATCCTACACCACTGATAAAGTAAAGCGAAAATTTTTGGATGAACAGACGGAGGCTACCTACCATTTCTTGACGAACAAACTTCCAGGATTTGAAGTCGGTTTTGCTAGTAACAGTAAGGATGAGCATAAATTCATAATTCGCACCTATAGTGATCGATCATTGGGGGCTTACTACTTTTTTGATGCGGTCAGTCGAGAACTCGTGAAAATTACAGACGTCAGCCCTTGGCTTCATGAGCGTGATTTGGTTCCTATGAAGCCGATAGCCTATCAAAGTCGAGATGGTCTCACCATTCACGGCTATCTAAGTTTGCCATCGGATCAGGACAAGAATCTACCGATCATCATTAATCCACATGGTGGACCTTGGGTACGAGATGCATGGGGGTACAATCCTGAAGTACAATTATTTGCCAACCGTGGATATGGGGTACTACAAATGAATTATCGCAGTAGCACGGGCTACGGGAAATCCTTTTTTAAAGCTGGATTTAAGGAATGGGGAAAAAAGATGCAAGATGACATCACTGATGGTGTCCATTGGCTCATAGATGAAGGCATTGCGGATCCGGTCAGAATTTCCATCTATGGGGGAAGCTATGGTGGTTATGCTACACTAGCTGGAGTAACTTTCACTCCCGAACTCTATTGTTGTGCCATTGATTATGTTGGTGTCTCAAATCTATTCACGTTCATGAAAACCATTCCGCCGTATTGGAAGCCCTATTTGGACATGATGTATGCCATGGTCGGTAATCCTGAACACGATGCTGAACGGATGCGTGAAGCATCCCCGGCCTACCACATAGATAAAATTAGCGCTCCCCTCTTTGTCATACAGGGTGCCAATGATCCCCGTGTGAACATCGATGAATCTGACCAAATCGTGCGGTCGCTGCGTGAATCAGGTATCGATGTCCCATATATGGTGAAATATGATGAAGGACATGGGTTTCATAACGAGGAAAATCGATTTGAGGTCTATAAAGCGGCCCTCGGGTTTTTAGCCAAGCATCTGGGATAATTGACTAGAATCGGTAAGCGCGTCTTGACTTGCAACTAAACCTCAAGACATGCTAAGTGCAAAAGTGACAACCCAGCCGTTGGTCATTGAGAGCGATTACTGAGCTGCTGATTTCGAAATCGCAATTCTGGAACGTTGACTATCAGCGGAATGTTCCATTGGTCCAAAATCCAAGTGTGCTGGTCGAAGTAGCTGGGAGGTGACTTGTTTAGTCATATTTTCACCACAACTAAAAGTAAACGGTGTGAGATTCTGGGAAAGACTAAAGAATGGTTGGAAGATCGGATGGATAAGTCTAGATGTCATTCGCGACAAACCAAACTTACTAGTCTTTGTGTTGATGTCGGGAACAAGTATCGTCCTCATACTCCTCTCCTTTTTATCCACCATATTTGTTGCAGCGGGGAGGAAATGAAACGATCGGGGCCCTTGCACTCTTCTTCTTCTTATCTGATCACGTTTTTTATCGTCATTTTCTTTAACATCGGACTCGTCTATTGCGTACGACAAGTATTTCAAGGTGAGGAGGTCTCGGTAAAAGAAGGCCTTGGCTATAGCGTAGAAAAAGTAAACGTAACTCTTGCATGGTCGGCACTGGCAGCCACAGTGGGCACATTGCTCAGAATGCTGGAAGAAAGGTTGGGATTTATTGGTCAATTGGTTGTTGGTCTTACAGGTATGGTTTGGTCATTAGCTACTTTCTTCGTGGTCCCTATTTTGGCCTTCGAACATATTGGCCCCATAGATGCTTTGAAAAAGTCTGCAGATATGATAAAAAAGCAATGGGGTGAAGCAATCGGTGCAAATTTTAGTTTTGCAGCATTTTACATGCTAGGATACCTGGTTGCCATTGCATTTGCCATCATCATGTTCAAGGTGCATCATGTAGTTGCCATTATTGGTGCTGCAGTCATCATTATTCTCATACATATCATCGTGTCATCTGCAAAAACGGTCTTCATTACGGCAGCCTATCAACATATGCAACAAGCATCGGCTGGCAAATTTGACCAGCATTCAGTACTGGAGAAACTCTTTGTACGCAAGAATAGTGGGAAACGGTTCTAAATAGACTCATCAAGGTTCCCTTTCCTAATACTCCGATACAGAGCCAGATCAATGGTGGGCCCGGTCCATTGTGATGGCACTTCCTTCCGAAATGGCATAAAAAAACACGATATTTCGCCATTACTTGAATTACTTGTATGAGTCCAGACAAAAAAGATGTGCTTGCTGATCTCGATTGGAGACAGACAGCCAATA
>JABDMH010000026.1 GCA_013001595.1 Saprospiraceae bacterium | reverse complement strand
TATGTTTTGGAACCAAACCACGCTAAACTGTCGGGGACAAGTGTTGGACATTTCAGCTCCCCTGGTGATGGGTATCCTAAACGTGACATCTGATTCGTTCTTTGATGGAGGCTCCTATACTGATCGTACAGCCTTTGAGGCACGAATTGAAGAAATGATTAGGGAGGGGGTAGACATTATTGACGTAGGAGGAATGTCTAGTAGGCCTGGTTCTTCATTGATTAGCCATACAGAGGAGCTCAAGCGAGTCTTGCCAGTCATAAAGCACTTACATAAAGTTCATCCGGAAACGATCATCTCCCTAGACACCATTCATCATCAAGTGGCCGATGCCTGCCTGGCAGAGGGCGCCCATATTATTAATGATATTTCTGCGGGCTCTATAGATGACAAGTTGCTATCCATTGTAGCAAAATACAAAGCTCCTTATGTACTCATGCATATGCAGGGCGTACCTGATACGATGCAAAAGCAACCTAAGTACGAGGACGTGCTGATTAATGTACTTGATTTCCTATCGGCTAGGGTAGCTTCATTGATGGAGCTCGGCATCATTGACATCATCATTGATCCTGGATTTGGTTTTGGTAAAACGATCGCCCACAACTATGAACTCTTGGCAAATTTACATGTCTTTAAGATCTTAGACAGACCCATACTTTGTGGAATCTCTCGTAAGGGCATGATCCAGAAGGTCTTAGATCTGCCTGCAGAAAAAGCCCTAAATGGTAGCACTGCCCTGCATATGGTGGCACTGGAACAAGGTGCGAACATACTTCGCGTACACGATGTGCATGCTGCTGTTGAATGTGTTCATTTGTTTGCGCAGGTGCAGCAAGCTCGCCGCGCTACCTAGTCCACGTTCGTGATCACTGAGTAGTGGATCTGGCTCGCCATTTCAACTCGGTTCTAAGATGAAGTACCATCGGCGGTTAATGTGTCGTTAAAAAGCTGGTATAACGGACTGACAGACACATACTTATTTTACCTTTGCACCACCAAGAACAAGTTCATGCAAGAACAGGCTACTAGATCCCTACAAAGCCGGATCCTAAGATCGGTCCTGATCTTCATATTGTTACTATGTCTTATATCAATTGTGCTGAGTCTTCTGATTCAGATTCCCTATGTTCAAAATCTTGCCATCAACCGCATCAGCCAAAAAGTCTCCAGGGATTTAGGGACCCATGTAAGCATTGAACATTTGCACTTAAACTTCTTTGACGATCTATTGGTCGATAACCTGCTGATCAAAGATGAATCAGGCGATACACTGCTGTACAGTCGAAGAGCCTATTTCGATATTGACCGACCTCTAAGTGGACTGCTAGATAATCGGTTGGTATTTCAACAGATTGATCTGCAGGATAGCAAATGTTATCTCAAAACAGATTCGGTCGGCACCACCAATTATCAATTTCTTCTTGACTATCTTAAGAGAAATACAGAAAATCCTACTGGCGAAATTACTCAGGAAGAAGATAATCCATTTCGTTTAATTTTTAATCCTGCCAGGATTGCACTTGATCAAATTGAATTCACCCATGCCAATGATTTTAATGGGCGAAATTCTCACTTAAGGCTACCCTTTGCAAGTGCACAACTGGAAAAAATAAGTAGCGATGACCCACTACATTTCCGTGATGTTAGTCTACTTAGCCCTTCATTTACTTTAGAGAAATTTCCCACGGAAGCCTCAACATCATCGTTAATTCTAGAGGATTCAAAGACCGAAGAAAACAGCACGCAGCTGCGAAGGAAAGCTAAACCTTTGTCCTTTACCGTTGACTTCTTTGACGTAACTGGTGGACAAGCCAGGATCATCGATGGCACTAAACCAAAGAAACAATTACTATCTAATGTTATTGATTTGCGAGATGTATCAGCCTATGACATCAATATAGAGATTGAAGAATTCGACTGGTACAAAAGAGCGGGACAGTTTTCCATAGATCACCTTGAACTTAAGACACCTGAAGGATTCTTAATCAAAGAATTGACGACACACATTGTCGAAATCGATACACAACAAATTCATCTCGACGGTTTGTTTTTACAAACTGCCAACTCAATTGTCAAAGATAATGTGAAGCTTAGGTATGGCTCTACAGAAGATTTTAAGGACTTTGAGAATCGCGTGAAATTAGACATCAATTTAGCCAACAGCAAACTAGCGCTGATTGATATTTTACACTTTGCCAATAATCTAAATCGGAACGAATTCTTCCTTTTGAATGGAGGAAAAGCAATCGCTTTTACAGGTCGCTTAACGGGCACAATAAACGATTTATCAGCTAAGAATTTACATTTACAATTAGCGGACAAGGGAACCCTTCATGGGCAGTTTCGCCTTGAAAACATCACTGAGAAAGGTAGCGAAGCACTAAGTCTAAATCTTGATTCTGCTGCTTTGGATATTTTGACCCTGCGTCAATTAATACCAAACTTCAACCCACCCGAGAACTACAACAAACTTGGAATGCTGTATTTCACCGGCACCTTTGACGGCCCGTTCCAAGATTTTCGAGCTTCAGGAAATCTGAAAACCGATTTGGGACAACTGAGGACGAATATGCGGCTTAGTACTGGTGATTCAGGCATCAGAAATGCCAGCTATCAGGGCGACATTCAACTGATCGATTTTGACTTGGCTGCTTGGACTGGATCTGACCTCTATGGCCTGGCGTCGTTTTCTGCGGAAGTAAAAAATGGTCAAAACCTAAATATTGAAGATGCCTATGCCAATTTATACGCCAAGTTAGACACCTTCCACTACAAAGGCTACAATTATCACGATGCAATATTTCAGGGGGAGTTAAATAAGAGTTTCTTTAATGGTCAATTTTATATTAATGACCCAAATGCATCCCTGGACTTTAGTGGTAGTGTAGATTTTGCGGACAGCATACCCACAGTCGATTTTGTTGCTACCGTAAGAAATATAGATTTTGCAGCCCTGAATATTTCCGAAAAACCCCTAGTTGCCTCCGGTGATATAGATTTTAATTTTGACTATCATGACTTGTACAATCTAGATGGTTTCGCACGTGGATATAACGTGATTATCCTTGATGATACTACAACTCATGTGTTGGATACCGTTGAAATTCTGTCTGTACTGGGGGAGAATGGTCAGAAGATCTTGGACGTTGATTCGGACATTTTAGATTTTCACCTCCAAGGCATTTTTGACTTAGAACTTCTACCGACTACTGTTGAGGCATTATTTCAACATAAGCACCCTCGCTTCGCTCAGCGTATTAGATTTGCCGATAGTATTCCCGACAGCTTAGTTGCTAATAATGACTTCGTATTTTTCGGCACATTAGACGACTCTAAGGGCCTACAGAAATTAATTAATCGATCTCTCGGTGATTTTAAAGAGATAGCCCTAGAAGGTCACTTCAAAAACGAAGCGGCAGACAATTTCGAGTACAATGTTGATCTGGAAGCACCCTTGCTTCAAATGTCCAAAAATAGATTTGACGACCTCGTACTGAAGATGAATGGTCAGAACGAAAAAAGTGTATGGCATCTGGAAGCTGCGAATCTAACTCTAGGCAAACAAGCCGTAAAGCGTCTTTTATTTGAAGGAACGATGGTAAGTGACAGCCTCCTCTTCAGTTTAGAGACAGATGACATTGCCAATGTTTTAAGTGAAGTTGATGTCGGTGGTTTGTTTTATCTAAATGACAGTTTATTTCAATTTGATCTTGCTAATACATCATTTAGAATGCTGAACGAGCCATGGGAAATCGTACCTAACAATTACATTCAACTAGGAAATCATTTTGTACGCACGCAGAACATGGTATTTCTATCCGATGATAGCTACCTGCGCATCACTAGTCCGGGAGATAACAGCCTTGCGTTGGAAGCTGAAAAAATAGACATTTCATTCCTAGATGATTTTCTCAAAAAAGACCAATTAAAGTTTTCTGGAGACCTATATTCGACATTAACATTAGAAAATCTATTTGCAAGAAGTGAACTGAATCTAGATCTCAGCATTGATTCTATTCGGGTCAATAATGATGACTATGGTCAACTTACCGCAGCTGTAGTCATGGATGACATCGACCACCCTGCTCAAGTAGAGCTCAATATTCTAGATCTAGGAAAGGCCTTTAATGCCAGTGGAATCTTCTTTGTTCCCCTGACTAAAAAAACACAGGGTCAAGCATCTGAATACCAGTTTAATGTAGATATCCAGAACTACCCACTAAAAATTGCTGAATATTTTATCGGCCATTCCATCAGCAATACTGAAGGTACGGTCAATGCTACCATCGAATTACTGAAAGAAGATGATAAACCTGCCATTTATGGACCGGTCATTCTAGATGGCAGTTTAAAAATAGACTACCTCGGGACGACCTATTCTATGGATAAGCAATTGGTGCAGGCCAGTCCCACAATTTTCGACTTTAGCGATGCTATGTTTTATGATGAGCTCGGAAATAAGGCCGAGATTGAAGGTGGGATCATCCACAACTATTTTAAAAAGTTTGGTTTAGACGCAGTCATTGCCTCACCGCATTTTCAATTTCTCAATACAGAAAAGAATGATAATGCCTTGTACTATGGTACAGGTATTGGTGACGGCAATATTGAATTTACCGGCAATTTCAAGCGTACCAACATGCGAATTCAGGCAACAACTGGTGACCAAACCAAGTTGTACATTCCCGTCGAAGACGATTATGTTACTGGGGGTGATGCCTTTATCAAATTTGTATTTGACCAGGATTCGAGTAAGAGACGGCCAGGAATTGTTGACCTCAGAGGCATCAATTTAGACATGCAACTCAATATCACTCCTGAAGCAGAGGTACAGATCATTTTTGATGAATTTTCAGGAGATATCATTCAAGGAACGGGCACAGGAAGTCTGAATTTGACGATCGAACGTGGTGGAAATTTTCAAATGACGGGTAAATATGTAATTGATCAAGGTCAATATCTATACACCCTTTTGGATTTCATAAACAAACCTTTCCTTATTGAAAGAGGTGGCGTGATCACTTGGACCGGAGATCCACTAGCGGCAGACCTAAATATGAATGCAACCTACACAGGTCTGAAGGTTCCTCCTCGAAACCTAATCGCCGAGTATTTGGAAAGCGGCATCAATTCATCGGCAGCTGACGCAGCCGACATCACTACCCAGGTAGATTTAGTGCTCTCTTTGCAAGGGATATTAAGTCAGCCTCAAATCGGATTCGATATTCAATTTCCCGAGATCGATCCTTCTCTGAATAATTATATCGACAGTAAATTACGCATTCTCAAGGAAGATGCCAGCGAGCTCAATCGCCAAGTCTACGGACTGCTGTTTTTTAACTCCTTTTTACCTCCTTCCATAAATCTTGACCTGGCAGCCACCACCGTAAATACATTGAGCGAATTCATCACCAGTCAACTATCAAATTATGTGGCTGCATACATTACTCAAGGAGTGGAGGAGGTCGACTACATTTCCGGGGTGGACTTTTATTTCGACTACAACTTTTACAGGTCTGAAGATTTTATACAAGGACAAGAAACCGGCGTGCGCACGGGGTCGGAGTTTTCACTCGCGCCCAACATTCGTTTTTTTGATGATCGGCTGGCCTTTAGTCCAGGTGCTTCTATCATCGAAGGCACCATCTTGCAAGGATCTACATTCATTGGTGGTGATGTCAAACTTGATTTTTATCTAACTGATGACAAACGATTGAAGTTAAGCCTCTTTTATAAACGGTTCCCTTCTCTTGGAGGAAGTAGAAATAAGGTTGGTTTGGGTTTTCGTTTCAGTAAAAGCTATGACTCTATGGGGGAAATCTTTGGTAAGGCACCTGGTCAAGACACCACTGCTTTTTCTCCCGAATTGATCATTCGAGAACAGTCCAACAAATGAAATTGACTGAGAGTTTGTAGTCTTAGAGCCTTTCGGTGACGAATCTTACCTTCACAACTTCAAGAGTAGCAATGGCTACAATATATCACCCCTGGCAATTAGGAAGTGATCTGCTAAAACTAGTGCTGCCATTGCTTCTACAATAGCCACAGCTCGAGGTACTACACAGGGATCATGCCTACCTTTGCCTTCAATCTGGACAGCCTCTCCAGTTTGATCAACCGATGTCTGAGACTTCATTAAAGTGGCTACGGGCTTGAAGGCAACTCGGAAATAGATATCCATGCCATTTGAAATCCCACCCTGAATTCCTCCTGAATGGTTGCTTTCTGTTTTGATCTGTCCATGGACTTTTTTGAATACATCGTTATGTACTGAACCCCGCATAGAAACCCCCGCGAATCCAGAGCCGTATTCAAACCCCTTGCATGCGTTGATACTAAGCATGGCCTTACCTAGATCAGCATGAAGTTTATCAAACGCCGGAGCACCCAATCCGACGGGGCATCCCTTGATTACTCCTGTCACCACACCACCGACAGTATCACCTTCCTTACGTACCGTTTTAATGAAAGTTTCCATCTCAGCTGCTGTTGCTTGATCTGGGCATCGCACGGCATTCTTGTCGATCTCCACAGGGTCTATTTGATGTGGTAACTTATCCAGGGTTAAGTGTCCGACTTGGCTCACATAGGCAAAAACCTCGGTGCCTACCGTCTTCATGAGACTTCTAGCTATTGCTCCAGCGGCCACTCGCGCGGCAGTCTCACGAGCAGAAGATCTCCCTCCTCCACGGTAATCTCGATGTCCAAATTTCTGTTGGTAAGTAAAATCGGCATGGGAGGGTCTATACTTATCAGCAATGTGGCTGTAGTCTTTAGACTTCTGATCCTCATTGTAAATGACCAAAGAAATGGGTGTACCCGTTGTTTTGCCCTCAAAAATGCCAGATAGGATTTCAGCAGTGTCACTTTCTTTTCGCTGAGTCACGATGTTTGACTGACCTGGTCGACGGCGATCCAAATCATGCTGTATGCCGTTTGCATCTATCAATAGGCCAGCTGGACATCCATCGATGGTCACTCCAATGGCACTGCCATGAGATTCGCCATAGGTCATGATTTTAAAGCACTTCCCAAACGTATTTCCAGCCATTACCCTACAATTTTCTGCAAATAACGCCAATATCTTTCATAGATGGGATATTTGTCTCTACTCGTCCTTCCTCTAAACGATGCCCCATATGTATTCTTCTTAACTTTGTTTCATCACTGTGATGTATTATGTCGTCAATTTATCCCAAAGATCTATATCAACAACTTGAATTTGATCAGATACTAATCGATCTGAGTCGGCGCTGCATTGGCGCACCGGCGCAAGCTAGGTGTTTGCTTCTTCCTCTACTGATCGACAAGGAAGCGATCGACCTAGCCATTGCTCAGGTAGAATCTTACCTACGTTTCACTGAAGCTCAGAAGAGACTCCGGGTCCAATCCTATCAACCCATGGATGAGGCATTTCGGTGGTTGGAGATCGAAGAAAGTGTGCTTCCCATTGAGTCAATTATTTCCTTGCGAGACCAAATGAATATGATCGTCGCATGGCGCAAGGTATTTGATGACGAAATGAATCAGACCTATTTGCCCATCTATCAAATATTGGAGCAGACAGAACCACTGCCGGCCTTATTGGCAAGCATTGAGCGGATATTTGATGAAGAAGGTGAAGTAAGGAATAATGCTTCAACCGAACTCAGCCGGCTGCGAAAACAAATTCAATCCCGGACTTCAGCGCTAGATCATGCCTTCAACCAATCGATGTCACACTATCGCAATCAAGGCTTTCTCGCTGACAATTTAGAATCACATCGCAGTGGACGCCGGGTGATGGCTGTACTTGCCGAGTACAAACGCAAAGTAAAAGGTATCATACTTGACGAATCATCATCCGGTCGGACGGTATTCATCGAGCCGCAGGAAGCCATAGCGCTGGACAATGAAATATCAGAATTGAAAAACGAAGAACGGCGAGAGATTCGTCGCATTCTCAAAGAGCTTACACGTGAGATGAGTGTGCACCTTGAGCAATTGAAATCGCATTTTCAGGTGATAGTCGAAGTGGACATTTTGCAGGCAAAGACGGCTCAGGCAAAGGTACTTGGGGCACAAGCTCCCAGTGTCAAAGATGTACCTGGTCTGCAACTTAGTGAGGCTAAACATCCTCTGCTGCTACTTAAACACCCAAAGGAACAAGAAAAGGTCATTCCATTTGATCTCAGTCTAAATCAAGAACAGCGCATTACACTCATTAGCGGGCCTAATGCAGGAGGCAAGACGATCACCCTAAAAACTGTGGGTCTACTGACACTGATGCTGCAATCGGGACTGCTCATTCCAGCCAGCAGCGAATCAAGACTAGGTATATTCAGATTCGTCTTTGCAGATATCGGCGATCAACAGTCCCTCGAAAATGACTTGAGTACCTACCATAGCCACCTCAACAATATGCGAGAGCTGACCACCAACGCCGACCCAAGCACCCTCTTTTTAATCGATGAGTTTGGGTCAGGCACAGAGCCGGCTGCCGGTGGTGCCATTGCAGAATCAATTCTTAACATGCTACAAAAGAAAAAGGCCCTGGGCGTCATCACCTCGCACTATAGAAACCTGAAGATCTTTGCCTCCAATCATCCAGCCATTCAAAATGCATCAATGGCATTCGACAAGCAGGCCCTCAGACCTACTTTTCAATTGCGCCAAGGTACTCCAGGAAGCTCATTCGCCTTCGAAATGGCACACCGCAGCGGTCTTCATAAGGATATCATCAACCAGGCAAGGAATAAGCTGGGTAGAAAGGCTGGTCGTTTAGAATACTTGCTGACCAGTCTTGAAAATGAGAAACATGTAGTCGATAAGAAAGTCAAAAAACTAGCACAAAAAGAAGCTGACCTTGAAAAATTGATCAAGAGTTACGATCGAATGCAGCTAGAACTCGAAGTAAAACGGAAACGACTGAAGTTGCAGGAAAAGACCCAAAAGCTACAGGAAGAAACTCGAGCCAACAAGAAACTCGAGAAAATAATACGTCAGATTCGGGAGAAGGAAAAACTTGAAGATGCCAAGGTACTTGCGGCTTCCCTCAAGAAAAGTAAGAAAGCACTTGAAGAACGGGTGGTTGAACTGAAAGAGGAAATAAATGGGTCCAACACCCAGAATTATTCCAATCGTCCACTTCAAGTCGGAGACTATGCCAAAATGAAATCTGGAGACACCAACGGCAAGATTGACCGTATTGATAAAGACAAAGCCACGCTCATTGTGGGGAATTTGAGACTGGATGTGAATTTAAACGATCTTACCCATAGTCGAGCTCCGATTGACCTTCATAACACACGCTCGATAAAAACCCATATAGCCGCAGCAGATGAAGTATTTCGCAAATTGGATATTCGTGGATTACGTCGAGATCAAGCCTTGCAGCGTTTGGAAAAGTTCATTGACAAGGCTTTGGTAGCAAACCTAGGCTCCGTAGAAATCATTCATGGCAAAGGAAACGGCACCCTACGAAATCTCGTCAAAGAAAAATTACGGGAATACAGCCACTCTTTCCATGCATATCATCCAGAACCTAATCGGGGTGGTGAAGGGGTTACCTTAGTAGATCTACAGGGACTAGGGACGTAGCATCTAGACCCAAGTACCAAATAACCTAAAAACCTCCAACACTTGCACTTACTCACACTCAAGCCCCGTATACATCACATGCGGCAAAGTGAAAGTTTGACTCAATGGTGGCATTTTCGTCCGAATCCGATCCATGTACCGCATTCTCTCCTACACTGGTAGCATAAAGTGCTCTAATGGTATTTGGAGCGGCTTCAGCCGGATTGGTAGCCCCTATCAGTGTTCGAAAATCGGCCACTGCATTCTCTTTTTCCAAGATCGCAGACACGATGGGACCTGAAGACATGAAATCAACCAATTCTTGATAGAAAGGCCTTTCCCTATGCACCGCATAAAATGCACCCGCAGTCTCCTGAGATAATTTGGTAAGCTTCATTGCTACGATCCTAAATCCAGCTGCGTTTATCTTTTCTAGGATCGCTCCAATATGCCCTGCTTTAACAGCATCTGGCTTGATCATGGTGAAGGTTCTATTGCCCATAACGGTTTTACTTAGAATATTTTCAAAGGGTCGCAAAAGTAAATAAAAGCACCTAAGATCAAGGTCTGGTGTGTTAAATAAATTTCTCGCCTTCAATAAAAAATCACAATTTCGCCCTTTAATTGGAAAAAATGGATGCTATCAACGAAGTTAGCAACGTACTGTCGAATCCGAAAAACATCCTAATCACCAGCCATCGCAATCCAGATGGCGATGCCATAGGTTCTTCTTTAGCCATGGCATTATGGCTAAAACGCCGTGGTCATCGCGTAATGGTTGCCTTTCCTTCTGAATACCCACCCATTTACAATTGGATGCCCGCTATCGAAGAGGTCGAGATCTATGATGTGGATCCTGAGCCCATTGTGTCCTTTATCAAACATTTAGAAGTATCTGTTATCCTGGACTACAATTCGCTCTCTCGCATTGATAAGTTGGGAGCGCTATTCGCAGAGAAGGATTTATACACCATTTTGATCGACCACCACCTGTTTCCAGATCCCATTGGTGATTATGTGCTTTCAGACACCACAGCAAGCTCCACATGTGAGCTTGTCTATCAATTTTTTAAATCACTAGAGCCGGATAGGTCCATTGATCATGCATTGGCTGAGTGTCTCTACACCGGTATTCTAACGGATACAGGAGGTTTTCAATATGCCACAAGCCCTGCATTGTTTAGGGCAGTTGCAGAGCTGCAGGAAATAGGTATTGAGACGACCCAAATTCACAATTTGGTCTTTAATTCCTTAGAAGAGAAAAGCCTACGCCTCTTGGGACATTGCCTAAGCAGCAGAATGGAAATCATACCCGAATTTAAGACGGGAATCATCTTTTTGAACAAGCATGATTTTACGGTATTCGGCATCCAACGGGGTGATACGGAAGGTATTGTCAACTACCTTCTCAAGCTCAGAGATGTCCACATGGCCATTTTTATTCGCCAGCAGCCCAGCATCATTAAGATTTCTTTCCGTTCGAAAGGAGATTTTTCAGTTGAAGAGATTGCCAAAACATATTTTAATGGAGGTGGTCATCGCAATGCAGCCGGAGGTTATACAAAAATGGGATTGGCAGATACCTTAGATCTCATAAAGTCTATTTTACCCAAGTATAAAGAATCATTAATTAAACCAATATTAGTATGAATAAAGTAAGCCAAGCAATCCTTCTGGTGGCAATGGTCCTAATCATGGTATCCTGTGCCACCGAACCGGAAAGGGCCATGTCGCCTAGGGGCTTTGAATATATAAAACATGTATCCAGCGGAGGTGAGATGATCAAGCCGGGGGAATACGCGTATTTCAATATCGTGATGCGGCATAAAGATTCTGTCATCAATTCGAGCTATGGAGAAGCCGATATGCCTCGCATTAGAATCCCAAATCCTGAAGAGTACACTGATCAAACGCCAGTAGTGGTAGATGCACTGGCAGTAATGGCAGAGGGCGACAGCGTCACGCTTTTTTATCCCTTGGACTCTTTGGAAAATGTACCACCTGCTTTTGCCGATATTGATGTGATAGAGTATGACCTAATTATGGAAGACATCAAGGATGAGACAGAGTATGAGGCCGAGATGAATGCCATGATGCAAGAGCAAGAGGCTGCTGCACTAAAACTTAAAGATCGCCTTCCTGCCGTCAGCGCACTTGCAGAAGAAACACTGGCAGCCTATAACAAAGGTGCCCTTGAGACGACGAAAACTCCATCCGGTCTGGAATACATCATTCATGAGGAAGGTAGTGGCGCAAGACCTGGGAATGGTGACATGGTCAATGTACAATATTTTGGCACCTTCATGGATGGAAAGAAATTTGACTCATCCTTTGATTCAGGCCGAGCATTCTCCTTTCCCTTAGGTCAACAAAGAGCCATTGGTGGTTGGGACGAAGGAATCGCCTATCTCAAAGAAGGAGCCAAGGCCTCCCTAATCGTTCCTCCCTCGCTCGGCTATGGTGAAACTGGATACATGGATATTCCAGGGAATACTACCCTCTATTTTTATGTAGAGCTAGAAAAAGTCAATTAGTATAAAGTCTCGCAAATAATTACACAGTTTGGCATGTTCTTTTGCGCCAACTCTTCATCACCAACCCCGATAGTTAACGGGGCACGTAGCAAAGGCTATGCTCGGTCTTGTTTCTACCGATGCTTCGGTAGGCATAGAGATTCGACCTGGTACAAAATGACTATCCCAAACTGTACATTTACTTAAAAAACGTTACACTAGATAAATGTGCATCAGCACAGTGATCATTATTTATAAAACACTTAATCATGACCATAGAGCAGCTGCAGGACATGAAGGACCGACTTGGTTCTCTTAGGAGGTATCTTTGACATTGATAACCGGCTATTTAGCATAAGGGAAAAGGAGCAACTTTCTCTGGACCCGAACTTCTGGGATGATCCCAAGAAAGCGGAGTCTATCCTCAAGGAGATGGGTCTGCTCAAACAATGGGTCTCTAGCTATGAAGAGCTAGAGACTCTGGTAGAAGAGGTTGAGGTGCTCTATGAATTCCAACGGGAGGGTGAAGCCAGTGAGGAAGATGTAGATACTACTTATGCCAAAGCATCGAAGCGCCTGGAAGAAGTAGAATTCAAGTCTACCCTCAATAAGCCTGAGGACGAACTCGGCTGCATCTTAGAAATCAATGCCGGAGCTGGCGGCACGGAAAGTTGCGATTGGACAGAAATGCTCATGCGCATGTACCTCATGTGGGCTGAGAAACAAGGTTATAAAATATCTGAGCTAAATAGAGTCGATGGTGACGTAGCTGGATTAAAGTCGATTTCGTTGGAAATCAAAGGGGACTACGCCTATGGCATGCTCAAGGGAGAGAATGGGGTTCATCGCCTGGTCCGTGTAAGTCCATTCAATGCGCAAGGTAAGCGCATGACGTCCTTTTCCTCGGTGTTTGTGCATCCCATGATTGATGACCGGATCGAAGTGGAAGTAAATCCAGCTGATATCGAATGGGATACTTTTCGTGCAAGTGGTGCGGGAGGTCAACATGTTAATAAGACTGAATCTGCGGTTCGGGTACGTCACCTACCCACTGGATTGGTGGTTGAATGCCAAGAAGAGCGCTCGCAGCATATGAACCGCGACAAAGCACTGCAAATGCTTAAGTCCCGCATCTATGAGCTGGAGTTGGAAAAGCAACAAGCTGAGAAGGACAAAGTAGAAGCGACTAAGATGAAAAATGAATGGGGTTCGCAGATTCGAAGTTACGTGCTTGATGATCGAAGGGTAAAAGATCATCGTACCGGTCATCAAACAAGCAATACAGATGCCGTACTCGATGGTGATCTGGATGGATTCTTACAGGCTTGGCTGATGATGGCCGATAAGCCTCAAAGCTCATAATGAGTCACGATCGCCCTCTCAAGCCTCAACGAAAATCAGATAATTAATATCTTTCTTCCTTATGAGTGCTCTCGATCCGATCATAGCTGTAAAGGACGTGCAAGCAAGCGCATCGTGGTACAATTCAGTATTGGGCTGCAAGGCCATGCATGGAGGTGATGAATTCGAAATCCTGACCTCTGAACAGGGTGAAGTCATGCTCTGCCTGCATAAATGGGGTGCTCATGATCACCCCTCAATGATCAAGCCTCACCGTACGCCTGGTAATGGATTGATCCTCTACTTTCGAACCAAACATCTACAAGAAATTAGAGAGAATTTTAGGCGCTTGGGTGGTGTCGTTGAAGAAGAAATACATCTCAATCCCAATAGCCGAAAAATGGAATTTTCGATGAGAGATCTTGATGGCTATTTCTTGACCATCAGTGACCATCACCTGTATGAAGGTTGAAGTAACTTGCAGAAATTCTACACAGGTCGTATGTCTGGGATTGGCCCAATATTAGTTCATTTTGCTTCCTTGCATTGCGCATTACATCTAAGTAAAACGCCTTACAAGAGGACCGTAACCTGCTCACCTTTTATTATTTTGCTAGTTCAAATACATTTCTCTGTGTAATTCCTAATTAGTGAATGCACTCTAGAAAGATATGGTAGCCTTTTCGCAATGGATTCACTAGATCAGACATATAAAGAACTCAATTAGTATGCGACATCTACTAAGCCTCTTATTACCGGTGATGATGCTAGTCAATGCTTTTGCACAGGATAATCATCTCTCCCTCCACTACGATAGTCCGGCTGAGGTTTGGACAGAGGCCCTCCCTATTGGCAATAGTTACTTAGGGGGCATGATTTTCGGAGATCCACGTGAGGAGCACATCCAACTCAATGAGTCCACCCTGTATAGTGGAGATCCCCATCGGAAACATGAGGGCTATACCATCATGAAAGACTATCAGGAAATCATGTCGCTCATAAATGCTGGCAAGTATGCAGAGGGTGAAAAGATGATCGTTAAAAACTGGTTAGGTAGGCCCCAAGACCTATATCAACCTATGAGTGATCTATGGATTGCAATGGACCATAAGGGCGAAGTGTCAGACTACAAAAGATCATTGGATTTATCAAATGCGACGCACCAGGTCAGCTATCAAATAGGCGCTACGAGATTCACCCGGGAAATGTTCGCTAGCTACCCGGACCACATAATCATGATGAAATTAAAAGCCGATGGCCCAGATAAACTCAATGGAGCAATTAGCCTCAAGACGCTACATGAACCAACCATGCGGATCGGAGGAGAGGGCAATGAAATGTTTCTACAGGCACAGGTGCCGGGATTTGCGCTTCGACGTACCTTAGAGCGAGTAGAGGAAAATGGAGAGCAGCATAAATATCCAGAGATTTATCACCGCGACGGGAGACGAAAGGCCATCGCAAAACAGATTTTATATCACGAAGAAGTAGATGGCTTAGGTATGTACTTCGAAACTCGCTTGCGAGCGAAGAATACCAGTGGTGTGATTTCCTTTGACAGAGGTGCATTGAAGATTACGGATGCCAGCGAAGTAGTCATCTACTTGACATCTGCAACAAGTTTTACCCACCATGATGAGAGCCCACTGGATGCATCCTTGCCCACACAACGAACCAAACGTTATCTCAACGAAGTACAGCTCTTTAATTATGAGCAACTTAGGTCTAGGCATCTACAAGATTATCGACAACTTTTTGACCGAGTTACCCTGCAAATTAACCAACCCAATACTGCTTCAATTCAACCTACAGATCAACGCATTCTCAACTACAAGGATGGAAATGACGAGGCATTGGCAGCTCTATTTTTTCAATATGGTCGTTACTTGATGATTAGCGGCTCCAGACCTGGAGGTCAGCCTCTCAACTTACAGGGCATTTGGAACCATCAACTCATCCCTCCCTGGGCAAGTGCATATACCACGAATATAAACTTGGAAATGAATTATTGGCCGGCTGAATTGACAAATCTGTCTGAGTGCCATCAGCCGCTTTTTCAGGCCATCAAAGAATGGTCTGAGGAAGGTAGCAAAATTGCACATAACATATATGGAAACCAAGGTTGGGCCTTCCATCATAATTCATCAGTATGGAGAAATGCTGGTCCAGTGGATCTCTGTCCCTGCTCATTTTGGCCTGTAGGGGCAGGTTGGTTGGTTAGTCATCTTTGGGAACATTACCTCTATCATGGTGACCCAAAATTTCTCAGAGATCATGTATTCCCTCCCCTGCGTGGAGCAGTTCTGTTTTACAAAGATTGGCTCATGCCCAACGATGAGGGCTACCTAATTACGCCGGTGGGTCACTCACCTGAGCAAAGTTTTGTGTATGGCAGTGGAGAAAGTGCTACCCAAAGTCCAGGCCCCACAATGGACATGGCCCTCATTAGAGAAAGCTTCACGCGCTACCTACAAGCACTGGATATCTTGTCTCTAGAAGACGAAAAGTTGCGCTTAGAAATTGAGCAGAAAAAGAGAAAGCTCCTACCCTACCTAGTTGGCAAACATGCCCAGCTCCAAGAATGGCAGTTTGACTTTGAAGACAAAGACATTCACCACCGTCATATATCACATTTGTATGGATTTCATCCTGGTAATCAGATTACACCGACTCAAAATCCAGCACTGAGTAAAGCCGTTAAGAAGACACTGCTACGCCGTGGCGATCAGGCTACCGGATGGTCGATGGGCTGGAAGGTTAATATGTGGGCCCGCCTTTATGATGGCAATAAAGCGCTGGACATCCTTTCGAAACTCATCAACTTAGTCAAAGAAAACGATCCCGCTTTTGGTGGTTCAGGAAGCTATCCCAATATGTTTGATGCACACCCTCCTTTTCAAATCGATGGAAATTTTGGAGCCACAGCTGGCATCGCGGAGATGTTGCTTCAATCTCACGATGGTTTTGTTCACTTGCTTCCGGCCTTACCAGGCAGGTGGCGAAGCGGAGCTGTTTCTGGACTAAGGGCACGAGGAGGTTTCGAGGTTGATTTGACATGGACAAATGATCTCTTCTCTAGTGCGCAAGTGACTTCACATTTGGGGGGTATCTTACCCATCCGTAGTCATGTGCCCTTGAAGATCGAAGGAGGGACTCTAGTGCAAACTCCCGTCGAAAATCACCTGCTGAATCCAATGGATCCAGGATCAATGCTGGATCACAAATCCGTACCTTTCGCAGAAATGGAAATGCCTTCCTTCTATGAATATTATGTGCAAACTACCATCGGCGATGAGATACACATTGAGTCAGAATGAAGAGGTCTTCAAAGTACACCGAACTTTTAGACAGGGCTGTTTAGCCATTAAATGTATGATGGTAAACATCTGATCAACTCATTAAATAATTAATCCGCAAGTCAACTTACTACAGGCAAAGATTCAAATCGATGAGAAAACCAATATTACTAGGGTTTATACTGTTGATGCTCGGTTTGCTCCTAAATAACTGTACAGAGGAGTCCAGAAAGCCGGAAAGATTAAATGTACTATTCATCATCTCCGATGACCTCACCTACAATGCCCTATCATGCTATGGCAGTAAGGTTTGCAGTACACCCAATATCGACCGACTTGCGTCCAGGGGCATGCGTTTTACCAGAGCCTATTGCCAGGGCACCTACTGCGGACCTTCCCGGGCCTCCTTCTTATCCGGTTACTACCCACATGCCACCCGTGTCTTGGGATATCAGAGCCCCAGGCCAAAGATCGGAGATCGCCCCACATGGCCTCAGCATTTTAAAAACAATGACTACTATACAGCCAGAGTCAGTAAAATCTTTCATATGGGAGTGCCCATAGGCATAGAAGAGGGCAGTGATGGGGCCGATGACACCCTATCTTGGACAGAACGATACAATAGTCCTGGACCAGAATGGAAGGCATCTGGTCAGGGAGAGACCTTGGAAGGAAACCCCGATGGCAGCAAACCGGTGATGGGTGGAAATACCTTTGTGGTCGTAGAAGCATATGGTGATGACCTAGCACATTCCGATGGCAGAACGGCTGAAAAAGCTGTTGAGCTCTTGCGTCAACATAAAGACGAATCCTTTTGGATGGGTGTAGGCTTCGTACGGCCTCATGTTCCCTTTGTAGCACCTGAGTCCTATTTTCCACCTTTTAAACCTTATGATAAGATGGTCTTGCCAGAGAAAGTAGATGGAGACTGGGAAGACATACCCAAACTTGGAATCAATTACAAGACCAGCGAAAATATGCAGATGGATCTGCGCAGGCAGAAAAAAGCCATGGGTGGCTATTATGCTTCAGTAGCATATATGGATGCCCAAGTGGGAAAGGTATTGGACGAACTAGATGAAGCGGAATTAACAGACAAGACCATTATTGTTTTTACAAGTGATCACGGGTATCACCTAGGTGAACATGACTTTTGGGCCAAGGTGAGTCTATTGGATGAATCCTCAGGTGTTCCGCTGATCATAAGTGTCCCAGGTAAAAAGCCTGGGGTTTCACATTCCTTAGTGGAACTAATAGACTTGTACCCTACGATCTCAGACCTCTGCAGATTGGATATCCCCTCGAATATTCAAGGAAAAAACATTGCCGGTAT
Source organism: Saprospiraceae bacterium (assembly GCA_013001595.1). GTDB lineage: Bacteria > Bacteroidota > Bacteroidia > Chitinophagales > Saprospiraceae > JABDMH01. The sequence goes on along the minus strand of JABDMH010000026.1, from coordinate 21,141 downwards.
TTTGGATAATCCCACTCAAGAGGTAAGATCTGCAGCATTTAGTGTAGCACCCATGCGTGAAGGCTTTCTCCTTCGAGATCATGAATTTGCATTTATTCAATATGGGGAAGATGCTGAAAATGGAACTGAACTATACGACATTAAGAGCGATCCAAAACAATTTACAAACATCAGCTCTTATCCTGAATACGCTGAAATCGTCGAAACGTACAAATCGAAAATTCAAATGAAATTAGCAGAAATAAGAACCAATGATCTGCTTTAATTCTCCCCAAAATTTCACCAAGAAGCAATATTAAAACCAGTCGTACAGCCTTTTTTGCTCCAAGAACTCGATTACCTTCCCTATTTTTTTGGGGAATAGGCTTATCACAAAATGGTTACAGTTCTATAACTAAAATGCAGTTTGTATTCCGCATCATTCTTAGTACCTTCAGAAAGTGAGGGGCCCCATTCCATTTTTAGATATAGGTTGGCATGCTGTATCATGAAGTACCGCCAGCATATAGCAGTTAGATAATTCGTAAAAAATGGAAAAATGAAGAAAATTTTGAAAGTGTTGGCATGGGCGATTGCATCCTTGCTATTAGTAATCCTTTTTGCTGGACTATATATTTATCTTAGCGATATTCCCTCTTATCAAGTTGAGGTTGTAGATGTACAACTAGATCGAAGTCCAGCAGAAGTAGAACGAGGTAAAAAACTTGCCACTATGCTCTGTGCAAGTTGTCACATGGATAAAGAGACCGGAAAACTTACGGGAAAAAGAATGCTGGATGTCCCTACTGAATTTGGCGAGATATATTCCCAAAATATTACTCAGGACAAAACAAACGGGATTGGAAGCTGGACTGATGGAGAAATTGTATTTCTGCTGAGGACGGGTATTAAGAAGGACGGGCAGTACAGTCCACCCTACATGGCGAAACTTCCCAAAATGGCTGATGCAGATATTAATGCCATTGTTGCTTTTCTGCGATCTGACGATCCTATTGTCGTCGCCAATTCAAAGGCAAATACTCCAAGTAAACCATCTTTGCTCACAAAATTTCTCTGTCGTGTCGCATTTAAACCTTTCGAAATGCCCATCGATCCCATACCACGACCAGATACGAGCAACCTTATTGAATTGGGCAGATATTTAGCCCACAATCTTGATTGCTTTTCCTGCCATTCAGTTGATTTCAAATCGAACGATTATTTAGAACCCACACAAAGTGTCGGTTATTTTGCCGGGGGAAATAAGATCTTGGATGAAAAGGGTAGAATTAAGATCGCTCCTAACCTTACACCAGATAAAGAAACTGGAATCGGAACTTGGACCCAAGTAGACTTTATTCAAGCAGTAAAGTATGGGATTAAGAAGGGAGAACAAGCGCTCACCTACCCCATGATGCCCTATACGCAGCTCACTGATAAAGAAACTGGTGCTATTTTCACCTATTTGCAGACGATTTCCCCTGTTCACAATCTAGTTGAACGATCCATATATAACTAGTGAGCCTACTCCGAAAAATCACCAAATCAAAAATGGCTCTTTTGGCGATCTTTTCATCTTTCTCAACTTGCTGATACTCAGGCATCACTAAATCTCGAAAAAGTGCAAATCTCATCCAAAATAGTCTCATTTTGTGAAGATGGCACTTTCCGGAGTACGCTCACTAGTTAATCAACTTACCTGCTTGATAGGATCGATAGGTGAGGTACCGCCGTACAAAACGATGGTTGGAATAAAGATTTTAATACTACGGAGGTCGAACATCCTCCGATAAACCGCAAGACTGATCTTTCAATCTGGGAAAATTATTCGAGACTATTAATGCACTAAAAGATATCTCCAGATGATCAAGTACTGGCAGCTCTGAATGGTATACTCACATTCAGTAGATTTTTCAAGGATGTAACTGAGCATACTTTATCTCTCGAATCTATCATCATAGGTCAAATCAAGACAATTACAGGAACTGAATGGCCCACATGAATTGGTAGAAATCCTATCCTTACGGGTCCTAAATATCTTTGGAAAGCAACCAATCCTAGAGCTGTGATATTCTACTATTCAGTTTGTTCTTCCAAAGCGCCAATAGAGAAATGAGAAAAAGTGAAGCAACGGTATAAAACACAAATGGCGGAATAGGTGCTGGATCGCCAGCGGCATACGAATGTAGACCTGAGAGATAATAATTTACTCCAAAATAGGTCATCATCACCGAAGCCAAACCAAACAAAGTAGCTACATTAAATGCGTATAAACCTCTAAATCCCGGAATAAATCGCATGTGTAGGATGAATGCATAAACTAGTATCGTAACCAAAGCCCAGGTTTCCTTAGCATCCCATCCCCAGTAGCGCCCCCATGATTCATTGGCCCAGACGCCCCCCAAATAAGTTCCTATACTAATCATGAAAAGACCACCAATTAGTGTCATTTCACTTATAGAACTCATTTCCTTGATGGTCTTCTGAATACGTTGGTGATTACCTTGATGAGTAAAAATCATCAGAATTAGATTGAGTACACCAATAATCGCCCCCAACATTAAAAACCCATAACTTCCTGCCACAAGAGAAACATGGATGGTCAGCCAATATGATTTTAACACTGGGACCAAAGGAGTAATTTCAGGATCAAGCCAACTCAAACCAGCAACCATTAGTATGGTGGAGGCCAGTACTGAGGTAGCTGCCAGACCTCCCAATGATTTTCGCGTAAATAAGAGACCCGCCAGTATGGTTGTCCAAGCGATGTAGATCATGGATTCATATCCATTGCTCCATGGAGCTCGTCCGGAGACGTACCATCTCAAGCCAAGACCAAGCGTATGAGCTAGAAAACAAATCCCTAGCAAAGTCAACATAACTCGTAATGGCCACCGCTCACTCATGCTCGGGTTAAAAACCAGCGTGAAGAACATGATAAGCGCCAGCAGACCAGACAGGGCATACCATTTTCCAACCCTACTAAAAACATCCATTTTATTTAATTGGATCTCCGCATTTATCTTTCGATCGGAAGGTATAATCTCTCCACCATATTTTTTCTGATACTGGCACAACTCATCTGCCAGCTCATTGGCCTGGGCCCAATCCTGTCTCATCAAAGCAGTTCTATATTTAGGAAAAAACTGTGCACCAAAATCATCACTGCCAATTTGATTATGCATATGCTGACCTTGAGATGGGGCTGTCCATAAATTTGATTGGCTACTGGCATTTGGGAAAATCCTTAGCAACCGGCTGCCAAAGATTAAATTGCAAATATTGACACGCTCGTCTATTTTTATTACCTCTTTCTCCAAAGTACCACGGTCCTTTGGCTCCATATTGTAAGCTCTTTGCACCAGATCTCTAAGTATGTAGTCAGGATTGAAAAAATCATTGTAGGTCGCCAATTTATCATCGACTTCCAATATTGCCTTCAAATCCTCGTGTCTACCAATTTTGATAAGTGGAATATTACCCCAGACTACAGGATGTACCATCATACCGAGGAAAATCTGTTCCGCATTTAAATCATACAACTCCGTTTTCCTTGATAATTTTCTCAGTACTTCGCTAGCCATGGTGTTAATGGGCTTCATGCGCCCCTGATGATCTTGGACTATAAGGGCACCAAACTTGGCTGCATGTTGCTCATCAATAACTGTAGATGGATCTATTTCCACATTCGTATTGGCCGATACAATGCCTGCCAATGGAAAAACCAAGAGAAGTAGACCAGCTAGCTTTCGCGATTGACGCATATCCTGCAATTTCCTTGATAAACTGTGAAACCTACTGCGTTTACTAAGCAGTGTAAGTACCATCCCCAAAGTCAATAAAAAATATCCTAGGTAGGAAATCCAGGTTCCAAGTGCATCGTGATTGACACTCAGAATGGTACCTTTCTCATCCTTGTCAAAAGAACTTTGAAAAAAGCGATAGCCATCATAGTTTAGAATATTATTCATAAAGATCCGCTGGTCTCGCTCGATGTTGTTTCTCGGGTCAATCAGAGTCACCTCACTGGCGTAAGATGATGCACTGTTTGTGCCAGGGTAGCGCTCCATTATAAAATCCTTCAGTCGAATGGAAAATGGCAGTTCTAGATATTTCGAACCATAGGCTGCAGAAATCTTACTGTCACCTACCAATACAGTTTCCGCTTTCCCAGTCCTGCCCTTACTACCGTTCAGATCAAGTTGGACTTCCTGACCATCGACATTAACTAGCAATCTAGCCAAGCCAATGCTACTACTGTTCATTTTCTGTGACCCTGAGACAACAACAGTAGTAGCATCAGTTAAAAATTCACTGAGTACAAAGTTGGCACCTCCCACTGAGTATAGTGACCTCAACAAAAGAGGATGGTATGTCGCTGACGACAAGGTGTCAAGCTCTTGAGTAGCCATCTGCATACAATTAACTGGCTGATCGGTAATAAATCGTAATGAATCCTTTTTATAAGATATATTAAAAGCACCTGTTTCAGTCTCATTGCCAAAATTGAACAGAATACCATTTATGGACACTTTCTCCCCCTCTTCAATGAGATTTTCCTGTCTTCCATCCGTGCCACCCGTTACCACCTTAATTATCGAATTGCCTCCAGACCCCTGTTGGACCTGCTCGATCGGGTTAGGAATAAAATCTCTGAGTTTAATATCAACTATTCGGTCTCCAATCTGATATCCCTCATCAAAGCTATTCTTACCCAATGAGGTAAAGAAAACCTTTTCACTAAATTGATAAATCTCACCTTCCTGTTCTACTTCAAACTGTAAATGGGTATCACTTGATAAGATCAAGTTTGATTGACTTCCTTCCCGAATATGCATCATCCCTTCACTGCCAAAATATCTAGTAGCAGCAGCACCTATGAGAATAACTATAATGGCAGCATGAAAGGTCAGAATTGCATATTTCTTTTGCTGAATCATACGAAATCTAAAAATATTCACCACCACAGTAATCCCAAATAAGATCAGAAGCATCTCAAACCAACGGGACTGATAGATGACTTTCTGAGCTGCACTGGTGCCATAATCATTTTCAACAAAGGTGGCTACACCTATGGCAGCAGCAAACAAAATGAGGTATAAACCAGCAGCACCGGTCGAAAAAAATCTATCAATAAGTCTCTTCAATTGCACAATCAAGTATTAATTTTCTAGAACCAGGCGGCTATAGTGGCTTTTAAGTCACGATGGGTTGTAGCGGTCAATTGACCAAGACGGCCTCTTCCATGATAATGTCAAAGTGGTAACCAGAGCCAATATCTCGATCTGTTGCAATCTTACCTTCAAAGCTAACCACTGCACCTACCTGCACTTCCTCCTTGGTAGTAATGGTTAGGTCTAAACTATCATCTGAATCATCTTTGCTACCATCTTGTAGATGAACCCAATTTTTGCCCATAATATTTTGATTCACCTTTACACATTGCCCCTTCACCAGAAGTATCTGGTCATTATATTTTGCTGGATCGGAGAATAATTGTGCCAGCCCTATGCCCCCCTCAATCGGTTGAATGCTTTCCGTGAGAGGCTTAACTTTTCCACCGTGCATGTCGATCTCACCCCGATCACTAGCAATAGGATCCATACTTGGTATCTCACTGACTCGATCGACTAAATACAGCCTTTCAAAAACCCGATCGTGTTCCTTACTCTTAAAATTCTCCATGCGCATGCCACCCTGATAAAAATAGCGCTTACCCTTCTCTACTTCTGTAAAGGGTACAGCGATCCAAAAGCTTTCTCCCTGCTCTTTGACCTGGAGATACGTATACCTCGAAGCATGCAGGAAATCTTCCACGACTACTTCGTGAACATCCGAAGTCGAACGGTCCCTGGCCACGTCGGTCTCCATCTCCTCAGATGATCCCGATTTGGGTTGAATCACCTTTGGTTCAGACCCACATGACGCAAAAATTAAACAAACGCTGAATAGAATGAATGACTTACTTATAAACATCGAATAAAGATATGAAGTATGCAGCTGCGAATGTAGTGACATATATCAATTAATAGGTCTCAATGGCCTGATTTCCACCTAGAACTAAACTTGAAGAAGTCAATTCAGGAGAAAGTTAATCTTCAGTATTCTCGCCATATGTGAGTTCTAACCCATTAGAATCGCTAAGTTGCTAGACTATCTTCTGAAACGCAGGATTAAAGCACTAGATCCGCAGGCATTCGTCTTTAGGAGAATATTGACAATTGCCTTTTGGTCATTGACGCATGAAAGCATCCTTAGTCACCCGCAAGAGGGGTAAAATAGGCCCTTTATACGGGAAATATAGATTTACTCAGATATTCCTATTTTGTTCGCAATGCCATTGCAAATTAGTCACCTGATGAGACTTAGGCTTTTGCCTGATGGCCTTAAAACTGACCATTGAATTGTGATTGCCAGATTGACCACTTCTCACAAACTTTACTTGATAGCTTGAAAGAGAAGCTCAAAAGATTTCTGCTCCTAATCACCGCCATTGGCCCTGGTTTATTTCTGGTGGGATACAACATTGGGACAGGAAGTATAACTACCATGGCATCGGCCGGAGCCAGCTATGGTATGACCTTAAGTTGGGCTGTAATGATTTCTTGCATCTTCAGCTATATCCTGATTGTCACCTTTGGTCAGTACACTTTAGTCACTGGACAAACAGCAATACAAAGTTTCAGAAGCAATTTCGGCACAAAAACAGCACAGCTGGTCCTATGGTCGCTCATTATTTCTGAGATGGTTTCGAGCATTGGAGTCATGGCCATTGTTTCTGAAATCATTCACGAATACAGCAAGTTGTTTAGTGCATCGAGAGACGGGATCAGCACCATCCTAATTACCATGGTTGTGGGATCCCTGATCGTAGGGATGCTCTTCAACAGCAAATACGGGTTGGTGGAAAAGATCCTAATTGTATTTGTCACCATCATGGGAGTGAGCTTTCTGCTGACAGCTATGTTGGTGATCGAGGATCCAATCCAAGTGCTCTCTGGTATGCTTCCCAGCATACCCAATGAAGCCAATGCCGGTCTGATTGTGGCCGGAATGCTTGGCACCACCATGGGGGGTGTACTTTATATCATACGATCCACTACAGTTAAGGAAAAAAACTGGAACATCTCAAATTTAAAGGACGAAAAGAAAGATGCCGCCGTCTCCGCCTTCTTAATGCTGGTATTAAGTCTTGCCATCATGGCAGCAGCAGCAGGCACACTTTATCCACTTGGCCTGGAAGTGGACAATGCCATCGATATGGTCAGACTTCTAGAACCGCTGGCAGGTCAATTTGCCATAACTTTGTTTGTAGGAGGCCTGGTTGCCGCTGGAATATCATCGCTCTTTCCGCACTATTTGCTAGTACCAATGCTCCTGTCTGACTACCGAAACCAGCGTTTGGATCTTTCTACGACACAAAATCGGGCCATCATCATATTTTATGCACTGCTCGGATTAGCTGTCCCGATATTTGGAGGTAGACCAGTAGTGGTGATGATTGCTTCCCAGGCACTGGCCCTGATCGTTACACCCCTCGTATTATTTTTGATGTGGATACAGATCAATAAAAAAAAGGATATGGGAGCCCACAAAGCTGGGCTGTTTAAAAATATACTAATTGGATTGATCACATTATTTACCTTATTTGTTTCCATTATTGGATTTCTGGGATTTGTAAACCTATAAATGTGGATCATAAAATAAACGATAGAATTGTTTGTGCCTATTTATATGCCATATCTAAATATGGATATCCACCGAATGCAGCCGACACCATTGCGCACATCAACGAAATGAGAATGCTGGGTTTCTCATCGATAGAGTTAGAGGGAATCAGGGAAAAGCATCTGCTGGAGGTGTACGGTCTAAAGAATCAGATAGCTCAAAAACTATCAGACGAAGGTCTTCATGTACCCTATTTCTGTGCAGTACTACCTGCATTAAGTGCAATGGATGAACAGGTAACTCAGCAGCAATTGTCACTCTTTGAAAAAGCTTGTGAAGTAGCTCATTCCATGGGGTCTCTAGGCATTTTGGACAATGCACCCCTTCCTCCTTTTCAATTTCCACAAGACATTCCTGTAGTCCGTCACTATGATGAAGAGGTATTAAATGCGGCGTATCTTCCCAAGGACATCTCTTGGGAAAAATATTGGGATAAAATTGTGGACACCTATCGTACTGCCTGTGAGATTGCGAAAAAATACGGTCTAAATTATGTGATGCATCCAGCCGTTGGTGTCTTGTCTTCCTCGACCGATGGATTCCTATATTTTTTCGATGCAGTCAAAATGGATAACCTCAAGTTTAACTTGGATACGGCCAACCAATTTGTGATGAAAGAGAACCTCTCACTGTCTTTACGGAGGTTAAAAGGCCATGTAGACTACATCCATATTTCTGACAATGGGGGATCAAAGGTGGAGCACCTCCCCATCGGGGAAGGCAACATTCGCTGGGATGTCTTTTTTGAAACACTTGACATTATTGACTTCCAAGGACATATCGGCATCGATATTGGAGGCTCGGAGTCTGGCGTCAACCAGTTGGATGAAGCATATGTACACGCTGCGGATTTTATATCCCAACACTGGAAAAGATAGCTTACCATCTATTCCGTCCGATCTTTTATTCAGCCTGGCTTCAGGTCCTGATTGCAGATCCTACAAGTATTTACTTATTCAAAGAAAGGTACATTGGGTGCTGCATATTTACGCATGCCTTCCTCATTAATCTCAACGCCAATTCCAGGAGTATCGCGCAGTGGAATATGACCATCCTCAGTCAGCATTGGTCCGTCGTAGGTCACGATCTCTTCGTACATCTTCTGTTCGTGAAAATAAATCTGCCACTCTAAAATCAGAAAATTGGGAACGGCGGCGCAAACATGCGCAGATGACATCGCACCTAGATAGGAAGCAACCATATGAGGAGCAAACGGCACGTTGTAGGTATTGGCCATATTGGCTATGCGTAGTCCTTCTCCAAGACCGCCACATTTTTGTAGATCTGGCATAATTACATCAACAGCACCGATCTCCAGCGGATGGCGGAATCCATGGGTCAAATACCAGTTTTCTCCGCCACATATTGGAGTGGACGTCGACTCTCGGATTCGGGCATAGGACTCTGGAACTTCCGCCGGCACTGGTTCTTCCAGCCACATTAGATTATATGTCTCCAAGGCTTTCGCGATCTTCATCCCAGACACTTCATCGAATCGACCGTGACAATCTACACAAATATCTATGTAAGGACCCACCGCCTCCCGGACTGCAGCTATCTGACTTTCCATGCGCTCCAATTCAGGTATACTGACGCTCCAATTATAAGCATCGAGCTTGTTTGGATCTCTGCGATCATCGATATCGAATTTCACTGCTGTAAAACCGTACTTATCAACATCTTCTTTGGCTCGCCGACCCATTTCGTCGGGCGCAAGTCGGCTCCCAGCTGTATCACAATACACTCTAATTTTGTCGCGAAATTTTCCACCAAGCAGTTGGTAAACTGGTAGCTCTAGTGCTTTACCTACTAAATCCCAAAGTGCAGTCTCGATTGCCGTCATTACGCAGACATACATGCCAGCCTGAGCACCTTTAAAAAGACCTCCTCTCCTTATCTCCTCCTGCAGACGATTTACGTTTAGGGGGTTGGTACCAATCAGGTGCCGCTTGGCAATGTGGTGCACAACGTAGTAGGTGCCATATACACCGTCCACTCCTTGTCCATGCCCTACTATGCCTTGATTGGTGTAGATTTTTACGAATAGACTATGCTCGCCACGTATGAGACCACATTTGACTTCAGTGATTTTAAGTTGAGATGGGCTTGAAAATTTGGATGTGGAATCTACAGAATGTGCTAGACCATCAAAAGAACTAGCTACCATTGCCCCAGTCACTCCTATGGCACCTTTGGAAAAAAATGAACGTCGAGAAAGTCTGTTTTTCTTCATCTGAAATTTGGTTTACTTGATATTATTTGCAGTAATGAAATATACAAAAGCTACTAGACTTTCACACGGTGGTCGCTAATTTGCATTGCCTTCGTGGTTGAAGAATCTAGTACTGGAGACTGGTTTAAAAATCACATGGTATCATCAAGTGACTGCAGCGAATGTAAGCAGGGCCTAGGCGATTAATTGCATATTTGGCATTAGACGATCAGGAAGTATTTCTACATTATCTATATCTTGCTTTGACCAATAGCTTGCCACCATGCGTAATGATCTCTTAGTACTTATCATCACTTTTTCTTTTTTCGCATGTACAGGTCTACAAAATGAGAAAGAGAATACTGATAGCAAGCCTCCAAATATTCTATGGATTGTTGGGGAGAATTTTGACCTGGATTTAGGATGCTATGGGGCAGAAAATGTGCGCACTCCGCACCTGGATGGTCTGGCAGCAAAAGGAGTACGTTATACCAATGTCTATTCCACATCACCTGTTTGTGCACCAAGCAGATCTGCATTTATGACAGGCATGTATCAAACCACTACGGACATGCACCATATGCGTTCACATCGAGATGACGACTATCGATTGCCAAATGGTGTCCGACCAATCACGCATCTTCTTACCGAAGCTGGTTACTTCACATCAAACATTAAGGCGATAGGCAACGAAATAGTGGGCACTGGCAAGTTAGACTTGAACTTCGTTAATGAAGGACCCGTCTATCAATCAGATAGCTGGGAGCTACTAAAAACAAATCAACCTTTCTTTGCACAAATCAATACACTCGAAGCCGAATATGACATCTATGATCGAAAGTCTGCCGAAAAAAAACGTGTAAAATGGGTGGGTGAAGACATACATGAGCAAATAGCTACCGCCGAAAATGTGAATCCTCCTCCATATTATCCGGATCACGAAATTACACGACAAGAATGGGCACGATACCTTAATTCTGTTTCTGGCATGGACAAGCGAGTGGGAATAATCTTGGAGCAGTTGCAGAAAGATGGCTTAGCTGACAACACCGTATTGATGTTTTTTGCCGACAATGGACGTCTTGAAGCTCGGGGTATTCACTGGCTCTGGGACTCAGGCATCCATGTTCCAATGATTATTCAATGGCCGAAAGACTATACTCCTCCACCTCAATATGCAGCAGGTACGGTAGAAGATGCAGTTATCAGTTTACTCGATATAACTGCTACAACGCTGTCCATCGCGGACATACCCAAGCCAACGGGAATGCAAAGTCGCATCTTTTTGGGAGCATCTACGGATACTCCCAGAACCCATGCCATCAGTGCCCGAGATCGGATCGATGAAACCATTAATCGGCAACGGTCTGTCCGCGAGTCGCGCTATCACTACATCCGCAACTTTCTTCCCAACACGGGCTTCACTCTGCTCAATCGTTACAAAGAAAAATGCTTTCTAGTTAAACCACTGATGCGTACACTCTATGCAGAAGGAGCGCTCGAGGGTGCTGCCGCCGCGCTTATGGAACCTCTACCAACTGAACTACTATATGACACCCAAACAGACCCTTATGAAATTAATAATCTTGCAGACTCAGAAGATCCTGAACATGAAGCAGCCTTACTCCGTATGCGTAAGATCCTCGATGATTGGATGATAAACACTGAGGATCGGGGAGGGATACCCGAACCACCCTCAGTGTATGCACCTTTCGAAGCAGAGATGGATGCCTGGTTTGGCACACCTGACTGGTATCGCGATGCACAATCGAACTAGACTTGCCTCACAAGTCGATGTACCTATCGAACCAGCAAAGAGTCCACGATTTATCACAAGGGAAAGTTATAACGGAAACACGATCAAAAAAAAATCTTTGGCATCATGGGAGAATATCCGAGGTTAGAGCGGTTCCAATATTTATCTTTGGCGATCATTGATTCCCATGACAGATCTCCCAGCAATCTCCATCATTATTCCTTATGGCTACTTTTCGGATGAGCTTGAAAAAACGCTGCTATCTACCCACACGACACTGTGTCGAACTGAAGTGATCCTGGTAACCAGCCATAATTTAAGAAAAATGCTTACCGGAATATTGCCTGATTCCATTTTGATCGTCGAATCAAATCAAAAAGGTCGTGGGCATTTTTGTGCCATTGGTGCAGCAAAGGCCCTGGGTCCTATTCTTTTGTTTTTACATGCCGATACATGGTTGCCAAAGCTGTGGTGCAAAAAAGTACTCGACGCATTTACTGAACCTGCGGTAGCTGGCGGGGGCTTTTCTACGTATTTCAGATCGAATCATTGGTTTGTCAAGAGGTTGCCAAAAATGTACAATCTGTTTTCAAAAGTGATGGGTGAATTTTGGGGTGATAGGGCAATATTCATGCGAAGAAAAGATCTGGTCGCAGATCTGGATCGAATTAAACTGCCGATCATGGAGGATGTAGAAATGTCCAAGATCATCCGCAGAAAGGGAAAGCTGAAATTACTGCCGGACAAAGTTTCCACCAGTGCCGCTCACTTTGTAGTTAAGGGACCTTTTCGGCATGTTATGCACGTGATGCTCTTCCGAATATTGTATGCACTAGGTGTGTCCGCTGAACGTATTTACAGATGGTATTATCGGCCGATGACTGGGGTAGAATCAGTTCGATAAAGAGGAACTTACATCAGTCCAAACAAAGACATTTTCCTCAGTAGAAAACAAAAGCATACCATAATGTCGTGTCCATAGATGAAACGAAAGCAAGCCCACCTTTTACTTTCCAGAGACATGTATACAGAAACCTAATACCTTTACACGATACTACATCTGACATGAAGCCATCGAATGGACTGCACCCTCTTAGAATCAGATTCATCATTGCCCTGCTCAGCTTGCCATGTGCGATCGGAAATGCCCAACATACCTTGATCTCAGATATGGATCTGCTGCGTTGGGAGAAGGTCATGCTCGGCGTTTGGAAAGCTTCTTTTGGAGAGATCGGACTCAATCCTCGAGACTACGCAGGTGCTCCCAACATAGAGGCGATTAAAGCACTAGGGGATGGACTATTCCCTTTCGCAGAAAAATCGACCTATAGTTTACTATCTCCAGGTCGCGCAAGTATCAGACTTCCTCTGGATGCCACAGAAAAGATCTATGGCTTAGGATTGGAGTTTGAAGGCATGAATCGAAGATCAAATGTCTATTCACTCAAGGTTGACCACTATGGAGGAACAAAGGGCTACACACATGCTCCGGTGCCTTTCTACATATCTAATCGAGGATATGGAGTGCTCATCAATTCTCCTCGTCGGGTGAAAATCCATGTCGGCATCGGCAATAGGAAAGACAGCCAAAAGCCTGCCCCGATCGACAGGACCACAGGTACAAACTGGTCTGCGAGACCCCTCTCCGACGCTATTGAAGCCAGTGTGCAAGGTGGAGGCATGGAAATATTTGTCTTTATCGGGCAGACTCCCCTCGAAGTCGTGCAACGATACAATCTCTTCCATGGAGGAGGTGTCATTCCTCCCAAATGGGGATTGGGGTTCTGGCATCGTATGCACACCCAAAGCTCAGATAAGGATGTCCTGCAAGAGATCGAAGATTTCCAAGCGCATGATTTTCCGCTGGATGTAATTGGGCTCGAGCCGGGCTGGCAAAGTTTTGCTTATCCATGTTCATTCGACTGGGATAGCACTCGTTTTCCCGACCCCAAAGCATTCGTGCAAACATTGGATAAAAAAGGAATTAAGGTGAATTTATGGGAAAACCCCTACGTAGCTCCTACTTCATCCATGTATGATGAAATGCGGCATTTCACAGGTAGTCACACGGTATGGCTGGGTGAGGTTCCAGACTATACCCTACCGGATGCTCAGGCAGTTTTGCTAAGACATCACCAAAAGAATCACTTGCATATTGGTGTCAGTGGTTACAAAATCGATGAAGTCGATGGCTATGACTTTTGGTTGTGGCCAGATCATGCCATCTTTCCATCGGGCCATGACGCCGTGGAAATTCGACAGCTCTATGGACTCATCATACAGTCTATGTTAGATGTCCACTTTCGTCAACAAAATCGGCGCACATACGGACTCGTACGATCATCTTATATCGGCGCCACCAATCTGAACTTTGTATTGTATAGCGACTATTACGATCATGAAGGCTATGTAACAGCCCTGGCGAATGCTTCCCTATCCGGACTTCTTTGGACACCAGAGATTCGTAGCGCGAAATCTGGAGAGGAGTGGATACGCCGATTTCAGTCGGTATGCTTTTCTCCCTTGATGATGCTCAACGCCTGGGCTTCAGGAACCAAACCATGGAGTTTCCCTGAAGTAACTGATATGGTCAGAAACAACATCGAACTACGGCAGAAATTACTGCCATATATATACACAGCCTTTTACAACTACCACAAAGTAGGCATTCCCCCATTTAGAGCCATGGTGCTGGAGGACAGCCATGCTGTGCCTGATGAGATGGCACCAGCTTCCATGGATGATGTAGATAATCCATTTTCCGAAGAGCAAAGGATAGAAGTAACAGATCAATTCATGATGGGACCATCAATACTAGTAGCACCTGTCTTTGCTGGACAGGACGAGCGAACCATCGTGCTGCCAAGGGGAAATTGGTTTGATTTCTACACCGGTACTTTTATGGGCAATGGTGAAATTATCAAGATTAAATCCAAGCTCGAGGAAATCCCACTGCTGGTGAAAGATGGAGCCATCATACCCATGCTATCCTCTCTAGAAAAAACCGCAAATACTCCTCCTTTGGAAGTTAGACATTATGGCACAAAAGAAAATACGTTTAATCTGTATAACGACGATGGAGTGAGCTTTGATTATGCGAAGGGTGATTTTTCCATAACTCAACTCGTAGCTAAGCAGGGTACTGATGGAAAATTTAAGGGGACCTCTTCCCAATTAACCAATGATGAATATACATATGGTCCCATCGTATGGCGCTGGATGACAGTAGAGTAAACAATAATAACTTTCAAGTCCATTTTCTAGCCCTTGTCGTCCAGTGTAAAACCATAGATGTTTTCTTGATGGCGAGGTATAAACTCATTGAGATAGAAGTCTCTCCGAAGGGTTACCAGTGATGTACATGGATCAAAAAGAAGTAATAAGACTTAGTATCGGCCTATATCTATGGACACTAGGTGAATTACAAACCTTTCGACTCTATACAATTTAACTATGAAAAATAATTAGTATGAATCAGCCACTCGAATCAAAAATCAATGCCGCACTAAATCTTGATTTCATAGATGAAGGTATTTGGATAAAAAATGGCTATAGCTTGAGAAAGCTCATTGGGATTCTGGGAATGAGTCTACCCATCATCTTAATCATCATAAGCATAACATCCTTTGGGCTTACCTCCCCATTGGAGTCCATCAGCCACTATTATTTTACACGAGCCAGTCCGATCTTCGCCATTGTAGTCAGTCAAATTGCCATCTTTTTGATTGTGTATAGCGGCAAGGACCCGATAGACTTCTACATTTCCAGTCTCGCGGGCATTTGTGCCATTCTGCTGATTTTATTTCCCACTGGCAATCTAGCTGAACAATGCTGCGATCCAGCGACATCCTATGCAGTTACTTTTTTTGAAGGAGCAAAATTCCGGGAGGTCTTCCACTTAATATGTGCTGCCATTTTCATCAGCCTCCTGGCGTACATGGCCTTGTTCCTCTTCACGAGATCAAATCTACCAGCTGGTTCCAAAGGAACAGCCAAGGTGATGAGAATTAGAATCTATAGGACTTGTGGCATCCTCATTATCATCTCCCTTGTTATTATGTTGTTAGGTTTCCTGAAAGTCATTCCCGATGCAATATACACCAAGAAAAAATTGACCTTTTAGATGGGAACCGTTGCAGTAGAAAGCTATGGATTCGCCTGGCTGATCAAAGGAGAAACATTTTTCAAGAATAGGTAGTAAAAAGTGCAGCGTGAAGAGCTATGATCGCCGATTTCCACTCCTGATTAGGACCTTGAGCGTTGATCACCATAGTCTCGCAACTCCTGAATGCCCCAGTAGAATGCAGCTGCAAATAAAAGTGTTACTAGGCCTCCAAAATAGGGTAAGAATTCGGTCATTTTCGATCAATTTTTAGAAGTTTGAGATAAATAGCAAAACCGAGTATGGATGGAACCCAAAGGCCTATAAATAAAGCTTCTTGTTTATCTCCAGTAAACCAGGTGTATTCTGCAACCACCAAGGACATGAAAGCCAAGAGCATCATGATGATGTCAACTCTAGATAGGTGTTTCATACGATCTTTTTTCTATGAATAATTCAAGTTCGATGTTTCAACACGCTGACCGAAAAAATGTTTCCATTTGACTTGGATCGGAGTTCATAATTGCCCCATGATTCGATCCTTGTATAAAAAATTCGGTGCAGCGTAATTTCTACCTTCTGGAACTGACTAATCCTTCAAGAGAAAGAATTGCTGACGAATGACATCATTTTTGGGCATGAGGGAATACTAGAACTCAGTTCAGTCATCGCGTACCTGGTTAAGACTGGAAAATTATATCTGGGCGCGAGATATCATGGCACTAGCGAACTCAGAGCGACGGGATGAGACGGAGTATCCGATTGCTGCATACTGTCTTTGATTAATGAAAATAGACGCTCGGCCCCACTTGAGATGTAAGCATCCTTGAAGTGTATCGGTCAACAGGAAAACTGTCAGATTTCAATACTCATCATCTCCCACCTAAGAACCTGTTGGTTCTTGAGACTTTGTTGCTCCATGGTTTGGTGCCGTTAAACAGAGAGTCTCAGCACTACATAATCCGACTCTGTGGTCTTTGCCGGATCGCGATAAAAAAAAAAAGGAACTGGATCTGATATCCTTTTCTCTCGACCGCTATGTACTGGTGTAACAACTAAAACATTTTACATCATGAAAGCACATAATTACTACTTATTCACCCTACTTTTTCTCGGATTACAGATCAGTACATCTTGGTCCCAAACCAACACCCATTTCAATCCAAATGCTGTCCTAGATATGGGACTGACTATTGGTCACCTTGATTTTCACCATAAACAGGGAACAGCAGCAGATCTCTACGATTCCTGGGCCAATAGAGTTGCCTCACGATTCAAAGAGTGTGCAAGTCCAAATCCTCAGGCAATTCAGCTTGATGGTAGTACACCTACTACCTTTTCAAGGGAAGCTATGGAAGAACACCTTCAGTCATTAAAGGCTTCCTTTATGTGTCCACCTCTTTTCTCCCTTGTTGCAGAAGAAATATTTACCACAGGTTTTAGTCTTGGGCAGGTCTATGCAACTGCTGGGACAGCCTGTTCAGATTGTCTCATTGATGCCCTATTAGACGCTGAGTTGGATTTAAATTCATTGAGTTACGCCCTCCTTGATAATGGAGCAGAAAAAGTAAGCCAGCGAATCTTGGCCATCTCAGAGAACTTGAGGGATGCCTCTGAAGAAATCACCAAGACAGATGACCTCGATGAAACACTACGGCAAAATGAACAAGCAGGCCAATTAATCCTTCAAAGTATCGCTCTAGTCGATGATATCCTTGTAAATAAGCTCCTTGATTGTCAGGATAATCAAAGTGACATCCAACAGTCTGGAGGCACTTGTCAAGTCACTGAATTGGTGCTCATCAGTGAGGATTCTACCAGCAAAACTCTTGTAGCACGCTCAGATAGTGAGACCTTCCAATGGAGGTACAAGCAAGAAGGATCCAACTGGATATATCCCCAAGAAGCTGATTCTGTACTACGGATCGAGAAAGTTAGCCCCGACACTTATATCGTAGAAGTCAAAGTTTGGTGCGCAAACTTCTTAGACTTCAGCAATTACATTCCTGAATCCTTGTTTTACACTTACCAATCATATTACGGTTGCTACGCACCCCATATAAAGTGGCTATATGCCACACACGTGAAGCAGAATTCAGCATACATGAATTGCAATGTCCGAGCCTCAAAAGTGAAATGGGCATATCGACAAGTAGGAGGATCATGGCGCTATCTGACAAGCAGCAAGAAGTCAATATACTACTACAATTTAGAAGCCAACACAACCTATGAATTCAAATGCAAGATTTGGTGTGGCTACAATTGGAGCAGTTGGTCTCACAGCCGTCGATTTACCACCCGCGGTTCATATTGCCATCCAGCAACTCCCACAGTATCCCATATATCGCCATCATCAGCTAGGACCACTACCAGACATCATGGTAAGAAAAGATGGGCTTTTCGCAAGCGTGGAGGACAGTGGAAAGTATACACAAACTCGTATGCGTGGATGACTTGGAACTGCCAACCGAATACAACTTATGAAGTAAAAATCAGCATCATTTGCCATGGAAGATGGAGTCCTTGGTGCACACCTGTATCCTGGACCACTGGTGGAAATTGTCATAAACCAACTTACAGCAGTATGAGAGCTTACAACATAACTCAAACTACGGCAAGCACCAGTGTTAGTCGATCAGCTGCTCGATACTCATGGGCCATACGTCCCATAGGGGGCCATTGGAAGTATTTTGAAAGAACTTCTTCTACTATAAATTGGAGTAAACTGTCACCAAACACAACTTATGAATATAAAGTAAGCATCTATTGCCATCCTTCTTGGACAAGCTACTCTTCCATGAGGACATTTAGGACGAAAGGATATAGTTGTCATGCACCCAGTTCACATCACATCTGGTATAGCAATCTTTCAAGCAGCTCGGTGACTTTGCATATCAATACATCCGCATCGAAGATCCAGTATGCCATCTACCGCGCTGGTCTATCTGATTGGCTGGTTTGGGAACGCACCAGCAGATCAATTACCATTACTAACATGCGTTCTAGCACCAAATACTACTACAAAATGAGGATCTATTGCAATGGTCGCTGGTCTACATGGTCACCCACGGAGTACCTATATACAAAATCCTATGGGAGAAGTGCTGATCGAACAGAAGGCAAGGAGACCTCCCTTGATGGATTGGAAGCGGATGAAGAGATACCTTACACTCCAGAAGAGACTCAAAAGGAAGTATCCTGGGTCAATAGTCCGGTCGTGATTCATAACACTTTATCGTCGCTCGATGAATCCAAGGAGGAAGTTGCAAATAAATTAGGTGCTGAGCTGACCGTCTATCCAAACCCAACTGCAGATTATATAAAGGTAGGTGGTTTTGAAGGCAAAATGTCGATCAGCGTAGCCAATATGCAAGGACAAATGATGATACATGGTAGAGAAATCGATCGAAACACTGACCTTGATCTAAGTGCTTGTGTACCGGGGCAATATATACTTACCATGATTACCGAAGATGGTAAACGCCAAGTTGAAAAAATCTCGGTTGTGCGATAATGCAAAGAATGTGACAATAAAATCTGACCAGGGTGCTACCAAAAGTAGCACCCTTTCTTTTTACATGGCTTGGAAGAGTGTTCCTTTGCAATAGCTTGATAGAATCGATCTCTGATCATATCTTGTTTAATATTCGATGTACTTCCCGATTCACAGCCATCCGAGCGCGAGACATATATCCTGAAACTATGTTGCGAACCCAAGACAACTTCCTGTTTACTTCTGATTCTGCACCATCAGATGCGCTCAAATCTGCTTGATAAACCACCTTTTCAGTTACCAACCAACGGCAATGCCCTTTCAGCTATGCACAGTTTCGAACCCACAGAGAATCTTAAATTAAAGATGTTGATGGATAATAGACTTTCGGATTTACTAAACTACCTCAGGGACTTCTAGACATTATCATTCCATTAGTCTTGCAAAGATGTCCTGGTATCGTGCAACACGAAAACGCCCTTGTGATCGAATTCATATTATCCGATGGAGCAAAACTGGATATCGGTTAAAAAGCAAGGTGGATTCTTGGGCATCCTACGTCTTGGACCTTGAATCCTTAATCTAGACCTATCACTTTTCATTTACAGTGAAAACGACACCCATTCTGTAGTTACCAGGGATTCATCGAGCTTAAAGATTAATCCTCGGCTCCACAAGACCACATATTGTCCTCCAACATGGGTCACTTGAATGAAATGTTCATCTCGCCACCGATTATTCAACTCACTTAGTGAACTACCAATACCAAGGCCCTCTGAAGTCCGGATTTCTTTGGAGGCAATTCGTTGCATATGGAATTTCCCATGAGACCCGGTCAGTTTAGAAAGAACAGAACCAAATTGATCTGCTCTTGCGAACTGAACTCCCTGAGAGATCGCTATCTCGTTTTGGTAGTCCGAATAAAAAAGTAGTGAAGTCACACCATCCAGATTTTGCTCATTTTGAATGGAAGGAGTAAATGTCGGCCATGGATCATTGCCGTCCAATAAATTGATATTGCGCTGGATGGAATTGATCAGTGGATGACCTCCCGGCAAATCCGAGAGCAGTTGTCTATAAATTGCTTCCCCCTGCGCCATATCGGAATTTTCGATGTAATGATTTGCCAGGGTAAGCAAGAAATAGGGGTCTTCACTCGATTCCACGGATGTCGTCAAATCGCTGATGAGCGATTTGGCTTCCTCATGGTTACCTTGCCATCCATAAATGGCAATAAGAGCGAATTTCGCATGTCGATAATCCTTGTCATAATCTTCCAAAACCAATTCGAATGAACGCTGAGCACTTTTAAGTATCTGCTGGGGATTCTGCTGCCCATGCGTCCTTTCTAAGGGGATGTGGCTATCAATCGATATTGGATAACTAAGTGGATCATTACATGTGGACAGGTATGACATCATTCTACATAGCCCAAGGTTATAATGAGCTTCCTTAAACTGAATAATACTGGCCACATGTTGATACAAATGTGCTGCGGTCTTAAAGCGACCGACAACCATTAAATAATTGGCCATTTGATATAGCTCAATAAGATTTGCGGATACTTCACAGGCATCGCTAGCCAGTCCCTTTCTCTCCTTCAGTGAGGGATATAATCTATTTGCCGTCGCTGGCAGATCATAAAAGGCATAGATGCTGTCTAAGAGTTCAGGTACAATCGTCAGGGTATTATAACCAGCCTGGTAGGAGAGAAAAGTCCCGTATACATCTGCCTGCACTTCGTCTCCATGGTTTTCATCCCAGTCAAGCTTCGGAACAACAAAATCGCTAAATAATCCGGACAGTCTCCATCGGTGATTTTGATGGAAATGTGTCATTTCATGTGCTATTACAAAGGCCATTGCATCATC
>JABDMH010000007.1 GCA_013001595.1 Saprospiraceae bacterium | reverse complement strand
TCATCCATCGACGTGGGCCCCTTGGGATCTGCTGCAAGCCAAGATAGATGATGCCAGCAGTCATAATGGGAAGAGCCATCATCGTTCGTGCCGGCCAAAATCTGGATGTGAGTATGACAAAGATAAAGGGTGACACAATGCTCCCAAGAAGAAGTACTGTGGTTAAAACTTGCACCCTCGATTCCGGGATTTGTCGGATCGATCTAAGGATAAAAAGCACACTTAGACCAAGTATGCCGCCTGTCAAATACCCAACATACCAGCGATGACCAATAAGTTGAGCGAATACTTCTTTGATCACAAATAATGGATCGTAGCTGCTGATAAATGAACCACTGTAGAACTGTTCAATGGTATGATAGCGTCCGTCAATCTGCAGCGTTGTACGAATCCAAAAGGATATGACCTCATGCGCAGCTACCGCCACCAAAAGAGCAGCAAAAAATACAATCAAGTTGATGATGGATTTTCGTACAGCAACACTATGGCTGTTCTTTCGATATAAGTACTGAGAAAGTATATAGGCTAAATAAACCGCAGGAGCAGCGAAAATCACAGACTGATAGATAGACAGGGCACCTACCCATAGGGCCAGTGCAAATAGCATATTCACTTTGCGATTTTCTGCACGAATAAATACCCAGACGCCAATGACCGCCAGGAGCATTCCAATATAATACCCATACTGAGATTGGTTGAATGCATACACAAACGCGATAGTGGGATGAGCCAATGCAAATATGGCCGCAGCATATTTGGCGTTACCCTGTTTAAGGGACCAAATATCCAGGCAGACTAGCCAAGCTAATAGATTGGCGATGATACCCACCAACATATTGATGTAGGGTAGGGGTGGACCATCTTGCAACAACCAATTGAGCACGTACATACCCCACCGATCCATATGGAGCCAGGCCCTCAGTGGTTTCTCAGACAGAGAAGCAATTTCTTCGTCTACAGAAATGCTGACATTCAATATTTCGAAAGCAAATGCAACCAATGAAATGCCCAAGCAATACAGTATGAATAAGTGGTTTTGCTTGACATAGCTGAGTAGATTATACAGCGGTGGCGAATGCATCTAGCAATTTACGATGGAAAGTAAGAAATTCGCTTACTTCGCATATTTTTAATGAGGAAGTTAATTGCACTGCTTAAGGTCGGGGTTCCGATTGGAATCGGGATATATTTGGTCTGGTACTTTATCAGTGGATTGACACCGCTGGAAATCTCTCAGGTAAAAGCATCCTTTGTGGAAGCCGATTATTTCTGGGTGATCTTAGGACTGCTGGTTTCATTTCTCAGTCATCTAAGCCGAGCGAAGCGATGGCTCCTGCTAGTTTATCCCATGGGGTATTTCCCCTCCATCGCGAGCGCCTTCCATGGCGTAATGGCAGGGTATATCATTAATTACACCATACCCAGATCCGGTGAATTTGCTCGAGCTGGATTAATGGCAAAGTATGAAGGAGTACCTTTTGAAAAGGGCTTCGGTACCATTGTAGTAGAAAGGATCTTTGACCTACTTATGTTGGGCCTTGTTTTTTTAATTACTGGTTATATGCAAATTGATGCCAAAGGTTTTAGCGCCATTGCACAATCTAATGAAACGGACCAAAATCAGTCGCTACCAATAATCGTCTTGATTGGGATGGTTTTGGTTGTGAGCGCAATCATTGCATATTTTTTTAGTCCTAGAATTCAAGATTTTATCAGGGAGAAATTAAGGGGTATATGGGAAGGATTGACTTCGTTTTGGAAAATGCAAGAGAAGTGGAATTTTTTAGGACATACGTTTTTTATTTGGGTCTGCTACGTAGGAGGAATCTGGATCTTTGCGCAAGCTTTCCCCGAGACTGCTGACATGCCCATTGGCTGTGTTTTTGGAGCTTTTGTAGTTGGGGCCACTGCCATTGCTCTGTTGCCTGGTGGATTGGGGGCTTATCCACTTTGGGTCAGCGCTGTCCTTAATCTTTACGGCATCGATTTTCCTGGCTATGGTGTTTTTATGTGGGTTGCCATTACCATATTAATGATTGTCTTTGGCCTCTTGGCGCTTTTCTTAATTCAGAGAAAGAAGGAGGTTGACACAAAGAGATGATTCATTGAAACAACAGTCGAGATGATGCTATCGCAAATCACGGTTCAAAATCTCAAGATTCACCGCCCATATCTATGATGTGGTAACGTTGAGGTAGACCAGTCATCCCCCAAAAAAAATGGCATTCTTGGGTTGAGATATAGTCAGTACATTTAGTCTAATGCAGGCCTGACTTTAATAGCAGATTACATACCGCCATTTTGACCCCTTCAAAAAGGGGTCTCGGCCTACGTTTTTATTTTGACTTTTAGGCAAGACCGAATGGACGTTTCAATGCTACCTTTTGCTAAAAGCAGAATAGTAAAAGCCCTTTTCGGAAGAAGGCAAGTATGGTCAGAATCCTTAAGACTGACAGACGATTTGGTGCTGACAGATGCAGTCTCGTCAGTAAGTCTCGTCAGTATGTTTTCGTATGTTGCTCCATATTTATGTGTGAAAAGTCATTAAATTGAAAAGATATGAATTACAGAAAATTTGGTGGCACGGATCTACTGGTCAGCGAGGTTGGTTTGGGTGCCTGGGCGATCGGTGGACCTGCTAAGGTGGGTGATGTGGCCATCGGCTGGGGAAATACGGACGATAAAGTTTCCATAGCTGCTGTACATGCAGCCTTGGATAGGGGCATTAATTTTTTTGATACCGCAGACTTTTATGGACTGGGCCATTCGGAAGAATTACTCGGTCTCACGCTATCGAGTGAACTAGACCTGGTGATTGCTACCAAAGTGGGACACAGGGTAGCAGATGATCAGTCCATCTATACAGACTACAGTTATGACCACATTATACATTCATGTGAGGCGAGTCTTGGTCGGTTGAAGAGAGATTGTATCGATTTTTATCAGATGCACACAGCCAAAGTTGCTGACCTGAAGGACGGTGCATGCATTAGAGCAATGGAGGACCTTGAGCAAGCTGGGAAAATCAGATATTGGGGTGTCTCGCTCAATACCTTTCGACCCGATCCAGAAGCTATCTATTTGCTGAATGAACATATAGGGCATGGCATGCAGTTAGTACTAAATGTGCTCAACCAACATGCACTGCCAATTATTAAATCTGCTGGCAAGAAAGGTATGGGTATTATTGCCCGTATGCCACTGCAATTTGGATTACTTACTGGAAAATTTAATCAACAATCCAAATTTCCAGCCAATGATCATCGAAATTCCCGAATCAGTGAGACATTTATTACCCAAGCCAACCAATTGCTTGAACCCTTTTTTCAGATGGCAGAAAAATATGGGACGTCTCCTGCCGGACTGAGCATATCCTATGTGCTAGGATATCCGCAGATCTCTACGGTTATACCAGGCATGAGAAATGTCGAACAGGTTACTGAAAATGTAGATCGAGTCGTCGATTTGTCCGCCGCGGACATTGATCGGATCGAACAGTTGTACATTCATGATTTTCCTCCCCTGTTGGATCAGATGAAAGAGTTGGGATAAAGGTGCCATATGGGGTCTTACGCTAGAAAATGCCAAATTCTCTCAGCTCAGCAATACACTTTTTCGGTGGGGATTCACTAGTGCTGGGTTTCTGAAGTATCTGGTACTAGTGGGTAGGTTATTTTTCGAGCAGATCGAAGAAGCAAAACCGAGTATATCCATAGATACATGAGGCTTTTGATGATGAAGAGCTGTCGGAAAAGAACCAGTCAGTAGTATTAGATATTTAGGAAACCCTGCACTAGTGCCACGGAAAATCATACGAAGGTCGATTGGCGAACCGTTCGATGTCTAATTCTATCTGGCCCACGGCCCCTGGCCCAAGGGTTAATTGAAAATAGGCTTTATCAATGGTGTTAAATTGGAAAGGGTAGTCAATGACTTGTCGGACCCGTTTGATCTGATGTTCTCCAAACATTCCTCCTTGAATGATTACTTGTCTTGATTCGGTGGTATGGAGATTCACCAATTTTATTTTGACACTTTTAGATGTGATGCCTGCAACCAAGGCTGCCACGTCGGGAGGTAGTCCAGGTCTTCGCAAAATGGGATCAAAATAGCGCACACTCGTGTGCATTAGACCACCATGATAAATGTGATTGGGAGCACCCAAGGTCAATTGAACGAGCCCCTCCAGGACGACCGGGTTGCGATTTAAGAAATGATGCACATCTTGATCATCAGGCACGGTATCATCGTCACGCACAGATTTTAGGCGTCGCTGCATTTCGCTATAGGTGGCCTCTAAAATATCGACTGGATAATTGGGGTTTTCTCCTTCTAGGAAACCCATCCAAGCGATGGTGTTTTCTGAATCTCCTTTGCTCTTTTTGTAGGGAAAATGTGCCTCTGTCGGAATCCGCATTCCTCGTACCAGTTGTGTTTTGCGCTCTTTTTGTTGATAGCTCCATTGGTCAGGATCTGCTAGGCGTTTGGCTCTATCCCAGTCTTCACTTTGTCGTGACATGAACCATAGTTGAGATGGAAACTTTGGCCGCATGGGATGAAAGTCCCACCATCCTCGGTCATCATAGCGATAAGGTACTACTCGATGTCCGTCCTGGATTTTACTCTGTCCCTCAACCAAACGAATCACAGATTTTGGCAGTTCCAGGTAAGTAGAATCACCGCTTACCATGAAGGCATTACTACCACCGATCAACGTGGCTTCCATTTGATTGTGCAATCCATGGGGCCACCGCCATCCGTAATATCCTCCCCATTTACGACCTTCCATATATTCCCCTACTTTACCCGAAAGGCCCACATTGTCAGGAAGAAATCCATCGTAGTCTTTGACACGTTGAATCCATCCCTTGACATAGTCTTCTACCCAGACTTTGTATTTATCGTCACCAGTGTACATGTAGGCATTGAGCATCAGACTCGTTGACGCCATATTGAGTGGCACATCGCCTTTCATCATGCGTTTATTCATGGCATCTAAAATTAAGGGGTACTTATCATCGTCATTCCAAGCATCACTGGAATCTACTCCTTGGATATCATCATACGGTAAGAGATAGTTGGCTAAGATGGGTCGGTGAGTGACCCAGTCTTCCTCGGTGTTTACATGTCGCGGTCCCTTACTGCCATTCAAGGGGGAGCGAATTATTTTCAACTCAGGATCATAATTACCGTATGTAGGATCCATATACAGTTCGGCAAATTTTAAGGCACGCGCTTTGAATTTCTTATTGGTGGGATCTGTCAATCCGAAGAAATAGAAGTAAGTGTAGGATTCTCCGTGATGCATCCAGTCATAGCCGGCATCAAATTCGTTATGAATTTGACCATATCCTGTAAATTGTCGAGTGACACCATCCCAGAGGTGTCGGGCGATGCTATCTAATTTCATCGATCCACCGAGTGCACTAAAAAGTGGATAATTATAAAAACTTTCATAGCCATCATC
>JABDMH010000159.1 GCA_013001595.1 Saprospiraceae bacterium | reverse complement strand
ACGTTTTGATGCCTTGTCTTAGGCCAAGATCATTTTAGAATTATCTACAAAATCTCAATGGACAGAGTACTAGGCTCTGTGCCCAGATAATGATTAGTACACCGACCACCGAATTATTATCGTTAATTATGGTCACTTTTCGCGAAATGCTGCGTGGCAGATCCTGAACAGGACAATGGCCCTGTTTGCGTTCTGACGCCTCGACTTTCACAAAAACGGCCACCGAATTATCCAACATAATCCAGTGGTCGGAGTACTAGGACAACTTTCTCCTATGGTTTTCTAACATTTTCAAATGATGATTTCAATACTTTACCATTCTCAATGTTTCATGCAATTCTTTACCGTACAAATTGACTAGGTAGATGCCTGCCGCCATATTTTTGAGATCTATTGGCAGTGTATTTATACCTGCTTCCAAGTCTCGCCTACCTTGCCAAACTATTTTGCCATCAAAACGATGAATAAAAATCTCAATCTCATGAAGTTCTTCGACCGTAACTTGAAGATTAAACAGCTGATTAAATGGATTGGGAAAAGCTTTGGTCTGCTTCTGTCTAGCCCATTTAGGATACCCCATGCCATGCCCAATTTCCTTTACTGCGATAAATTGATCTACTTTAGTACAAGCCTGCACACTACAATTCTCCGTGGAGGCGCTAACACAATACAATCCAGCCGAATCCACGAGAATATATCTGCTGGTATCTCCCGTAGACCATTCAAAAGTAAAGTCTTCTCCCCAGCGAGTGGCGGCAATCAGCAATGTACCCTCCTCGACTTTCCTCCGAATGATTTTGACTTTACAAAGAGCATCAATCTCATTGGTGATGGCAATGCAAGCTGAGGCAGTACATCCAAAAATGTTGTGCACTGTGACACAATATTCACCTGCACTATCGATCTTAATTGACCGAGTTGTATCTCCTGTGTTCCAAGCAAATGATGTGGCAAATTGAGGACGAGGCAATGCTACTAGCCTACCATTACGGCTGTGGTGGATCTCTAGAGTACAACTGTCCGCATATTTGCTCAAATCCAGGCAGTCATTTACCACGCAATCAGCTGCATCCGTCACGGTTACACAGTACTGCAATGCATCAGAAATTGATATATGTCTAGTGGTGTCTCCTGTGGACCACCTGTATGAAAAAGGAGGTCTTCCGTGAGTTCGCGCAACCAGCAACCATTCAGATGAAATCTGATCAGAGATCTGTGAATTGGAGACGGCCAGTTGGATTTTCACTTTACATGGTTCCTGGAATCGCACTTTAATGCAGGAAGAAGATGCACAACCATGTGCATCAATGACTTTCACACAATATTCGCCAGCAGTATCTATCATAATACGCTGAGTTGTGTCACCCGTAGACCAACGATAATGAAATGGAGGTATGCCTTTGGAGACAGCATACAATACTTTTTGTCCACTGCCCACTGCATCACTTGAAATGGATGCGATTCTTATAGACGTTTTACACGACCGCTGGGCAAGATTAATGCAATCCCTGGCAACACATCCCAAAGAATCACTAACAGAAACACAGTACCAGGTAGCATCACCTGCCAGTATGACTGAGGTCGTGTCGCCAGTAGACCACAAGTAGGAAAGGGGTGGTGTTCCAGACATGCGAACTGAAAGTGAAGCACTAGCGCTAGTATTAGCACTATCTTGCCTGTCAACTATTATGGTTGCTCGACAATTTGGGCCCTCCACTTTCTTGCAATCATTCGATCTGCACCCAGATGCATCTACTACTGTGACGCAATACAAATCAGTAGTAAGTGCGCTAGTCTGTTTTGAAGTATCACCTGTCGACCACTTGTACGAAAATGGCGCCATTCCTTTGGTACGGGCGGTCAAGATAGACGCATTGTTGCTGGCTACATCGGTAGCATTTCCACTCCTGGATACGTGAATCTGGGTTAGACATTCCGGATTCCCAATCAAGATACAATCCCCGATTATACATCCTGAAGTATCCTGAATCCTGACACAGTAAGAGCCTGGTTCAGTTACTTGAATACTTCTACTCGTATCACCAGTAGACCAATGGTAAGTGGCCCCATCATGGCCTTGATGGGAGGCCGTAAGCTCAACCAAGGTGCTGTCAACTCGATTGGCTACTATGTCAGCGAAACATCTCTGTGATGGATCCTGACAGTCCAATAAGCGGACTTTCACATCCCTGTGCTTAGAATCATAATGAATCGATGCGGTAGACTGTGCCGTGGTACATCCCTCCACAAAGAGCGTAAATGCACCGCGAACGATGTCGTCTCTGGTCTCAAGGCTGATAGAAAAATAACCACCAGAGTCCGTCATGATGGAGGTATCTAGGTGAAAGGAACTATTTGACGATGATTTCACAACAATGATCTTTCCTTCTACGCCATGACCAGATCTATTCAAAAGTACACCCCCAATGTTTACCGTGTAGGCAAACATCGGGATGCACAAAAGGGAGGCTAACATTAGGGTGATAATAAACGTAAATAAGGCTTGTCTTTTCATGAGTTTTGGATGGTTACTAAGAGGCTTCAAAGGAGTACACGCGGAGTTGTACACAAAGGTTGGGTGAGGCCCGAAGAAATCTACCATCATAGTATAGAGTCATGTTCAGAGGACATTATCTGCTGTCAACACACTTATTAGTAGAAGCAGAATAAAGGATCATGAATATCACTTTTAGAAATCAAGGAGAAGCCATCATTTGGATTGCCAGCAATGCTACATCAGAAGACCACTTCAAAGTACTGCGGGAAGACCTACAATTGAACCATCTGTTCACTGATGAGTACTTTCTTCATGGAGCCCTACTATCTATTCAGTCCACCGAAAATTCACCCGTTCTCTAATGCACTTTTACAGACCTAAACCGTCAGTGGGGCTGCGTGGATGAGGATCTTGGATGGTGTCACATGAGTAAATAAATACTTACTTTGCATCTAGCGGTTTTAACCAAAAGTTCCAATAGTGTATGGCTTTCAAACGTCAGCTGGCAGCTATCATGTTCACCGACATTGTTGGCTTTTCTCAATTGCTACAGTATGATGAAATAAGGGGTGAAGAAGCGCTACAGCGTCACCAGCAGACTTTGCAAGAAGTCCAATAACATTATGGTGGTCAGCTTATTCAATACAATAATGACACTAGTCTCAGCATTTTTAGTAGTACTGCCGTAGCAGTGGACGGTGCAGTGGCCATTCAAGTCGAATGCCGGAAAGAACCAGCGCTGTTATTGCGGATTGGCATTCACACCGGAGACATTACCTACGACAAACGGGCAGCCTCCGGTGAAGGCGTAATTTTGGCTAAACTAATCGAAGGATTTTGTAAACCCGGGGCTGTATATGTATCTGAGAAAGTCTATGATGAAATAAAAAGACACCCTTGGCTGACTGCCGTGGGACTAGGAACTTATCACCCGCTTTAAATTTCTCACTTCATCCAAGTCTATGCAATAGCCAGCAAAAACCTTCCGATTCCATCGCAATCAGAACTGGGTATGTACCCTGAAATTCAAACAGGAGGAGATGAAAAGGAGCCAGGTCATAAAAAGAAAGGTGTGGCCACACTGCTTGCCCTATTTTTTGGAATGTTCGGTGTACATCGCTTTTACCTGGGACAATGGATATTAGGGGTCATTTACCTAATGATAACCATCTCCACTATACTCATTGCCAGTGCGGGCGGTCCACCTTTTGTTTCATTTATGGGTATTTCTGATTGACACCATCCTCTTACTGGCAATGCCTCACGCAGACTTTAATGCAAAGTATAATGGAGGACAATCTACCAATCGTATTGGTTTGTTTAAGCATGTAACCAAGGGAAGGCATGCGAAGAAACCAGCATCAAAGAGACTAAAGAAAAGTGCTAGTAAGAGCAACAAAGGTAATAGGCATTTGGCTGCTGGCAGATACGAGGAGGCCATCAGATCATTTGACAGCGCGTTGGATATTAATGAAAGTGACGAGGATGCACACCACCAATTGGCTGCATTCTTCTCCATGCTGAAAGATGCATACAATGCCTATTTCCATTTGGCCGAAGCTGTGAAGTACGGATTTAGTGATTTTAAAAAAATAGATTCAGACATCAACTTATATTTTCTCAGAACACATCCATTGTATTCCGAATTTCGCATCCGGGGCTACAAGGTGGTGATTGAATTACCTGAACCAAGAGAAGATCTTTTAGACTCTGAAAGGCTAGATCCATCCATACTGGAAAAAATAGAGCAACTCGGTTCGCTCTATGAAAATGGACAAATGAGCTTACAGGTATTTCAATTGCAAAAGGAACAAATACTTAAGCGTGGATAACTCAATTCGTTGTTCGGTGCAGCGGGCTCATCGGCCCACTGCAATGGCATAGGTCACTTCCAGTAAGTCGATAAAGAAATACCCAGAAAACACATAATTGAAATCGAGTTCCATTTGTAAAATTTCACGATGAGCTTCATTTTTTGCATGCTGAGTAATCCATTGAATGGCGGCTTCTTGACTGGCAAATTCTTGTTTCATGACTTAGATTTATCTTGATTATTAATGTCTTTCAATTTACAGTGTATTGGATATGGCAAATGTCCTTACTGACACACCGATATTCTGCAAAATATGGTAGAACTCCCTCCCGAAGATTTGGCACCAAAGAAATCGTATCACAAGGCTCGTCTTGATAAGGCCTAAACTAATCCTACGGTAACTCATCTATGAAGATGGCACTTTCTGGAGTTCGCTCATTGGTGGCATTCAAATGATATTTTTAGTTACTTCGTGATACTAAAAAAGAAGATCCATGCATCGAGCAACCTCATGTTTTATCTGTCTTTGTAGTATGGTATTTTGTACCATATCAGCTCAAGATTTTCCAGGAGGTTTTAACTTCTACCTGCCTCCTGATGATGCCAGCAGCCAGCGGTTCCTACCAGAATTTCCAGCACAAATCATTAGTGATTTTATTCAAATTGATCAGGAGGGCCACTTTTCTGCCGAAGGCCGAGCGATTAGGTTCTGGGGCATTAACCTAACAACAGGTTCTTGCTTTCCACTAAAGGAAAAGAGTCCCTGGATTGCTGCGCGAATGCGAAAAATGGGTATCAATCTGGTGCGGTTTCATCACATGGATAATGGCTGGACTGGAGAAGAGGGCACGATTTTCTTACGCAGTTCAGGAGGAACCCGTTCCCTCGATCCAGTGGCACTTGATCGGTTCCATTTCCTGCTGGAAGAAATGAAGAAAAATGCCGTATACGCCAACATCAATTTACATGTATCCAGAACTTTTACGGAATCAGATGGTGTGGCCGGGGCTGACTCCATTTGGCAGTTTGCCAAGGGCATAACCTATTTCGATCCTCAATTGATTGATCTGCAAAAAGAATTTGCACAACAGTTATTGTCATCGAAGAGTCCTTATTCGGATTTAACCATGGTTGAGGATCCCGTTATGGCCATTGTGGAAATTACCAACGAAAACACCTTGTACGGCATGTGGAAGGGTGACCAATTGCGCCACTTCAGTGCTGGTGGTAATCTTATGCAGTGCCATGTAAAGATGCTGGATAGTCTCTGGCATGAGTTTTTACTAAAAAAGTACAGTACCCATGAAGCGCTGCTGGCAGCTTGGGGAGACGATAGTGAGGGTCAAATCGTCGATGACCAAATACAAGATGGAGGCTTCGAATCAGGCAACATCAATGGTCAGTGGCTGATTGAACTGCATGAAGGTGCAGCAGCGTCTATTAAGACTACCTTCGATCAGACTTTTGCTGGCGAATTTTCAGCGCAAGTGGATGTGGCAAGGGTCACCAATACCAGTTGGCATATTCAATTCAAACAAAATGGATTGAGCATGACCAAAGATTCGATGTATGCATTGACCTTTTATGCAAAAGCAGATCGCAACCGCATCATTGGGGCTACCTTCCAACGCGATGAAAGTCCATGGACCTTCTATGGCAGCACCACCTTTCCAGTGACTACGGAATGGCAAAAATTTCAATACTCACTCACTGCTCCTGAAACAAATGCAGGGCACCTGCGGGTCTCCTTTACCTTTCAGAATGAAACAGGTACCGTATTCTTCGACGATGTATCTTTTGCTACTCCCAATTCTTCTGGTCTTGCTCCTGAGGAAAATCTAGATTCCCGAACAGTGCAGCGCACCAACTATGCTGAACGCTTGTTTTTCAACCGAAATAGGGTAGCCGATCAAGCGCAGTTCTATCTCAATATTCAACGATCCTATTATCAGGATATGTATGCTTTTCTGAAGGACACCTTAGGTGTGCGTGTTCCCATTACGGGTACGAATGCGCTGGTGGGACTAGCTGATGTATATATGCAGCAAGATTTGGACTTCATAGATGATCACGCTTATTGGAATCATCCACGATTTCCAAATGAAGCCTGGTCAAGAACGGACTGGCTGATCAATAACGAATCTCTGCTGGCACAAAACGACTTAGGCACTATGTCTGACCTGATGGGCGGCCTTGCCATGGAAGGTAAACCATATACCATAAGCGAATACAATCATCCATATCCCAATCGCTACCACTGGGAAATGTTTCCAGTGATGGCATCATATGCTTCTTATCACGATGTGGATGGCATCATGTTTTTCAATTATAATGACGGCACAAACTCAAATTGGGAAGATGATTTTATTGATGGCTTTTTCGGTATTCACCGGAATAATTCGCTGATGGCAATGTCACCTATATTTGCACATGCCTATAGGAATAAGTTGATAGAGCCAGCTCCAAATGTCCAAGTCATGAACTATGACTCCACCTTTATTTTTAATCTACCACTGGAGGACAATTTGGGTCGATGGCAAACCTACTTCCCCTACAACAAGCTGGCCTCAGCCACTACTCCAATAAGAACCCGTGGTTTTTCGGCTGAAAAAGCGGTTCTACCATCACTTGATATACAGACAAGTCCCACTTTCCTCAATGAAGATCAAACATTGCAGTGGGAAAGTGGTCAACGCATTTACATGGTGACCACTCCATTACTGCAAAGTGTGACTGGAGATCTTGCCAATCAGACAGACTTGGACCTCGGTGACATGATCCTTCATTCTGCCTCAGCAGATGGTGTCATATCTTGGATGAGTTTGGGAGCGGAACCTGCGCATCAATCTGAGATAAGCATCCTGTCAATCAACAGCAGAATTAAAAATTCGGGAATGATTTGGGAGGGTAATGAAACGGTTAGAGATCAATGGGGGCAAAGCCCAACGCTGATTCAACCCCTTGAAGTGAATCTGTCCTTACATATAAGTGCCGATTCCGTCCACGTCTATCCGCTCAATACACTTGGGGCAGAGGGCAAATATTTCACTGCATTGCCTGATGAGACAGGTTTCTTCAGCTTGAATATAGATCAAAATGAGCTGCAGACCCCATGGTTTGGCATCCATTCTTTTTTGTCAACTACCTCTGCCCATTCCATAAATGCTGCCGCTCTTCAATTCAAGATGTACCCCAATCCAAGCAAAGGGCCTCTGATCGCCCGTTGGAACAAACATAGTTTACATGAAGCAGCAACCATTGGCATGTATTCATGTCAGGGGAAACGTATCAAAGAATGGATCTTACCAACAAATAAAGTACTGCTTGGTGAAGTTGAATTACAACTATCTGATATAGTACCGGGTATCTATTTAGTAACGCTTACCACTGGAGACATACATTGGACCACTAAACTGGTGAAACTCTAGCCAACAACAGTAATCTACGTGTCAATATGTACTGCTGAAACAGAAATCCTGTGGCAATTTCTTCTTTCGTAATTCACTAAGTGCAGAGTGAGCGCTTGTTTTGCAACCACCCCAGTCCTCTCCTTTTTAAAACTGTAAAAACCAATAGATGAAAAAGATTCTAATTACTGGATGTAGCTGCCAGCAAGTGGGGAATAGAAGGAATGAGTGAGGCACTACGTTATGAACTTGCTCCCCTTGGTATAGATGTGGTCCTTGTTGAACCAGGACCATTTGCTACTAACTTTTTCCAAAATCTGCAGATACCTGCTGACGCAGAAACAGCTCAAGCTTATGAACACGTAGCTGCTTTTGGAGAAGGTTTCTCCAATCAGGTCAAGACTATGTTTGAGGATGATCAAGCTCCGACGGATCCCATGATTGTGGTCAAGATATTTGAAGATCTGATCATCAAGATGCCGGAAGCAGACCGATACGGACTATTGCCGGTCTAGACTTTGGTTTCCAGGCACTTAATGATGCTACTGACCCAATTAGAAAGGCGGGGCTGGCCGCCATGGGTGTCGGAGATTGGGATGGACCTTCTTAGATCCATCCTAACATGTCTGACTAAAAATAAGTCGGCCTGGGATAAACCGTGCTGCCATTGATGAGACGCATAGATAGCCTTTACTTCAAAGGTGTTTTTGCCAAGAAACTTCTTGACAACAGGGCTAAAAACAGCTTCATAGCCATCTTTAGTAACAGCATTTGTGAAATGCTCAACCTTTGGCCAGACAATGAACCTGCGCCACCTATTCAAGTGTTATAGAGAGTCTGACCAATTGCCTCATAGAAAGGCTTAATAAATGCTGCGAAGCATTGAAACCATCCCGTATGGTAAGATTTCAATGAGCTCAAGCCAAATAAGGTCCCTTCTTCTTTTGGGCTCTAGTGTGATTGGCGAGCCAATTGCACTCTTCCTGATGGAAAGATCATGATAGCACTGACATTGAGCACAAGATTTTTATTGTTGCTTGTAGGCTCCTCTACCACCAGATAAATTAGAGCAAGACTCAGATGGGACGCTGATGCCCCATATGTGGGAAAACGAGCATTAGCTCAGAAGCATTTCACTTCAACAATTGACTCCATTTTATGGCAACACCAGATGAGACGCACCAGGACAGCAAGTTTGAAGGCATCCATTCAAAATGCGTAGGTAGTTGCTAATATCATCCTGTTTACTTTTTATGTTAAAAAATTAAACAAAAATAGCTTCGAGCAGTTTCATCAATAATAAATTTTTACAACAATGAAAACTTTTACGAAATTTTCCCTGTTTCTTGCTTTGATAGGTTTCCTATCTTCTCAAGCCCAAACCACTGTCGTAGATATAATCGTTAACAGTGAGGATCATAATACTTTGGAGACCGCTGTGATATCCGCAGATCTTGCCACTACGCTTAGTGGATCCGGTCCATTTACTGTCTTTGCACCAACAGATTCAGCTTTTGCAGCTCTACCAGACGGCACTCTCGATAATTTGCTGGCTGATACCGTCCAACTGAAAGATATTTTATTTTATCATGTATTGAGTGACAGCGTACAATCTGGGGATTTGATGGATGGTCAATCACCAACTACCTTGCTGGGCAAGGATGTGGCTGTCACAATTCGCAACGATAGCGTCTTCATTAATGACGCCCTTGTCACCATGGCTGATCTTGTAGCTGACAATGGTGTAATCCACGTGATCGATGCCGTACTTTTACCCCCAAGGGTCTCTGTCGTGGATGTGATTGTCAATAGTGAAGTTCACAATACACTTGAGGCTGCTGTACTTGCCGCCGGGCTAGCAGATACCTTAGACAGTGCAGGTCCTTTCACCGTATTCGCACCGACCGATGATGCTTTCGAGGCTTTGCCCGAAGGCGCATTAGATGCACTACTTGCTGATCCAGCAGGTGCTTTAACAGATATTCTCCTATACCATGTTTTAGGATCTGAAAATCGCTCCACTGATCTTTCGGATGGACAAACCGTTACCACTCTTGCCGGAGAGGATATTTCTATAGCTATCCGGAATGACAGCGTCTTCATAAATGATGCCCTAGTGACTATGGCAGACATCCTCACAGATAATGGCGTGGTACATGTGATTGATGCTGTCCTAATGAATACCACCACTACAGTTGTAGATATAATCACCAATAGCGAGGATCATATGACCCTAGAAGCTGCCGTTGTCGCTGCTGATCTAGTGGAAACACTAAGTGGTGATGGACCGTTTACAGTTTTCGCACCTACAGATGACGCTTTTGCTCTCTTACCGAATGGGATACTAGATACACTTCTTGCTGATCCATCCGGAGAACTTACGAACATATTACTTTATCATGTTGTGAACGGACAGGCTCTCTCTTCTGAATTAGTTGATGGTGATTCCATTACAACACTTCTTAATGAAGACGTTATTATACGCATAAGCAATGATAGTGTTTTCATTAACGACGCACTTGTAACCGGGGTTGATATTATTACTGATAATGGAGTTGTGCACGTGATTGATGCTGTCCTTCTTCCACCTGCACCAACAACAGTCGTGGATGTCATCGTTAATAGTGAAGATCATATGACTCTGGAAGCTGCCGTAGTTGCTGCTAATCTTGTCGAGACACTAAGTGGCGAAGGACCATTTACAGTTTTCGCACCTACAGATGACGCCTTTGCATTACTCCCTGAAGGGGTTTTGGAATCACTTCTTGTCGATCCATCAGGTCAACTGACCAACATACTACTCTATCATGTTGTAAATGGACAGGCTCTATCTTCTGAATTAGTTGATGGCGATTCCATTACAACACTTCTTAATGAAGATGTTATTGTGCGCATAAGCAATGATAGTGTTTTCATTAATGAGGCACTTGTAACTGGTGCCGATATTATTACAGACAATGGTGTGGTTCACGTGATTGATGCTGTCCTTCTTCCACCCGCTCAAACAACGATTGTGGATGTGGTGGTGAACAGTGAGATCCATAATACTTTGGAAGCAGCTGTAATTGCCGCCGATTTGGCAGAAACACTTAGTGGAGAAGGTCCCTTCACTCTGTTTGCACCTACAGATGCCGCTTTTGATGCCCTGCCAAGTGGAACACTTGACACACTGCTCATGGATCCATCTGGAGCACTGACCAATATTTTGCTGTATCATGTGCTAGGAGAAGACGTTAGATCAACAGATCTCTCGGATGGTCAGTCGGCCACCACCCTGCTTAGTCAGGACATCAGTATTTCCATCTCCAATGATACAGTCTTCATCAATGACATAGCGATGGTCGTTTCTGCTGATATAGTAACCGACAATGGTGTAGTACATGTCATAGATGCAGTGCTGCTGCCATCTACGACTACCTCAACTGTTTTTCTAGATAACTCATTGGTCGACGTCCAGGTATTTCCCAACCCGAGTTCAAAGGAAGTATTCATAAATGTGTTGGAGTCTGGGTTGAATTTCGACCGAGTTCGAGTGATAAATATGCAGGGATCCACTGTTATGGAACGGGATTTAATGGGCAGTCAATATCGACTAAAGGTAGATAGGTTGGTGCACGGTCAATACATTTTGCAACTGACCAATGATCAACAAGTCTTTCAACACAAAATATTAGTACAACCATAGAGTTTTCATGATAGCCAAGGGTTTAGTTAGTTTATTGAAGAGCATTCCGACGTTGGTCGGAATGCTCTTTTTGATTCCGATCGTCAAGAAATAAATACCAGTGCAAGGGAGGAAGTCCAGCTAGCCTTCAAATAAACACTAACTCAACATTGATATTTCGTATGGCAGATTGTAGTAGTAATAGAATAAAGGGGTTTAATAGTACAAATTTGGGTCAGAGCTTCACGAATTTCCCAATGTGATGATTGACTTGATCAAAAACATCCAGAAAATAGGTGCCGCTCGGTAGGTCTGCCAAAGATATTTGCAACTGATCCCTAACTGATGAAAACCCTCTGGACAGGACCATGGCACCATGCAGGTTCGTAATCCGCAGATTGATGCTTTGCGTACGCATATCCGCAAAGTCCAGCATGATCTCGTCGTACACGGGATTGGGAGCAACCATGAGTTGGATTGGACCTGTTGTTTGGGTTGATGATGATAAAATATCAATTTCAGAAGGCGGAGTTGATAGGCTTAATGCCTCCTCCGAACTTGCCATCTCATGATATAATGCGAGTCGATCAATGGCATGACCATTGGATCTGCCAGATATTTCCAGCTTATAGATACCAGCAGTATCAAATTCTACGAAAATACTATGGGGCTCATGGTCGCTGGTGCTGGAATTCCAAGTCCATTTGCCCAGGGCATTCTGATATACCTTAAACCACCCTTTGGAAGACGATCCGTTAGGATTGGGAGTCATACCCGTTCCTTTTGGATAAATCGTCTGGTCCGCTCTAACTGCATAATATTTTGCGGCATCAGGAAAGCGGAGCCAGGAGTCATTGTGCTCTGTATTACTTTCTCCCGTGGCAATGCGACTATGCCATTGGAAGCGATACTTGCCAGTCTTTTCAATACCCACATAGAACCTGAGTAGGGCAAGGCCTGGATTATTGAACTGATTACCACCCGTATACTGCAAATAGCCACTACCGGTGTATCCTCCAATCGCTGAGTCAAGCACCCAGGAGTCGGCTTCCTCCATTTCTATTTCAATCAGCACCAGACCTTCCTTCTCTAAAGAAACAGACTGTGCCAGACTTAACGTAGGGCAGCATAAGAAACTGAATACCAACCAAATCGAAATTTTACTTAGTTGAAAAACCATATCCCTCCAGTTAATCTCCACTATTTGAAAAATCCCTGTCATTCGTCACACCTCTATTGCACAGAAACCCAACGTGCATTCTGTTGACTTTTGAAAATGGCATCGATTGCTTTCATGTTATTAACGGCATCCTCCATGGGTGTTGGCACCTCAGTGCCATCCAAAACAGCCCGGCAAAAGACGTCATTGAGTAGCTCATATTGATCTGATTTTGGAAATACTATGGTTTCACTTGAGTCTTTAGTGACTAGAGTTGCATCTGTCTCTTCATCGATAGGAGCATTGACTGGTATCTTGATTTCTAACCACCCCTCAGTACCCACAACTAAGCATCGTTGATAGGGCATTAATTGTGTAGAACAGGTAAACGAGGAGGATCTACCTCCCGTGTAATCCAAGATGGCAGATGCCAAATGATCAGTCCGCAATTTCGGGTCAAATTCGACGAGCCCTACGACTCGCTTTGGTTCTGCATCAAATAAAAACCGGGAGAAGGATATACAATAGCATCCAATATCCAGTAGACCTCCACCACCTATATCAGGTATATTTCGGATGTTCTCCGGATCAACATTGAAATAAGAGAAAAAGGCCTGAATTTTCTGCACTTGACCTAAAACACCTGAATCCACCACCTCTTTCGCTTTCGTCCACTGGGGATGAAATCGGTACATAAATGCCTCCATTATTTTGAGATCGGGATATTGTTTTGCTGCTTCCAATAATTGGTAGGCCTCGTCCGCATTCAGGGCGATTGGCTTTTCGCAAAGCACATGTTTTCCGGCTTTTAATGAAGCTATGGACCAAGGCACATGTAAATGATTAGGTAATGGATTATACACGGCATCGATCTCCGGGTCCTCAAGCATAGCCTCATATGAACCATACGCCTTTGCAATGCCCAATTGAGTAGCCAACTGCTGGGCACTCTCCAAGTTGCGCGAGCTAATGGCCACTACTTCACAGAGTGTACTTTTTTGCATGCCTGGAATAACTTTCTCCCTACCAATTTTCGCAGTACTTATTATTCCCCATCTAATTTTTTTCATGTCATGTTGTGTTATAATCCCTAAGTGGAAGATCAGATCAAATCCAGGAGCCTAGTATTCTAAGTTGTGTCAGGCAACCATAATACAAAAGTTGTCATGGAAACGAGTAAGATTGTCCCTAAGAGTGAAGAAACGTATTTACGGCAAACGATTTAAAAACTCCTTCTGAGCTCTAGCTTTCAGCATCGGCTTCTATGACCTAATTGTATCCAAGATGGTAGAGATTTCTACAGTTTAAATTCTATAGCTTGGTCACCCAAGTAGTCATCAAGAAGTTGATTATAGTAAGCACGATTTCTGTCAGCTATTAGTCCATACATATTTTTCGCATCTCGCTGCCTGTACACTTCATAAAGTACAACGGCACACGCTACAGATATATTTAAACTGTGGACCATACCGACTTGGGGTATGCATATGGACCCATCAGCCTTAGATCTCGCTTCATTACTTACGCCTGTATGCTCATTGCCAAAAACAAGGGCAAGTGAATTTGTAAGATCTATGTCAAAATACGAAGGTAGCTTTGGGTCTACTTGGGTCGTATATATGCGCTCATATCTAGCCCTTACCGCAGAGAAACATTCTTCTAAATCTTTGAACAAATGCGCATGCACCCATTTCCTACTCCCGCTGGTCGTTCTTTTTCCTGGCTTAAAACGTTGGGATTGAAGTGAAGGATCTGTGTTAAGGATATATACGTCACAAATGCCAACGGCGTCGCATGTGCGCATAACCGCACTTATATTATGGGGATCATGTACGTTCTCTAAAACGACTGTAAGATCCAATTGCCTATGTTTGGCAAGTGTCAAAATCTTCTGCAGGCGTTCAGGACGCATAGCTATCTTCTATTAAGTTGTTGAACGGGTCGAAATTCGTAGTTCTTGAATCTCAGCATTTGTAAATGCCTGTTTTGGTAAAAATCAATGGATTCAGCATCATCTCCGTACACAGCACCAATGTCAAAATCTTGGGTAGATTTGAATTCAACCTCATCGCCGAAGCCATCTGATATCTTGGTACCATAGTTCTTTAGTAGTGTGGTCAACCATACCATTAGATCTTTGCCATAAAATGCGTCGTTTCCAGGAAGACTACCCAATCGCTCGAAGAAATATGACCGAAGTTGTCTATCATCATCTTGATCATAACTTGCGGGTTTGGTACTGGAGACATGGACATCTAAATTCTCATAGTAGTCGTAGTCCATTTTTTTCATATCCATCCATTGGGGTAGACCAAATACTGTAAGATACTGATCAGCTTTGGCGAAGTTTAATTTTGCCAGTGCAGCAATCACGAAAGGTTCGTCAGACCATACTGGAACTATAAAACTTTGCAAACTATCCACCAACATAATGTTTGTGAGGTGCTCAGAAAGCAGTGGATCACCTATATCATCCACAAGGAGTTCTGGTATGCCCTCATTTGTATGTTGGGATACTACTGCATTGGCTCTTTGAAAATATGGCAATACCGAGGTATCTCGCGGTAGATTTTTTGTCAAAATCATAATCTTGTCTGTTGCAAATCTTGAGCGTGCATGCTCCGTAATACGCCCTGCATGCAACTCTAGAGATGGCCGCATTTGTACATAATAGGGGTTGTGCTTTACAAATGGAGTCGTATTCCATGGCGACAACAATATCTTTCCTTGCTCACCTGCAAAATTCGCTACCGCTTCGAGATTTTCGGTATAATAGGGCCCGATAAGTATGTCAGCTTGAACAATTGTGGGAATTTTTGTAAAGTCCTTTTCAAAAAATGCACGTTCTTCTGTGTCTACGACTGAGAACTCAATGGCAATGTCATGTACTAAAAAATCCAAGGCAAAACAAGTACCCACATAAAATTCCAACATCTTACGCATCCTTGTGTTCAGCCTGGCGGCAGTTGTTTGGAAATCACGTGCATCAAACGGTGCAAGAAGCACTACCTTATAAGTATCCTTAAAAACCGAAGTAGAAACAGGACCTCTTGAAGTAATCGGTGGCACCATCTCTTCACTTACTCTGGTCCAGCGAATCGTGTCGACTGTAGCTACATTGCTATCAATGGTCGTTTCTTCTATGTGTTTGGTCTGGGTACTCGACTGTTTTGATGTGGGGCCAAAGATCCCGCAACTTGGCAGACACACTGCCAAAACCAATAGGTAAATAAACCTATTCCCACTCGATGGTGGCAGGAGGCTTTGTACTAATGTCATATACCACTCGATTTATTCCCTTTACCTGATTGATAATCTGGGTCGATATCTTGGATAATAGTTGATGTGGCAGGTCGCTCCAATCAGCTGTCATACCATCTCGCGAATTGACCGCACGCAGTGCCACCACCTGTTCATAGGTGCGTTCATCACCCATGACTCCAACGCTGTGAATGGGCAAAAGCATTGTGCCAGCTTGCCAGATCTTATCATAGTAGCCACTCTCTTTCAGGTTTTTGATAAATATGTAATCAGCTTCTTGCAGCAGTTCGACTCGCTGCTGATTCACTTCACCCAAGATTCTTATGCCCAGGCCTGGCCCCGGAAAAGGATGACGATCAAGAATGTGCTTGGGTACTCCGATTTCCCTACCTACCTTTCTCACCTCATCCTTAAACAGCATATTCAATG
Organism: Saprospiraceae bacterium; assembly: GCA_013001595.1. Lineage (GTDB taxonomy): Bacteria > Bacteroidota > Bacteroidia > Chitinophagales > Saprospiraceae > JABDMH01. The sequence goes on along the minus strand of JABDMH010000159.1, from coordinate 16,181 downwards.
GCTCAACAACCTTTAGATTTAGCGTATCTGGCAGCCCACCGACGTTGTGATGAGATTTGATGGTGACTGACGGGCCATGAACAGAGACAGACTCAATCACATCTGGATAAATCGTCCCTTGAGCCAGCCACTTTATATTTTCGAGCTTTTCAGCTTCTTCTTGGAAAACATCAATAAAAGACCGACCAATAGCCTTACGCTTCTTCTCCGGATCAGAGACTCCCTCCAGGGCTCTATAAAAACGCTGACGAGCATTGATACCCACGATATGTAGCCCCATGTCGCGATAGGAATGCAAGACTTCTTCATACTCTCCTTTTCTCAATAAGCCATTATCAATAAAGAAGCAGATGAGGTTTTTTCCGACGGCCTTCTGCAATATTGTTGCTGCCACAGACGAATCAACACCTCCCGATAAACCCAGTAACACTCCATCTCTACCCAACTTAGCCCTCAACTTTTCGATGGAATCATCGACAAACGATGCCGGCGACCAATTACCCTCGCAACCCGTAATGTCAAATAGGAAATTCTTCAGGATTTGTCCACCATCGGTACTGTGGGTCACTTCAGGATGAAATTGCAGGCCATATACCGGTGCAGCAAAAGCCCCTGGCCTACTTTTGAAAATCGCTGTGTCTATATGGGCTGTTCCAGCAAGCAGTTCAAACTGTTCTGGAATCCTGGTCATGGTATCACCGTGAGACATCCACACCTGGCTACCGTCACCCACCTCCCGAAAAATGGGATCATTTTCAATCGCAAGTTTTAGGTTTGCTTTTCCGTATTCTCGTTTATCAGATTTCTGTACTTCTCCCCCATAATACTGCACGATAAGTTGAGCACCATAACATATGCCCAAAACTGGGACTGTGCCTAGTAACTCTGCCAAATCGATGTGTGGAGATCCCTTATCAGACACAGAACAAGGGCTACCACTTAAAATCACGGCCTTGACGCCTTCGTTAAGTGTGGGTTGTTTTGTATAGGGAAAAATCTCACAATACACCCCCAATTCCCTCACTCGACGTGCGATGAGTTGAGTATACTGCGATCCGAAGTCTAGAATTACTATGCTTTCTCTCATTTTTTTCACTATTCATCCAGCCCCCTTCCAGTTTTTTCGATCATCTTCTTCTCATTGAGATCATTCAGGAGCTTATCAAGTATTCCATTGACAAATTCCTTACTCTTATCTGTGCTATATAACTTCGCCAATTCCACATATTCATTAAGGGTGACCTTGGTGGGAATGGTAGGGAAATGAAGGAATTCACATAACGCCATCTTCAGAAATATCATATCGATATTAGCAACCCGATCTAGATCCCAATTTTCAAGAGCAGGTTCGATCAACTTTTCAAAAGACTCGCCATCCTTCGATACGATGCTAAGTAGATTTTCACCAAATTCGACCGAAGCCTCATAATCGGGTCGGAAGGTTCTGTAGAGTTCTGGCATATCCGGCAACGACTTGATGGTCTTCTTCATGGCACCAACAATGAGTGATTTATCATCTTCCCAGGTCGCAAAGTGGTCATCCATGGTCTCCGTGTAGAGATCTTCCTTATTGAGGTACTTGTACAACTCCAGCAGAATTTTTCGATCACCCGCATCTCCATTGTCATTCAAGATGTACTTACGATAAGCATCGGTCTTGGCAAATCCCTTATAGTACTTCCGCAGATTGTCTTCCTCAACCAAGCTTTCCATATCTTTTTTTAGAAAAGTTTCTTGGAGGTTCTGCTCACGTAGCAAAGCTTGAATCGATTTGTTTTCATACAGTTTGGCCGAAAACTTCTTGTCTTCCTCACTTGGCAAATACTTGGTATGCTTTCGCTCTGTGTCCTCTACAGCATATTCTGTAGTCCTAATCAGATTAAAGAGGTTAAAGAGATATAGATCTCGAGAATCCTCTAATCTTTCGCGATAGAATGTCAAGGCACCTTCACTATCGACGCTTGAATCACGTCCCATCATATAAAGGGCTTGAAGTATCTTAATGCGTATATTCCTTCTACTTAACATGGTTTTTCAATCAGGTGTACTTCCTAAGCAATTACGTATGTGGCCACTAATACAGCTGCAAATAAAATACTTTTTACTTACGAGGCTATGCATTCAATCTAAAAGCTCTGCTTTTATCGTTGCGAAATCAGGTACCTTTCTATAATGCCATTTTCCTAAGATAACACCTTCCTGCATCAATAAAATACCGGGATTAGAGCGTACGATGGTCTTTAATAGGATGTCATCAGCATTCAGGAGGGCAAATTCAATGCCGGCATCTTGCTTAAAATCTGTCATCATCTCTTTGTCTGCACCTCCTGCGATGAGTACGCTGCCTACTCCTGCCAGCTTAGCTTCCGCCGACAATGGCAAAACAACCTCCTGAAAACGCTTTAGGAAGTCGGGATTCCATTCGTAGTCTACCCTTGTTACTTTTCTAGATCGTGCCTTTTTTCCATAGATGAAAGTGGTATCAGATCTTTCAAAGAGTGTATCTATGATCGCTGCAACACTATCTGTGACCGTCGTTGTGATCGATTCATTTCCGTCGGCATACAGCTTGTGGCTAATGAACATGAAGAACGGCTCCGTTCTTGACAGCAACTCTACAGTCACATCACCATCATCAGGACCGTAGATAATAAACTCGGAAATTTTTGTCTCTTCCACAACAGGTTCAGTCAGGTTTTGCGTCACCACTTCCCAATCTGTAGTAGGATATGATTTGTACTCCTTTAAATATTGTGCGTACGGAAGCTCGACGTATTTCCCGGTGAGCATATTCTTCAATGTATAACTCACAATTTCAACATCTGCTTGTGCCTGCTCTTCGATGGCCTTACGCTCAGCAATATTGACCCCTTCTTTGAAAGGTCGAAAATCAGTGTGCGGCAAAGCCCAAACCGAATTTCGTACGCAATAAAGAGAGATAAGCACAAGCGAAGTCAATACGATCCATTGCCGAGTCTTAGCTGAAAAGATCTGATGCATCTGTCTATGGGCAAAGACAAAATAGACTGCGGGTACTAGGAGCACTACATCTTTAAAAAAGGAAGTTCTGGGCTCCAATTTGATAAAATCCCCAAAACAACCACAATCCGTGACCTTCATCTGCAGGGGATTGTATGCACTCCATGAACCAAATTCAAAAAAATTGACATCGGCAGGTACATATCCCGTTAGGTAAGTGAAACCAGTGAGCAGTGTAAAAAACACAACCAATAGCAAGAAGGACCAGGCGGTGAAAAAAGGCTTACTACCTAAAAGCAACATGACTCCCAGGATGATCTCGAGTACGATCATCAATATGGCACACAACAGCGAATGCTCCGATAAGAAGGGAAACAATGGTGCCAGGGAAGACAGGGCTGTTTCCGCGAATGTGTTTTGAAATTCAGCAAAGTACTGCTCCATCTTATACCCCGTTCCTAAAGGATCAATAGCCTTCACAAAACCAGAGATGATAAAAAGTACACCAGTCCAATTCTGCAGAAAAGTCATAAGCCACTGCTTATGCTTGCCAAACAGGGAGCCAACGGCCATCGTAAGGAAGAAGGCAATCGCGGTAATTATGATCACTAAGGTGCCTAGATTCATGCAGTATTAAATTTCCTTTGCAACTTTATCAATGCAAAGATCGCGTAATTGATCATATCCATAAAATTAGCCTCTATACCTTCGGAGACCAATGTATTACCATCATTCTGAATGATTTGCTTGAGCCGGTAGATCTTCATCAATATCATATCGGTTAATGAAGAAGGACTCATCAGCCTCCAGGCTTCACCATAGTCGTGGTTCTTGGCCAGCATTAGCTGTCGGGTAGCCTGGGCATGATCATCATATCGTTGCTGGATATCCTGCGCGTCATCCACCCCCTCTGTATCGGTGTGTCCCAGATCAAGCTGGATTAATGCCATTAATGAATAGTTGACTATGCCTACATATTCCGAATCTATGGAATCCTCAATTCTTTGTTCTTCGCTTTCTTCCAATGTTCGGATACGATTGGTCTTGATCAAGATCTGGTCTACCAACGATGATAAACGTAGCACTCTCCATGCCGTTCCATAGTCGTGCATCTTTTTCACAAACAAAGCTCGACATTTCGAACTGACCATATCATATTGCTGAGTGGTGTCTGCCAAAGGGTGATATTAGGTTTTTGCAAATATAAAAAAAAGGTAAGAGCGAAGAAGTGTTTGTCAATGTATTGGCAAGTGACAACTGAGGAATGCATAACAACAACCCGACACGTATAAAGGGCACCTGAAAGGCCATTTTATGAGGATATCTTGCAGCTTTGCTTGCCTTTTTTAAGGTACCAAAGGTTCAATGGATAGTTGATCAAACATTCGCTTACCTGCGACCATGTCGAGCGGTAGACTCAATGTGCTGGCAATGATTTGATCTAGTCTCTGCTGATCGCTTTGCAAAGGCACCTCAAATACTATTTGGGGCGTTGCGTCAAGCCTGCGCTCGATTATCGCAACCTCAAATTTACTAAGGGCATCGAGTAACCGACCCATAATCGCATAGTCAAAATGCAATATATATCTCGATTTTACAAGGTGCTCCTGAATAGTGGCATGAGACAAAGCTGATTGTGCACATAGTTTATAAGCTTGGATCAATCCAGACACTCCCAACAGTTTGCCACCAAAATACCGGACCACAATGACTAAGACATTCGTAATAGTGAATGCATCGATCTGATTTAAAATCGGCTTTCCTGCCGTACCGGAAGGCTCACCATCATCATTGCTTCTAAAGAGATCACCTGCCGGATTCAATCGATAGGCATAGCAGAGGTGTCGAGCCTTTGGGTGTTCTCTTGCAATCATTTCAAGGTAAGTGCTCACAACATCTTCGGACGAGACTGGAAATACATAGCCAATAAACTTGGAACCTCGGTCTTTGTAAAGGCCCTCACTCCTGCCCACAACACTTCGGTATGAAGATACGTTACTCATTGCTCATTCAAACTGATCAACACAATCGAAAGTAGGGCCGCTAAAATTCCAATCTTGTTATATCTATTGAAGCGTTCCGAAAATATGAAAGTACCCAATACCGCAGATAGCAAGATTATACCCACATTGTTTACTGGTACTACGACACTGCCTCCTATACCAGCCCCCAGCGCCCTAAGGAAAAAATAGATCGAAAAAAAATTAGGTATTCCTAATGCGATGCCACCCAACACGTCTTTCAGCTGAACCCTCAACTTTCGGAAAGCAATTTGATAAATAAGTATCAACCCTCCAAAAGAGCCGGCAGTGTAAAATACCGTACTGATGAAAAAATAGTCTGCCGTCGATGCCAGCTGGATCTGCTCCACATAGAAGAGCGCCGTATCGATGATGCCATTGAAAAGGAAGGTGAGGAATGGCAGAAGTAAAAGCCACCCCATTTTGCCATTCACTACTCTCTTATTCGACTTCTGCTGAATAAGGACAATGGCCAATACTGCAAGTGGAATACCGATCCACTTACCAACAGTTAAGGACTCATTAAAATAAAGTATGGCAAACACCGCTGTGATTACCAAGGATATCTTCTGAAAAACACTTGTTGTACCAACACCGTGATACTGCACCGTATATGACAGTACCCAAAATCCGAAGGTAAACATTGTGCCGAGAACAAGTGTAAATGGAAGCCATGGGGGTGCCTGTGCATGCAAGTCCCAGGGGAATTGCCCACCAGCAAATGCCGCAATGGTTCCACAGACTGCGTAGTTCACCACTATAGCTGGAAGGTTCTGAACATTAAATTGACCAAAGTATCTAAATACTAGACCAATGATTGTATTGAAAATAATAGATAATAAAATGAAGACCATGGACACAAGTTAGCGGATCGTGTGGCATTGCACTCATGGGGCTGTTGGAGAGTCATCCTCACTAAATAATCAAGTATGCATCCACTGTGGCATTGCTCCCTGTCCCACAGAATTATACAGTTGAAATAGATTAGTCCATCTCCTTAAACTTAAGGGATACAGAATTAATGCAATAGCGAAGTCCTGTTGGTTTTGGACCATCATTAAATACATGGCCTAGGTGCCCATCACATCGAGCACATAACACCTCTGTACGCACCATGCCCAAGGTTGCATCGCGCTCTTCAGCAACCGTATTATCATACATAGGAATGTAAAAGCTCGGCCATCCAGTGCCACTTTTAAACTTAGTCTTTGAATCAAAAAGGGGTAATTCGCAGCCTGCACACAAGTAGGCACCTTCCTTTTTATTGTCCCAATAGGTACCAGTAAAGGGTCTTTCGGTACCCTTCTTTCTAAGCACGTAGAAAGCCTGCTCATCCAACTCCTTTTGCCATGCGTCGGAAGATTTTTCGATTTTCTCAAATTCAAAGGAAGGTTGTGCCTCTACCAAAGGCATTCCATCTCCTGCACTCTGAGAAATACCCATACAGGACATCATACTTACCGTTAGTGTAATAAGGATGAATTTAATCAGCCCTAAGCTTGTTTTATTAATCTCTTTACCAATTATTTTCATAATTCAACTAATTTAGATGTTCGGTATCTTGCCTTTGTGCATATTCAATTATTTTTCGCATAAAAAATACAATCATCAAGAAAATAAAATAGGCGAAAGTAATGGCGCCGTAAATAAATCTCATTGAACCACCATTTTCGACATCACCCAAAGAAAACGCATATGCCATTCCCCCACTTAATAGCATAACGGACAAAAAAGCATAAAATGATTGCTTCAAGTATGAATTAATCGATTTAGCTTTCAACAATAATAGGGCATTGACAAAGGCAAATAAAAGAACAAACGTACCTGAAATAACCCAAGGGAGATGGGCGATCTCACCCTTTGTTGTGCTATAAGCAATAAATATTAGCAATTGCAAAATCAGACAACTCACCATTAATAAAATGGCCTGTTGAATTGGACTAAGTATTCTTTCTTTTATGTTTTCTAAAACTGTCATTTACTCAAAATCCCATACAGGTCATACTCGGTAACATCATATATTTCCACGCTGGCAAAATCTCCCACTCTAACAAAATCTCGGGCAGCATCTACAACAACTTCGTTATCTACTTCAGGAGAGTCGTGTTCGGTGCGTCCGAAAAAGCTATTGCCCTCCTTCCTGTCTATCAAAACCTCTACATCTGAACCCAATTTTGCTTCATTATGTTTTAGTGAAATTGCTTTTTGGATTTCCATGAGTGTGCCTGCTCTTTGCGCTTTGGCATTAGGAGGAATATTATCAATTAGATCATAAGCACCGGTTTGTTCTTCATGCGAATATTCAAACACACCGAGTCGCTCGAACTGAATTTCTTCTACAAAGCGACATAAAGACGCAAACTCTTGCTCAGTTTCACCGGGAAACCCGACCATCAAGGTGGTGCGAAAGCATAGTCCAGGAACTTTTTCTCGTGCCTTGCCTATGAGCGCTCGCGTCTCTTCTTGAGTGATTTGTCTCTTCATTCTTGTCAGGACGCCGTCATCGACATGTTGAAGGGGCATGTCAATATAATTGCAAATATTAGGGTGTCTCGCCATCACATCAAAAACCTCTTCGGGAAAGCGTGACGGATAGGCGTAATGTAATCTGATCCATGCCAGTTCCTCTATCGCAGCAAGTTGATCGAGCAGTGCTGCTAGCTTCCGCTCCTTATAAATATCAAGGCCATAGTAAGTCAATTCCTGGGCAATCAGAATAATTTCCTTAACGCCTCTTCTTACCAGTGATTGGGCTTCAGCAATAATGGCTTCCATCGGCTTACTGACGTGCTTACCGCGCATTAAAGGAATCGCACAAAATGAGCAGGTGCGATTGCAGCCCTCTGAAATTTTGAGATAGGCATAGTGCTCGGGAGTCCAGATGGTTCGCTCACCGATCAATTCATGCTTATAATCTGCATCAAATTTACTGAGTAAAGCAGGTAGCTCCATGGTACCAAAAAAAGCATCTACTTCTGGAATCTCGTGCTGCAAATCCTCCCTATATCGTTGAGATAGGCAGCCTGTCACATACAGTTTCTGCAGCTTACCCCTGCTTTTCATATCGGCATAATGCAATACGGTATCAATAGATTCTTGCTTTGCTGCTTCAATAAAGCCACAAGTATTTACAATCACTACATCAGCAGCTGCCTGTCCCTTCTCGTGATCCGCAAGGATATCGTTTGCTTGCAATTGTGTCACCAAATTCTCAGAATCGACAAGATTCTTGGAACACCCTAGAGTCACCACCCTGACGTCAGTAGTATGTTTCTTCGTTTTCACCGTATCTACAGTATTTGGCCATTATTTCCGAATTACTTCAAGCGATCGCAAAGATAACTGCTATACATTGATGCTGGCCTGATTTTGGTAATATTTACAGTAGCTTGATGAATTGACCATCAAAAGATTGACAAAAATGTCTGGCTGAGGTGGTCTCTTCGAGTTTACGACTTCGGTTCAAAGGGCTTTAATACCCATTGTCTGAAATTGTTCGTTTAAGAGTTGAAAATGAAACATCATTTAGTTATCTGTCTACTGTTTCTTTGGATGGGGTCAAGTCACGCTCAATTTGGTATTCGTGGTCAAATGGTCCGTGCAGCTATACCAATGCCAACCTCAACAGACCAGTCAATTAGCCAGCTTTCTCATTCAGGATATGATGTTGGCATACATTACTGGTTAAGACTGCCTGAACATCGAATCGAGTTCTACCCAGAGATTACCTATGCCAATTTTTCGAGGTCAGAACCTACTAGCCCAGCAGATCGACCGATCGATATAGATCGCTATGGCCTAGCATTGCCCATTAGTTTGTATCCATTTGACTTTCGAGGAGATTGCGATTGTCCCACCTTTTCCAAGCAAAATGATCTCTTTAAGAAGGGTTTCTTTCTGCAGTTGGTGCCATCATTCTATCAAGTACATTCAAGCTTTACAGATCAACCTACGGCTAAAACATGGAAAAGCCAAGCTGGTTTGGCCATTGGTGCCGGACTAGACATTGGTATATCTGACCTGGTGACAATTTCCCCACTCCTTCACTACTACATTGAGGTTCTACAAACGAAAAGTACCTCAGAAGGTCCACTGGGAGAACAAGAGTTCCGCTTTGGGATTCGGGTGGCCTTCCGCCCTGATTATCTGTAAAACTGGCATACTGTAGATTTTTTTATCTTTGACTCAAGATCAAATTTCAGGAGAGAACAGTGATTTCAAATGTCCATATCCATACTATTCTTGTTGTTGTCGTCTTCGGCCACAGCTGACTGAGTATGGTTAAAAATATAGAAGGCCATTCTCAGGTGAGAATGGCCTTTTTTCATGTATTGTCTGGGCATCAGCATATAGTTCTCGTAAATGATTTTGCACTAAGGAGCTGATAATGAGTGCGTTGAATTTGATTGAAGTTTTGTACGAATTGTAATTAGGCTATAAATAGGAGCTGCATGTCAGTGTGATTAAAATACCTTTAAATAATGTCCCTAAATAAGTACAGTAGGCGAGTTACTCAAGACGAAACTCAACCGGGAGCTCAAGCGATGCTTCATGCTGCAGGGCTAAGTCCTGACGATTTGAAAAAACCTCAAATTGGTATAGCTAGTACCGGTTGGGAGGGAAATCCATGTAATATGCACCTCAATGCTTTGGCTTCTAAAGTAAAAGCTGAGGTACAGAATTTGGACCTAATTGGTTTGGTGTTTCATACAATCGGTGTCAGCGATGGCATCTCGATGGGTACCGCTGGCATGCGATACTCGCTCCCTTCGCGCGATATCATTGCTGATTCAATCGAAACGGTAGTGGGTGCCCAGTGGTATGATGGTGTAATAAGTGTAGTTGGGTGCGATAAGAATATGCCTGGTGCACTGATGGGAATGGCACGCCTTAATCGTCCTGGCATACTTGTCTATGGAGGTACAATTGCACCAGGATACCATGATGGAAATAAACTTGATATTGTAAGTGCCTTTGAGGCTCTCGGGCAAAGACTTTCTGAGACTATAGATGAAAATACTTTTCATGAAATCATCAGAAAGGCCTGTCCAGGACCTGGCGCTTGTGGAGGCATGTATACGGCCAATACCATGGCCTCAGCCTCTGAAGCCCTGGGAATGAGCCTTCCGTATAATGCCTCAAATCCCGCCAATAGCCAAGATAAACAAGATGAGGTGACCAGGATAGCGGCCGCCATGCGCACGATTCTAGAGCAGGATATAAAACCCAGAGACGTCATGACTCGTGAAGCATTTGAAAATGCGATCACTCTGATCATGGTTCTTGGTGGATCGACCAATGCGGTACTCCATATGATAGCAGTGGCAAAGGCTGCTGGAGTCTCCTTGAGTATTGATGATTTTCAGGAAATCAGCGATCGCACTCCCCTATTGGCGGATCTAAAGCCAAGTGGGAAGTACGTCATGGAAGACCTGCACAAAATCGGTGGTGTCCAAGGGGTGCTTAGGATCTTACTAGATGAGGGGCGATTGCATCCCAACTGTATGACCGTAACTGGTAAAACTTTGGCAGAAAACTTAGCAGAAGCGGCGGACCTTGCTGATGGACAAAAGATTATCATGCCCATGAGTCAACCGCTAAAGGAGACTGGCCACTTACAAATCTTGAAGGGCAATTTAGCTCCGGACGGTGCTGTAGCAAAAATTACGGGCAAAGAAGGTGAACGCTTTCAGGGTCCGGCAAAAATCTACGGCAGTGAGCAGGAGGCCAATGATGCAATCTCAGCAGGAGCCATTCTGGAAGGAGATGTTGTTGTGATCAGGTATTGTGGGCCGAAAGGTGGTCCAGGTATGCCAGAAATGCTAAAACCTACTTCGCTCATTATGGGGGCAGGTCTTGGCAAAAAAGTCGCCCTCATAACCGATGGTCGCTTTTCAGGTGGAACACATGGCTTTGTTGTTGGCCACATTACTCCGGAAGCACAACGGGGTGGAGCGCTCGCATTGATAGAAAATGGAGACATGGTAACCATTGATGCTACCTCAAACCTGATTGCTGTAGACCTCACAGACGATCAGTTGAATGAACGAAGATCCAAATGGAATGAACCACCCTTGCCAGCTGAAAGTGGAGCACTTCTAAAGTATGCGAAGTGCGTATCTACCGCCACTGAGGGATGCGTTACAGATGAGTTTTGACAATTGGAAAATCCTATAAACTATGGCAACCAAAACGTTGAGTAAAACCGTTGAAAAAGAAGTTAAGAAAGATAGAATCTCCGGAGCAGAGGCTGTACTGCGATGTCTACTTGAGGAAGGCGTAGACACGATATTTGGTTATCCAGGAGGTGCCATCATGCCTGTATATGACGCACTCTATCACTATCAAGATAAACTTAGACATATTTTACCCAGACATGAGCAAGGGGGAATTCATGCAGCACAAGGGTATGCGAGGGTCACACGAAATACTGGCGTGGCTATGGCGACTTCTGGGCCAGGCGCAACCAACTTGGTAACAGGTTTGGGTGACGCAATTCTAGATTCCACCCCGCTCGTTTGCATTACCGGACAAGTATTTAGTCATTTGTTGGGTTCCGATGCCTTTCAAGAAACGGATGTGATCGGATGCACCATGTCCGTTACCAAATGGAACTATCAAATCACCAAGCCAAGTGAAATACCGGAGATTTTTGCCAAGGCATTTTATGTAGCAAATTCTGGAAGACCAGGACCGGTACTAATAGACATTACCAAAGACGCCCAGGTAGGTGAGTTAGATTTTGAATACCGTAAGAATCCGAAGATTCGCAGCTATAAGCCCTTAGCTAAGGTGCCTCATGAGCGCATTAAGGAGGCGGCGGAGATGATCAATAATGCTGAAAGGCCCTATATTTTAGCTGGTCACGGCATTCAGATCGCAGGCGCACAAGAGGTATTTAAGACCTTTGTCGAAAAAACCGGCATCCCAGTAGGTTGCACCATTCATGGCCTATCCTCGCTACCTCATGGACATGAACTCTATGCAGGAATGCTAGGTATGCATGGTAATTATGGCCCAAACCTTCTCACAGGATCATGTGACGTATTGATTGCCATAGGGATGCGATTTGATGATCGTGTAACGGGAAGACTCGACAAATATGCAACGCAAGCAAAAGTCATACACATTGAGATCGATCCATCAGAAATTAATAAGAATGTATATGCCGATGTACCAGTCTTAACCGATGCAAAACTAGCGCTGCAAGCGCTGCTTCCCTTGGTTGACCAGAAATCATATCCAGAGTGGTTGGCAGAGTTCCGGAAATGTGATGAAATCGAATTTGCTAAGGTTATCAAAAATGACCTAAACCCTCCAGCAGATAGCAAAATTAATATGGCTATGATGGTTCGGGAAGTATCCAGGCAGACAGATGGACAGGCAATCGTTGCAACTGATGTTGGTCAGCATCAAATGGTAGCCGCTCGTTACTATGAGTACAAAGACACCAACCAATGGGTCTCTTCTGGTGGAGCCGGTACTATGGGCTTCGGTCTTCCAGCAGCTTTCGGAGCTAAGCTTGCTAAACCAGATAAAACAGTTATTGCTGTGATAGGTGATGGGGGATTTCAAATGACACTTCAGGAACTAGGTATGCTCAGTCAATGGGACGTAGCCGTAAAAATTCTTTTGCTCGATAACGAGTATCTTGGGATGGTCCGACAATGGCAGCAGTTATTCTTTGATAAGAGATATTCTTCGGTGGCACTGGAAAATCCTGATTTCATTACCATTGCAAGAGGTTTTGGAGTCAATGGTAAGACACTGGAAGATAGAAGTAAAATCAAAGAAGCAGTGGCTGAAATGCTTTCCTTTGATGGCCCCTATCTGTTGCACGTCAAAGTAGAGAAAGAAGATAATATTTTTCCAATGGTACCATCTGGTTATGCCGTCACCGAAATCGTACTAGAAAAAGAATGACCATGGAAAAGAAAAAGCAAGAATATACGATCACTGTTTTTACGGAAAACCTAACTGGACTCCTTCAACGAGTGGTGACTGTATTTACTCGTAGACATATTAATATTGACAGCCTCACAACTTCGAGTAGTTCAGATGAATCCATTTATAGATTCACGATCGTGGTGCAAGTTGAAGAAAGTCAGATTCACAAACTGGTGGCTGCTATTGAAAAGCAGGTAGATGTTATCAAGGCATTTTTCTATGAGACACATGAAATCGTGCACCAGGAGCTCGCCCTCTATAAGATACCGACGGCAGTCTTTATGGGTGATGATGAAACAGAAGAATTGGTAAGATCACATAATGCACGAATACTAAGTATTGAACCGGATTATATTGTAGTGGAAAAAACTGGATACAAGGAAGAGACAGAGGCCCTTCTTAAAGATCTGAAAAAGAAAGGTATTTATGAATTTGTCAGGTCAGGACGTGTGGCAATTCCCAAACCAATGGAACCCCTAAATAAGTATTTGGCTTCGGTCGAATCAGTTTTTGAACAATAATTTTTCATAAATAAATGATTTTATAAATGGCAACAATGAACTTTGGCGGTGTTGAAGAAAAAGTCGTCACAAGAGAAGAATTCCCACTCGAAAAAGCCAGAGCAGTGCTTAAGGATGAGACCATCGCTATTATCGGTTATGGTGTGCAGGGCCCTGGTCAAGCGCTCAATCTTAGAGATAATGGCTTTAACGTGATTGTTGGACAACGCAGTCCTTCCAAGTCTTATGACAAAGCCATCGCGGATGGATTTGTTCCTGGTGAAACCCTTTTTTCAGTGGAGGAAGCAGCAGAACGTGGCACAATCATACAATATTTGCTATCAGATGCTGCTCAAATCGATTTGTGGCCAACGCTTAAGGAGCGACTCACGAAGGGAAAGGCTTTGTATTTTTCTCATGGATTCGCCATTACCTATAAAGATCGAACTGGAATAATACCACCTGATGATGTGGATGTAATCTTGGTTGCTCCTAAAGGATCTGGTACATCCCTTCGTCGTATGTTTTTGGCTGGTCGAGGGCTCAATTCGAGCTATGCCATCCATCAGGACGCAACTGGAAATGCCTTCGATCGAGTAGTAGCATTGGGAATCGGTATTGGTTCCGGATATCTTTTTGAAACTACATTCAAACGAGAAGTCTTTAGTGACCTCACCGGTGAACGAGGTACATTAATGGGAGCCATACAAGGGATTTTTTCAGCGCAATATGATGTGCTAAGGAAAAATGGGCACACACCCTCTGAGGCATTTAATGAAACGGTCGAAGAATTGACACAATCTCTTATGCCTTTAGTGGCTGAAAATGGAATGGATTGGATGTATGCCAACTGCTCCACCACAGCCCAACGAGGGGCACTTGATTGGAAAGATAAATTTAGAGATGCTGTTTATCCCGTATTTGAAGAACTGTATAACAGTGTAGCAAGTGGCAACGAGGCTCAGAAATCAATTGACTCAAATAGTCAAAATGACTATCGAGATAAATTAGAAGTAGAGTTAAAAGAACTTGCTGATTCAGAAATGTGGAGGGCAGGTAAGGTAGTGCGGTCTTTGAGACCGGAAAATAATTAGTGCGCCGAGTTTTATCGCACATGTAAAAGGGGAATTGCATCCGCAACTCCCCTTTTTACTTAACGGTAATTACAAAACAGATTATTATTGAATAATCATTTTCTTAATCAGCTTAGTACCCTCGACCTCTAACTCATAGTATATCAAACCTTTTGCTGTCAATTCATTTGCGTTCAAAGCTACTTGGTTTAATCCCTTGCTAAACATACCCCTAATCTCTTTTAAGTGCTTCCCAGTAATATCATAGATATTGAGCTTTGCTTCGCTAGATTTCGGCAAGGTAAATCTGATTGTAGTTGACTCCACAAATGGATTCGGTTCGTTTTGAAATAGATCCAACTCATAATCGATTCCTCCACTTGTGAAATTCATAGCTACTCCGGCAGCAGATCCTTCTTCAGGGAAGGAGATGGCGGGTGTGACTTTACCATCAATACTCAGCGCATCACTGATCATCGTATTTTCATTGACTTCAAGTACAATGCTAAAGACTTGGTCTCCACGCAGATCTTGTCCCCGATCAGCATGCCAACTTACGGTCACCATTCCATCGTCTGATCTTGTAAAACCAAAATTAGATCTCATAAAGCCGAGTGCATCATTTCCAAAGGCGTCAACAACGGACACATTTTCTGTGGCAGTATTTATAGTAAATTGAAATCCTTCGTATAGCGTTGTTGAGTTTACCACAAATGGGATCGAAATCTTCTGACCTTTCACCAACTCTCGATCTTCCGTATGGAAGACCAACTGTTTTCCTGATCTTGCAGCTCTTTTTGTTGGATCACTGTCCAAGTCCAAATCTCCGATCTTAATGCCTAGAAAATCTCGCTTCATCTGGGGTTGATCAACACTGATTATCAAGCGCTCTGGAAACAACTCTGATTGCGGTTCGTTCGTCATAAATTCGTAATCCTTTAATAGGAATCTCCACGAATCGCTATTTTCAAAGTCGGATATTTCGCCGAGAATTAACCTCCTCATCTCCAATAAATCCAGTGCATTGATAAATCCATCTTTATTTACGTCAGCAGCAATCAATTTGTATGGTGAGCCCATGAGCTCCATACCAATGATATGCTTCTGTAAGATGATTAGATCCATAGTGGATACACCATTGGCATGATCAATGTTCTTCCTAGGTGTAATCGTTGTAACCATACCCATTGGAATCTGAAAATCATATAGGCCATCTGCTCCAGTAGTCATATTGGCGGCAAGATTTTCTCCAGTAGCACTGACTTCCACTTTCTCAATCATATCTCCATTCTCTGTCGCTATGTTACCTAAAAGTCTACCACGATCGGTGTCATCAATATCGGGACAACCACCCATATTATTCTGAACAATTAGGACCACATCACAGTAGTCAAACGAACCTTTCTCATCGATTACCCACAACCTAATGGTCTGCGTCCCTTTGTGCATACAGCCCAAACTGATGCTGTCTGCATCTTCTTCCCAAGTTTCGTCATCAATGCCATCAAGTAGTTCTATGCGAAAATGATTCTCTTCTTCGCTATTACAAGCAGGTGCACTGCTGCGATCAAACTCGTTGGCCCAGATGGTCACCACGGCGGTATCGATCTCTCCATCCTGATCTACATCCCAAGGTGTAAGTTCCGCAGTCAAGCTGGTAA
>JABDMH010000088.1 GCA_013001595.1 Saprospiraceae bacterium | reverse complement strand
GGTCATTGTTTAATACAAAATATCCCAATTTACCACGAATACATTCGATGGGTTCACCCCAGGTCTGAGCATCATCTTTTGATATCCGCATAATCGGTCGACAATCGGTATGTGAATTCTTTCGCCCATAAAAAAGGGCAATGTGTCCACTTTGCAATCTTAACAAACTAACACTCATCGTATTTAATCCGCCTTCATTCCCCAACGTCTTCGTCTCGCTGCTCCATGTTTTTCCTTGGTCCTCTGAGATCCGCTGAGCAAGGTAGGCCGATGCATAGTCTCCATCACCACTCGTGAAATGTGAATAGATGAATAGAATATGGCCATCTGCCAGTTGAATGAAACTGCCTTCACTATTTCTTGGGTTCTCGGTAGAAGGATTGATTTCCAAAACAACTGTATTGTCAGAACTCAGTTTGTTGGTGGTCCCATCTTGGCCGCAACTCACTAAAAGAGTGGGAAGAAATATCATGACGAAAGGATTTTTCATGTAATGTTTTATTTGATGATATGCTGACTGTTTCAATCCTATTTGTTCACAGCAATTATTTATTTAAATCTAAATGAGAATAGATCTGCATCTCGGAGGGTGAACCGAAGACGAATTAACCTGCCCTGGAGATCATCTAGCCTTTTTTCGCTGCTCCATGTCACCATTCTTTCGATGGCATCACCGAAGATGGGTGGGCAATCCTCTAGTCCAAATCCGACAAGAGGTTTGCCGCTTTCATCCAGGATTTCGACATGGATGCTGCCAGCTGCAGAGGTGGCAAAATTCAAGATTAGGCTCAGCCCGGAAAAAGAAAAAGGTTTGGTGGTCAACGTTCCTCCCTTCATCGAGGCACTTATGGACACAAACCCATCCATTCTCAATGTATATCTTCTAAGTGCACTTGCCTGTCCCTTCCAATAGTTCTCTGAAGCATATATGGACAACTCCCTAGGTGCTCCTTTGATGGCAGAATCGGTCTCCAGAATCTGCCAAGCGACATACGAATCCCCGTAGGTCCAAGTGCCATCCCGTTCTATTCCAGGTCTTATAAAGGCTTCTTCCCAACGTTTAAAGTGGGTGCCATTTCGACTTGCCATGAACAAAGTTTCCGTGAGTGCTGTCCCATATCGGGGACTTATAGCTGATCTGTCTTCTCGTTCGACCAATTCCGGTAGAGATCGCATCGGATGACTCCATCCACGATCGATGTATCTAGCAGGGAATCCCAGTAAAATGTGAGGTGCTCTAAAATAGGGTTTGATCTGGTTCGTATTCAATTGCTCTTCAGCCGCATCGAAGTAGTCTAGATCTTGGATAGATCGCCAATGAATCAGGTCGTCTGAGATCGCAGTCCTAATTCCCCTTATTCCTGCATAGATGTCATCTTTGGTACCCTCACTAAAGAAGCGCCAATAAGCTCTATATGCCTTGATGTTTGGATCCCAAAATGCAAGATTTTGTGAATCAAATGCTCCTTCTGTGATTACCGGTTTTTGACTCATCGATGTCCAGTGAATTCCATCGGGAGATTTAAATGCAAAAAGACCAGGTTCGCCATTTGATCTAAGTAGTGCCTTAAAGCGTCCGTCTTGCGGTACATCAGGTCTTTCATCTTTCCACACTGCTGGATGACCGCCATCCGCATCTACACCATCCATCATGCCCCGGATAAAAACAATGTTGTTATCCTTAGA
Source organism: Saprospiraceae bacterium (assembly GCA_013001595.1). Lineage (GTDB taxonomy): Bacteria > Bacteroidota > Bacteroidia > Chitinophagales > Saprospiraceae > JABDMH01. Next base: position 9,237 of record JABDMH010000088.1, on the reverse strand, counting down.
TCCTTGAAATTTGTACAGGCCCAGATTGGGCTTTTCCCAATGTATGCCATCCATGCTGGTTGCGTAAGCGCAAAAAAGAGGATGTTGGTTTGAGGAATCACTACTGGCTGTATGCTGCCATGATTTATAATACATGCGATACTTTTCCCCATCATGGAATATGCTGTGATAGCCACTGCCACTACCCTCCCATGGTTTATCATGACGAATCACTACTTCCCGGGCGATGGGATGGTGCATCCTAGCTATGGCATCTCCGTTGAGTTGATCAATCAAGTGGTCATCCACAAAAAGTTCTAACCTTGATCCAATATCCAAGGGATCATTTTGCGCCCTAAGATTCAGGACCAATGCACAAAAAATCAGCAGATAGAAATCGATTTGTCGAATTTTCAGCACTATTGACCGCGTTTTGTTGGTATCATATTATTGTTCATTTCTATTCGTCTTGAGTGTAAATATCTTCCAATTTGATCCTCCTGATACAGGCGCCCAAGCCTTCCTCATGATCCAACTTGCCGACATAACTTAGCAAGACATGGTCTCCCACTTCGTGAATGGCTGTGTAGCAATACATCCCATTGGGGTTGGATTCAATGTTCTTCAAGTAGATCCAACTCTTATCTTCATCTTTTGATATGGCCACGGTTAGGGGTGTACGCTTGGCTTTAAAATATCCTGGTCCACTTTTTCCGTTGTTGTTCCAGACCATGAATAGATCGCCGGTTGACGGAAGTCGTTTAATAGAGGCCGGGGAGATGGGAGAATTCAGTACTGAGGAAGTGGCCATACTCCATGATAGCCCTTCGTCGTCAGAATAAGAGCGGTACTGGCGACCACCACTGGCACGAATAAACATCATGATTCGCCCATCTTGAAGCTCAACAAGACCGGGCTCTTGTGTGATGACCGAGTCGGGTGTAGGCACTTTTTCGGTTGATTGCCAGGTGCGGCCATCGTTATCACTATAGTAGCACCATATTTCACCTTTGTGGCTCCAAGGAGTACCCTTAGTCTTGTGTCTAGATACGGGTATGAGTATGCGGCCACTTTTCAGTTTGATGATACGATCGTTATTCGTGACAAAATATCCATGACTGTCTGCGATGACCAACTCTGGATTGCTCCAATTTAGGCCTTCATCATATGACGTGCGCATGTAGTAAAGACAATCATCGAGGGAGTTTTTACGCATATAGAATAATGCCAGGTCTCCACGATTTAACCTCAGTAGAGAAACAGACATCACATTCCAATCGCCTTCCCTATCAACTTCCAATCTGTCTTGCATACTCCACGTTTCACCTCCGTCCTCAGATATTCTGCTCATTAATTGGGCTGGTGCGTGGTCACTCATTTTATCTCCTAGAAATCGAGTGTACACATAGAGTATGCTTCCATTCTTAAGGGTAATGAAATCACCTTCTCCATTTCTTGGATTATCTTCCTGGGGGGGGAGATCCAGCACGATTTTTCCAAGGTTGTCATGACTTTGAGCTGCCAGGCACTTGGGTAGGACACAAATTATCGTAAGAAACAAGGATATTCTTAGGTGTGTTTTCATTGGTACATTATCTCTTTTGATTGCTTATTTCGAGGATGACCTCAGTAAGATTATTGGCCATAAGCTCATGGCCTTTGTCATTGGGATGGACACCATCCAACATCAAATCGTCCACGTCCTGCCTATACACTTGACCATAGTCTTTGAAGAGAGCGAAGTTGTCAACTAGCCCGGTTCTAAACTCTTGTGCAATATTTCTCACCACTGCTACATACTGAAAAAGACGATCGTTTTGAAAGGATGGATAGTTTTTTCCCAGGCAATTGGGAGCGATCAAAATCACACCACTTCCGATACGTTGCAATTCGGTTACAATATATTTAAGATTCGCCCGGTAGTTGTCCAAGGGAATTCTGGATTTACCGTGAGCATGATTGGCATCTATATGTGCATCGTTGGTGCCGAACCCAACAATGGTGATATCCGGCTTGTGCTTAAGTACATCGTTTTGAAGTCGGTCAAGGGCATGAGGAATTTTGAATAGATCATGATCGATCTGCCTGCCCGTATGGCTTCCTCCGATGCCGGCGTTCCTTACGGTGCAGGAAACACCGACTTTTTGTAACAAGGTCGGTAACCGCTGAGCGAAGACTGCTTCAATAGTTGCTCGTTCTGCAGTTATGGAATTTCCGAAAGCCACGATGAGCAGGGAATCCGCTGATGTATTTACTTTGTCGTGATATGGGTATGCATGTCCGGAATTGACTTGAAAGCAATTCAGTAGGACGAAAATTAGTGCGATGGTTTGTGATGCTCGCATTTTAATAAAGTTGATTTATCCAGGACAGAGGTACCTTAATCATTTTTATAGGACCCCAATGTGTTTCTGCCAAATAACTACCATCTGCATATGCAAGTAGCACGGCATCTTCGATGAAATGCATGGCAGTGTAACAATATCTACGATCGGGATCATTTTCTAATGATTTTATCTTTTTCCAACTGATTCCCTTATCATCAGAGATGGCAATACTCAACGGTGTTCGTAAGCTGGCTTCTTCTGGGTTCAATGTGAGGTTATTATTCCAGACAGCCAGAAGATCATTTGAATGAGGTATTCGTTCGATGGTTGCGGGAGAACGTGGTGAGACGAGTTGACTACGACTCGGAATAGACCAGGTTTTACCACCATCTTTGGACGTGGTGAAACATTGCGTCCCCGCGTCTGATCTAAAAAACATTAGGATGGATTGATCTTCTTGCTCTATGAGTCCAGGTTCCTGAAACATGTAATCCGTATGATTTGGTACTTCATCACTATGTAACCAGGTCTTTCCATTGTCATCTGAAAAATAGCACGAAAGTATCCCACCCCTTGACCATTCTCCACCAGTGGTGGAATGTCTTGATACCGGCACTAATATTCTTCCGGACTTTGTCTGAATTACGCGATCATTATTTAGCACATAGTAGCCACCTTGATCCATAATACAGGAAATTGGCTCACTCCAGGTTAATGCCTCGTCTCTAGATACACGCATCATGGTGATGCAATCATCCAAACTATTTTTTCGCATATAAAATAGGGCGATATCGCCAGATTGAAGCCTTAATAAGGACACTGACATGACGTTTTGTTGGCCCTCGTTTTCTACCACAATTTGATCTTCTTGACTCCAAGTACTGCCTCCATCTGAAGATAAACGACTCGCCAAATAGGCCGTCGCATGATCGCTGGTTGAATGGCCATAGTAATGTGTATAGATAAATAGAATTCGGCCATCCGACAATTTGATAAAATCGCCCTCACTATTTCTTGGGTTATTTGGCCCTGCATTGAGTTTCAAGACTACTTCTGGACTCACATCTTCAGTGCCAATTACAGCCTTAGAGTCTACGCAAGCACTAAGAAGCATTGCTGCTGAAAATAGCAACAGGTACCATATCATTAATTTGTCAATCTGCAATTTCACTTCTGCACCCCATTATATACCCAACTCAAGTCCACGTTCTTAATACTTGTATCATTGAGCCCTCCTGTTGCTTGGTTTCCTGCACAATATCCCAGCAGTACTTTCTGATCTACAAACTGCATGGCTATATAACAATACCATCCCATAGGATCGCTTTCTAAAGTCTTAATTCGCTCCCAGCTAACTCCTTCATCTTTGGAGATTGCAATATTTAGGGGCGTTCGTTTCTTCGAAATTTTCTCATCTGTCGATAGATTATTGTTCCAAACAGCTAACAGATCCCCAGTGGTAGGAATTCGTTCTATGGTGCTCGGAGAAACAGGAGAGATCAATTGACTCTTAGTGACCTGTCCCCATGTCATACCCCCATCCATTGATTTTGAAAAGCACTGCGTCCCTGCATCGGATCGAATCACCATCAATAGCGAGTTGTTTTTCAGCTCTACAAGACCTGGTTCTTGATAAACGACATCATGAGGATTCGGAACGGCCTCGCTGCTCTTCCAAGTCTTGCCATTATCGTCCGAATAGTAGCAATAAAGAATTCCATGCCCGGAGAACTGTCCTCCTGGAAAATTATGTTGTGCAACGGCCAGCAATAGTCGACCATTTTCTATCTGAATTACGCGGTCATTGTTTAACACAAAATAGCCTTCCCGATCCGTAATGCATGGAATGGGATCGCTCCAAGTTTTAGCTTCATCTTTAGAGATTCGCATCATCGGAATACAATCTGATGTGGAATTTTTTCTCAAGTAGAAAAGTGCAATATCTCCCGAGTTTAGGCGTAACAAAGAAACGGACATGACATTCAACCCACCCTCATTCTGCAGTTCCACTTTATCCGTTGTACTCCATGTCTTTCCCCGGTCAGAAGAAATACGGCTTGCCAGATAGGCGGTCGCATGGTCACTGGAAGAAGACCCATAATAATGAGTATAAACATATAGAATCTTTCCGTCCTTCAATTCGACGAAGTCACCCTCACTATTGCGTGGATTATCTGGCCCTAATTCCAACCTAAGCACGGTCTTTGGCTCCGTGACTGGCAGATTTGTAAAATCTGGTTTGACGGCGCAAGCCGAAGAAGCTAATGCGAAAATAGCTATCCAGTAAAAAGAGCTAAAACCACTGATCGATTTATTGTTCATAACTAAAATTTCAATACGATTTATACCAATCCAAAAAACTGGCTGCTCACTTCTGGTTACCTTGATAGACCCAACTCAAATTCACACTCTTTATGCTCGTATCATTTAGCCCTCCGGTTGCCTGGTTTCCAGCGCAATATCCAAGTAATACCTGCTCGTCTACAAACTGCATCGCTGTATAGCAATACCAGCCCATGGGATCTCCTTCGAGCATCTTGATCCGCTCCCAGCTAATACCTTCATCCTGGGAGATCGCGATATTTAAGGGTGTTCGTTTCTTAGAAATTTCCTCGTCCATAGACAAGTTGCAATTCCAAACTGCCAACAGATCATCCGTTTGGGGAATCCGCTCTATGGTAGCTGGAGAACGTGGTGAGATCAACTGACTTTTATTCACTAGGCTCCAATTCATGCCCCCATCCGTTGATTTCGAAAAAATCTGCGTACCTGCATTCGTGCGCATAAACATTAAAATGGAGTTGTCTTTGAGTATGACAAGCCCGGGTTCCTGAAGGACTACACTGTCAGGATTCGGTACGGCCTCGCTACTCTCCCAGGTCTTGCCATTATCATCTGAATAGTAGCAGTAAATAATCCCTCCCAAGGAGAATGATCCACCCGGATAATTATGTTGAGACACTGGCACAAGCAATCTACCATCTGGTCTCTGAATGACCCGATCGTTGTTTAATACGAAATATCCCTCTCGGTCTCTAACGCACGTTACCGGATCACCCCAGGTTGCAGCCTCGTCTTTAGAAATTCGCATCATGGGTATGCAATCTGTCAGTGAGTTCTTTCTGGCATAGAAAAGCGCGATTTCTCCTGACTTCAGTCGCAATAGTGAAACAGACATGATATTCATGTCACCCTCGTTATCCACTTCAATTTTATCTCTTGTACTCCATGTTCTTCCCCGGTCTGAAGATACGCGGCTAGCCAAATAAGCCGTGCCATGGTCACTGGAAGAAGACCCATAATAGTGTGAATAAACAAACAAGATCTTCCCATCCTTTAGCTCAACAAAATCTCCCTCGCTATTGCGTGGATTATCTTCCCCAAATTCCAACCGCAATACAGTCTCCGGTTCTGTCACAGCTTGACTTGCAAAATCTGGTTTGACTGCACAGGATGATAGCGCTACTGTTAATACGGCTATCCAGCCAACGGGACTACAACCGATAGTCGATCTCCTCTTCATTATTAAAACTTCAATTTTCCCATGATGCAAAGTTTTAACCTTGCATTAGATAAAATCTATCTCCAGTATCTTTGCCTTAAATTCTCCTCTCCAGGTGGTCACCCAGAGCTCACCTGAACTCACTTCAAAAAGATAAGGATAGGATATATCCTTTTCTGTTCGGCCGACCACAATGGGATCTGTCCATGATTTTCCATCATCCTCAGAAAACCGAATCGAGAGTTCTTTACGATGATTCACAGCAGGTACTTCTGCCCACTGACCTTTGCCACCACTTAGGCGATAGGTTGTTTCCCCCTCGGGATATAATTGATTGTACACCAAAATCAATCGACCACTGGATAATCTTTTCAAAAGGCCCGGTGCGGTACTGGCCTTAATATCCGTTGCTGCAATATTTTTCCAAGTGATACCCTCATCCTCTGAATAGGCCTCCCAGAAAACACCCCATGCACTTCGCATCAGCATCCAGACTCTGCCATCCTGTAAGGGCTCGATGGTTGCTTCAATCAATCCACTGTGATGACCCACACCTCCATAGTCAATCACATTGCTCCGCTTCCATGTCTCCCCCTCATCTGAAGTGGCATAGGTCACTACGGTATGATGACCGGGATTGTGGCGCATCATCATGGAAGTAAAGATGACCGTTCCATTTTCGGTCTGCACAATATCACGGATCGCTCCCGTCCAGTCATCGTGCAATTTCCTGGGGGCCTCCCAGGTTATTCCACCGTCCAAACTACGTACCGCATAGGTGGGTAATACTGCATCAGGAGCATCGTGTATATCTTCCTGCCAATCCCAATTTTTACGTTCTATATTATTTGCAAATGCCAAAATCAGTGTTCCTTCCTTTGTGCAGATCAAGGCACGCTCAGGACGGATCTCATAAGCATTTTCGTATTTAAAAATCGGGTGAGACTCCCAGGTTTCTCCCTCATCCTTACTTATTACACATTCGTTTTCCATAACCGTGACAATACTACCGTCCGACATGCGAACAAAAGGTCCCATCTTCATATCAGGCATTGGCTCTAGTTTTTCATGATAAGAAATGGGATTGGTGTGAAATATTTCAATCCAATCCAACAGTAAAAACGGATCATCTAGAAACAATGAAGCTGTAAAAATGAGCGCCAATATTTTTGTGCCATATATCATGTTATCTCTTCTCTAAAATTTAAGAAAATCTTCTTCCATTAATTTCACACGCAACCCTCCCTGCATAGTCGTGATCCACAGCTCACCCGGAGTGGCCTCAAAAACATAGGGATAAGAAATTCTGGTCGTGTGTTTGGCAAAAACAATTGGCTGTGACCATGATTTTCCATCATCTTCCGAAAACATGATCGATAGTTCTTCTCTGTGATTGCTGTTTGCGACCTCTGACCATTGGTTGTCCCCACCTTTTAATGGATGCCAATCCTTACCCTCAGGAAATCTCCGATTCCATACCAGCACTATACGGCCACTCTCTAGTCGTTTAATCATGCCCGGAGCTGAGCTTGCATCTATATTGGTCGGTTTGATATCCTTCCATGTGATACCTTCGTCTACTGAGGTCGTTTCCCAAAAAGTACCCCAATTAGTACGCATGAGCATCCAAAGACTAAGATCTTCTTTCTGTATGAGCGTAGACTCTGTCACTCCACTGTGATGTCCAATTCCTCCCAGATCAATAATATTACTCCGTTCCCAGGTAAAACCCTGATTGCGGGACATGTATGTAAATACCGTATGATGGCCCGGATTATGACGCATCATCATGGAGGTAAACACGATGTTACCATTGCGAGTCTCGATCATGTCGCGGATGGCTCCACAATGTTCATTATGTAACTTTTGAATATCCTGCCAGCTTTTTCCTTGATCCAGACTTCTCATGGCGTAGGTTGGCAGAATAGCACCCGGTGAATCTGAAATCTCCTTTTGCCAGTTCCAATTTCGCCTTTCCGGAAGGTTCATAAAGGCCACAATGATGGTCCCGTCAGATGTTCTCAGAATAGCTCGCTCATCGGAGATCTCATAATCTTCAGGCTCATCAAAAATTGGGTAGGAGTCCCAGGTAGCTCCCTCATCACTACTGATGAAGCAATGAGTGGTATCTACTGTCAATATGGATCCATCATCGAGCCGGACAAAAGGTCCCATCCTCAAGCCCTTCATTTCTTCCACTTTTTCATGAAGTATGAAATCTGCTAAATAACCCCGGTCACTTTCAGCATCTCGTGCGGAATCAGGCAGATGAGTTGATAACAAGGTGATTATCATTATTAAAAATAAGTTCATTTTTATACAGATTTCATTTGTGAATCAGAAGCCATAATCCGATAATTTTCAGGGATAAATAATACCTTTTTCTGGAAAGTTAGCATCAGTTTCTGACAACCATTTCCGGAGCATCTTCTTCATTTTTGCTACTATTTTGGGATGGGTGCCAGAAATGTCATTTCGTTCTCCGATGTCAGATTCGAGATCATATAGCTCTATAGTTCCGGTTTTATATTCATAAATCAGCTTATAGTTTTTCCATCGCACTGCCCCTTCAAACCGATTATGTGGATAGTGCCAAAAAAGTGCTTTATGTTTAGATTTATTTACTCCATTATAGAGGACGGACTTAAAACTCTTTCCATCCAGGTGCTGAGCCTTTTCTAATGGCAATCCACTCATATCCAGTAGGGTTGGATAGAAATCGTCAGATATGAGGGGAGTATTATTTTGACTCCCAGCTTCAATATAGGAGGGATACCGAATTACCGTTGGTACACGAATACCTCCTTCATAGAGATTGTGCTTCGCTCCACGCAAAGGAGCATTGGAAGTGACGCTGTTTTTTCCGCCATTATCTGATGTGAAAACCACAATCGTATTTTTACGCAAATTCATGTCATCCAATGCCTGTAAAAGTCGGCCAATATTCTCATCCATGTGATGTACCATAGCGGCATATTCCGGTAGATTTTGATATCGTCGTGATCCATATTCCCGATCATTGTCGGTAGGGATATTTAATTCATCAATCTTTTTCCGGTATTTTTCTACGATCTCAGGCTTGGCATGCAATGGCGTATGCACGGTGTGGTATGAAAGAAAGGCAAAAAAGGGTTGCTCTTTATTTCTCCGGATAAATTCAATGGTTTCATCTGTAAAACGATCAGTGAGATATTCGCCCTTTGGACCATCTTGCATATGTGTCAGATGATGTGGACTAAACATAAGTGTCTCCAATTGATCCACCGGTGGATCACGATCAGGATACGCCATCCTCCAGTCATTTTTAGAAGTAGTACCCCCCACTGCAAAATCAAACCCTTGGTTGGCCACCCAGTGTTTTTGTTTATATCCCAAATGCCATTTGCCAATATAGCCGGTTTTATATCCATGCTTTTGAAAGGCTTCACC
>JABDMH010000040.1 GCA_013001595.1 Saprospiraceae bacterium | reverse complement strand
GTCGCTCCATACGATTTATAAATCGAGGAATTGAACTCAGCAATATATTTTTCCTGAACTTCCTTGCCATATCTAAAGCCAAGCTCTCCATCTTTATTCACCAACGAAAACATATAACCATTGGCAGAAGTATATGGCATCGTTTTACCCTTACGATCAAATCGTGGACATTTATCTACCAAGGTATCATAAATGACTAATTTTTCCTTCCACATAAATGTTTTTTGTGCAATCATTAGAAATCTGCAAGTACAGAAAATACAAAGTGCATTAATTCAAAACCAATATTGATCGAGCCCTCCATCATTTCTTACTATCTTTCCCATTTCGTACATCAACCCTAATATACGTCAATGCATAATTTTTTTCTCTGCATTTATTTTATCAGTCTAAGCTCAGGGGACTCCTACCATCCGTCTCAAAGTAACGCCGGTCCGTTTTTTGCCACCGGGATCAAGATCGGTGAAGTTTCACAAAACCGAGCATTGATCTGGACTAGGCTAACCAAAAATCAAGAACGCATTTACGACGCAGTAAAGCCAGATGTGAAGTACTTTGATGTAGAATCTGGCAAGCTTGAATCCAGAAAAGGCCGGCCCAATAAAACACCTATTGTGACCTTCCCCGATGGCCATACCATAAACAATATTGAGGGTGCTACTCCAGGATCAGCAGGTCTGGTGCAATTGAAGTACAGGCGAGCTGTAGATGAGGCTTGGCTAGAGACTTCTTGGCAGGAAGTAGATAAGACCACTGGCTTTACTTCTCAATTTACGTTGGAGAAGCTGAAAGCTGGTACCAAATATTTGATTGTGGCACAATCAAGGGCACCTGGATCCGCTCAGATAGGTGCCAGCATTGAGGGTTCCTTCACCACAGCTCCTGAGGTTGACCAAGCCAAGGACGTGAAATTTATTGTGACCACCGGCACATCCTACAACGATGTCGATTCTGAGCAAGGTTATCTTTTGTACCCCAGCGCACTAAATCTGGAGCCAGATTTCTTTGTACATACTGGTGATATTCTCTATTACGATGGCTATGGTAAATCGCTGGCATTGGCGCGATGGCATTGGGATCGTATGTACAGTTTTCCCAACCATATCGACTTTCACAGACAAGTACCCAGCTATTTTATCAAAGATGATCATGACACTTGGATGAACGATTGTTATCCAGGCATGCAGACCAAGTTTATGGGGGCTTTTACCTATGAGCAAGGAACAGCATTGTTTTTGGAGCAGGTACCCATGGGTCACAAAACATATCGCACTTTTCAATGGGGTAGAGATCTGCAGATTTGGTTAATGGAGGGCAGAGATTTTCGCAGCCCCAATCCCATGCCTGATGGTCCGGACAAAACCATCTGGGGCCTTGAACAAATGGCATGGTTTAAGGAGACGGTATCCTTATCGACGGCAACCTTCAAAGTCATCATCAGCCCTACGCCCATCGTGGGGCCAGATAGAGGCAAGAAAAATGACAACCACGCGAATATTGGATTTTATCACGAGGGTCATCAAATACGTGAATTTCTCGCAGATCAAAATAATACCGTGGTTGTCTGTGGAGATCGACATTGGCAATATATATCTAAGGACCGGGAAACAGGATTATTGGAATTTAGCTGTGGCCCTGGAGCCGATGACCATGCTGGTGGATGGAAGCAAGAAAACGTTTTGCCGGAACATCTCTACCTGAACGTAGTGGGTGGATTTTTGGAAGGGTCAACTACTAATGACGGTGAGAAAGTCCAGTTGACTTTTAAGCATTATAGTCCAAAAGGCCAAATGTTGCATGAATTTACTGTTGATGCAAAACCGTGACATTGCTTTCAAAACTAAGTATCTTTCATCACGGTCAGGTTCTGCAATATTAAGGTAAGGCAAAGGTTAGGACAGCACACTTCGTGGGACGAAGATCCGCACCGATACTCACTGCTATACTCACATATTGCTTTCCATCCAATTGATAAACGGCAGGATTGGCTAAGGCATGACCAGGTAATTCAGTGGTCCACAACACTTCACCAGTCGCACTATCAAATGCCCGAAAAGTCTTATCGAGTGTGGCTCCAATAAAGACCAACCCACCGGCGGTCACCGCTGGACCACCATAATTTTCGATACCAGTCGGAGGTGCGCCTGGTTGTTGCAATTCGGTATCATTACCCAATGGCACCTTCCAGACATAATCACCCGTATGCAAGTCGATGGCACTGAGTGTACCCCATGGAGGTGTGACGATCGGTCTATCCAAACCATCCAGGAAATATCCATGAGCGGTCACGTTCAGATAGGTAGTTGAGGTATCTTCAGGCATGCTTTTGGCTGATGAAAGTTCATCCTTACCTGATTCAGCCAAAAAGGCCATGAGCTCCTCCTCGTATCCTTTTACCACCGACACAAAAGAAGGCATAATGCCTGCTCCATTATTTACCTGATCCATGATCTCAGCTGGACTTAGTCTATCGGTAATATCTACTAATGAAGGATTCGCTTCGATGCCCGATTTATCTACACCATGGCAAGCTAGACAGTATGTATTATAGAACCGTTGGCCTACCGCATATTTTGTTTCGCCTGGTTTATGGTCCGTCACCTTCACTTTATCCATGGTAGCGATTTCCGGTGATTCATTGACATTGATGTACAAAATGCCAGATTCCATATCATAACCGCCACCTCCCCACTCCGCCCCTCCGCGAGATCCGGGAAAAAAGAGCGTTCCTGCAGTATCTGGAGGGGTGAATAAACCTTCAAAGCGGAGTGCATCTAACCTCTGCTTATTTTCTCTAAAAGCTTCATCTGAAAACTTTATCAGGTCACCTTCAGTGATGGCCTGCCTGATGAAGGGTTTGGGTAAAGTCGGAAAAGGTTGGGTTGGCCAGCTCTCTTCTCCAGGCACGCGACTTTCAGGTACAGGCCGTTCCTCGATGGGAAAAATGGGCGTTCCAGTTTCCCGATCAAGGACATATATGAATCCGATTTTGCTCGGCTGGGCTATGGCATCAATTTCTTGACCGTCTTTTTTTATCGTCACCAGATTGGGAGCCGTAGGTAGATCATAGTCCCAAATATCATGATGCACCGTTTGATAGTGCCAAATGTACTCACCGGTTGCAGCGTCCAGTGCGATGATGCAATTGCCGAAAAGATTGGCTCCCGTTCGATCGGCTGCGTAGTAATCATATCCGGGCGAACCTGTGGGAACATATACGATGCCTCTTTCCATATCCAAACTCAACCCTGCCCATGCATTGGCAGCTCCGGCATACTGGTAGGCATCTTTTGGCCAAGTGTCGTAACCCTTCTCGCCAGGATGAGGTATGGTGTGAAATGTCCAAGCAAGTGCACCTGTGCGAACGTGAAAAGCCCTGACATCACCTGGTGGTGCGCCTGCACTTTCAGAGACTGCCGCACCAATAATTAATAGATCTTGATAAATAATTCCGGGGGTACTGAGTCTGGCGATTGATGACCGATTTGGGCCACCATCAATGTTGAGTGAAATAGTGCCTTGTTCACCAAAACTGGTATCCAATTTGCCGCTTCTTGCATCTACAGAAAATAATCTGCTGCGTGCATTGACGAAAATGCGCTCGGTACCGCCATCACCTTTCCAATAGGTCACCCCCCTCAACACACCTCCTCCCCTCCTGCCCTGCAACGGATCGAAAGACCAAATCTTCTCACCTGTGGCCGCATTGATGGCATATAGTTGACGCCAAGCAGAGGTAATGAACATCAGGGTGTCCACCACAATGGGATTGCATTCGTATTTCCAAAATTGAAAGTCTGTCGGCTCGTCATCGGGATAGAAAGTCCAAGCAACTTCGAGATCCTTGACATTAGACCTATTGATTTGATCCAGTGCGCTGTAATTGTTTGCGTCCGGACCACCCTTGTAGACTTGCCAGGTTTGATGGTCCGATTTCCTGGATTGGCAGGATAGCAATAGCATTAGGTTCACACAGGCAATACATACGGTGGTGGTGACGGATCTTAACCCTATTTTGCTATGCATGCTCCGAACTGTAGAACTCACTTACGTACTATATTGGATGAATACTGAAAGATAGGGTAAAAAGCCAATCATATCAAAAGTCAGGGTTAGCGTAGCTTCAGCGAAGTCGAATCCGTTAAATAGGCGGTGAAAAGGTAGAAAAAGTGGAAGGCGTCTAAGGTGTTTAGGTGTTTTGGTCCTAGGAGCAAAATCGGTAGAGGCGGATATTTTCCGCCGCATGGAACGACAACATCATCTCAATTCCTTGAACATCCAATCGCGTCAAAAGTCAGGGTGAGCGCAGCTTCAGCGCAGTCGAACCCGGTAAATAAGGGGTGTAAAGGTAGAAAAAGAGAAAGGCGTCTAAGGTATAAAGGTATTTTGGTGTTTTGGTCCTAGGAGCAAAATCGGTAGAGGCGGATATTTTCCGCCGGCATGGAACGACAAAACATCATCTCATTACTTGAACATCCAATCACATCCAAAGTCAGGGTGAGCGTAGCTTCAACGCAGTCGAACCCGTTACATGAGGGGTGAAAAGGTAGAAAGGGGTATGGAGGTATTCTGGTTTGAGGTGTTGAGGTATTGAGGTTTTAGGTTGCTTGACAAAAATGACAGTAGAGGCGGATATTTTCCGCTGGCATGGAACGACAAAACATCATCTCAATTCCTTGAACATCCAATCACATCCAAAGTCAGGTGAGCGTAGCTTCAGCGCAGTCGAACCCGGCAAAATAGAGGGTGAAAAGGTAGAAAAGTGGAAAAGGTATAAGGTATGGAGGTATTCTGGTTTGAGGTGTTATGGTATTGAGGTTTTAGGTTGCTTGACAAAAATGACAGTAGAGGCGGATATATTCCGCCGTGATGGAAACGAAATAGGTGTTGAGGTATCCCCTTTTTGGTCTTCAGGTCTCACAACCACCTTAATTGTAAAGGCGGATATACTCCATCAGTATGGAACAACCACAACTTTGCCCTCATGGATTCAATGTCTGATGTAGCTTCAGAAGCTGGTACATGAAGGCCGGTCCACCGGTAATGCTCTCATAGTGCTCGTGCCGGTTGGTCACTTTAGGCAATGGCGATCCATCGTTTAAAAAGAGTGCCATGCCCATTCTTGCAAAAAACGCAGCTCGATCTACAAATTGTGGGTTACGAGAAAGACTATGGCAATGCAGCATGAGCTGAATGACCGACTGAAACTCATTCGGTTTTAATAGGGTGGTGAGATCGGGCTCAGAATTGAGATACATCTCTCCTACCTGAAGGATCATCTCTTCATAGCGATCAGCAATTTGGGGATGCATACTGCGGAGTGAGATATACCTTTTATACAATGTATTAGCAACCCCGGCATGGGTACCATACCCATAGCCCGAACTCCAGGTGGAGCTGTAAGGTTTGTTCATAGATCGTACCCGTGGAAGTCCAGTCTCAGCATGGAGGGTGACCGCAAATCCACCTCCAAGTGAATCCAATCGATGAGGAGCTGCTAAAAAATCCTGATCCTGCTTAATGGCGAAATCGCGCATCTCCTGCGCCAAGTCCTGATCCATGATGGGTGCCGCCACCTCTAGACATCTGGCCAGCTCTAAATTGCTGGTGAGCCATACCACCGAATTGTGATCACCTTTTGAGGACCGCCCAGCGATCAAAAGACCAGAGCCAGATTGTGCCATGTTATCCTTCATACGCTCGAACATTACTTTGATGTACTGGCGCAACTCCGACCTACCTGGACGATCGGCGTTCTCCAGCCTACCATATGAATAGGTCCAACGTTCCATCAGCTGCCCGGCATAGCGCGGAAAGTCAAACCCCGAATAGGTTTCATGTCTAGAATATCGGGCATGGCGACTAAAGTCACCGGTCGATTTATTATGGATTTGGTGATCCCATTCCGCCAATGTGAACCTCCAAACTGCATCAGGAGCCACATCATAGGCTTTCTCCCAGAAGGGCCATACAGTCGTCTCGTGATAGTCAAAATTGGGGGCGTAACCACAATCTTCATCAAAGAAATTCCAATACAAATGCTCACCCCAGCAATAAAGATCAGTAACCTCACTTTGGCACTGATTAAAGAAAAACTCAAAGGCTTTATCCGCCTCAGTCCCATACTTATCTTCACCAGTCAGTGTACTCAACGCAAATAGAATTTCGAAAAATTCTGAGTCATGAATCATATTGGCGCCAAAAACGGAACGGTCATTTTGCCTGACCCCACTCATCTTAATTGTATCGATGCGTTCATCTATTTGCATGGACTTACGATCAAGGACCGAAGCAAACAAGGGGGATTCTTCTGTTCCATAATTATCGCGACCAAGTTGAATCATGGCATCGGCATAAGCCTTAACTGGTAGCAAAAATTCGCCCTCAGTTTCCGTTTTGTTTTCTGCCGTGCACCCCATCAAATATATAAGAGTGAGTAGCATCACAAATATCCCTGCATGCCCGATTACCGCATTTTTCATACATATCAATTTTTCACCCATGGACTGATCCAATGTCAGTAGTACATACCTTCTCTTGTCTTTGCAAAGGTTATACTCAGGCTAACGATATAGGTTTATGGGTATGTTTCATACGCAAATCTCTAAAAATAGATAAAGTCAGGCTGAGTGTAGTGCAACGCAATCGCCCTTCGGCTCCAAGATGTTTCGCTCAGGGTGATGATTGAGGGTTTGTGGGCACCTTTCAAATGCAAACTACTCATTATAAAAGGTTTCTAAACTTTCTTCTCAATCTTTGATAGGTGCCTTTCTTCTCAGGTTGGTTTTCAGGTACACCCAATTTATTTACTTTGATAAGGTCATCATTAGCTGTATATATCCATTTCCGGGTTCTTATTTGCCGGTTTTCTTTATACTCTATATGCACCCATTGCTTTTTGATTACCTTTTTTCCCAGTAATTGAGGTAAGAAACTTTGACCTCTTACCTTTTGGATGGGTAAGGGTGCGTTCGTTATATCGCAGAAAGTATGCAAAAAATCAGCTAATTCTATCAAGTCATGGCATTGGGTTCCTGGTTTTATTTTATCAGGCCATTTGACAATAAGAGGAACCCGAGCACCCCGGTCTGTCATTGTCATCTTCCCACCATGGACTCTGATCTTCTCCTTTCCCCAAATTGTAGTTACTTGTTTGGCGGTGCCGTTGTCAGCGCAAAAAATAATAATCGTATTCTCACTAAGGCCATGTTCTTCCACTGCATTTAATAACCGACCAACATTTTTATCCAAGTAATTCACCATTTCAGGAAAACACTCCGGTCCATTCTTCTGCTCATGATCGGGTAATCTTTCAAAATCTTCATTTTCTGGAGCTTTAACATATGGAGTGTGGGGAATTAGTGATGGATAGTATATTAAAAAAGGCTTATCTCTATTCTTCCCAATAAACTCGATCATAAAATCGCACATTACATCAGGACCAAATCTATCTCTAATGTCACTTTCCACGATCTTATTGTTGATCCTAAAATGAGGAAGATAATAACGAGACCTCTTCACTCCATGTTTATCAAACATCTGCCAAAGACAATGTTCGTCAAAGCCAAAATTCAGTACTGTATTGTTTTTTTCTAGGTGAGATAAGTTCCATTTTCCCGCTACTGCAGTTGCATATCCAACCCTCTTCATTTGATTTGCAAAGCTGCTAAATCTATTTGGATCCAAAAAAGTAGTGTCATCATAATATGATAAAACGTGTTTGAAGCCGGTGTCAGTCGGGTACATTCCCGTCAACACCTCCGCTCTGGATGGGGAGCAGGCAGGATTGGCGAAACAATGGGTAAAGATCATTCCCTCACTTACTATTCTGTCAATATTTGGAGTCACGGTCGAATGCCCTCCATAAGGTTTGATAGATTCGATTCCCAGATCATCTGCAAAAATCAAAATTAAATTTGGCCTTTCTACTTGGGCATAAGTTGTTACTGATATAGTCAATGAAATGAAAAAAGCAATCTTCAGTACGTAATTAAGATATATCCGCATAGGCAGTCTTTATCATATTTGGTGGTAACATAAATATCATCCAAAAGGGCGCTCAGATAGCGCTTTGGCCTTTAGTTTATTCCCGTTTGAAGTCAACCAATGGGACCAAAAGACTTTGTCCTTTCCAAAATCTTGATCGGTTATCTTCACTAAAGTTGTATGGGCAAATTCAGCCAGGATGGCACGCATATCATCCAAATATTCAACAAGGATTTGGTAACCTTCCACACTCCCACTACGAGATAGTGCCCGGCCAAGAATAAGTTCCATTAAGGCAAGCCGTTCCAAAATATGACTTTCTTCAATACCGCTTTTTAGCGACCTGTTATTTAGAAACTTATTAGCATGTATTTTTTTCAATGAAGGTATCACTTTCTCATTTCCTAACAACTCAGCTGCATAGCACACGGCATCGACATAGAAAAATAAACCTTTTTCTTTCCTTCGAAAATCATGTATTTTATCTGCGTGAAACAATTGTGAGACCAATTCAATCACGAACAGGTTCAAATCGCTACGGGTCATGCCGAGTGCGTAAATAAGGTTGGCACAAATAGGCGCGGCACCTTGATCTGGTGGAGTTCTGTAATTGCCTCCTGAGTGCTGCACTTCTTCCCTTAATATTGGTAAAGAGAGCGAGCTGAGTTGTCTTTCAATTTCACTATAAATAACTACTGCTCCACTTTCAGACCCATGCATAGCAAGTGCAAGAGCGATCCGTAATTGCATTCTCCCAGAGGCATTATTAATCTCTTCTTCCAGGATAGGTATGGCTTTGTCAGCTGGAGCAGAGCAGACTTCCACAAAGGGTATTCGAGTATATCTGATCTCACTCATTTCTGTGTTGCCAAAGGACTTTAAAGAGGTGTCCGGATCAAATTTGCGGATCCATTCCCTTAATTCTTCTTTCGAATAATCCCTGGGTTTGATTTCTCGATTGAGAAATCTTTCCGGGAGCAGTCCGAGCTTTACCAATTTCCTCTGTAGTTTTCCAATGTTAAGATTACGTACAAGTACGTTGTCGTCTATTGCCTCAGCTGCTGCTAATGCTGAAATGCTACCAAGGTTTTCTAAATCGTGTTGCATTCTGATCGCTGGAAACGAATCATGACTAGTAGAAATCGCTTTCCCCGTTACTATGAGGTTTTCGACTTCTTTAGGTATGATCGCTCTATAGGGTACTTCAACGGTCAAATTAGGTGGAATAAGGCCGATTCTAAACCAATCAGATGCATGATAGCCTTTCATGTCTGTATTGCTGCGGTGGTAACTAACCACATCTTCCCATTCACGGTAGGTCAAATTGTCCGTCAGTGTAATTACCACTTCACCCACTATATGTCGCGATTCTCGCGGTGCCAGGTACGGCTGATGATCGTGCACATATTCTTCACCACTTCTCAATCCTACATGGACAGATCGGGTATAGTCTTCAATGTTGGTTACATCAACAGTGCTCTGAAAGATGGATCTGGTCGGTCCCGGCTTGACTTGTCTTCGGATAGCATACCACAAGGGCACACTATTATGCTCGGAGCCAATGAAATATGGGGCACCCGCAAAGGCCGCCACATCTCCGTCTCCCGTGGCATCGATAATTACCTTGGACTTTACTGCAACAGGTCCCTGTGGTGTTGAAATGACGGCACCAATCACTTTGTCTCCATTCATGATGGCTCCAATGGCCATGGAGTTCCATAAAATTTTTGCTCCTGAATTTACAATCTCACTGAGCCACATGGCTAATTTAGCCTGAACATTCCAGAGGCCATATCCATTATCCTTAAAGGTATTGGAAAAAGATCTGTCTATTTCATTTACCTTTTTGATGTGCTCTTTGGTAAAACCATAGTAGTTTCCAGGACCCCAATAGCTTTGAACACCTCCATAAGTCCCGGTACCACCAAATCCAGGGTTCAGATCAATGACCATGGTTTTTTTACCTGCCCTCGCCGCATTGTAAGCGGCTGGGGCACCACTGGTTCCTCCTCCAACTACTAGTATATCAACCGAATCGACAATGCTGATTTCTTCGCCTGCTATGGCTATGCGGTCGTAGGGTTTTCCACGTTGAGGGCTATACTTTTCTCGAATGTCGCTCTCTGTTAGGAGCGATCCATAATCTGGTTTTTCTATGATATCGATCTCTTTGTCATGGACCACAGCATCCCAATGTTTGACTATGTTTTCTGACAGTGAAGAAGCAAAAGCAGCAGCCCCTCCAGGTGTCAGCATGTATTTAGTTTCCTCCTCATTTAAAATAGATGCCTCACTAATACAAAACAAATTATGATGGTCGGTGGCAAAGCTTTCCATAGGTACTTCAATACCTCCAACCGAAATATCGCTTTCTAGATATGACCTTTCCTTTGTGTAATATTTGGGCACCATTTTGCAGGTATAGACTCCCTTCAATTGGTAAGCTGAATTGGAAAAATAGGCATCCTCGAATTCCGGTACATTCTGGTACAAGTATTTCGCCACTTCGACTGCCTTTTGCCAGGCACGAACCTCTCTCTGGACAACAGAATCTCCATCAAATTTTGGATTTTTGAAAACCATCGGACACTCTACGTAGTAATGATCGCTTCCGATATAACCGGATTGGATATTAACCTGGTTATCCTTCATCTTCAAACTGCGCGGCACAGCAATCTGTCTCTTTCTGATGCGTTGCACATTGGTAAATTCCAAGATCCGACTGAATTGCAAGAGCTTCGTTTCTTCCTCAAAATGTTGATCTGTCAGACGGACAACTGATGCGGTTTCCGTACAGTCAAGTACCAGTTTCGACAAGATCACCTGTCTACCCGATTTATTGCCAATCACGATGCCCTGCAATTTGTCCTTATCAGCAATTATTTGTACAATATTGCTGGCATAAACAATTTCTACTCCCCTCTCGAAGAGAAAGTCTTCCAAACTCCGCTTCACATAATCAAATCTTAGAAGCCTTTTCGCTGGATCAGGTTGCTCAATATTCTTTTCAATACATGATCGCATTAAATCCGTGAGATCAGATTGTGGATCATTAATATCGAACCATGGACGATAGACAGCCGTCACTTCTCGACCTAGATATATTCTCCGTTCTACGAGTACCACTTTTTTGCCAGCCTCGGCAAATCTAGTGGCCGCTGTAATACCAGCAAACCCACCTCCAACCACGACAACATCACATTTTTTAAGAATCGGAAGCGTACCGTCTTCAAACAGGACTTGCTCTTTATATGAATCTGCGCCAAGCAACCCAACTGGACAAACCACCGCAATGGAAGAAAATCCTGAGATCTTCATAAACTCGCGACGTGAGATATTATTAAATCTTCCTTTTGGCTCTTCCATTGCAATCAGTTCTTTAAGACCTGAAGAATCTCTTCTTTAAGATAATCATTATTTTCATGGTAAGGGATGGTGGCGAATACTTGCAAAGTTGCATTACTTAACTCCTTCTTCTTTTTTTTAGATACTTCAATAAGGAGTTCTTTCCTTCTTTGAGGAATATTGACCTGATTAAAGACTACTGCCAATATTTGAACATATTGGCTTTCGATGGCAGTCGAAGCGTACTTTATTAGATTGTCTAATACATTATCTGGCAACTGATTACAAGAAGAAAATTTTGTGAGAATTTGCTTTTTTGAGAGATAGTCTAACTGAGGAAATATGTTCCAAAGTTCACTGGTAAATTCATGGACATCAAGAAGGGATTGGGGTATATGATTGATCGTCTGACTAGCTGCAAGGGGAACGCTCTCTTCAATGACTTTGATGATAGTACTATGATAGTTGGAGGTACCAAAAGCGTCCATTTCCTTAAAAGCAAAAGTGATTGCATCGATCTTCTCGGTTAAAAAAAGTTGATGTAATAATTCTTCATTTAGAAGATTTATTTTGGTATAGGTGAGCAATTGATTTCTAATCTTACCTCTGCAAAGGTGCCAAAGGGTGTGACAAGTATATAGTGCTCCTTCAACTATCTTTTTCTTGATTTCTGGCGGTGTGGCACCTGAAACAGCGTCTACGTCATATTGTCTTTGGCTACCCGATTTTGTGCGTAAGAGTTTCGAAATATTTTGTTTAGAAAACGAACCCAAAATTGAATCATCATCTGCAAGAATAGCATGTAATTTATAGTATTCAGATTCAGAAAAGGGTTCGTGATCTATTTTGGTCAACGGTATACCATCGATTAAACGAAAACCCTGGTAATTACCCAATAGATCCCACATTAAAGTGATGATAATGGGCTTACACAAGGTATCTTCACATGCTGAGGCGTATATATTTTGATAATAAAATTTTGCGGATGATTGCTTATCTAAAAACAAAAAAATTGAATCATATGCTACTGATAATTCTTCAGGACTTAATCCGATAAAAATAGATTGTCCACCTTCAAGATCCAGATTATCAGGATAACTGGGTTGGGCGCTTAGATAAATTGAAAAGGTAAACAAGGAACTAAGAAGTATAAGCCTAGGTATAAATTGGATAGAGTAGCTATGTTTTTGATTGCTCATATAATACTAACTCTGTATCTGGCAACGGTTTCGGAAAAAGCCATTTTTCTTTCGTTCACTCCCTCCCCTCACAGATTATTCATTTCATGCGGATCATCCTCGTTATTAGGTCACGTCTTACTTCTTTCGTCTCGGACCGGCTATTCAACTTAAGCCCGACTAGCTAACTATCCGACATGCCAATGCGCCAACATGCTATGCCAACACGCAATCCTTGTCAACCAGCCAATATCCAACGTGCTAATAATTCAAGTAGCCACCAAATAGCCTTCGACTTCGCTATGCTTCGCTCAGGCTGACCTTAGGTTTTTAAACCAAACCGGTTCAGATTCCGCCCAATCTACTAACACGCCAATCAGCCAACATGCTAGCTAGCCAATCAGCCAACACGCCAATAATCAATTCTCTAATACCTGGCCATCGGCCTCTAAGATGGCTCGCAACTCACCGTAATTGACTTCCTGCACAGCCAGATCTCCATCTACGGCCAGGCTAGCGGCAGTAGCTGCCGACTGTCCCAGCACCATAAAGACCGGCTCCATACGGATCGAACCGAAAGCAATATGTGATGCACTCAGACATACCGGTACCAGTAGATTGACACATTCATTCTTCTTTGGTGTAATAGACCGGTAACTTATCGGATATGGAGCCTGCACTTTGGCCTCCACATTCCCCTCATTCATCACATTTCCTTCATCCGTGACATAACGCTGGATATTGTGCGAATCCATGCCGTAGGCACCCATGCCGACGGGATCATCTACGACCTCTAATCCCTCACAATTGTATTGGGTCATCACATGGGCCCCAATCATGCGTCGCGCCTCCCTGACATACAACTGCTCTTGCCAACCGTCACTGCGAGCAAATTCATCCTTGCATGTACCCCAGCGAGATACCTCCTCACGTATGTGTTCCGACATTCGCGGATGGTAGGCCAATGTCCACATCAGTCCTTTCTGATATTGCCGGTGGAGCTCGCGTATCTCCGCTCTTTGTTCGTAACTAGCTTCGGGATAATCGTAGTTCTGACCGATAAAATCTGTAGAAAAACCGGTGCGATTGTTGGTATCTGTTTTGCGATTGGGCATTTTCGAATTGATCCAAGGGAATCCTTTTTCACCAGCTTCATAATTACGCAGGAGCAACTCATAGTGCTGCTCATTATAACCTGCTGGTTTTTCAAAAGGGATCCGGTTTTCCGCATCATCCGTGAGACACATGCGATAGCAATATGCCTGTACCTTTTTGTCACCTGCCCCATGCCGACCAGGTCCATCTGGGTTGATATGTGGTAAAAGTCCACTATTGGGATCACCCTGAACGATATAGGGATCAACACCAGGGACAAAGTTATGATTGAATTGATTTCGGGCTGGATAGCCAGTCATCGTAGTATCAGTAATGCGGAGATGAACTCCATTGAGTGTTTCTTTATAGGTAGCGTTCGATTCTCGGCCCACCGTATATGACACCCCTGCTGCCGCCATCAGGTCACCCTCATATGTGGCATCGATAAACATCTGACCCTTATATTTCTCCCCCGTCAACATCGTGATTGAAACGATGTGGCCGTCCATTTTCTCTACGCCATTCTGCCTGTCCAATTTTTTCTTAGTGACCAACTCCACGCCTTCCTTTTCTATAAAATCTTGGTATACGGACAGTGCAGCCGAGGGCTCAAATGTCCACATAGCCCCTTCCCCTTTCTTGGTTCTGGTCTGACCACCATCCTGATATTCTTCCCTAGTCTGTTGTTTCCAATGATCGGGATTGTCATAATACTGCTTGATGCCTTCATAAAATTCCCGGGAAATGCCACCAATCGCTTGTTTATTTCCGATGTCGGTTTGGCCCAATCCGCCAGTGGTGAGACCGCCGATGCGTGCACTCGGCTCTATCAAAATCACCTTCTTTTTCATCCTGCTGGCCTGCAATGCCGCAGCAACGCCTCCAGAGGTTCCACCATAAATGACAATATCATAACCATCGTCGCTTTTTTCCTCCTGACAAGAAAAAATGATGGATCCAAAACCCAACAGCAAAGTGGCTAGGGTTAAAAAACGAATAATGTGTCTCATAAATATGTTCAATAATTAGAAAACTGAAATTAGATTAATAGAGGTCATTAAAAATATTGGGTTACTCCGGAAAAACCCTAAATCTATTCGAAAACCAGCTATTGATTCCTGCAAAAAACTCATCAACTCAAAATATACAATTAATAATCATGTACATTCACCAGTGTATGATTAATATATCTTGATATTCTCTCAATAAACATTCGCTTTATGAAGGAATCCATATGGCAACCCTTTATTTATTTTGCAACACCTGACCGTCAGTCAATAATTTTTTCTCAAGCTCACTATAGGCCAAGTCTTGTACAGCTATTTGCTGATCAATGGCCATAGCAGCAGCTGTTGCTGCACTTTGACCCAAGATCATAAATACGGGTTCCATACGGATGGAGCCAAATGCAATATGCGAACTAGACACACAGACCGGCACCACTAGATTCTCGCATTCTGCCTTCTTAGGTATCAATGAACGGTAATCTATTTGATAAGGTCTCGGCACCTTCACACCGATGTCTCCCTCATTCTGCACATAGCCATCGGGCTTCACATAGCGTTGAATATTGTGAGAGTCCATGGTATATGACCCCATACCAACAGGTTGGGGGACCGGTTTTTTCGCCAGCACTTCATTTTCAGTCATCACGAAAGGTCCAATCATCCTCCTAGCTTCGCGCACATATATTTGATGAGGCCAATTTCCATTATCAACAAATTCATCCTTCGCCAAGCCCCAAGTGTTCATCTCTTTTTGTACGTCTTCGGGTACCCGTGGATCATTTGCAATAAAATACATGAAGCCCTTCTGGTAATTTTCATGCTCCTCAATGATTTCTCTCCGCCGTTCGTAACTGGCTTCCGGATAATCGTAATTCATGCCAATATTGTCCGTACTAAATGGTCCATGATTATTCGTATCGGTCTTGCGATTGGGAATGGGATCAAATTTTCTAAAGGTACCATCCCATCCTTTCTCGTAGACGCGTGCCAGCAACTCGTAGTTGTAGGGGTCGTAATTTTCAGGTTTGGGAAATGGCACCCGATTGTCCGGATGGTTGCTTAGGCACATTCGAAAACAATACGCCTGAATTTTATCATCGCCCTCACCCTTTTTACCGGGATCTTCACCAGAAATTTTGGGAAGCAGCCCACTAGCAGGATCACCTGGTATTTTATATGGATCAATATCTTCATGAAACCAATGACCGTGGTGCAATACCCCAACTTGAACTCCATTCCATTCCTCATCATAGACGCTATTGGCTTCTCTACCTACGTGATAGCTCACACCGGCTGCCGCCATGAGATCGCCTTCGTAGGTGGCATCGACAAACATTTTTCCTTGGTAGGTCTTCCCACTCAAGGTCATTATGGAAACGATGCGTCCATCCTCAACCGTGACACCGTCCGATCTATCCAGCCATTCATCTCTATGTACTGTTATTTCATGCTCTTTCACGAAGTCCTCAAATGCCTCCTCGGCAGCGTGAGGTTCGAATATCCACATGGTACGTAAAGCACCATCAATGGCAGGCGTGCCTTGTCCTTTATTACCATACTCACTTCGCTCCTGCCATTGCCAAGCTTCATCCGTCTGATAGTGATCGTATAATTTCTGGTAAAATTCTCGGGATAAGCCGCCAATCACACTTTTGTTACCCGTGTCCGTATATCCTAGACCCCCTGCTGACAGTCCGCCCAAGTGAGCATCTGGCGACACCATGATGACCGACTTATTCATGCGCTTGGCTTGAACCGCAGCAGTTACGGCTGCGGACGTACCGCCATAGATGATGATGTCCGCCTCGTGTGTGTGATCATCAACAGGTTTCGAAGTTTGACATGCTGCTAGGCCCAGCATCGCCAATGAAATGACTAAGATTGACTTATGCAACCAAATCACTGTCTTGGTACTGATTGCAGCGGAGAATTTCCTTTGTTTGTTTACCATCGTTTCAAATTATTAAGCTAATTGATTTTTCACGTTTTTCTATAAATATTTTTCCTGATTTTGAGTATTTGTCTGAACTGGTCTACCTTCTGACATCAACCCAGCAAAAAGTACCAGAGCATACTGTGAATAAATCTGCACCCGACAGAACCGTAAGAAACCAAGAAAATAAATGGACGATGCGCTCATTTTACACAAATACTCAAAATAAATGATTGATCACTCTGTACGAAAAGATAAGATATCTGCCAAACCATCAGGCACTTTCCGATTAACCAGTGGATTATCTCGCAATTCTCCCTGAATGCTGGACACAGGTACTTGTTGTGCCGCCTTGCTCTTCTTCATAGCCAGGGAGGCGGCAACTCCGGCCGCATGACCCAATGCCATAAAGACCGGTTCCATCCTCAGCGACCCATATGCGGCATGTGAAGCTGATACACAGACTGGAACATATAAATTATCAATCTCGCCTTCTTTAGGAATGATGGATCGATAAGAAATCAAATATGGGTCAAATCCTTTGACGGATATGTTCCCTTCATTTTCCACATGGTCATTAACAACTACCCGCTGCACTACGTGCGAATCAAGGGCATACCCTCCTTTCGCAATGCCATCCCTGACCGGTCGATGGCCCACGCACTCGTGTTCCGTCATGACAAAATCACTGACCATGCGCCGAGCCTCCCGAATATAGAGTTGGTGCGGCCAACCTTGAGTATTCCTAAACTCGTCACGGCAGTAACCCCAGCTATGAACTTCATCCCTTACTACTTTAGGAACCCGCTCATCAGTACCTAGGAACCACCACAGCCCCTGTTGATATACTTTATGCGCTTGCCAAACTTCCGATCTGGTCAAATAATCGCCTTCCGGATAATCATAATTTCCGCCCACATAATTCGAGGAGAAGCCCACCAGCCCATAATTATTAATGTCCGTTTTTCCATTGGGCATCATAGCTATGTTAAATCCATTTCTCAGCCTTGTCCATGGTTTAAGTGCTTGCAACCTCGCCAATAATTCATATCGATACGGATCATATCCTTCCGGTTCTTGCAGTGGAATTTGGTTTTTTCGATCCTGAGTCAGGCACAGTCTGAAGCAATAGGCTTGGATCTTATCATCTCCGGTACCGATGGCTGCATGACCAATGCCATTAACCTCAGGTAGCAGACCCGAAGATGGCTTTCCGGGTACGACATATGGATCTACATCAGCGCCCCATTCTCTGGTCCTCACTGTTTCTCCGTAGGGCCCTGCTTCCCTCCCGGGAATTACACCATTGTATATCTCTTGATAGATACTGTTGCTTTCTCGGCCGGTCGTATAGGATACACCAGACTGTGCCATTAGATCACCCTCATAGGTGGCATCAATGAACTGATAAGCCGACACTTGTACTGCCTGCTTGGATGCGTCTTCTGAGTATGCCAGTGTCATTGAATTGATGCTGTCGTTTTCTGTCTCTACGGCCTGTAGTCTTCTTGAAAAGAGTACTTCCACTCCCGCCTCATCCAGGTATTCTTTAAGTATCAATTCGGCGACATGAGGTTCAAATCGATATACCGGACCTTGCTGACCGTAATATTGACCAAGTCGTAAGTAGAATTCCTGGGAAAGTCCAGTTATGTATTCGTCTTCACCACCCGTATCTGTGGCGCCCAGCCCGCCAGAGGTCATACCACCAATATGTCGACCCGGCTCAATCAGCAAGGTATGCAAGCCATACATCTTAGTCGCATATGCCGCCATCACACCTGCAGCAGTACCACCATAAACCACGACATCATATTGAAGTGTAGGGAGCGCCCCCATCAATGTCGACCGATCTACCCCTACCTGTGGTAGGATGGGCTTTTTAGCTGCAGCAATGTTAGAATTACATAATAGCACACCTGAAAGTGCTAATGATGCATCTCTCAGAAAATCGCGACGATGCGCGAACCCACTTTTACTACTTGGTTGTCTAGGCATTATTCAGCATTTAAATCATCTTGACCAGCGAGTGTACGCTCCAATTTTTTCCTCATGCGGACCACGACATCTGGGTGGCTTTTAAAGAGATTATTACTTTCCTCTACATCCACCGCCAAATTGTATAATTCACCTGAAACATCTTCATCCGTCCATTTGCTATCGGTGCGGCGATCGATAAACTTCCAGTTTTGTTCTATCAGTCCATATATTCGATTCCCAGCCCTAACGACGATTTCATTTCGGATTGGGAGATCAGTCCCCGTAAAAACAGAGAGTTGATCTTTGCTATCTAGTGCCGATCCTGGAGGGATGTCATACTTCAGCATCGCGGCCAAGCTTGCCATCCAGTCATGGAGTCCAAAAATCTGATCAGCTTTTGATCCCGCCGCAACTTGTTTAGGCCATCTTATGATCATGGGCGTGCGTACTCCCCCTTCATATACCGTCCATTTGGTTCCACGTAGCGGCGCATTGGGTTGATGTACATCTTCCGCATTTGTAGGCGAAACCACGTCATTCGGACTATTTGAAGCCTTGGTCAAGTCCATCGCCTTACTGGTGGCCCGAAATTGAGAACCATTATCGCTGGCAAAAATCACGATGGTATTGTCTGCAATTTTGAGTTCATCCAACTTGCGAAGTAATAAACCGATGTAATGATCTAGTTCATGCACGTAATCACCGTAGAGACCGCCATCAGTCTTCCCCCTAAACTCCTCACTAACTGCCAGTGGAATGTGGGGTACATAAGGAGCAAAATACAGAAAGAACGGATCGTCTTGGGAAGCAGTCTGATCCAAATAGGCAAGTGTTTGGTCAGTGATGTATGGTAAATAATCCTGTAGCGGAATATCCTGGATGTGCTCCTTATTTGGCGTAGCTTCGATCGTGTACAGGTCATGTCCGATGGCGGCAATGATCTCTCTCTGATCAAAAATCCAGCACTCGCTGGCACAACTAAAGCCCAGCCAGCGATCGAATCCATGATCCATTGGGCTATCAGAGACAGGCTGCTGCAGATCGAGATTGGCGCCATTGTCATCGGCCCGAAACTGGCCATAGCCGGCAGGGTCCTTACCATCTAAAGTTGGAAAAGTTGTTCCTAAGTGCCACTTGCCAAATCCAGCTGTATTGTAACCAGCATCCTGCAACATCTCCGGCAAAGTGACCAGCGACGAATCTATCATTGACGGTTCATAATTTCTCATCACACCGCTTTTCCTCCAACTGCGAAAGGGATATTGACCGGTCATCAGGGCATAACGCGTGGGTGAGCAAACGGCGACCGGGCAATAGGCCCTGGTAAAGCGCATACCTTGGCTCGCGAGTCGATCTAGATGCGGTGTGGGGACTAGAGAGTTGGTATTGTAACATCGTAGATCACCATATCCCAGGTCATCGACCAATAAAACAACGATATTCGGACGTACCGCTGGTTTAGGGGGTTGGCATCCGCACAGGATGAAAATCCCACAGATCAACCATGGTAAACAAAATCTAGTAGCGTTTTGGCTATCAGTCTTCATTTCCTAGCTTTTCATTCGTCCGGTCCAGTGTTGCAATTCATCCACGACACTGACCACCACTCTGTACAAGGGTCTTCTTATTCCTAAGGTATTTCTTTAATATCAATTGCTCCATCGGGTCATCGGCTTTGCGGAGGTATTCCAACATTTGTATGAGCATTAAGTCATCAACTGGACCTTCTTCCATCTTACCAATAATGTCCCTCTTTTTTTCGATCGCAACATCCTGGAATAGTTGCCAGAGGTCTCTTAGTACGACAGTATTTCTGACTTCTATCAAATGGAGCGTTTCGTAGCACAAGTACTGGTCTCCCTTTCTCATGATGGTCCATAGATACGGATATAGGTTGTCTTCGACTGTGGCATCCTGGAGTAATTCCACTGCCCATCTCCAATAGTTCTTATTCTTGCTTCCCAAAAGATCCTCCATATCAATTTGGCCGGCAGCGATCATCTTCCTAGTGTGATTATAGAGTTTTCCGACGATGAATTCATCGTATACAAATTCCCAGAGCGTATATATCGTATATAAGGCGCCTGGAATGTTGTCCTGTTTTCTGACAAATGGGGCGGTAGCACCTGTATAGGCATCTATCTCATCGTCTATTTTTTGCTGAGTACTATCGACAATGAGTTGTTGGAGTGGATAGCTGGCCAGGGGCCACTGTGGATCATCCAGAATGCGGTCGAGCTTATCGTAATCCGCGATTTCAAAATGTTTATGATCTAGTTTTGTCAGAACCCGGTCTGCTGGCAACTCGAACCGCAGATAACTGCCCACTAAGTCCCAGAAGACTTTGATGGCGACCAGATGACACTGGCCAGTTTCACAAACGGGAGTGATCAATTCAGTGTAGTAAAATTTGGGGATCTCTTTAGCATCCAATACCATTTTCAAATCGTAGGAGAATGTATCAGTCCTGGAATATGTAAAGGCCGATTGGTTGATGGCCTGTTCCTTTTCAATAGCAAAACTAGATACGTCCAATGACTGTTTCGTCTGTCCAAATATAATGGACAGAGGAACTAAAGAGAATGTCAGTAGTAGGAATGCCAATAATAATCTCATGCCCGCGTCATTTCCTTACTAAGTGAAGCTTGAGGTAGATTGGCGTTCCATTTTCTTAGGGTAGTAACTAACTGGCTGGTATTTAAATCGTTGCCAGGCTGTCCTGTGCTGATAGACTGCACTGCTGCCGTACCTGCTGCTTGTCCCATCATTGATGCTGCGGGTTGCACACGAATAGATCCGTGTACTTTGACATCACTCGAACTACACCTTCCTGCTACCCAAAGATT
Source organism: Saprospiraceae bacterium (assembly GCA_013001595.1). GTDB lineage: Bacteria > Bacteroidota > Bacteroidia > Chitinophagales > Saprospiraceae > JABDMH01. Next base: position 11,589 of record JABDMH010000040.1, on the reverse strand, counting down.
GGACCACCCTTTCGGAACCAAGATGGCATAAGGGATTCCGAATTGTTCTCCAGGTTTTAGCCTGCCGGTATCTTCATAGGCTTTTTTATATCGATTAAATTCTTCCAAAGAATCATCATATGCATGGATATCCACTGCCTTATTGAAAATCCCAATTTGATCAGGAAATTCCCTTTTGGATATGTAATCATCAAAATCCAATTCGTATTCGCCCACAACTCTTCTTGACTCCCTAACGCCCATAACAGAAGCCGTAGTGGCATGCTCTATATTCTCAAAGCCCGGGACATATTTTTTAAAAAAAGAAAAATACTCTTGAGCAATCTTTCTTCCCAACATCATACCCTCACTAAGGCTTTTACATCGTAATGCATTTAGGCCAAAAACATGCCCTCCATTTAAATATCCCATGGTTTTACTAATTGGAGACATACCCGGTAGATGTCTGTCGGTATGGGTGAAATGCCCATCTTCAATCGCTTTTAACAAGATGGGATGCTCGGTTCCGACCCGGGTAGCATTTTCCCACTCAATATTGGCAAAATAGGATGGCAGGGTTGCTGGCATTATTTTAGGCGTATCCCTTCCGGCTTCACGACATTGTACACCACATAAATCCGCAAAAACGGCATCTCCGGTACAGTCGATGAAGGTTTTAGCTTTGATGTATCGAAATCCTTCAACATTATTGATTACTACGCCATTAACCCTTTTTGCATCCTTATCCACATCTGCATCGACCGCCCTGGTAAAAAAGCGCACTTCTACACCAGCTTCTACAGTAAATTCATCCAATAATAGTTTTAGCCCTTCGGCCTGGAACGCTGTCCAATGGTGATATTTTCTTGTATATACTTCAGGTGTTTCCCTAGGCCCTAAAAAGCCCCTTTTATACATGGTGTCTACTAATTCTCGCATAAATCCACCTACTAGCATCGTTTCTCCATTGCTCATGGGATCGAATGCGGTTACCAGACCTGAGGTGCCCATACCTCCCAGGCAACCAGTCGCTTCAAGTAATAATACCTTAGCACCCAATCTTCCTGCGCATATAGCAGCTGCAGAGCCAGCTGGTCCTCCACCCGCAACAACGACATCATATGAATCGTCTATGGGGATCTCACGGGAGAATTGATATGTCGAGGGCGATCGATCGCCATCATTTTTGAACCCCTCTCTGGATGTCGGAAAAGTAAAACCCCAAGAAGATATCAAGGCGGCTAAGGCAGAATATTGAACAAATTTTCGGCGTGTTTTTTTTGCCATTATACTCCAGTGCTTTGACTCCAGAAAATAGTTGAATACAATCCTACCATCTTCCTTTATAAATCAGAAAAAAAGTCCTTGCCCAGATTGTTTATTAAACCGACCTATGAAAGGTCACAGATGAAGAGCATGCATCTTTGTTTTAGATGATGCCTTCAAAGGCAAGTAGTCCTCCCATACGTAAAGGATCGAATCCTCAGTGTACTTTGTATCTATCCACTCCTAAATCTTATTCTCAATTAATACGGCATACTTATAACCATCAGAAGAAAAGTTACAGGTCCAGATAACTTTAATCAGTGACCTGTAACTCCAATAGCATTTATTACCACCCAGGATTTTGATCTGTTTGAGTCATTCCTTCATTATTGTCAATCTCTTCGCTGGGAATGGGCCACTTGAGATGTTTCTCCTGTATTGCAGCCTTCAAGGGTCCGGCAGCCTGGATTACCTCTAAGGTCTTTCCAGTTCGGAGTAAATCGTACCATCTCTTGCCTTCCATTACAAATTCCTTAGCCCTTTCCAAGAGGATTTCATCTTGAAATTCTGCCGCACTCAGACCAGTAGCCAGGTCTGTCTCCGTACTAGGCATGTCGAGGGGTAGACCATAGGCCCGACGCCTAACCATATTTGCTGCTTCATAGGCATCTGGCGTAGGCCCCCCATTTGCTTGGCTGGTAGCTTCAGCGTAGATCAGAAGGATCTCTGTATATCTGACAATGGGAAAGTCATTCCCAGGCAAATCAGATTCGGTATCACGAAATTTCTTGAATAGCATGGGAATCTCAGCGCTCAGGAATTGCTCATCGTCTGGTCCGTTATACATCCAATCCGTGGTACGTAGATCAGGTCCTCCAATTTCAGCCATCCAATCACCCAACCAGGAGTCGGGATTTCCATACCATGCAAATGCATTTCCCCCTAAAGAATACCCAGATCCAGATCGATGCATCAACCAGAGCGGCTCAAATTCCAGTCCTTGTATCCGGGCATGTTTTAAAGAAAAAATCTCCTCCGAATGTGTAACTACATCAGGGCCAAATATCTTCTGAAAATCTTCAGGCACTTGCACTTCGACTAAGCTAAAAAGGCCACTATCCATGATCTCTTTGGCTTTAGCTGCCGCCTCATTCCATTGAGATCTGGTCAGATAAACGATGGATAATAAGCCGCTAGCCGACCATCTGGTAGCCCGACCATCGTTGTAGCCTACATTGGGTAGATTCGCTTCAGCAAAGTTGAGATCAGCCAAAATGGTATTGTAGACTTCCGCTTCAGGAGATCTGGATATGGCCAACTGCGCTATGTCTAGCTCAGGCTCAGTGCGGATGGGGCAATCACCAAATAACCGCACGAGATGAAAATAACTAAACGCCCGTAGAAATCTGGCTTCTGCCAATAGCTCAGTTTTTAAGGTAGCATCAATGCCGGGAATATCCTTCTCATTCAATTGCTGAATTACAATATTCGCCCGATTGATGACACTATATCCACCTCTCCAGATGTTACCAACACGGCCGATCCCGCGAGAAGCCAATTGATAAAGGCTGGCATTGGCTTGACTACCTCTGCCAAAAATATAGTCCGACCAAAATTCTAAATTTCCCAGTAGCCACCAGCCATAGAGGTTGTTTTCGCGAAATGGCTCATAAATGCCTAGGGTAGCCGACACGGCTCCAGCCTTAGATGAAAATACGGTCTCTTGCGAAAGGAATGTTCTTGGATCCTCAACCAGAGCATCTTCGCAAGAGGATGAGAATACCAGGATAAAAACAGATGTAAATAATATTTGGAAAAAACTTTTTTTGTTCTTCATGACTCTTCTTTAAATATTAATAAACCAGCCAACATTACAAACCTACCTTCAAGCCAAACAAGAAGGACCTTGAAATGGGATAACTCCTATAATCTATGCCGATACGCAGATCACCGCTACTGAAAGTATCAATGTCTGGGGTGTAGCCGCTATAGGGAGTAATGGTAAAGAGGTTCTGACCACTAAAATAAATAGAGGCACTTTTAATCCCAGTGAAATTCCAAGATTTGAGCGGTAGGTTATAGCTTAACCTTAGGTTTTGCAGTCTTAAATAATCTGCTTTCTCGAGGTAAAATTCCGAGGGTTGCTGATTTAAGGTTTGTGTTGCTCTAGGGTACTTAGCATTGGGATCTGGGTTGTCTGGCCGCCAGCGATCTGTGGCCACATCGGAAAAAGAATTTCCCCCTCGATGCATGGATGCCCCAAAACGGTAGATGTCCATAAACCAGAGTTCCTTACCCAATTCCCCTTGGAAATTCACACGCAGTGAAAAATTGCCGACAGAAAAATCGGATGAAAAACCATAAAAAAGATCTGGATAGGGACTCCCTAGAATCACCCGGTCAGCGTCATTAATGTTACCGTCTCCATTCTGATCTACGTAATTAAACAAGCCTTCTTCTGTCAATCCATCAAGTTCTAATCCAAAGAAGGCAGATAGTGGCTCACCCTCTCTAACTACGTTGGCAGGTCCTACGATTTCGATACCGGGTCCAACGATGTCTTGTCCGGTTGCGGTCTCCGTCACTTCATTTCTATTGGCGGCAATATTAAAATTGGCATCCCATTGCATATTACTTTTCCGCATGATGACTGCCCCAAGGTTTAACTCGACACCATTATTTCTGGTAGAACCAATGTTTTGAATGGTGGTAGAAAATCCTGAGGTAGGTGGTAGGTTCACTAGTGCCAAGAGGTCTTCCGTATTTTTTACATAATAGTCGGCACTGAGGCTCAGCCGCTGATTCCACAATCCGAACTCCAACCCAACATTAAATTCATTGGTGGTCTCCCACTTGAGGTCGGGATTGCCCAGATTGGCTGGCCTAAAACCAGTTGTGGGAGTGCCGCCGAAAGCTAAGCTCACATCAGAAAATCGCTGTAGCGACTGAAAAGGAGAGATGGCTTGGTTTCCAGAAATCCCCCAACTCATGCGAAATTTTAGATCTGATACATTTGATGGCAATGCACTTTGAATGAAATCTTCTTCCAACAATCTCCAGGCAAAGGCTACCGATGGAAAAAAGCCCCATTTATTTCCTTCACCAAATCGGGAGGAACCATCTCTTCGACCGGAAAAAGTAAATAGGTATTTTTCATCCAAATTGTAGTTGACACGACCCAGGAATGATAATAAACTCCACTCAGTGAGGTCGGTATTCGGTGCACCAAAATTCTCACCTGCACTTAACCCATCATTTTGCAGATCATCGGTCACAAATCCGCTGGCTGAACCAGAAAGAAATTCACTCACTTCTTCCTGCCAGGTAAATCCAAGGGTCACATCCAGGCGGTCATTGCTGCGTAGATTGGTATTATAATTTAGCGTGTTTTCATTCAGGAAAGATGTGGTTGAACCAAAACTCTTTGATCCTGATCCGGCAGGAAGACCTGCCTCAAGTGTGCGCGGATTATAGAAATCCAGATTATTATTGAGCTGATCAATACCGGCCAGTACCTTAAATGTCAGACCATCTAAGATCTCATAGCTACCGGACATATTGGCCAGTACCCGATCAATGATTCTATGATCGAGCTGTTCGAGGGCTACGGCCACTGGATTTGAACCGGCACTTGGGCTGAACGGGAATCTTTTTAATTCTGGTCCTGGTACATAGCTTCCATCCTCATAACGGGGTGTTAAGAATGGAGGTGCAGAAAGCGCACTCAGCATGATGTTATTGGCCGGCACTTCATTATTAGAAGACCTGGACAAAGACATGCGTGTTGATAATTTAAATCGATCGCCAAAATCTTTATCTAAGTTGAGTCGCACCGATCCACGATTAAAATTGGAACCGATAATGATACCTTCTTCACTAAAATAATTTCCCGAAACCAAATATCTGGTATTATCATTTCCACCGGAAAAACGGAGGCTATGGTTGTGCACCAGCGCACTGCGAAAAACTTCATCTTGCCAATCTGTATTGGTCCGAGAAAAAGTAGCTACTTCTTCAGGCGTAAAAAATGGTGCATTGCCGTCATTGACGGCGCGTTCATTGGCGAGTTCCAGAAATTGGCTGCTGTTCATCATATCCAATGTCCTGGCTACATTTCTGGTGCCTACCGAGGTTTCAAATTCTACCCTATTCAATCCCTGTTTCCCCTGTTTCGTGGTAATGAGCACCACTCCATTACTGCCTCTAGATCCATAGATGGCAGTTGCTGATGCATCTTTCAAGACTTCGATGGATTCGATATCTCCAGGATTAAGTGTGGCCAAGAGATTGGTTTCACCAATGTTGCCCGCTGTAATTGGAAATCCGTCAACGACATAAAGTGGATCGTTGCCACCGATGACCGAATTATTTCCCCTGATCCTTACAATCATTGCACCACCCGGAGCTCCTCCGTTGGTGGTCACATTTACGCCGGCCACTTTGCCTTGGAGTCCTTGCGAGACATTCGAGATGACTTCATCCTCAAACTCTCTGGCATCAAGTGAACCTACAGACCCGGTAAGGTCTCTTTTTCTCACGGTACCATAGCCCACTACGACTACTTCGTCCAATTCTGAAATGGACTCGGCCAGTTGGATATCAAAAGTGGACTTGCCATCAAGCAGCACTTCTTGGCTGGCATAGCCCGTGTAAGACACCTCCAACACGTTGGCATCATCAGGTACATCGAGGGCAAATTTTCCATTCAAGTCGGTAGTGGTACCGATTGCAGTGTTCTGCACCAGCACCGTGGCACCGACCAATGGAGCACCGGTTTCATCTGTTACCGTACCCGAAATGGTTCTTTCGGCCAGCTCTTCGCGTGCTGCTTTGAAGATCGTATTCAGTACCTCCAAAGGCTGTTCTGAGGTCTGCTGAATGCTGATGTTTTCTTCAAGTTGAAGTTTTTCAATTTGCTCAAACTTCTTCTTGATCTTCCTTAGGCTCTTTTTATTGGTTCGATTGCCCTTGTAAACAATGTAATACTTAGATGTGAGCTGCTTATATCTAAGGTCGGTCTTACTAATGGCCCTATTTACAGCGAACTCAAGCGATTCTCCTTCCCTTAGCTCGAACTCTACTTTGATCTTTGACAGGAGGCTTGACTCATAGGTGATGATCACCTCATAGTTCTCGCTGATTCTATCCAGTACAGCACTTAAAGGTTCGTCTTCCAGAAAGCTCGCAGTACTGGCACGAGATCCATATGTAAAGGCCAGTAAAACCACTAGGAGCAGCGGTCGTAACTCATTTCGGATTTTCATACATTTGGTCGTTTTTTGTTATTAATAACTGCTGGAGTGGATTGTGGGATCCGCTCCAGTGCTTTATACCTTATTTACTTCCGCCAACGAAGTATCGCTTTCCTTCCTTCCTCAATTCCATACCATAGACTTCTGTCAGCGTACTTAGAGTGACCTTCAAATTTTTAATAGGCACACCCCCGGATATATGTAACTTTTTTAGGGATTCAGATTGAATAATAAACTGAATGCCGTAAATATCTTCGATTTCAAAAAGAGCCTCCAAAAGGGGCGTGTCCTTGAAGATTAAAGCGCCCTCTTTCCATGTAGCGGTTTTTAGTGCCGAGGCATCGTTGCGTTTTTCTAGGAGCTCTCGATTTTTCTTAGAATAGGTAATCAGGTCGCCTGGCTCCATGACGATTTTCTCCACACCCCCAGCAGCTTCGAGATCGACCCTGCCTTCTTCAAGAAACACCTTGGTCTTGTCGTTGCGTGCATTCACATTGAAGGTCGTACCCAACACGATGATCTCTAAATCATTGGTGATTACGCGAAACTTTGCTTCAGATATTGGCTTGCGTTCTACTTCAAAAAAAGCCTCTCCCTCCAATTTTACCCTGCGTGGAGAAAGTTTCGAATAGGTCAATTTTGAATTCGCATTTAGAGAGACGGCAGAGCCATCAGGGAGGTCGTGTCTAAGCTGCTCTCCAAAATTCGTAGCTATAGTGATTTGGGCATCATAGAAATAGTGCCAATAGATACCTGTGGCTGCAATCAAAAACATCCCTGCGGCAGCTACCTTGAACCACATCCTATTTTTTTGCACAACTTTCACCACAGGTTGCGTCCTTCCCTTATGCCGATCAAGCCGGCGATTTAAATTAGCCAGTGCCAGCATCCGTCTCCTGTCATTGGAGTCAACATTGGCAAATGGTACACCTTGTATTAAGGTTCGACCCACTTTAGCCACCTTCCAATGCCCCGGACTTCTATTGAGGTATTTCTCCCACATGGCCACACTTTCTTCGTCCTCGCCGTTGGCCCAGCCTACAAAGGTTTCATCTGCCAACCATTCCTCCAGCAATACCCATTCCTTGTCGCTCAGTACAGTCATTAAGATGAGTTATTATGTGTCTCTATACCTGTATAGAGGGGCAATACCTCTCCTTATACTAGTTGCACAGCCATTGAAATAGAAATTCTTTTTTTGACAGACTCGAATTCGGCACAGCCATCGAAAATACCAGCGCCAGCTGGACCCTTGCGTATCGAGTATTTTTTTTAGCAGCAACGAATAGATGGTAAACAAGAATAAGAAGATGGCTGCCAGACTTATCCCACCTAATTTGGACCAAACACAAAGTACTGACTAGGGGTAGCGGGGATTGCGGAGTCAGCCTATTAAAGCGAAAAGGAGCAGTGGCCATGCATTGGCTGCCAGCTGCTTGATGGCATCGCGCTTGCGCAGGTTTTTTAAAGCCTGGTAGAGCGTATTGAGTACGGTCTGATTTGCCACACCCATGATTTCGGCAATTTCTTTGGTGCTTAGGCGATTGTAATAGCGCAAATAAACAGCTTCTCGCTGTCGCCATGGTAGTTTATTCAACTCTTTCAATAGGATGGAGCGCATTCTTTCCCCTGAGTCTGGTATTGCCGCGATGTCTTGCAAATCGAAGGTCATATCGACCCGATCTAAGAGGTGTCTACGACGTTCTTCGTGCTTTCCTTCAGCATAAATTTTTTGTAATACTCGTCTTCTCAGCGACTTGAAAAGATAGGCCCTCACTTGTTTCACATCTCCAATCCGGTGCGCAGATTCAAACAAATAAATAAAGAGTTCTTGCACACACTCTTCTGCGTGCGACTGGTGTGCATTGATGCGGATGCCATAGTGCAACAGGTGATCGTAATGCCTTTCAAAAAGCTCGGCCAAGGCTTCTCTGTCTCCATTGGTCAATGAAGCCATCAACGCTCGGTCCGATCTTCCAGCCATCTATACAAGGTACTGAATTATTAGCAAAAAAATAAGCAGATGATCAGGCAGTCCTAAGTAAACTAGGACCTCCCCGGATCAGATGGAACCACAGAGACACATAGGTATGATTATGCGAGTGTCAAATGTATATGACCTATACTTTTCTGTGGCTAAAAGGAAGGGTATGAGGATAGGAAAGCGGATAAGGGAGTTTGCAGCATATACGATACAAAACCAACTCACTTATTAAGAGGATCATTAAATAGTATTATGTTGGCATCTAATATTAGTCCACTTAAGTTTCGGCAGTAAACGTGTGCATCCGATCAAATCCTAAAACACCATATAACACATTGATTATTAATACAATATGATTTTCAACAAATGGGAGGAACTCTCAAGTAATGACTTTCACACATCGGATTTAGATGAATCAAATCATTCAAAATCAAGGCAATGCTATTTTCTTTTTCCTTTTTGTGCCCAAAAAGAAAGAAAAACGCTTTCGCTGCCGATATTTTGGCTAAACTCAAAAAGCTCAACGCTCACAACCCCAGCCGTTCGCTTGATCGAATCTACTGCGCTCAAAGGCACGTGGATAAATCGATGCTCAGGAATTTGCCGATCCCTACTATACCAAAACTTCCATTTCCTCTTCAATCGTCATTCTGCTTCCGCAAATTGTCGGGAAAAGGCTAATTATTTTTACTGCGCTAGGTTAGATGGCTTTATTTTAGCTCTTAGTAGTCGTCTAGCTCATACAGTATAGGGTATGGACGCTCCAAAGCACTAAGTGCAACACTCGCCTATGAAACCTAAGCTGGAGCCAGACCTTTTTTTGAAAAGGTTTATAGACAGGTTACGTCTGTCGAAATATTCTTTACGATGCCTGATGCTCGGCATCATGTAGCCATCTTTAAAAATACGATCTACTAATTTTCATAATCCATGTACTTGACCTGGATAAACAGACAATCAATGGGTAACCAATTTGCCAGCTGTGCAATAAAGGTGAAAAACTAGCCATGTCATTATCTAACTTGTCAGTCCTAATTGTCTTCCTTTCCTTTAGCACCCAAAGCTATACGCAAGTGGACACCAGCACCAGGGCACTGCTCGCATACTATCCGCTTATGGGAGACTTGTCAGATGTGACCGGTCAATATGATGAACTCACGATAGCGAACATCGAAGTCTTGGATATGGCGATTTACAGCAATGGAGCCAATTCTTTCTCCGATACAGCCAATCGTGTCAACGGACGATTTCCCCATATCGATCATGATGACATCTACCTATCGCTGGAATTTAATATTGACTCGGTATCAGGACCAGACCTGAATAGGTCCATCATCGTCGGAGGAGGTGGCTGGCGTTGGTTGGCTGCATCGTACAACCAAACATCTCAAGAAATCAGGTTTCGCTACAACAATTGGGAGATAGCTCCCGGCTCTTTTCACTTTCAATACAACACCTGGTATTCGCTGGTGCTCACCTATCAGAGGGCGACCCAAACGGGTAGAATGTTGATCGATGGAGAGGTAGTTGCACAAGATACTTTCGATCTAGAAGCTGCCAATGATCGCACCATCGTACTGGATTGCTTTTGTGGTCATCATGCTATGGCAGGTTATTGGCGCAATCTAAAAATCTATGGTCCAGACTCATCCAAAATCGAGGTAGGCCCCGATACGATGGCGGTCACATGCCGGGTGGATCAGCAGATCAGCGACTCGACAGCATCGGATGGCATCATCCAAGTGGAGGTCGCAGGCGGCACCGTACCTTACACCATCACCACGGAGGGCTCGGATCCCAGTGCACTGACGCGCTTAGACGCAACACGGTGGCAGCAAGATAGCTTGTCTGTAGGAACCTATCACTACCAGGTCAGCGATTCAATAGGTCGACAGCAAAGTTGCGAGCTCATCGTCCATCCACCTCGTACGGACCTATCCCTGGTTTCACACTTTCCGATGTTGGAAGATGGTATGGACAGGCTCGGCACACATGACGACTTAACCCTCACCAACGTACCCCCGTTCGAAGGATCAGGCATCTTTTCCAGTGGTGTCGTGGACGATTCGACCAGTCACATTCAAACAAGATTTACCGCCCTTGATTTCGAGGACTTATATATATCTCTAGACGTAAAATTTGATGCCATCACAGATATGCCAGGCAGGGATAGACGCAGCATTTTCGTCATGGGATTGGGCTGGCGCTATCTGGCACCCATGTACACGCAGAGTTCTCAGACCTTAAGCTTGTATTACAACAATTGGAACAAAGCCAAAGGTATAGATGCACCCTTTGAATATGATCGCTGGTATGAGATTGCTGTGGCGCACAATGATTCTTCCGGCATCATCCAAATGTTTGTCGACCGCGAAGAAGTGGCCAGAGACACGGTGGAACTGGACACCAACCGGGATCGATCTTTTGGGCTGTGGTGTAATTGTGGTCCAACTCATATGCGCGGCTATTGGCGAAATCTCAAAGTGTATGCTCCGAAAAACGAACTCACGGCTACAACCGACTTAGCTACCGCATCCTGGAAAGTCTTTCCCAATCCAGTACAGGATCGATTGGAGATTGAGTGGTCCGGGCAAACTGCCGATGCCCAAATCCTTACCATCTACCGATCCGATGGTACCCAGATCCTCAGGAAATACCGTGATACATTGCAACCTCGCATGGTGATCAATACCAGTCACTGGTCACCGGGGCTCTATTTTGTATCGTTGGGTGGACAAGGACGACAGCTGCTCAAGCTGTGATGCCCAAATTGCTGCTGAGCAGCCATTATCGAGATCTTTGAATGATACCACCCACGCTGGAGTGGACGAAGGGATCTTAGCTTGGCGAAGACATCTTTCTGTTCATTCGCTTGTACGCTATTGAAAACGTTCTTACATTTGCCCACTGTCCAATAAAGACTTGGAAAGGTCCGGTAGTTCAGTTGGTTAGAATACATGCCTGTCACGCATGGGGTCGCGGGTTCGAGTCCCGTCCGGACCGCAAAACTTTAGAAAGCCTTCATACATAGTATGAGGGTTTTTTTGTGCCTTGAAAGTAACTACTCACTTTTTTTAGTAAAACGGGGATGCTCTTCCGGAATCTGAT
>JABDMH010000018.1 GCA_013001595.1 Saprospiraceae bacterium | reverse complement strand
TGTGATAGTGCTCTGACTATCCTAAATTCTAGGATTGTTGAACCTTTAAATGTAGAAGATCGGAATGATCTCTTATTGTTGAAAGCACTAGCTTCGAATGATACAGGTAAAAGAAGTTTTGAACTACAGAAGCTACAGCAAACAACCAAATCTAGTCGCATTAAAGCGCTCTGCATATGGAATATTCGTTCAGAGAAGGCCAATGACCTCAGTGTAATCCCGGTGGTAAGTGAGATCCCATTAGCCAAGGATTTGACAGATGACATCTCTTTCATCACAATACTTAGTCAGGTCGACCCGCTATTTCCCCTCAAGGTACAATTGAGTTCTTCACATGCCATCTTTAGTGATGGCGAACGCACAATAACTTTGTACAAGAAGTATTCTGGCCGAGATGTTTTGACAAGTGATAACGAACTTCACCGCGTTTTTAAAACCAAGAACAATAGACGTTTCCTTCTATCTACCGGAGGGGAAAGCCTCGTTGCCATAAATATTGAGGATTGAAGTGGTCATCGCAGTATCTTCTCTGGCCACCACTCAATCGGATAATCACTCTAAATCTAGCAGTCCATTATTCTCCAGTGTTGCTGGTGATTCGATAGAAATGGGTCCTTCCAACGTATTGGTCACTGAGATTTCACCATTCGATTCGTTGACAATACTAGTTGATTCTGTACAGAATATGGCAATTTCACTGGCTCCATCTACTTCAATTTGTCCCATATTGATCAAGCATGAATTGATAAATTCATTGCGGATCCCTATTCTGGATCCCACTACATCAATGCTTGCGGTGGGATGATCTATTAAGGATCCACTATTTGTATTCCAGATCCCGTAGAGCATCACCTGGCTAATGTGCAAAATGTGAAAGTTGTCAAAGTGACAAAGACTGGTATGGTTGCGTATACCAGTGCGGATATCTGAAAGGATGATCTCTCCATAGTTATCAAAATCTCGGATATTATATATGCCCCAAGATGCACTGGTTCCATCAATATGAGAGATTTCAATGACGCCCGTACTCGTGTTATAAAATGTAGAGTCGAGATTATATATACCGATTTGCGCACTGTCGATGCTGATCGAATCCTTGTTCATAAAACAGGAGTAGTTGTTCAGACCAGTGCTTACGTTCTTTATGTCAATAGCTCCTTCGTTAACCCAAGTGCCTCCTATTGAGTTGTTGATGCCTCCGTTAGCATGTTCTATTGAAATGCGGCCGTTTGTTTTGTTGATTGTGGGGCAGCCGAGGCTATTACCTATGCTGGAACCACCAAGCGCATTTGAAACATGGATAAAAGAGTGGTTCTCAAAGAGGCCATTTATACCTAGGCTGGATATACCTGTGTTGGCAGTAGAATCCATTCTCAAGGCACCATAATTTTGGAATGTCGAAGTGTTATTTCGTAGGGCATAAACTCCGTAAATGAGCTTTAATTCCAAATGGGATCTATCAGTCTTGTTGCTGAACATGGCACCACTCAGATTTTGCAACCCACTCTCAGCAAGTCGGAATATTTTTATGCTGTCGCTATTTTCAAAATTAGCAGCAGCACCAGTATTCACAATTCCGTTTTCTTGAGTCGAATCTATGTGGATGCAACCGGTATTGTTGATACCAGCCTCATTCCAAATGCCATCACCAGTAACCAGATCGACGATAATATGACCCTGGTTATTTATATGTCCGCCATTAATATTTTTAATGCCATCTCCTAAAAATAGATCAATGTATAAGGTACCCTTGATCTCCAATAGTGCATTATCTATCATTATGGCCTGGTCCATGATGCCAGATAAGGTGAGTTGCTTGCCATCATCGATCAGCAATCTAGCCTCCCCAGATAATACGACTGAGTTTACAGTCGTGTTGTCATCCATGGTGACAAAAAATATACCGTCAATCTCCACATTGCTATTGCCATCAGGTAGGACATCACCCACCCAATTTTTTGGAGAAGACCATAGGCCGTCTACAGACTCACCGTCCCATAAGATTTGGGCTGTTGTATTGGTGGTAAGCATACAGACGAATAGTATCCAGCAAATACCGATGTTATTAAGGCGTTGCATCTCTCTAGGTTTTCATAAAGAGACGAAGACCGGAGCAGAGTTTTATTACCCCGAGGGATGATATTCAAAGACCTTTATTGTACCCATATCAAATATCTACTCAGAGGACGACATTGTCAGACTTATTCAGCATATGGACCAACCTGCTCCTCTGTCAATACCATTGGAGCATATATAGTGGCATATTGTATAGCACCTACACTTCTATGAACCTCCCATATTTGGCCACAGAGATCGGTATTGTATTGCTCATGTGCATTCATCGTATGATCGATTCGAGGAGTATTGGCAGTAGGTACGATCATGCCATCAGGACGCTGGACTAATTGAGGATCCCGATTGGTAATACCCTTGATTGCGGACGGTACTCCTCCAAAAGCAAGGTTGCCGTACCACCTAAAATCTTCTGGCTGATCTCCCTGGACCAAATGTACCCATGCGTGGCTCCGTTTCTCATGACCGGAATAAAGCACATTGCCAATGATTTGACAATCCTTGGGAGGGGTACCGTTGGGATGTTTGGAGTGATTCAGGCCGATTTCAAGTACTTTGCTACAATCAACGAAGCTGTTGAATGCTATCATAGCCCTTTCCACCCTGACGTAAAGATCATCCGGTGTACCATCCATCATGGCGACCCCATATCCGCCCAACCCTGCGAAATAGTTATTGGCTACGACCTGGTTACGTCCTTGCAGCCGAATGCCACTGGCCTTTGGTTCTCCATCTCCAAACATCACATTTGCTGAAGCAATATTACCATGTCCATGTCTGAGCACCAGTCCACCCTGACAGGCACGAAAAGTATTGTAGCGTATGATGTTGCTATTTGACTTGATGGAGATGATTTCTGCCTCACCATTAGCACGATGAAAAAGATTATGTTCGATGATGGTGTTGCAATCTCCGGGAGCAGGATTAAAGGGATTATTTTCAGTGATCAATTGCACCGTTTCGTATCCATTTCCATTGTTTTCTGTCCCCTTGGGAATGTCTTTGAAAAGATTGTGGTGAATGTGATGCCTCTCATCTTGATTCCTTACAACAACTTGCAATAACTGACATCCTTTATTGCCGAGATTCGATGTTTTGTTCTCAAAATGATTGTGGTCTATTTCGACTTGCATACTGCCAGCAAGTACTCTAACCCATTTTCTTGCCTGTGAGTTGTTGATATAACAGCGAGACATTCTGATGTTTTCGCCTTCAATTATAAGTTTTCCATGTTTGGTAAATGCGCAACCCTTCAAGGTGATGAAAGATCCTACGAGTCGAAGTTCGATAGCGATCTCAGCTTGATGCAAATGCTCAGCCTCAATGATAATTGGCTTTGTCGCAGTTCCTTCACCCTTGAGCATTAAGGGAGCCCCCATGTATTCACCATCCTTAAGCACAAATACATCTCCAGGAGTACTTTCTTGAAACTTATCCTTGAGTTCTGTATAGTTATGCACTTCGATTTTCTCTGCGGCCTGGCCATTGATCTGTCCGATACATACATATAGGAGGACCAAGACCGATATCGAGGTGCTTAATATAGTTTTATATCGCATAGGACACTTTTTTTGAGCACAACTGGGTTCATGACGTCCCATGTACTGCTTCTTCACTATTACTAGATGGATGAATTAATTTCATAGATAATGATATAGTAATCCTCCGCAACATCGGCCGGACTAAAAGAATCAAGTATGGAAACGGTCCGCCCCCCCTTGAAGAGATACATTCTTGTATTCCTTTCGTTCCAGTTCTCTTTCTTGAAGTTTGAGAAGTTTTACGGTCACATCCACCATGACATCGTCATTCCAATGCATGATGATGGATTAGATGGCATCTTTCGGACCTATGATCACATCTACATTTCCTGTTCCTGCCACCGTTCGCTGAAGCACCAGCTTGTTCACATGCCAGGCGTTTAGCATATCCAAGAAAATCGATGAGTGGCTTCTTATAGGTGACAGAATTTGCACCTCATTTGTACAACGTGCATTACCCCATGCCACCCACATAGGCGTAGCTCACAACATCTAGTCCTTTAACTGCCTCCTGTAGTTGAGGCGAAGCATCTCCACATAATTCAGCAGAGAAATCAGAGATCTCCATAAGACTGCCCAATTGAGGACCAAGATTCTGCATATGTGTCAGTATGGCATCCGAATCTCGGAATGTTTCATGTACGACACATTCCGATCCATCGGCAGTGATGAACCAGTCATATTGCAGAGTGCCGTGCCCCTTCTCTTTTTTATTCACGATCTGAATAGATTCTTGTGACAGTGATTTGAAGCGTTCGAGTTTGTCGGGATGAATTTTGAATCGGGCAGTCAGTTGGATATTACTCATGATTATTTTTATTTGTAAGGTGCCTCTGGGAACTCTGAACGATGCTCCAAATAATGTATTTTCGATAGAGGCAAGGCAGTTCGAAGGAGCTTAGCCTTAGCTAAGTTACTGAGAACTAACGAAGTATAAATCGAAAAGAATCATTTAAAAATTTAGATAGAAATTTTGCTGAGTCCGTGAACGAGTTTTCGGAAGTACCCTGAGATTTATAACTTCTTCAAGATACCTAAAATCCTCAGTATCTATTCCAGTTGTAGATCAACACAAACTGGGAGATGATCTGATAGCCTCTGTGTAGTATGGTCAGAGATAATCACGGCCTTGGTCAATTTATCTTTCAAGTTTTTGGAGATGTAAATATAATCTAGGCGACGTTGGTCGCCATGTTCCCCTTCTTTTTCGATCTGGGTTGGAAAAGTTCCAGTGAATCGATAATCTGCCTTGCGTAAATAATGCTCTGAATCAATTAGGTGGGCAGCAGATACCTTATGTGTTACCTGGTAATCTAATTTGCCAGCATTGAGATTGTGCTCCGCATATGCTTTATCTCGTGCGGCAAAAAAAGGTTCCAATCTGCCATGTCGGTAGAAAGCCGAGTCGGCATGGGATAAGGTATTGAAGTCTCCCGCCAAGATGATTTTGGCGTCTTGCTTTAAGCCACTCATATCCTTCAATAGTGCATCGATTTCATGATGACGCACTTGCCAATTGCTGGGATGCAAGTGAATTACATAGAAATAAATGCCCTGAATCCTGGCCCTAATTGCACCATGATGAAATCCATCTCTGAATCTCTTCAACTCTTCGATCGGGTAGCGAGAAGTTATACCTGTAGGAAATCCGTCTTCTTTAAGAAGTGCGGTGTAGGGATGCTCCCAGGTAGCAGCATCTGCCTGCAGGCGATCTGGAGTATACCCATTTAATTCCTGTAGGGAAACCACATCCGGTGCTTGATCCTGCATCCATTGTAACCAGATAGACTTCCTTTCAGGAACTTTGGTGAAACCATACCATACATTGTATGTGATCACACGCATATCTGCAAGTGACTTGCCCTGATGATCGTTTTGTCCGTGTAAGGAAGATATCCACCCCCAAGACAACAATAAGGTCACTATAAAAAGTACATTGCTAGCGCTTCCCATAGTCATAATCCTTACGTTCTTCGTTGCGATCTGTGGCAGGCGCAGGCTCTGGAGAGAGTAATGAAATATTTTGCCATAGGTCATGGGTCATAGGTATTTCAATAGCGTTGATGGATGGTTCCAGTTGTTGTAGATTTCTGGCTCCGATGATTGGCGCGGTGATTGAAGGATGGGCCTGTACCCAAGCAATGGCCAGCGAAACCGGATCGAAACCATGGTCTGCGGCAAAGTCTGTAAATGAGTCTGCCATCTCTTGAATAGCTTCATCTCCATACCTTAGTTGATACATTTTATTGGTCAACAGCCGGCCCTCTTTGGGTTTGTCCTGTTTACTACTATACTTTCCGGTGAGTATCCCACCGGCCAATGGACTGTAACTGATGACCCCGACCTCTTCAGACTGAGCCATGGGCAGGAGTTCTACTTCAACTTGACGCTTGACTAGATTGTACATCGGTTGAATGCATTCGAAGCGTGACCATCCCATCTGCTTGGAAATACCGAGTGCTTTGGCTACTTGCCACGCTGCGAAATTGCTCGCTCCCAGGTACAATACCTTCCCTTCTTGAACCAGGTCATTAAGGGCGCGCAAGGTTTCTTCGATCGGAGTGCCTGCATCAAAGTGATGAATGAAGTAGAGATCTATCCGGTCGGTATTCAATCGTCGTAAACTATGTTCGACCTCCTGCATGATGTGGTAGCGACTGGCTCCTCGGGCGTTTACATCTTTGCCTGTGGGAAAGAAGACTTTGGAAGTGATGAACACTTCGTCTCTGCAGTCAGCAATAAATTTTCCCAGCAATTCCTCTGACCTTCCACGTTCGTACACATTGGCACAATCAAAGAAATTGATGCCAGCGTCCCTACATCGATCGAACATCTTTCGTGAGGTGCTTTCATCAGCGATGCCCCCAAATGACATGGTGCCAAAACATAGTGATGACACCTTAACCCCAGTTCGACCTAAGTAAACATAGTCCATAAGCAATCATTTAGTACCAAATAAACAATGATAAGGAATACCGCTGAAAATAGATTCTTCCTTTCCAGTTGCAAGGCAGCAAGAAAGTCGCAACATCCATGTGCTAAGGGATTTGAGACAAGTACATGTCAATAGATCTCAAAGCATTCTTTACCAACCAACTTTCGCTTTCCATATCTAATAAAATACGTTGTGCTTCATTCAGTGCATTCCGAACCTTTGGATAGCTCCTGCGACCTTTATTGTACAGGTGGCGATATTGTGCCTGGGCATAGTTAAAGTAAGTAAATCCCAGGGCTTCCTGTTGCCATGGAAATAGATCTGTTGCGACGTTGGCTTCGGCAAACTGCTGCAGTGCAGCCTCATAGCTTGCCATAGCCGCTTCGAAAGCGTCTATTTCAAACAAACTATCGGCTTCTTCCTTATGCACCATGGCCCTGTCCATTAGGGCATGGGCATAAGACTGACGATTAGCGGGGGTTGGATTATCCTTAAATCCCAAAGATTCTTCTTTCAGACGCCGATCAATGTAGGGAAGCGTAGTGAACTGCACAATGCTATCCCTAAACGCGAACGTACATGACGTACTATCCGACAAGTGCTGGTTGTGCGCTTTAAAGTCATTGATCGAAGTGGGGCAGTCGAGCAACTGCCACATGGCCATGATGGGATAATGATCTTCACCGAACTGTTGGGGTTCAGGCAAAAAAAAGTAATCGGACCTTTCGCGCACATTGCTGGCCCAGGTAGCATCGAGGTGATAATATTCGTCTTCAATACTCACGACATTCCATGCGTGATCAGGCTTTTGCAAGGTGCTGTAGGTTCCGTCATGCATGCTGCTATATCCAGAAACGGTATAGGCTTCGATACCGACCTGCTGACACATATGTGTCATCAATTGGGCATATCCCCAGCAAATCGCTCGCCGTCGTTTCAGGATATCGTGATTGCTGCGGTTGATGCGTTTCAGTCCCTTTTGTGCAACTGCATGATCATAAGAAATATGATGCACCAAAAATTGATAAATGGCCCTGGTTTTTTGAAAATCATTGATTGCATGAGCAGTGAGTTCACGGGCAATCGTGTCGGGATTATTTGTGGTCGGATGATATTTCCGCACCCATTGATCGATGTCAGTGAAATGCCTTTGGGCTTTGCAAGCAGCATACAGGTAGAAAAGCAGGAAGGCACATACTAGATATCTCATCAACTTCTATAAACAAAGAAGAAGATCGAGGGTTCCTTTTGGGTCGACGAATTGAGTCGGTCTGCAAAGTTTTCTCTTCGGATCGCTGTTCATTCCTGCGGCTAAAACTGTGCTAGTGCAGACTGCGTTCGTC
The DNA here is from genome assembly GCA_013001595.1 of Saprospiraceae bacterium. Classification (GTDB taxonomy): domain Bacteria; phylum Bacteroidota; class Bacteroidia; order Chitinophagales; family Saprospiraceae; genus JABDMH01. The sequence goes on along the minus strand of JABDMH010000018.1, from coordinate 19,649 downwards.
TGCACTTGTACAGGAGGTGATCAAAAAAGCGCATTTCAGAGAACGGTGAAATATTAAGATCTGTGCACCTGACTTGCTAGACTCGAATTAATTTAATTGGGTAGGTTTTTCCCGAGTTCCACTGGGCCACATAGATGTTTTCATCATCATCAATACAGACATCATGCGGGTGCCGAAAGACCTTAGTAGTTTGGTGTAATCGATTGAGTTTGCCATCCTCGTAGATGGGCGCATTGGCAGCAGGATTTGATACCACCTGATCGTTCTCATCTATGATGGAAACAAAACCTGAATCAGAAACGCTCCATGGGTGCTCAGAATTTAGAACGGCTGTATAGAGATGATTTTTATGGATGACTGGTCTACTGACATATGCTCCTGGAATAGCAATCTCTGACATATATTTTCCTCCCATAGTAAATCGCTTAAATCGATTTCCATTTCGATCGGCGATTAGGAGTGTGGGGTCATGGGCATCTTTTCTATGGTCTATACAAATGCCATGTGCGGTCCATCTGGCAGCAAATTGGTTGACGGCACTCCCAAGACCACCAAATACATCTTTGAGGTGTCCGGTGGCATCATAAATGAATACATACTGCAGACCATATCCGTCGGTTACATAGATGTCCCCATTGGGAGCAATTGCAGTCTCCGTTGGAAAATATTGATTTTCTTCCAGGTACAAATTGCTCTCCACGGGATAGTCTAATTGCATCACAAGATTACCGTCCAATGTTGTCTTGTATACCTTGTGTGTCGCTAAATCGGTAATAAATAGAAATTCTTCACCGCCTTCATCTGAGATGGTTAAACCATGTGCTCCAGGGTAATCATGTCCCCATGTTTTTAGCAGTTTTCCAGACTTATCATAGATGATGATGTTGTTTTTTACCTCATTGGTTAGTAGGATGATTCTTCCACTGGCGTCTTGCACCATTTCGTGGCAATCCTTCACCGGTGTCTGGGTAGGATCAAGATTTCCCCAGTCCATCTGCACCTTATAGGTAAAATCTCCATGGCCAATAATTTCGTTACTTAGTTTGGGTGAACTTGACTTGATGAAAAATGGAAGTTGAGATGCCAATACACTTGCGGCAACTGCCTTACTTCCCTTACCTAGGAAATCCCGTCTATCTTTTACCATCGTATGAAGATTGTTTTAGTGAGCAATGATACCGCTTTTGTAGCGCTAATTGTGAAGCCCTATGGAGGTTCTGTTTTGATGACAAATAAATCGGGCCCCAAATCTATCTAGGACGTCGCATCATGCGAAATCCACGTGGTGCATTTTGTTGATTTCCCAGTTGATTGATGGCATAGGTAAAACTCAGCATGAAGTATTGCGATAGTGAAGTAATTCTTGTTTCTTCAAGATAGTTTAGATCGATGCTCTGTTGAATGCCTACATTTTTATTTAAAATATCATAGGCAGCAAGTTTGATTTCCCCTCTATTTTTTAAGATAAATTTAGAAATCGAAGCGGACCAAAGTGGCACCCTTTGTGCTTCCATGAAAGTACCGCCGCTATAAATGTGATAATCCAGTTTCGTGCCGATTGACCAAGAGTCTTTAATGTTGAAAGTAATGTCTCCGTAGAAGCTCTGATTTACATAAGCTTGGTCCAGATCTTGACTGATGGAATATTCAGTCAATGAATGACTTATTTTTCCACCCACCATTAGGTCGACCAGCTCTTTTTTTAGATTGTCAAAAGATAGGTTGATAGAGGAAATGTATCGGTCTGTGTTTTCTTCGATACTGTTCACAAACACCCTGCCTCGATTGTATGTGAAATTGCCATTTAAGTTTATTCGAGACCCCAGCCATTTAGCCGGAGTACCTAGGCCAAGGAAGGAGGTTAACCTATAGTCACTATCCACATTAACCGGTGTGGTGGTCTGACGAAATTGCTCATCAATGGTGCGCGCATTAATGATCGCATTATCTGTATAACTACCGGTAAGCATGGCAAAAAAATTGGTCATTGAAAATTGACTGAAAGAAAAATATCTAAATTGTAGTCGATGTGTATATTCTGGTAACAAATCCGGATTGCCAATGTAGATGCTTAGGGGGTTAGAATTATCTACAATGGGTTGCAGCTGAGTGAGAGATGGTTCTCTTACGTTAGTCGTATAGTTTAATCGCAAGCTTTTCGATGAAGCCAGATCAAAGTTCCAATTAATTCGAGGTAGCCAATTGGTATAGTATTGTTCTATTGTTGCGCCTTCTCCAGATAATATTTCACCCACCAGGGATGCATTTTGTAAACTCATGCCCACACTCAGATTTGAGTTGCCTTTTATCCATCTCAGAGAGGCCGTGCCCCGATCATAAATGTAGTCTCGGTTATAGTGGTTGCTCAGTATTCCATTGAATATTGACCTATTGTCTTCCAGATCGAAGATGTCCTTCTTAAGCTCATTGGTATTGTTCTTTCGTTCATAATCTAGGCCTAGAAATTTATTTTTTCCAAGTGGCTCTGTATACCGAATTTCGACGCCGTAATTCAAGGCATCATTGGTTTGAAATTGATCCTGGACAATACTGTCTATGGAGCTTCCCATGCCAGATCTTCCAATGAAGTCATTGATAGATTGTTGATGGGCTTCCTGCTCGTCGGCAGAAGTGCCAAACGATAAGGTGGCAGTAAGGGATCTTCCAATTTTTTGAAATTTCTTCCGGTACATTAAGGAGGAAGTGAGATTAATATTCTCACCCATGGCTACGTTGTCTCTTAAGCTGCTATTGGCTTCTTCTCCGAACGCATCGAAAGTCTGGCTATTACCTAAAAGCGAATACTCCGAGTTGTTGAAAGAAAGGTTAGCACGAAGTCGCAGGTTTTGCGTCGAATCTATTTTGTGATCCATGGTCACATTTAGGCGGTGGTTGGCATTAATCGATGTCTCATCTTCATTTTCATCACTGATGAAACTTCGTTCTGATACGATGTTTTCGCGGATAATGTCCTGATCTAAATCTTTCCTAATGCTGCTATAGAAATAACTGGCATTTAATTTGGTCCTAGTGCCAAAATCTTGATTGAGGTTTAATCCTGCTGCATCTGTTTGGACAAAGCCGTTGCTCAGACCTTCACTCAGTGGAATGCCTGCCGCATTGTTACTGATGTTCCTACCCCCGCCATTTCGCATGAGATTGCCCATGCCTCCTGCGAAATTCACAAAATCATTCATGGAAAATCCCTGTCGATTGACATTGTTGCTCATACCAATAAAGGAAAGCTGTTGATTTTTTGAAAACTTATTTAAGTTGGCTTTGCCTTCATAGCGATCTTTGGTGCCGTATCCAGCAGCAACATTGCCGAAAACCCCTTTCTTATGGTCTTCTTTGAGTTCGATATTGATGGCCTTTTCGTCGGCACCATCATCAATGCCAGTGAATTCTGCCATGTCTGATTTTTTATCGAAGACCTGAACCTTATCTACTGCCCCTGCGGGCAGATTTTTGGTGGCTATCTGGGGATCCCGACCGAAGAATTCTTTTCCATCAACTAGTATCTGCTGTACTTCCTCACCCTGGGCTTTGACCGTACCATCTGCCTCTACTTCGACACCTGGTAATTTTCTAAGGAGGTCTTCGACCACATCATTCGGCTGGGTCTTAAATGCTTCTGCATTGTATTCGATGGTGTCCTTGTTGATCATAATGGGGATGCGATCTCCTTTGACTACGACGGCATCGAGATCTGATGCAACTGCTTGCAAATTGATTTCTCCCAGATCTACTCTTTCTTGTCTGTTCCCGATAGATATCTGCTTCGTGAATGTGTAGTAACCCAAAAAGCTAGATTGCAAAACGTAATCGCCTGGAGATACGCGTTTCAGTTCAAAATTTCCTTTCACGTCAGTGATGGCAAAGCTGGTCATCACTGAATCAACTTGCTGAAGCAACACTACCGTCGCACTACTTAAGGGACCTGTAGTAGAATCTGACACATTTCCATGTAGGGTAATATGCTTGTGGTCTTGTGCATTCACAAAATGGCAACCCAACAACAGGGCGATAAAGGCAATTATTCGAAACATTTATTCAGATATTAGAGTCGGCAAGAATAGACTGTGTATATGAAGGCTCGAAGAATTAATTTCTTCTGCGTGGAGGACCAAAACCTCTGCCCCCATTCTGATCACGCATTTCCTTCATTTTTTCGCGGACGATGGACCTAAATTCCTCCTGCGTTACCTCTTTACCTTTTGTAGGCTCAGAAATGGTACTGCCATCTATCTCTTTCAGATTTATCTCAGTCGCTGTGATTGTTCGCTGGCCATTATTGATGTCAACATGAAGTACGAGTCCAGGAAGTTGCCCAAACTCCCCTGGTCCCAGTGGCACGGGAATCATTGGGGTAAACCAGGCTTCGAGTTGAATGGTGCTGTCCGAATAAGTCGCTTTTTGGCAGAGATATTGGCCCACCTGTTTAGACTCACCAGTCATTTTCCATGCATATCGATGGGGCTCTCCTTTGATCAGGAATTTTTTGTCCATGAAGTCCCTTTGTTCTACTCTCTGATCGGTCTTATAATCCTGCCACAGAATGCCATTTGCCGCACCCATCATACGCATGCGAAATCTGCCACCCCTTTCATTGGGATCGAATACAGGTTTTTCTTCATCCTGTTCTCTGATATATACCGATTGATGATCATCGAATGTAAGTATCATTTGATCGGTGCGATACTGAGGAACCATCTCTTTAAATTGTGCGCGTTGACCGGTCATGCGGGCATGGATATCGACCGTTTGTTCATAGATGATTTCTCCTGTCGTCTGTCCTTGCACGATGAAGGAGCTAAGGAATAGTGCAATAATCAAGCTTGTGTGTTTCATGTCTTACATATTTATGACTCAAATGTAGGGCGGAATAATGCTCCTTAGGTTAATGATTCTAGAATCAAGGTTAATTAAGGTTAATCGGCCGTTTTACTACCACAAAACCCTCTATTTTTACTAACATGACGGAATGGCCAAAGCATAGGATTGCATATTTGATGTCGATCAGTTTCTTGCTGGTAGTAATTCTCGCGGCTAGTTGGCTGTACAACACTTATCAATCAGATCGGCGGTCTTTGATACGTGACGCTACCGTTCAATTTTCCAATGCCATTCGATCACTCGAAGATTCAATTATTCAGGAAAACCTTTACGTACATCTTCACCGCAATCCAAGTGATTCTATAGGTGCAAGTAGAGGTGCAGACACTGTCAGGCACATTACCATTCGTACGGATTCCAGGTCACTAAAAAACCGTAGACCACCTCCAATGCGCTTTATGCGGAGAAGGATGCTGAATCGACCCAGTGACGAATTTGCAGGATCTTTAGCATTCCTATTAGGAGGGCTGGCAGATACTACGCGCATGGCACGGATCCAGGACACCGCATCACTGGTAGTAGTGCGAGCAGTCATACAAGGTGAGCTAAAGAAATCCATGCCGACTCAGGAGTTGCCTTATGCCTATCAATTGTTAGTAACGCAGGACACGATCGAAACAGGTCAATCGACTACAAAACCGTATGTAGATATTAGTACAAATAATAGATTTGCCCTGGCACTAGGAAATTATGAGGGAGCGCTAGTGAAAGGTATGCTGCCGGAGATCCTATTTACAATATTGTTACTCTCTCTCGTTGGTTTTGCCTTTTTATTGAGTCATAAAACACTTGAGAGACAGAGGCAGATGGCGCAAATAAAAAATGAGCTTGTGGGAAATATTACCCATGAATTAAAAACACCGATTGCCACTGTTCGGGTTGCACTAGAAGCATTACAGCGATTTGATGCCGGCACCAATCCCAAGAAAACTGAGGAGTATTTATCGATTTCCCAAAATGAACTAAAACGGCTCGAGATCCTGGTGGATAATGTATTGAAGACATCCATGGCAGAGAAAGATGAATTGAACTTCACTAAAAAGGAAACGGACCTTAGGGTATTACTTGAAGGAATATTGAAGACACTACATTTGCAGTTTGAGCAAGCAAATGCAAAGGTTAATCTTTTTATAAATGGGTCAGATTTCTATTCCGAAGTTGATCAGACCCATTTGACTGGAGTGATATATAATTTGCTGGATAATGCAGTCAAGTATAGCCAAGGTGATCCCATAGTTGAGGTCAGTATTTCAAGCTCGGAAAATGAAAACATAATCGAAGTGTTGGATCGTGGAATGGGCATACCACCAGAATACCGAATGCAGGTGTTTGATAAATTTTTCCGTGTACCTACACATAATATTCATAATGAAAGAGGCCATGGACTTGGGCTCAATTATGTGAAACGTGTTGTGGAGAGTCATGGAGGATTGGTTTCCTTTAGAAATAGAGAAGAAGGAGGTACTGTTTTTCAGATTAAATTGCCAAGAGTATGAGGAGGGCTGTCAAGGTTTTGTATGTAGAGGATGAACCGTTTTTGGGAAAAATTGTCAAAGAAAGTTTGGAGAGCAGGGGATATGTTGTGGAGATGGCTACCGACGGCGTTGCAGCGATTGAACTTTTCCGAAAATGCAGCCCAGATGTTTGCCTACTCGATGTCATGTTGCCCAAGAAAGATGGATTTACCTTGGGAAGAGAGATCAGACTACTCAATCCCGGGATTCCAATTTTATTTTTAACGGCCAAGGATCAGACCGAGGATGTTTTAGAGGGTTTTAAGTCGGGGGGTAATGATTACATCAAGAAACCTTTCAGTATGGAGGAGCTGATTGCGCGTATTGAAAATATGTGGAAGATGTATGCTGCGGGCGACTCCAATAGCGATACTTTACAAATTGGAAGTATTGGAAGATTTGCTTTCCATTATAAGGAAATGAAGCTGGTAAATGAGGATGAAACTGTAAAGCTGTCTCATCGCGAGAATGAATTGTTGAAACTATTGGCAAGTCATCCTAATCAAGTCATTGAGCGCAAGCAAATACTGAATGCCCTCTGGGGCGATGATCACTTTTTTAATTCTAGGAATTTAGATGTGTACATTCGGAAATTACGCAGTCATCTCGCTAAGGATCCCCATGTCCAGATTGTGACCTTAAAGGGCGTTGGATATCGATTCGTATGTTAAGTTTCTGTTTGAATAAGGACGACCTGATGCATCTATCTTATTCTTTGAGTTGGAAATTTTTTACTATTCTATCGGCACTAAATGCTGGAACCTCGAGGATAAAAAAGCTACCGTATGGAAATTATCACCAAAGTGCACCACTTTCGGACCGTAGGTCATACCGCAATCATAAATTTAACCGACGAGATTCAGACCTATTTGATGGACACGGGCCTAAGTGAAGGTCAAGTGACCGTCTTCGGAATCGGATCTACCACGGGTATTACGACCATTGAATACGAACCGGGACTTGTGGATCACGACATTTCCGAGATGTTTGAAAAGATATCGCCCTATGCAAAGGACTATGTGCACAATCGAACCTGGGGTGATGACAATGGAGCCGCTCATGTGCGTTCCTTTCTTACCGGCACCCATTTGGTTTGCCCAATTGTGGGATCTAGATTAGTCCTTGGCACTTGGCAACAAATTGTATTTGTAGATTTTGATACCAGACCAAGGGAGCGGAAAGTAGTCATTCAATTCATGGGCAAGTGAATGGCCAAAAAACCAGACAGACATTTGAGCTGCTATGCCTCAGGAACGTCTGCTGAGCCTGTAGGCAATGGAAATTGGCTACGATACTTTTGAAAGTACGACTGCCATACTTCGTCCAATGCCTTCTGATCGAGTTTTTGCTTTGGGGTCAGGCTGAGTTGTCCGGGCAAATCTTCAATATGTATGGTGCTCGATGGGAATGCAAAACGGACATGTATTGCCTCAGCCCATCTTAGGATGGCCAGTTGAATAGACTCTTTGATGCGCAGCTCATCGACGTAGGTGGGTGCTACCATATAAGCACGAATAAATATGTTCAATGAAAAATCTGCCATTTCGGTGAAATAGACATAGATATCTTCATCAGCCACTTCAGGGTGCTGGCTCAGGATCTCCTTGATCCCTGCAACAAATTTTTCGATGGTATCGGGGGGCGTGTCATAGGTAATGCCGGCCTTGGTCTGAAAGAGACGATACTGTCGAACCCCCTTATTGGTGACATTTACATTGGCCATACTGCCATTAGGGACGGTAATAATGCTGGTATCAGGGGTGCGAATTCTCGTAGATCTAAAACCAACCTGGACCACAGTACCTGCGAAGTCGTTTCCTTCCACCCAATCCCCGATTTGAAAAGGGCGATCGGTAAAAATCATGAAGGAACCCAGAAAATTTTTCACCGTGTCTTGCGCAGCTAGGGCCAGGGCCAAACCACCTATGGAGACACCTGCAATTAATGCCGTGACGTTAAAATTCAGCAAGTTGAGTACCTGCAGTAAGCCGATACCAATGATGATGATCTTTAAAATCTGCTTGAGGAGTGGCGAGAGTTGCTCGTCCATTCTACTTTCCGTCTTTGCCGTAACCCCTTCCATATAGGCCATCAGCAGATTTAGGACCCTTAGGGCCAGCCACATCAAGGATAGAGTGATTAGGATGCGAAGAGAGGTCTGGATAAAGGCGCTTACTTTGACTGGCAATTGGAGCAAGGGAACAAACAGCTTGACCGCCCACAGTAACAACCAAATGCTAATGACACTGGCGATCTTGCGAACATGCGTGCGGAAGTCTTCTATGCTGCTCAGCTTAATACCAGAGCTTTTCCTGATCACAAAGCGCAACGTGATGGAAATAAGTAAATAAAATAGCGCTCCAAACGCTAGTAAAATGAAGATGCCTAAATATTGCCAACCAGACAGGCCTAAGAATTTTTTGCCAGATCGATCACTGAATAGACTGACAAGTTGATCTGTACCCATCGGATAGATCCGCTTATGCAATTCGTCGATGACTTCACTTGCTTCTAGGGAATAGTGCCATTTACCTGCTGATTTTTCCAAATAGATTTCGGGAAGGAATGAAGGGAAAGGTGTGTAGTATTGTTTTTTGGTGATGGAATCTACATAGTTTTCTTCCTGCGGGAGCTGATTCATATGCACATACAGTCCCTCACCATCAAAAATTTGCTTCAATTTAATGGCCCAATCCTCTCGTACACTACTATCTCCACCCATAAAGGCCTCAGCTGATCGTGCAGGTAAATAATTATCTGGCTGTAGATAATATAAATGCACCCAAATGGCATCATGTGGTGTGGTGCGTGCCAGCTTCTCTTGATTGCTCTGACCATAACTGATCTGACATAGGCTGGTGCAGAGTAGCAAGAAGTAGAAAAATGCCCTAACATGATGCTTTTCCCTCATGTGGCAAATGTAAAGTTTTCTCATGTACCCGCAGTCCCGATGCTTTGTTGATTCATTGTAGAATGCGGTTGTTTGACAGTAGGGTAGCCGTGCTTTTTGTAGTTTTGTGATGGTTAAAGAATGATTGCGCATGCCATTATTTAATAGGATTAACAAAGCCGAACTGAAAGAGGCCATGCTGAAAAGCAATGTCAAACGGGTTACCTTGTCTTTTTATAAGTATCACCCTATTTCAGAGCTGGCAGATTTTCGAGACATGCTTTTCCGTCGATTCAACGATCTTGATATTCTGGGCAGAATCTATGTGGCGGAAGAGGGAATCAATGCACAAATCTCGGTGCTTGCAGATCAATTTGACGAATTTAAGCAACTATTCTATAGCATAGATTTTCTGAATGGTGTGAGATTAAACACGGCCATAGAGGATGATGGGAAATCTTTCTATGTACTCAAAATCAAGCTTCGGAAGAAGATCGTGGCCGATGGAATAGAAGAGGCAATTGATCTAAGTAGCAGTGGTGAACATATTAATGCAGTGAAATTCAACAAACTGACCGAACGTGATGATACCGTGGTCGTCGATATGCGTAACCACTATGAAAGCGAGGTAGGACATTTTCAGGATGCCATTTGTCCCGATGTGGAGACTTTTCGAGAATCAATTGCAGAGGTCGACGAAATTTTACCAGAGCATAGGGATAAAAACATTGTGATGTATTGCACCGGAGGCATTAGGTGCGAGAAGGCGACTGCCTATTTTCGGAATAAAGGCTATGAGAAATTATACCAACTCGATGGTGGCATAATAGAGTATGCCAGGCAGGTCGAGCGCCTGGGAATTACCAATAAATTTTTGGGAAAGAATTTTGTTTTTGATGAGCGCCTGGGTGAGCGGATATCTAGTGAAATCATTGCCCGCTGTCACCAATGTGGTGCGCCCTGTGATACCCATATTAATTGTGCCAATGATGCTTGCCACATTCTATTTATTCAATGCAAACAGTGTGCAGAAGAGTATGATGCCTGTTGCTCAAGTAAGTGTGCGTCTTTCATAGCGTTGCCTTCAGAGCAACAAGAACTGCTCAAAAGGAATGTGGAGTTTAATGGTACTAAATTTGGGAAGGGTCGTTACAAGGCCAAGCATAAAGATGAGCCATTGAATATCGAATGAGATATGCTTAATATCGGCCAGGCCAAATCGCTGGTATTTCCTTTGTGAGATGCCCTGAGTCAAGTGTAAATCAAACCCACTGCTCAAATAGTCGTTGATGAGTCCAACTCCGCGCTCGAAAAAAAAGGCTGTCTCCAATAGCATTGGGGAAAGGTTGGAGCACATTCATGTTGCCTGGATTTATACGTTTTTGGCTTTTTTAAGTAGCGTATTGTACATCAATACAATTGGTCATGACTTTGTCCTAGATGACGCCATCGTGATCAGCGAAAATAGCCTTACTAAGCAGGGAGTGTCCGGTCTGTGGGAAATCTTTACCCATGATTCCTTCTATGGTTTCTTTCAAGAAGAGGGAAAAGATGCCCTGGTTAGTGGAGGAAGGTATCGTCCTCTAACTCAGGCGATGTTTGCCATAGAATTTGAGCTTTTTGGCCTGAATCCAGTCAATGGCCACTTATTTAATATCCTATGGTATTGTTTATGTTGCTGCACTGTTTTTCATCTATTGTCCAAATGGCTTCGCAGATTTCCGCAAGCAACCTTAATTGCATTCGTGGCGGCACTTTTATTCACGCTGCATCCCATCCACACAGAGGTAGTTGCCAACATTAAGGGCAGGGATGAGATATTGGCTTTGTTCCTTGGGTTGTGGTCGAGTGAGTTTGCACTGAGATCCGTTCACAAGAAGAGGCTGGTAAATGGTTTGATAGCGATGGTACTGTATGTTCTTGCTTTGATGGCCAAGGAAAATGCATTGGGCTTTCTGGCAGTGGTGCCGTTGATTGCGTTGCTGCTGCAACAAATCAACTATGGGCAAGTCCTGAAAGCATGTGGTCCGATTTTGTTTGGCCTGGGCTTTTACCTGGTGCTACGGTTTGCAGTCATCGGATGGTCGGTTCCTGCAGAGCCACCGTTGGAATTGATGAACAATCCTTTTGTTGAAGTAGTCGAGGGGTCATATGAGCGGATGACGATAAATAAAAAAGTGCCGACCATCCTTTATGGACTAGGTAAGTATCTGCAGTTGGTTGTCTTTCCTCATCCACTTACGCACGACTATTACCCCAGGCATATCCCAATCAAGCAATGGAATGACCTCAGCGTATGGGTCAGCATCTTATTCATATTTGGTCTACTGCTCTTGGCCCTGGGAGCGATCAAGGTGCGGCCCATTGCCTCCTTTGGAATCCTATATTTCTTTGCTACACTGGCCTTAGTAGCCAATATCTTTTTCCCAGTTGGCACCAATCTATCGGAGCGTTTTTTATTTATGCCTTCTTTGGGAGCCACCTTGATGTTGGCGTGGTTGTTTTCAAAGCTCGTGCGTAGATACTCGTCACTCAGTTGGCTGGTTTTGTTGTGCCTTTCTGGTGTGGCAGCGTTTCAAACTATTGGCCGTAACCTGGCATGGAAAGACAATTTAACGCTTTTCACCACGGACGCAGTAACCTCTGCGAATTCAGCCAAAGTAAATAATGCAGCTGGCGGGGCTATGATCGAGGCGGCACGTACAATGTCAGATTCCACATCCAGGGTTATAGAAATGCAGAAGGCGATGCTACATTTGAAAAGGGCTATTGACGTTCACCCCAACTATAAGAATGCCCATCTATTGCTAGGCAATGCACATTATTACTTGGATTCATTGGCAAAAGCGATCGAGTTTTACGACAAGGCACTCCAAATTGACCCACAGTATTTAGAAGCGATATCCAATCGAGCCATTGCATATCGTGATTTAGGTAGGTGGTATGGAGAAAAAAGAGGCGACCTGACGAATGCCTTACATTATCTTCAGCGGGCTATTGCTGTCGATCCGGATGACTATGAAACCAACAGATTGCTTGGTATTGCCTATGGCAACAGTGGACAGGCCAGTGAAGCTATTAAGTATTTCTTAAAAGCACTTTCCATCAAACCAGAAGACGGCTGGACGCATTACAATTTAGGTCTCGCCTACTTGTCGGCAGGTGACACCATCAACGCAAAAGACTATATTACAAAGGCAAAAGCTCTAAATCCCGAAATTAAGTAATCGATGATCTTACGAAGCCTTGTTATCCTGCTGTTGCCATTGATGGTTACGCATGTTCAGGGGCAAACTTTGGATTTGGAGGATCAATGGGTAGACTCTGTGCTTCATACCTTGACTTTGGACCAATGTATTGGGCAGCTGTTTATGATCAGGGCTCATTCAAACCTGACCGATGCACATGTCAAGGAAGTAGAAAGGCAGATAAAAACCTATGGGATCGGAGGAATTTGCTTTTTTCAAGGGACACCAGGAGCACATGCACGCCTCATCAACCAATACCAGAAATTGTCTCCCACATTACCAATTATGGTGGGCATCGACGCTGAATGGGGCCCATCTATGCGCTTTAAGGAGGCGTCCATTGACTTTCCCAGGGCTTTGATGTTGGGTGCCATTCAAGACAATAGCCTGATCTATGATTTTGGAGCAGAAGTAGCGCGTCAACTAAAACGGGTAGGAATACACATCAACTTTGCACCCGTAGTCGATATTAACAATAATGCAAATAATCCTGTCATCAATCACCGTTCTTTTGGCGAAGACAAGTACAATGTCACCACTAAGGGATATATGTATATGCGAGGCATGCAGGATCACCAAGTGGCTGCATGTGCGAAGCACTTTCCGGGACATGGAGATACCAACGTAGATAGCCATGAAGATCTTCCGGTAATCAAGCACAGTAAGCGGCGCCTAGAAGAAGTGGAACTCTTTCCTTTTGAAACACTGATCAATCATGATGTGGCGAGCGTAATGATTGCACATTTATATATGCCAGCGTTGGGTACTGAAGATAATCTACCCACCTCATTGTCTCCCAATGTTGTGGGTCAATTACTGCGCAAGAATATGGGCTATGATGGACTGGTCTTTACCGATGCGCTGGAGATGAAAGCTGTGTCGGATCGATTCGTAGATGGAGAGCTCGAAATAAAGGCTTTGGAAGCTGGCAATGACATCCTCCTATTGCCCAATGACATCGACCAGGCTTTCAAGGCCATAAAATCTTATGTAGCTGAGGGCAAAATGGATAGCGCGCGAATCAGACAAAGCACCCAGCGCATCTTGCGAGCAAAATACAGAATGGATTTGCATAATTATCGACCTGTAAGTGAGTATGGGGTGAAGCTGGACTTGAACAATGCCCATGCCTTGAGCTTAAAACATACTTTGATCGAAAATGCCTTGACCCTAGCTAGAGACAAGCATGATCTTGTACCTATGTTGGATCATGCTCAAAAGGTTGCTTCTCTAAGTATTGGCTCTCAAGGATTATCACATTTTCAAGTGATGATAAACGAATACGAAGAGATTCCCCGTCATCTTGCACCCCACGACATTGATCCGGTCATGAAGACAGAGTTGTTGCACAGACTTTCATCCTACGATCAAGTCATTGTGAGCTTGCATAATATGAGCCAATACGCAAAAAATGATTTTGGCTTGAAGCAGTCGGCTATAGACTGCATCAATGCTTTGAACAAACAGACAAAAGTCATCTTAGTGGTATTTGGAAATCCGTACAGTCTGAAATACTTTGATGCTGTTGGCACCATTGCTGTTTGCTATGACAATGACCGGCTGACTCAGAATCTAGCTGCGCAAGCGTTGTTTGGAGCTACTGGATTTAAAGGTAGGCTGCCTGTGACAGCTACTGAGAAAAGTGCCTTTGGAATGGGCATAGACACGAAATCCAACCAACGTATTGGGTATTCGGTACCGGCAAGGGTAGGCATGCAAATGGACTCGATCAAGCAAATCGATCGCATCATTCACGAACTCATTAATCGGAAGGCTGCTCCCGGTGCACAGCTTCTCATAGCCAAATCAGGGAAGGTGGTGTATCAAAAGGAATATGGATATCATACTTATCTAAAAGACCGACCTGTACAGCGTCATCATGTATACGATTTAGCCAGTGTCACCAAGGTTACTGCTGCTACGATGGCCATCATGAAACTGTATGAAGAAGGTAAGGTGCAATTGGACCAACCAATAGCCAGGTATATTCCAGAACTGGAAGGCACCAATAAGGCTAAGATGACTTTAGAGCAAATCATGAGTCACCAGGCAGGATTGAAACCGTGGATACCTTTTTACCGAAATACTCTTTCGGCTTCTACGGGGAAACCTGCTGGCCCATATTATGATTCCAGTCCGTCAGATGGCTATGCAGTTAAAGTCACTAATGATCTTTATTTACGATCGGATTATCCAGATTCCATTTGGCACTATATTATCGAGTCCGATGTAAACCCACCGGGGAGGTATCGCTACAGTGATTTGGGTTTCTACATGATTGCCAAGATCATAGAGAATGTATCAGGAATGCCGATTGATCAATATGTAAGGAAGTATTTTTACGATCCATTGCACATGTCGAATACTACCTACCGTCCGTTAGAGAGGATTAAGCGGCAAGATATCGTTCCCTCCGAAAAAGACAGTTATTTTCGGCATGCAGATGTTCGGGGATTCGTACATGATATGGGAGCAGCTATGCTATCTGGGGTCAGTGGTCATGCAGGTCTGTTTTCTAATAGTCAGGACCTGGTAAAGCTGCATCAAATGCTGCTCAATGATGGCTTCTATGGTGGGAGAAGGTATCTGAAAGCTGAGACCATCAGGCGCTTTGCACAAAGACCAAAGCATGTGACAAGGAGAGGAATCGGATTTGATATGAAGGAATTGAGTGAACATCGAAAATGCAATGTCTCCAAGTACGCATCAGATGCTACATTCGGACACTATGGTTTTACAGGCACTTGCATCTGG
Organism: Saprospiraceae bacterium; assembly: GCA_013001595.1. Classification (GTDB taxonomy): domain Bacteria; phylum Bacteroidota; class Bacteroidia; order Chitinophagales; family Saprospiraceae; genus JABDMH01. The sequence goes on along the minus strand of JABDMH010000018.1, from coordinate 4,347 downwards.
GTGGATCCTACCTATGATTTAATCTATATCTTTTTGAGCAATCGCACATATCCGTCCATGCAAAACAACCTATTAAATAAGGACAATTACCGGTCAAGGATACAGGAAGCAGTCTATAAATCATTTCTCCCAGACTTCGTGCAAGATTGATTCATGAACTTGAACAGCGCCATTGCCAGACGATACCTATTTAGTCACAAGGGTACGCACTTCATTAACATTATCTCTGGCATGACTGTGCTCGGTCTCTCTATCGGCAGTGCGGCTGTGATACTGGTCCTTTCCATTTTTAATGGATTTGAAGAATTAATTGCCAGTATGATCAATACCTTTAATCCAGACTTGAAGATCGTACCAGCTCAAGGCAAATACTTTAGCCCTGATAGTACATTTATTGCTCAGCTTAAGGAGGTAGATGGAATCATGCAGATCAGTCGCACCATTGAAGAGACCGCCATTTTTGAGTATGGGGATGCCAATAGTCCCGGGTTGATGAAAGGTGTCGATGACCGATATCAAAAAGTTAGTGCCATTGACTCAACAATGATTGAGGGGGAATTCGTCCTGAGAGAAGCTGACAAGGTATATGCAGTGTTGGGATCTGGAATGGCCCGAAACCTTTCGGCAGATGTGCTCAACGTGTTTGAGAGCCTCAGCATTCATATGCCCAACCGCAGACAATTTGGAGGAATTGCCAAGCCATATCGAACCAAAGTATTGCGACCCTCGGGTATTTTTTCCATCCAACAAGAAATTGATAATCAATACATTTTAGTTCCCCTGGAAATTGCCCAAGACCTCCTATCCCGCCGAGACGAAGTCAGTGCATTAGAAGTAAAGGTCTCGACTGATGCTGATATTGAAGCTCTGGAGGACCAAATTGCGGCCATGGCTGGTACAGATTTGCAGGTCCTAAACAGGTATGAGCAAGATGAAGACTTTCTAAAACTTATGAATATTGAGAAGTGGATGGCATTTCTCATAGCTAGCTTAATGATCTTTTTGATCTCATTTAACCTGATCGGTTGTTTGTGGATGATCGTGTTGGATAAGCGAAAAGACATTGCGATTCTCAAAGCGATGGGAAGTACCGGCGTTTTTATCAGGCGGATTTTTCTAAATCTGGGCTTGATGTACACACTGGTCGGATTAGGGCTTGGCATCCTCCTGGCAGCCGTACTGTATTTTGCCCAGCAACAATTCGGTATTATAACCATGGCGCAAGGTTTTGTAGTCGACAGATACCCGATAAAGATGAAGATAACTGATGTACTCATCGTTGGATCGATGGTGCTAACCATTGGGGCCATTGCATCTTTGCCCGTGGCATTTCGGGCTACGAAGCTGGGGGAAGTCATTCGAGAGCAATAGTTCTGATCTGTGCAGTACATAGAACCTCAGGATGCCAGAAGTGGCATTATTATATATTTGTCCAATCGTAATAAGATGGAGAATTGGGAATTGGAATTTGAATGGTTGCGTGTGCAACACATTGTCAGGTCGACCATGAATCGAGACAAGTTGCCTGATCTTCAAGCGGTATTGTTTTTGATTGGAATACAGGAATTAGGTCATCTTAGGAATAAGTTTTCAAAGGAGGAGAAGCAAGACCTGATGCATATAGCCACTTGCAAACTCCTTGAAGGAGAAGGATTTTATGAATTTGTAGGTCGGGATGAAGATGGATGGCCGCATTATCAGTTAATAAAGCATATTCCAAAGCAGCGAATAGAAGACCAGGAATGGTTGCTGAAACGAAAAGCCATTGATTATTTTCGCATGCTAGAGGCAGAAAATGGTGGTTTTGGAGAGTATACAACTTAAATAAAGGTGAATGTTTAACACGTTAAAATGAAGAAATAAGATGCTTAAGAATATTGTATTGGCCGGTATTGTACTGTTATTATTGACACAATGTCAGCAAGGAAACCAGGAGGTCCTAATTGAAACGAGCATGGGAGATATGCGTGTAGAGTTGTTTAATTCTACGCCTAAGCACCGCGATAATTTTATCAAACTCGCGAAAGATGAATACTTTGATGGTCTCCTTTTTCACAGAATAATCAAAGGATTTATGATCCAAGGGGGCGATCCTGATTCGCGAGATGCTCCCGCTCATCAGATGTTGGGCCAAGGTGGTCCTGGATATCAAATTGATGCTGAGATCGGTGCATTGCATTATAAGGGAGCATTGTCTGCTGCGCGATTGGCAGATGGTGTGAATCCAGAAAAAAAGTCGTCCGGTTCACAATTTTACATTGTCCAGGGATTTGCGGTTAAAGAACAAGACCTTGCTCAAGCATCGCAGCGAACTGGGATTCAGTATACGAATGAGCAAAAAGAGCGCTATTTCCAAGAGGGGGGATATCCATTTCTTGATGGAGACTATACCGTTTTTGGTCAGGTGGTGGAAGGTTTAGACGTTATCGATAAGCTCTCTGAGGTGCAAACTGGCCAGGCTGATCGACCGATCGAGGACCTTGAAATGAAAATCACGGTACTATAAAACAGGATATATCTATGTTAGGAAAGTGCAGTGGAGCTGGCGTGTACGTAGTCATGCTGCTCATGTCTATGGGATGCAATAGGCCTGTGTCGCAGTTTTTGGTGAGCCAGGATGAAATGAAAGCTCCTACTAATATCGAATTCATTAACCAATCAGAAAAAGCCGAATTCTTTTCCTGGGATTTTGGAGATGGCAAACAATCGACCGATATAAACCCAAAACACAGGTATGTACAATCGGGCAGGTACACGGTGATATTGGAAGCCAGTAATGGAAAAAAGAGTCGACAATCAGAGCGAGTGATCGAGGTTAAGCCACCTGATGAGCCTCTGGTGGAAATTCAAACTCCACATGGAAACATGTTGGTCAAACTTTATGATGAAACACCAAAGCATAAAGCCAACTTCATGAAACTGGCCAATGAGCACTTCTATGACAGCCTACTCTTTCATCGGGTTATTCAAGGTTTTATGATCCAAGGTGGCGACCCAGATTCGAAAGGAGCTCCGGCTAGAAAACAGTTGGGTGGAGGGAGCCCAGGGTATCAAATCGATGCAGAAATCGATCCATCACTAGTACATGTCAAGGGAGCACTTTCTGCAGCTAGGACAGGTGATGCCGTAAATCCGGAAAAGAAGTCTTCGGGGTCTCAATTCTATATTGTGCAGGGGACACCGATCGAAGAAGCCCAGTTGAAGATGATGGAACGGCGGAAAGGCATACAGTATTCTGCAGAGCAGAAGAAGGCTTATATGGAACAAGGAGGAACACCCTTCTTAGATAAGGAATATACCGTTTTTGGAGAGGTAGTGGCAGGAAAGGAAGTGATTGATAAGATTGCCACTCAGGAAACGGGAACTTCCGATAGACCAATTTCAGACATACCTATGAAAGTCATTGTAATTAAATAGGACCTATGCAAGAAGAACGAAACGTATTTCTCGGCTTTGACATTGGAGGTACAGGCATTAAGGCAGCGTTAGTGGACATTGATCAAGGAAAGCTGATCACCGAAAAAATGCGTGAATTGACACCCAAACCTGCAGATCCGAAGTCAGTGGCCAAGGTCGTGAAAAAGATGTTTGACCGTTTTGATTACCAAGGTCCGGTAGGCTGTGGCTTTCCGGCAATTATACATAATGGAGTAGCAGAATCTGCTGCCAATATCGACAAGAGCTGGATAGAAGTCAATATCCAGGACCTTTTTAGTGAGGCCTGTGGTGTACCTTTCCATGCAGCAAATGATGCCGATGTTGCTGGCCTAGCAGAAGTTAAATTTGGTCATGGGAATGAGGTAGATGGGACCATCATCGTTTTGACAATCGGGACCGGTATCGGTTCAGGATTCTTTTTGGATGGAAAATTAGTGCCCAACACAGAACTCGGCCATCTCTTCTATAAAAAGAGTGTGTATGAACATTATGTGTCCAATAGCGCCAGAAAGAGCGAAGAGCTGTCTTGGAAGGAATGGGCGTTTCGCTTTAGTGGTTACCTCACACATTTGGAGAAGCTCTTTTCTCCTGATCTTTTTATTCTAGGCGGAGGAGCTAGTAAGAAGTTTGACAAGTATGAAGACCAGCTTGATGTTCGCACTCGCATAGTACCAGCCGAGTATCAAAACGATGCAGGCGTTTTAGGCGCAGCGATGTATGCAAATGAGCGAACTAAGTAAGTTAAGAGATAGAAGAGGATAGAGTCGGTGTATCCAGGGTCGGTCCTGGTAGAGCAGCATCCTTTTACGGCGGTATTCATATCGTCGACGCCATGCTTCATGGAAGCACGTAAGGTGGCGCGCAAAGACGCAAAGTGCGCAAAGATTTGATTGATTGGACCAGTTAGAG
>JABDMH010000155.1 GCA_013001595.1 Saprospiraceae bacterium | reverse complement strand
AAGTAGAGCATCCAATTCTTTATCCATAGATCCTTGGATGAGGGCCAATATAGGGCGGCCAGCTCTAATGTACTCATACACCTTAAAGGTCAGCCAACCTTGCATTTCTGCACTGGCCCAAGTCAATAAGACATTGATATGACTCTTCTGCTGAATCTCGATAGCTTTATCGTGTTCAATAGCACCAAGGCACACCGAATACTTCTGCAGATTAAATTTCTGCACCATTGACATCCAAGCTTCGGCATAGCTTCCTGCGTAGATTAGCTGAATTTTGCTCCCGTCTATTTGTCCCTCCTTCAGCAATTTATACAACAAAAAAAACAGTGGCTCGACAGACCGTTTACCATACAGAGAACCTGTGTAGCTAATAGTGAACTTATTAAAGGGCATCGGTTCCAAGCCCACTGAATTGGCATCCACACCATTGGTCAGTAAGCTTACCTCTTGATCAGTAACCGGCATTGTGCTTAATATCCCATGCGAAACACCAGCAATGGCATCAGCTCTCTTCAGGATAATCTGCAAACACCTTCTCTGGAACTTCGGTAAGTACACATTATCCACTACTGAATCGATGGGAAAGTCTGCAAAATCTGCTACCCAAATAATATCTCTTCTCGTAGATCTAATCAGTGAGGCTACAATATGATCCGCATGTGTGCGAAAACTCGAATAGATGCAGTCGATATTATGACGGCGGATAATATGCATGGCCAGGAAATAACTATGTATTATATACATAAAGCCTCCTTCGCCAAAGAGTAAATGAGTCGGAAAACTATCGATCAGCTTTCTCATCCACCGACCCCTATTTCTTCCACCCTTATTACCCTTTGTTTCAAAGAAAAACCGGAGCAACATCTGTAGACTCCGGTAATCAATATTTATACTTTCGTATATCTTCGCCGATGATCTATCGTAGGTTCCCGGATATTTACTATACTTAAATTTCGCAGAAATAACATACACTTTGTTCTTTTTCGCTAAGGTGCTCAGCAGATGATAATTTCTCATCGCTGCAACAGTACCCATAGGTGGGTAGTAATAACAGATCGCCAAAATATTTAGTGCCTTCAACAGTTTACTTAAACGCTATGGATAACTTCGAATAGTTGATTGGCAATTTTCCGATCATCAAATTCCCTGACAGCCTTTTTTCGAGCATTTACTCCCATTTCATGTTTAGCATCTTTAGACATGGCAATAAACTGGTTGAATGCCTTTGCAAGTTGATCAACATCACCGGCAGGAACCAACAGACCGGTCATACCCTCCTCGACAGCCTCTCGACAACCCGGTGAATCCGTAGTAATTACAGGTGTACTCATTGCCATGGCCTCCATAAGCACTCTTGAAAATCCCTCCCGATATGATGGCAACACAATGCAGTCAGACTGAGCAATTATCTTCCGCACATCTTTACGTGAGCCCAAATAATTAATGTTGGGGGCCTCGACCCATTCTAATAAGTCCTTTTCCCTCACGGCAGATGGGTTTCCACGGTCCAACTCTCCCAAGATCCAAAACTCACTTTGTGCAAAATGTTTCCTCACTTTTTCCGCTGCATCGACAAATTCTTTAACGCCCTTGTCATACAATATTCGACCAATAAAAGTAAAGACGACACCATCTTTGTAAGGCGTATCTCCGTTCATCTTGAAATGTTCGATGTCAACACCACAGCCCCTCAGTGGACGTCCCTGGCCCTCTTGGACCAGTCCCTCGTTTAGAAAAAGTTGATGGTCGTCATAGTTCTCGAATACAACGTAGCGGTGATATCGATTGCTTAAACGGTACAGTAACTTAGTGATGCTTCGAATTGCACCATTGTGAAGGAATGGATATCCGAGGCCAGTGACGACACCAAGTGAAGGGATTTTCAAAATCTTTGCTGCTAGTCCACCATAGATGTTTGCTTTAACGGTATAATGCAACAATATGTCTGGTTTAACTTGGCGATAGACCTTGACCAGTTCTCGAAGTAATAATAAATCCCGAATCGGATTCGTACTATCCCGCTTTAAATAGCGCAAACCCACATGTTCTACCTGGGGAAATAATTCTCGATATCTTATATATTCATCTATCGGAGCAATCACCGTAATTCGATAATCCTCAGACAAGAGTTTGCGAATCACATTCAACCGAAAATTGTAAATATTCCAGGTGGTATTGGCAACAAGTGCAATATGCCTTGACTTGCTCAACAGCTAATTTGGAATGATGGTAGAGATGGAAAGATCAATGACTTCACCAAATTCACTACTACTGCAATTCCTTATCTACTGAACTTCTCACTTGCTTGATCTCTTGTTCTAATCGCCTAGGGTAAATTAGCAGCACATCATCCTCATCGATGATGATGAAGTCCTCAAGTTCTTTAGTAACGACCAGCTTACTATTGGATGAGACTATCAGATTACCATTGTCCGCTTCAGTTTGATGACGTGCATTGATCACCACATTATCACGATCCGACCCAACCTTAAAATCATATAGAGAGCCCCAGGTTCCCAGATCACTCCAGCCGAAGTCGGCGGTGTAGCAAAAGATATCCTTCGATTTCTCCATGATCGCATAGTCTATGGAAATGCTTGGTGTGTCAGGGTAATTTTCTTCTAGAAATGCTTGCTCCTTTTCTGTATTGTAGGCCGACTTGCCTTTGCTCAAAATAGCGTGAATTTCCGGAGAATGAGTTTCAAAAGCCTTTAACACGGTCTGAGCATTAAAGAAGAACATACCACTGTTCCAAAAGTATCTACCAGTCGCCAAAAATCCCTCTGCCGTTTCAAGATCGGGCTTTTCCGTAAAGCGAGCAGCTTTATATATGTTCTCCGTTGAAGCCAACTTTTCTCCCAGTTCGATATATCCATATCCCGTATCGGGTCTACTGGGTTTCATGCCCAAGGTAAGAATGGCGTCTTCTGAAGCGGTAAACGAAAAGGAATCGTTAATCACTCGGACGAAAGCGTCAATATCGTGAATATAGTGATCCGATGGGGCCACTAGCAGATTAGCATCTCTATTGAGGTCTTCTAATTTGAAAGCTGCATAAGCCACACACGGGGCCGTATTGTTCATACTGGGTTCGCCCAGGATCTGATTATGGGTCAGCTCAGGTAGATGCTCTTTTACTTGGTCACGATACCGCTCATTGGTAACCACATAAATATTACTCGAAGGGACTATTTTTGTGAACCGCTCGAAAGTCAGGCGGATGAGCGATTTCCCAATGCCAAGGATATCTAGGAACTGTTTGGGTTTTGATGTTCTGCTGGCTGGCCAGAATCTGGATCCGATGCCACCAGCCATAATGATCACATAATTATTATTCATTATTAATATTTTAATTTCTAAATTAAGATTATCATCAGAGATTTCGCGATAGAAATGGGCATATTAAGAACATCCTTGTTTTTAATACCACGGTTCTTGGACGCATTCCGTATACACTGACCGAATGCCATCCTCAAGTCTAATTTTTGCTTCCCAACCCATCTGCTTCAACTTTGAGATGTCCATTAATTTTCTAGGTGTACCATCTGGTTTCGACAGGTCGTGTTCAATGTCCCCTATGTATCCAACAATTTTCTTTATCATGGTCGCCAATTGCAGAATGGACAATTCGTAACCTACACCTACATTGACAAAACCAGGATCGTTGTAGTTCGACATTAAGAAAAGGCAAGCATCTGCCAAATCCTCTACGTGCATAAATTCCCTCAATGGAGCACCCGTCCCCCATAATGTCACCATAGTGGCGTTCTCCATTTTCGCTTCATGAAATTTTCTCAGCAGTGCGGGCAATACATGAGATGTTTCAAGGTCGTAATTATCATTAGGACCATAAAGGTTTGTGGGCATGGCTGAGATAAAATTACACTTATATTGTTTGCGATACGCATCGCACAATTTTATTCCAGTAATCTTGGCAATGGCATAGGCCGCATTGGTTGGTTCTAATGGCCCAGTGAGTAAAGCATCCTCTGATAATGGCTGGGCAGCCATTTTTGGATAAATACAGGATGAGCCGAGAAATAATAGCTTCTCTACCCCCTGCACATGAGCTGCGTGGATGACGTTGGTCTGTATCATCAAATTATCATATAGAAATGTGCCCGGGTAGGTATCATTGGCCATAATGCCGCCTACCTTTGCTGCCGCCAAAAAAACAAATTCAGGTTTTTCATCTTGGAAAAAGGCATCTACTTCGGCTTGGCTTCTTAAGTCCAGTTCAGCCGATGTGCGGGTAACGATACGCTGATGCCCTCGTTGCTGTAAAGCCCGCAATATTGCCGAGCCTACCATACCTGTATGGCCGGCGATAAAAATCTTACTATCTTCTTCCATAACGCGATCTATTATATTCTAAATACCGGAATTACAAGATTTTCATCACGCAAAGGCGCTAAGGGCGCAGAGTCTCAATTTTATACCCCAATCAATCATACTATAGCTTAGCAAGTTCCTCTACACGAAAGATTGCATTCTTCGTCGCCTGGTTAATCATAGATCATTTACTATTCGTTTGATTCCATCCTTAAGTAAAACTTCGTTGAAATTTATTAATAGACCAAGTTTCAAGTCAGTCAATCTTAAGTAGGACAGAACAATCTTCGGATGGGCCTTAGAAAACTCTTCCACTGACTTCAATTCTACTAGCACCAAATCTTCAACAATCACATCAGCTCTAAATCCTAGATTCATCCTATGTCCTTTGTAGGTTACTGGAATTTGCTTTTGCCGTTCAAAACACAATCCTAATGCATTCAATTCAAAGCACAAAGCCTCCTCATAAATAGACTCCAGCAAACCAGGACCCAGCTCACGATGAATTTCAATGCAAGCGCCAATAATCTCTCGTGATAACTTGTTTTCGGCAAGTGTATGCATCAACATCTTCCCAATGAAACAATCACTCCACTCTTGACCAACTTTATAATCCTATGCAATACTTCTTTGCAGCGCATTCTCCAACATACTTCTACAAAATCACCTGAAGGACCTCTCTATAGCAGCTATTCCCCTAGTTGAATGTACCTGTATCGTCTCTATCTCATACTCACATTGGACATTTCCATCAAAGCAGAACTGTCGAAACTCAGTAATGATTTTTATTAAATCACAAAACTCTGCGCGAACTTTGCGGCTCTGCGTGAAACCAAACTGGCCAACTAGCTGCGAAGTTACTCAAACTCATTGCGCACAGGAAAGCCAGCATCTCGCAGTGCTTGATCTCGCCTGAATAGTTCCAGGTCGGCTTCAACCATCTCCTTGACCAATTCAGCAAGCGAACATTTGGCCTCCCATCCCAGCTGCTCCTTGGCTTTGGCGGGATCGCCGATCAACTGGTCCACTTCGGTGGGTCTAAAATAATTGGTATCCACAGCAACCACTTCCTGACCTTTGTCCACCAGCACATTTTCATCATCAGTGTGAGAGACAATGCCTTTTTCCGTTATGCCTTTTCCTTGAAATTCGATGCGAATACCTACCTCCGCAAAAGCCATACCTACCAATTCCCTCACCGAGGTGGTTTTGCCGGTCGCGATGACAAAATCCTCGGGTTGATCTTGCTGCAACATCAACCACATGGCTTCGACATAGTCTTTGGCGTGACCCCAATCTCGCTCTGCATCTAGATTGCCGATGTACAGCTTGTCTTGCAAACCAAGGCTAATTTTTGCGGCAGCCCTCGTGATTTTTCTGCTGACAAAGGTTTCTCCCCTCAGCGGACTTTCGTGATTGAAAAGGATGCCGTTGCAGGCATACATCTGGTAGGCTTCCCGATAATTGACGGTGATCCAATAAGCATATAGCTTAGCTACCCCATAGGGAGAACGCGGGTAAAAAGGTGTGCGTTCGCTTTGGGGCACTTCTTGCACCTGACCATACAGCTCACTTGTAGATGCTTGATAAACCCTGGTCTTCTCCACCAATCCTAACAATCTCACGGCTTCCAGAATGCGCAAGGTGCCAAGTCCATCTACATCGGCGGCATATTCAGGTGCATCAAAACTCACTTTCACGTGCGACATGGCCCCAAGGTTATAGATCTCATCAGGCTGCACCTCCTGGATGATGCGAATGATGTTGGTCGCATCTGACAAGTCTCCATAATGCAATATCATACGACGATCCTTGACGTGCGGATCCTCATAGATGTGGTCAATGCGTTGTGTGTTAAAAAGCGAACTCCTACGCTTAATGCCATGCACCTCGTACCCTTTATCAAGGAGCAGTTGTGACAAGTACGCGCCATCTTGACCCGTTACTCCGGTAATTAATGCTCTTTTCATATAAAAAAATAGAGACTACTAAATTAATTGTGAATGTTTTTCCCTAATGGTCTGTTTCATTTGGGTCCATGATATCGGATGAGACATCTTTGGCATCTCTTCTTTTTCTGCATCATCAAGGTAGGCCAAACTTTTAAGCGCTAAAAATCTAGATCCTTCAGGATATTTCTTAAGAAATAACCCTATCATTTCTTCAAGATCAAAATCATTGAGTAAATAATACAAATCAATAAAATCTTTCTTGCTACCACGGCCAGTGATGGCATTAATTTTCATGGCTGCGATGTCTTCCTTACTTGCAAGTCTTATATTATCCTCGATAACAGGTAGTTTCAACCAGCTATATCCATAATTCACAAAATCGACTTTAATTCCATTGATTATCGAAACGAGTATATTCTGAGATTTTTGTATGACCGTAGTGCTTACTTCAGATTTAGTCGCTAATCGATCTTGAATCTGCTGAACATCACAGGATCCAAATAAATCTAAGTCTACGGAAGTACGATGTCCTATTTGCAAAGCCAGAGAAGTTCCACCTACAAGTATTAATTCACTTAATTCAGGATAGGCCATTAACTCCGCTAGGAGTTCCAGAGTGTTGGGTTCGACTGTGCTTCTGAATAACATCTAAATTTTTTTCGATCTATATCGCAAGCCAACGCAAGGAAGGCATGGGTGACGGGATCAAGTGAGCGAATCTGAAGAGCCACCTCACTAATCTTTTTGATGCCATAGACTTTCTTTATCAAGTGCCAATCCTCTATTTTTCCGTACTTGACAATCCGTTCGATCAAGAATGCTGCATGTTGTTGTAGATCAAGATTATTCTTATCCACATCCCAAAAAAGATGGGGAGAAAAATCGTCAATTCTATAATCTTCCATATGGATCTTATTGATAGTGCATTGGACCCTACGTCAGCCAGCAGATCGGAATTCGTGTGCAGGCATAATGTTGATTCTACATCTAATCTCATCTTTTATCCCCATGGTAATCACGGCACCTTCCCGTAGATCAAAAAATCTAAGCGCCTCTCCACCTCATCAACCATGAAGATGGTATCAGGAAATAATTGGTCCTAATCATCTACCATGAATTGCTAAGTCGCTATAAATCATTCGGAGGTGACTGCTTTTACCATGACGTCTCATACCGGTAATAATGACCGCATAGCCTTGCAAACAGATGACAACCCTCGAACGCTCTTCTTGCAAGGAAGCTAGCGAAGTCTTGAGATCAGCTGCGCTTCCCGCGAATTAATAATATTTTTCAAATCATCGATTACCATGGCAAAGTGTTTAGTACCAATATACACATTGATTTCCAG
>JABDMH010000123.1 GCA_013001595.1 Saprospiraceae bacterium | reverse complement strand
GCCTTTGCACAGGGCATGGTCTTCCATATAGAGAAAAACGTTGCACTGAAATTGCCTGTTCAGCTGATATATGAAACCAACATTCCGGAGGAGAACATGATGACGGCTCATCTCAATCTATTTTTTATTGAAACGGGTGCAAAATGCAATGTGGTGGAAGTAGCCCTTGGATTATCTACACAGACCGCCTATTTTCAAAATATTTACAACCGCATTTATGTCCATCAAAATGCCCATATTAGCATGCATAGATGGCAGGAAGAAGGCAGTCAGGGTAATATCATCAACACTACTGAAGTCAAGCAATCAAAAGGCAGCACATTCTCAAACCTAAATATAGACATCGGAGGAAAATTAGTACGTAATAATGTCTATGCCACACATCTCGGCGAACAAGTATCTACTAACTTATATGGTGCTTATATAGCAAGCGGTGAGCGACAGCATATTGACAATCAAACGTTTATTGATCATGCAAAGCCACATTGCCTTAGCAATGAGCTGTATAAAGGTATTGTCGATAATTATTCCACAGCAGTATTTAATGGGAAGGTGATCGTTAGGCCCGATGCACAAAAGATTAATGCCTTCCAACAAAATGCCAGCCTGTTATTATCTGATGAAGCTCGAGTTGATAGCAAACCGCAATTAGAAATATTTGCCGATGATGTAAGATGCAGCCATGGAGCTACAATAGGTCAACTTGATGAACAGGCACTATATTATTTAATGACCAGAGGACTGCCTAAAAGGGAAGCGAAAAAAATGCTGCAGACAGCATTTATAGCCGAAGTATTTAGCGATTTTGGTGAAGGCCAAATAGTAGATTCATTTTCAGAAAAATTGCAGCAATATCTCTAAGACAAAAGTAATGGAGCATGTAGCATCAAAAGCGATAGAGGATCATTGGGATGTGGAAGAAATCCGCAATGAATTTCCACTTCTCAAAAACACTATGCATGGCAAACCACTTGTCTTTCTAGATAGTGCTGCCTCCAGTCAAAAACCACGAGTAGTAATCGATGCGATTTCTCAATACTACTCATCACAGCATGCCAATGTGCACAGAGGAGTTTACGCCCTGAGTGCAAATGCCACTGACCTTTTTGAAGCTGCTCGGGAGGCCACGAGGGCATTTATCCATGCTCAATATGATCACGAAATTGTGTTCACACGAGGTACTACGGAATCCATCAACTTGGTCGCCCACTCGTTCGGTCAAAAACATCTCAATCAAGGAGACGAGGTGATTATTTCTGCTATGGAACACCATAGTAATATAGTTCCTTGGCAGATGGCTTGTGAAGCAAATGGCGCCAAGCTAAAAATAATCCCATTGCTGGATGATGGAACGATTCGAATTGAAGATGTTCGAGATCTCATCAGCAATCGTACGAAATTTATTAGCCTGGTACATATATCAAATGCCTTGGGCACCATCAATCCCATTCAGGAAGTAATCGACTTAGCACATCATCACGATATTCCAGTAATGATAGATGGGGCTCAAGCTGTACCCCACTTACCCATCAATGTAGTTGAACTCGATGTGGATTTCTACGCCTTTTCAGGCCATAAAATGTATGGACCTACTGGAATAGGTGTACTCTATGGAAAAGAGAAGTGGTTGGAAGATCTTCCTCCTTATCAGGGTGGAGGGGAAATGATTAAAAAGGTAACATTTGAAAAGACGACATACAATGAATTGCCATTTAAGTTTGAGGCAGGCACGCCTAATATCGCTGGCACCATTGGACTAAAGGCGGCCATTGATTTTCTTGGTGATCTTCCAAGTACTTCAATTGAACAGCATGAGACATCTCTACTTGAATATGGTACTTCTCTACTGAAAGAGTTACCAGGATTGCACCTCATTGGAACAGCTCCAAATAAAGCCGGGGTCTTATCTTTTATAATCGATGGACTTCATCCTTACGATATTGGCACCTTACTAGATCACCAAGGAATAGCAGTGAGAACAGGCCACCATTGCACGGAACCTATAATGGACAGATTTGGAATTGCTGGCACAGTTAGGGCCTCTTTAGGCTTGTACAACACCCATGAAGAATTAGATCAACTGGCAAGTGCGGTAAGCAAAGCCATCAATATGCTCAAATAAATGATGGAAGAAATAGTCAAAATTCAAGATGAGATCATCGACGAATTTTCATTTTTTGATGAATGGATGGAGAAGTATGAATACATTATTGATCTTGGAAAAAAACTTCCCTTAGTTGAAGATCAGTACAAAAATGAGCAACATTTAATACATGGATGTCAAAGCCAGGTCTGGCTACACTGTGAAGAGAAGGAAGGCCGTCTATTTTTTTCAGCAGATAGCGATGCCGTAATTACTAAAGGTATTATTGCCATGTTAATTCGAGTGCTTTCGGGACAAAAGAGCGAAGACATAGCTAAATGTGATCTCTATTTTATCGATCGAATCGGTCTGCATGAGCACCTGTCACAAACCCGTTCCAATGGGCTGACCAACATGATCAAACAAATGAAAATGTATGGAATCGCTACAAAAGCTTCGAGCTATGAGTAAGGAGACACTAACTGAGACGATGACAAACCTGACTTTGGAGGAAAAAATCATACAGGCAGTCCGGACTGTCTACGATCCGGAAATACCGGTTAATATTTATGACCTAGGTCTCATCTATGCAATTGAGATAGATGATGATGGCCTGGTAAACATTAAGATGACCCTTACTAGCCCAGCGTGCCCAGTTGCTGAATCCCTGCCAATGGAAGTTCAGGAAAAGGTGATGATGGTGGAGGAGGTGAATAATGTAGATCTGCAGCTTGTTTGGGATCCACCGTGGAACAAAGATTTAATGACTGATGAAGCCAAGTTGGCACTTGACATGTTTTAAATGTATACCTGATGAAAATTTCAGCAAAGGATGAATATGGACTTAGAATTTTGCTCCGGTTGGCAAAATCTGATCGGAAGGAGGGCATGAGTATTCCGCAGTTGTCTGTTGCTGAAGGACTTTCGGAGTCCTATGTAGGCAAACTGACTCGAGATCTCAGAATCAAGGGATTCATTCAGAGTACACGCGGGCATAAGGGTGGTTACGTACTGTGTAAGAAGCCATCTGAGATAACGGTTAATGAGATTCTCAAAGCCCTAGATGGTGCGATGTACGATGAAGCATTTTGTGATCGTCATAGCAGTAAGCTCGGTGCATTTTGTGTGAACAGTGTGGATTGTTCCGTCCGATCTCTGTGGAGATTGGTACAACATACTTTAGATGATGTGTTGGATAAACTTACGCTGCAAGATCTGATCGGTCATGGTATCAATATACACAAGTTGAGCCGCGCTGCCAATTTTTCTGTATCCAAGGAAAGCATTTAAGCATTCTCCCCGACTCTACCTGCGTTCAAAACAGGATCGGGATTCACTCCGAAAAGCTGCCAAAGTAATAATGGCTCTTTTTGATGACCATAGTCATTTACATAAATCAAGCATCACCAAATTTCTAAAAAGTACAAACCTCCCCTGCCCGACTGCATCATTCAGACGAGTATAAAATATTCATTTTATGCAAATGGCACCTTCCAGAGTGCGCTCAAGATTTGATAATTTAGGCTTCTTACCAGCATCCTTAATATCTTCCCCTGATCTGAACACCTGGAACATGCAGTCTAATCTTATATTTAGTATGCTATCTGTTCTATTGGCACCAGGAGCAGGATGTACTCAAAAGGTCAAAAAATCAGTACCTAGGCCTGATCCCGTTACGAATGCAGATAGTGATCTCATGTTAGAACGAAACTGGCTTCCAGATCACACCTCTGATATTGACTTCGATGCACTGATCAAAATACCCCTACAGCGTGTAATAGTCATTGATGTTAGCGAATCTAGTGGGGTCAAACCAACACAATTACCTGGTGCATCATTTGGGTAAATTTCTGGGTAATGTGGAGCGACGGACCCGGTGTGGAAGACCGGGTTGGCCAACGTGTCAAGTTTGCCACCAGTGAAGACTGCATACACTGGTCGGAATCCGCCTCTATAACTCCCGAACCTCCACAATCAGGCCCTGAAAGTGAATTCTTCAAGACCAGGTCGGGCAAAGGTTTTAGATGGATATCAAGGGGTTTTTGGATTAGGGCCGGTGAGTTGATAGCATTGGCCAGTTTAGATGAAAGCTGGCAAGAACTAGGGATCATCCGAAAAAATGCCATAAATAACTTTCCACCCAAAAAGATACCTACCGGAGAGTGGATGATGTCGCAGAGACCATATGACTATCGGGAAAAAGGTGTCTCCTTTTGAATCGGAGGCACAGAAGCCATTGACCAATGGCAATCTTTTCCAGTGCTAGGTTCGAGTAGTGAGCTCAATGCGGAAGAACCATTCTGGTGGGAACTACCGGATCGAAACCTGATGGCCTTGTTTCGCGACAATCGCAAGAGTGGATATTTATACCGTTCATTCTACGTCGATCGGGGTAGGTCCTGGACGAAACCCATTCGCACGAATTTTCCTGATGCTTCTTCAAAAATCAATGGCATCAGATTGAAAGATGGACGCTATATATTGGTATCAAATCCTAATCCTGTCAAAAGAGATCCGCTTGCCCTGTCCATTAGTTCGGATGGAATGGTATTTTCTGGCATGGGATATCTGGTGGGAGGTCATCGAGTGGACCATCCTCATGTATTGGAACATGAAGATTTTCTGCTCAACGCATTCTCGCGAAATTAGCAGACGGTAGAAATTCTAAAAATCAAGACGAAAGATTTGTCTCTACTTGTGCTCCCGACAAGGTAACAGACCTGTTTTGACCGGGGTGAGCTTTATTCCACTAGGACTCTAGCATAGGACACATCGTAATTGTAAAAATTGCCCTTGGGTACGGCGGGAATTCATCGGACTCTCTGGCACAGCAACCTCGTCCTTTTCTACAATCTTTTGTTAAATTCGCAAGCTTATGAGTATAGCACTTAAAGACATTCGAGCATCCTTAGAGGATGGCTTGTTATCATTCCCGGTTACTGACTTAGATGCCGATGGAAACTTCGCAGCCAACTCGTATGCAGAACGTGTTGACTGGTTTGTCAAACATGGAGTCTCTTCGGTATTTGTAGCCGGAGGCACAGGCGAGTTCTTTTCTTTATCGGAAGAAGAATATCGACGGGTCGTAGAGACTGCTACGGAAACAGTCAGAGAGAAGGTACCTGTAATTTCCAGTACCGGACGCAGTATTCCACAGGCCATCGCATTCGCCAAAATTGCTGAAGAAGCTGGTATAAATGCATTGCTATTGATGCCTCCTTATCTCACAGAGGGACCTCAAGATGGATTGGTGGAATATGCTCGAACCATCATGCAGAACACGGATTTGCCTGTAATCTACTACAACCGACGCAATGGTGCTTTGGCAAGTGAATATGTACAAGAGTTGGCAGATAGCTGTCCAAATTTTATTGGCCTTAAAGATGGTACCGGCGATATGCAGGAGCTGAACGACACCATTAAAACTGTGGGGGATCGCCTTTCATTTATAGGAGGAGTCCCCACAGCAGAAATCATTGCTGAAGCTTATCTAGCCATTGGTGTTAATACTTATTCTTCGGCAGTATTCAATTTTGTACCTGAATTAGCCATCCATTTTTATAAAAGTTTGAGAGCTGGTGATACAGATGCCGTGAGAAAGCTGATGAAGGCTTTCTACATACCTTTTGTCCGTCTACGCGGTAGAAAAAAAGGGTATGCCATCAGTCTGATTAAGGCTGGTGCACGAATTATCGGCAGAGATGCAGGAGATGTCAGAGCTCCCCTGGTTATGCCAATGGAAGAAGAGGTTGAGATGTTGAAAAAGATTATCTCTGATGGAGAAAAGGTGATGACATAGGGATATTTGCAATGTAGGGATTAATCATCAAGATGAAGCACCTTGCGTTCTTCAGTCCAATATGGGGGTCAGATCTATTTTTCTAATAAACATTTCTGCTCCCTCTGACTGAATTTGAATTTGGCCATTCGTAGGCTTCACATTAAAGGCTCTGTTAACCAACTTGCCGTTGACATACACGGTAATTTCATCCTTGTAAATGTGACATTCTATAGCGTTCCACATACCGGTCGGATTGACTACATCCCGATCGCCGCGAAAACCCAATTTATCTTCCCATGCTGGATCACGTCCAAACCAATTTATTCTTCCCGTGGTAATTGTAGTCGGACTGCCTGCCGGGCTATACACCGATGAGCTGCCTTGCTTTTCTTTTAATACAGGACTGGTAATCGAAAAGCGATCCAATCCATCACCTACAACGATGAAATCTCCAGTGCCCCCTTCGATGATCTGACACTCAATAGAATTCATCCAAGTTCCACTATATGATCCATCCTTTCCCTGGGAATGAACCAGTATACCTCCATCTCTAGCTCTATCTTCACGCGGTGTATAAGTTTTTTCACCCCAACGATATTCAACCGTCAATATGTAGTTTTCGTATGCATTTTCTGTCGTAATACATCCCCACTCCTCCCCTGAGATCTTCAGCTCTTCATCTTCAATACTGAAGACACCCTTGGGGTCCAAATTACGACCGCGGTCTTTCAGCCAAGTATACCATCCTTCCAGGTTTTGCCCATTAAACAATTTATGAGTTTCTCCCATATTCAATTTGTCAGTGTCCGGCGCTTCTCTATATTGAGATGTTATTGGCCTCTGTTGAAGTTCGTCAAACAAATCTCTCATGTTTTCTACGATCTCGACCGAAGCATTGGTTTTAAGATAACTGGAACGTGCACGCCAGGTTTCGTAACCTCCTAAAGCATGATGTTCGGGCGTGGGTAAATACCCATTGTATCCATTAGCCAGGGACACAGTAAATGTCTTACCGAATGGACTTTCCTTTTTCAGTTCCAAGCCGATTTCGACAAATACTTCGCAGGGAATCGCCGCAACTGCCAAGTCACCAATCCTAAATGACTGCAAAACTAAGTCTACTTCTTTCGGATACGCCTGTATGAGCAGAGTTTCTCTGGCATAGATTTCCGGAAGGGATTTCATATTGGGACCCTCAGCATGTTTGACGATGTTCTCAGCACGTAAAATCTCATCTTGGTTGGGATGTCGGACACCCAATCGAATCTCCTTCTGTACAGCTTTCAAGGGTACCCAATCCACATAGTCTATAGTCTGCATCGCACGATGGACTTCTGCAGCCACCGCGTATGCGACTTCCTTCATCTTTTCATAGGGTTCCCTGGGCCTAATCGCAGGATTAGTAAAATCGATGTTATTTATGTCTCCACTGGTTCCATTGGTCATCATACCAACGAATGGCGACTGAACATTCGAAGTCCCTAGCAGCTCCCCCATTCGGCTTGCAAAAAGACCAAAATAGTCAGCTGACACCGAACCTGATTCGACCCCACCGACATAATGCAATGAGTAATTTGCCAGCAAAGCAAGTGGTTCACCCTTCTTTGTCTGGAGGGAGATGAAGGAGATTTCGGGATCAATCGGACCAGCCGGTTTCACCAGACTTTCATGTCCCCTAGGAGGATTCATTTTCACCTTATCCTTCGTCCCGAATGGATTGGGGATATCCGTGCCAGCCTGCAAATGCCAGCGCCTGTTGAATACCTGATCGGGTTCAGAGCCTGCCCCCCAGCCAATATCAGCAGGCTGTAGATTTCGGTAAGCGCGAATGATGGCATCGGCAGCACCACGTGCTAAAAATGACTGGTAAGCCTCATCAGGATCACTCTGAAACACGTGGCAAGCTGTCCCAGCAGTGTGTGTATGAGTTGCCGAGATCATTATATTTTCTATGGGAATTCCCGTATGGCGATGTGCTCGGTGCTTTGCGCTATCGACAATTTCTCTGTAGACCATACATAGGTCCATTACAGCAAATGCTAGGGTTGTCTTGCCATCATCCAGGACCAAGCTTCGCACATGTGTGTCATCATGAATATTTACGATGGTCCGATCTTGTAAGTGCCCATTCATACCAGTCCCAATGGGTGGTGTAATATTGGTAGTTGCTGCTCCTGCCTGAAAAACCTTGATGGCAGCCTGGTCCTGCTGAGCAAACACCTTCGGCAAAGCACCTATTGCATAAATCAGTAGGACCACAATCATTTTGGAGACTCTCATATCCGTTACCATGTTTCTTATTATGTCAGATATTAAATTGATCATTACTACTCAGCCAACAAACCGAGTTTGGTCAATCCATTGAGGTTGTTACGCAACACTACCTCAACATCTGCCGTATCAATATGTCCAATAATTCCGAAATCCCCATCATAACCTTTCTCCAATAATGATCTGACCATATCCTTTTCTCGATCACCTTCACCGATGGCCAATATTTTTGGACCACCAGCACGCATGCCATTTAAATTGACCGTCCATAGATAGGGAAGCATATCCGAAACCAATTGTCCAAATTCCTCCAGCTGCTCATGAGCATGATGAAAATTATACACCAAGCCAATGTTCTTGTGATCGAGCTGCTCAATAATCCTAATTTGATTTCTTGGGTCTCCAAACCAGTCGCCTCCATGGTTATATAAGCCAATCCTGCATCCCGCCTGAGCTGCTCTCTTGGCCAAATAATTGATCATCTCTGCAGCCTTCACCAATTCCCCCCCCGTCGTTACTTCATTGAAGTAATTCTGATTAAAGCTCACCCATAGATCCGTCTTTATTCCTGTTCGTTCAATGGTTTGAAATACTCGTTCGTTAAGTTCACCCAAATCACCAAGCGTATCTCGATCACCATTTATATACATCCAGACTGCACTCACCTCTACATCATACCTCTCCGCCACTGACCATTCCAATGACATTTCTGCAAGATGCTCCTCACGCCAATCGTAGGCATAGCGATGCAAGCCTAAGCGACGCAACATCTTAATACGTTCTAAAGGTGTCCGTTTCTCGCTATCAAAGGGTACAATACACCAGGCCAACAGATCTTGTCGGTCAAGTTTCTGAGCAGACACATCTTGAATGCTGCATATGAACAGGGCACAGATGAATAAAGTAAAGTATTTCAATTGGTTTATTTTAGTTGTGACAATAGTAAGTATATGGCAATATACAAGCTCCATCAGCATAGATCAAATTCAATGAAGAGAATTACCGTCATAAGTTTTGCCATGGTGTTCTTTTTTAGCTGTGGCCATCCAAATCAAGATCCACAAAAAGTGCGCACAGAATATTCTGAAAAGAACCGCCACTTGGTTACTGCCGATGGGGAACCATTCTTTTGGCTAGGTGGAACAGTCTGGGGTATGAGCGAGTGGATGACCAGGGAAGATATCGATTACTACCTAGATGATCGAAGCGACAAGGGATTTAGTGTGGTTCAGGTCTGTTTACTTTGGGGAAAAAGATCTGAACATCCAACATCATTTGCCCTCAATGCTGAAAATGTCTACGGACACAGGGCTCTAAGGGAGATAAATGGTGAGCCAGATCCAACACATCCCTGGATTGAGGAAGGTGGTACACCTAATCAACCTAATGACTATTGGGATCATGTAGACTACCTCGTGGAGGCAATGGCTAAGCGAAACATGGTTTTAGCACTATTGCCGGTCTGGGGGCGGAGATATGTCAACGCAACGCATCCAGGCTTCTCAATGCCAATATTTGGCCCTGATAAAATGCACCTCTATGGTCAGTTCTTAGGCCAACGATATGCTTCCCATACACATATCATCTGGGTATTGGGTGGAGATGTAAAAGCTGATCATGGAGCTGACCATAGGTCATCATATCGAGCTATGGCAGAGGGCATCTTAGAAGGCGTGACCGGCGAACGGGTAGCCTGGTCTGAAAACTCACCACTTTGGGACCATGTATTGATGACCTATCATCCAGATGGTGCACCAATGATCAATTCTTCGAGCTGGTTTCACACCGATCCTTGGTTGGATTTCAATATGATCGAAACATTCGTGCACAAAGACGCCATCGTCAAGGCCGTACGTCAAGATTATTCACTTGCTGCCCCAATCAAACCCTCCATCATGGGAGAACCTGCATATGAAGGACAGGGAGGTCCGGGAGATGCACGACAGGGTATTCATATGCGACGACAGGCCTATCAGTCATTTTTTAGTGGAGCCGCCGGCTTTACCTACGGTGGATATTATGATGAAAAAAATAACGGACCACTTTTCAGCCCATTTGGGGCATGGCGAGAAATGCTAGATCTTGAAGGAGCCAGATCGATGACACACCTCAAGTCTTTCTGTCTAACCCACGATTGGTACCGCTGGATTCCTGATCAAAGTTTAATAGAAGCAGATACTGGTAAAGGACAATTCGAACAGGTTGCAGTGACATCAACAAAGAAAGACTTCGCACTATATTATCTTCCCGAAAATCGATTGTGCAAAATAAATGTTGGCAAACTGGTTGGTACTCAGGATTCATTGAGTATCCAGTGGTTTGATCCTTCCACGGGAAAATACGGCGATCAAACACTGATGTCGAGCACTCAACTAGGCACGGGAGTCAGCCCCCCGGCATACTACAAAGATGCCTTGCTTGTCATCTCTGCCAAGTGAGATTCATATTTACCTGTAGGATGGAGGCGTAGATTGGCTGAAACATTTTGTTTGACAGCATCAAGCAATTCTAGCGCTAAGGTATCTGCCAAAGGAAGAAATCCAATGATGATTAGTTGAAAGCAAAGACTTTTCGCCAAAATAACTGTAGGAGCACTGATCCATCGAGATGCATTCCTGCTCAAGTGTAGGATCCAGCGTCTAAGGTTTACGCTTCGATGCACGTATGATCTGCCCATCAATTTCGACATCAAGGCCGTCGATTTCTCCATTTTCTCTTCGAAAAGTGATCTTGACTTTATCCTTCATGTGATAAAATTGATCAATTCCAATAGGGAATAGTTCCAGCTCCAGTCCTTGCGTAGCCGGACCCTCCTCTACCCAAAGTTTTTGTTCATCAACTGTTAATTGAACAGCTTCTACATTCATTATATATGTACCGATATGCTCGTCATAGAGTTGCTTAGAAAAAGGAATGTCAGGTAGGTGATTATCAATATTTACCCCCAAGTTTTTTAAGTGAATTAGTGTTGTCAAATTTGTGGAATCAAGACGATAACTTCTTTGAAATATTCTAATCGCCTTATGGTAGTGTCCATGTCGTAGGAGAAATTCACCATAGTTATTGTAAGCTTCTTGATTAGTAGTATCTACCTCGACAGCCATTTGGAGAATCCCTAGCGCTAACTTTTCATCGTCGTCACCTGATGCCAAAATCTCTTTGCCGATCGAAACTAGATTTCTACTTGGGATGGGTGAAGGAAGCGCATAAAACTTATCGACCCGCTTGTTAAAAGCTCGCACAGCAATAGCACCACCAGACAGAAAATTATCTCTATTGGCCTTAAAACTCCAGTCCTTAAATATATATTCCAACCCATTATAGGTACTAAGATGAACCACAGAACCATGCGTTTGATCTGGCATCAAATCGAACTTCCAGAGAAGTTCCTTCGAACCTCGCTCCTCCAGTAATGCAGTGAATTTCCAGGTACCACCCAACATTGAACCACCCTCATTACCCATCGTCATATACACATGACCCCGTAGGTCTTTCTGATTCAGAAGAAAGCTGTCCATCTGGTGTATTACCAGTCGCTGATCATCCCACCATAGGCTAGGGCCAATGGCCAGGTATGAATTGAATATTCCAGGATGGTTGACCAACGTGTGCAGTACAAATAAACCGCCGAACGAATGTCCAATTAACAATTTGTATCTCTCCGTGCGGTACATTGAATCTCCCAAGAAAAGAGCTCCTTTTCCATAAAATGAAACGTATTATCTGCTCCTCCGCCAGTTGGAAAACGACTAGATTTACGAAATTGCATAGGTGTTAAATCTCTGGTTCGGTCATTTGTATTTTCAATGCCAATAACGATCATTTCAGGAATTAGTCCATGATTAGCAAGAAAGTGTACCGTAGCTGTAGTATGGTGAAAATTGTTTGCTGCATCGAGTAAATAGATCACAGGATAAAGTCTGTCGGTCTCTTCATAGCTTTTAGGTGTAGACACCAAGATGGGACGCACTTCATTCAAAACCCATGAAGTGATTAGGTATTTTTTACCAATTGCTATGGGTCAGCATCTGATTGATTGTGTACTGAATCTGAACAAAGTAGTACCAGCACAATTGAGAGCATCCGGAGAAAGCATACTTTCATGGAAATCATGTTATTCTTATTAGTTAATCATCCAAAGGACATGCCTTTACTGTCTTATGCTGCAAGAAAACTTGTCACATACGAACAATAAGAAAGTGAATCGATCCCGAAGGAGGTACCACTTTCTCTAGGAATGGCGAGAGCTATAGCCCTAACCTTTAGCAATATCCAGAGATTTTTCGAAAGACTAAATCACTTCTCCTCGTGATTTCCTTACCTACACGATCACAAACAATCTTGGGAAAAGCATCCCACTTTATGGAAAAGATTTCGACATCCGACAGTAAGGGCTATAATACCGTACGTAATAAAGTTAATATGTGTCTGCAGCCATTGCGATAAGAGAGCCGCTATTAGTCGCGTCCAAATGATCTCCTTCACGACATTCGACCAGAGAGGGCTTTCAGAAATGACCAACAATCGGTCTCCCTAATGATAAGCAGGTCACCTATAATTAGCACCGCAAAACTATTTCTCAAAATCTATTGCGTTTAGGATCATTTGCGCAATGCCCTTATTCGCATAGTCAGAAGCTCGGTCCCCAGGCATGAAATATACAATCCGCCCTTTCCCATAATCCTTCAACCAAACTGCCCGATCTTGCATGAAGATCTTGCCATTGCGTGGATCTCGATATTTTAATCCGCACAAGACCGTCTTTCCTCTACCATCGGTAAACTTGTGATTCATATATACCTCTGTTGCTTTTACGGCAATGCTGGGATAACTACCCACCGTCGATGGCTCATCTGATGATCTATACTGAACCTGTTTGTCCCAGGTAACCTTATGACTAGTTATGTGATGCTGTGGATTCAAATTAACCAGCGCCCAATCAATGCCTTTCTCCCCATCGTGAAACCAACCATAGCCCTCTCCAGGCTCTACTGGCTGTGAAGAAAATTCGGGATGATCCAACTGGATACCAAGAAAATCAAAGAAATATTTATTCTTCGCTTTCCCACTGCTAATCGTGTGGTGCAGGCAGATAAATCTACCCCCTTCTCTTGTGTACTTTATAATCATCTCTTCTGTGGATTCGAATAATGTTTTATGAATAAAACCAACCACCGACTCGAAAGAAGACAAATTAGTGGGCAGATGATCTTGATCAACTAGCTCAACAATGTATCCACCCTCCGCTTCCAGATATTCGACCAGGGGTTCCAGGGCAGCTACTTCATCCTGAATGACAAGTATTCTCCGACCATTTTGCGCTATCGTAATTGATGTACAAACCGCTACCAAAATGTAGACAAGTACAAATTTCCACCAGGTAGTCAGATTTCTTGGGTGCTTACACTTTGCATTTACAAAATGATCTCTAAAATTATTCATAAAGGAATTTACGAAATGAAGCGAAACCAATACTATTCTTGCTCCGTAAAAAAGAACAAAAGACCATCGTCAATATAGTTGTCCCAAAGAATGTTTAGATTCATTGACAAAAAATCGCTCAACAAATTTGAAGATAGAACCATAATGAAAGTCTTCCTCTTCTGGCTAAGTCGTATGGTTCTACTCTTCATTTTACCATTTATTCTTCTGATTCGCGGTGCAGTATTTCTTCATCATCAATACACCCAAATACCCGCATACTTCGCCCTATTGGGAGGCTTGGCACTCACTTGCCTACTACTTTACCTGTATCTCACCTATTTCATCAGTGTAGTCACACCTGCTAATTCCAGGCCCAGCTCACGTTTCAGACTTGTAGTAGTATTAGGGCTTTTGGGCTGTTATGCAATCTATACCTTGTTCTACTTGTCAAATCAAAACATAAAGTATCCTGAAATAAGAAATGAATATTTGGAGCTGCATCCCATATTGCGAGTAGCTGTCTCAACTTGGGTATTTGTAGATCCCGGACTTGTGATCACAGACGCAAACCGCACACCACACGATTATGGTAAATGGGGACTGCCATCCAATTCAAATTCTCTTCACTTTCGGCAAGGGGATGGCTTTGTCTATGCCGTAGATTTGCGTACGCACGATAGATCCGGACTAAGAAATTGGATCACACGGATCTATTTTCGGCTTATGGGATTTCATGTGATGTGGCATGGTGGTACCGGAGACCATCTACACGTCTCACTGACCAGTCACGAGAGACCTTACAGTAGGTAAAGTTTAAAAACATATACTTACTACTACTTCTATTAAGATCAGTATAAACTATGCCTTTCTTGCCCAAGGAAACACATTGGCAAATTAGGCAATAATTCAACGATGCAATTTAACAAAACGAATAAAAACCAATGGTGCCTGCATCAACTACTTGGCATATGACCTGTATTAGACGATCATCCCAATTTCTAAGAAATAGAGTTCACTCGAAGGCTAAAACAACCCGAGTACATATATGACTATCTTGGTCCCCTCCACATAGCTCCTCCAATTGTCAACAGCATATAGAGACGGTATTCATTTCCATAAAATCCCCTATAGGAGTATCAGAACTTTTATCAAGAAGCAAATTGCATGTGGAGTCTCTACTTTTAATGACCTTCACCCGACCTACGTGCAAGGTATGGGTCTGCAACGGTACCAAATCCACGAAGACAGTTTTCATGTCCCTGTACCGAGAGAAGAAGTTTGGAATCATTATTTGACCGCTGATCCTAACCTGGCATGGAATGGCAAGATCATCAACTTTGCGTTGATGCTTTCGAAAAGCGACGGTAAAATCATGTACAGACATGATCAGTATTCGGGAGCTAAGGTTGGACAGGTCTTTTATCTGAATCTTAGTATTCTGGGTTTGCTGCACATCGGTGTAGCTCACCAAATTATTGGCATTGATCACGACAGCTACTTTTTTGAACTTAGCTATGTTGAAGGAAGTGAATCTCGTGGTAAACAACGTATTTCGTTCCATGCTACCTCCATAAAGTCTACCAAGATCGTCCATACCACTCACTACCGAAGTGATTCCTCATTTAGAGATCGATACGTCTATCCCTACTTTCATGACAAGGCCATCCATGAATATCACGAGAATATGGAACGTTCTCTGATCAAAGGTACAAGCTCGTCATTAGGGAGTGCTTGATCAGCTAAAAAGAAATAAGTCAAAAATGATGGATGTGGCAGATTTAATCCCTGAGGGTCTCAGCAGGATTTATAGATGTGGCACGATGACTCATAACGCCCACAACAACCAATACTAAGAAGCCTGTAAATATTCCAGCAAAAATGAAAACCAGCCAAGAAATATCAATACGATACGTGAAGTTTTCCAACCAACGGTACATCAGAAAATAACTGGAAAAACCAGCCAGCAACATACTTACCAACAGAATACGCACGAAATCCGAAAGTAACAGCGTAACAATATTCGTTAGATTCGCGCCTAGGATTTTTCTAATGCCGATCTCCTTGATTCTTTTTCCCACCGTGATCATCATCAGACCGATCAGTCCTAAAAAAGAGATGAAAAAAGCTAAGATGGTAAATGTCATATTCAACATCTTGAAATGATCGTCAGATTTATACTGTGATGCAAAATGTTGTTCTACATCAATGGGATCAAAAACGGTATGGGGAAATGCCTCCCGATAGTGTGCGTGAATGCTTTCGAGAACCGTCTGTTCATCCGCTCCTGATGCCAACTCGAAGGCATAATATCCATCGGTCATCAAATTATTTTTAGAGAGATCATAGATAATGGGCATAACGGAATGGTGCATGGATCTTTGGTGATGGTTGGCGACGACTCCAATAATCTCCACCTCCTTCCAATCCGATATCTTGAGTCGCTTGTGCATAGCTGATTGTGGAGTTTTAAACCCCAGCATCTCGGCGGCCATCTCATTAATAATGGAAAAATTTCGGTCTGACTTTAGTGGATCGATTGCGTTGTCCTTCGCTAAAAAAGGGATATCAAATGCATCAAAAAAAGACAACGATCCATAGTTCCTGAAAAAACTATGATTATATGTATTAGCTCCATATGTAAGCTCATTTAGCAACTCCAATTGGTTACCAGGAATCTGATTTGATACACCCATTGCTGAAATCCCCGGTGTAGAACGCACCGCTTGGTTAAAGACAGGGAAATCCTTCCTGTGCTCCTCATAATTCTTTCCCAATGGTGCACGAATCGTCAAGACATCATCCATTTTGAAGCCATTGTCTTTGCTCGCCATAAACCCGGTCTGCTGATAAATGATCAAACTGCTGGCCATCAATGCCATAATAATGGCAAACTGCAGGGTGACCAATGCCGTCCTCAATCTTGACCCCCTGGGACTAATCAGTGATTGCCCCTTGAGAAAAGCCTCCATATTAATAGACGACAATAGAGATGCTGGCAAGAGGGCACTCAATACGGTACCAAATAGCAGGACGAACAATAGCTGGAAGGCCGGTTCATGGATGGATAATGATAAGATGGTAACTTCATTCAGGGGTATTTGAAAGCGATCTGAAATAATTGGCACAGCAAATCTGGCAACAAGCACACCAATGAGCAGGCCTAAAACGGCAGGCAGGCTCGCCGCTACAAATAGTTGGCGAAATAAATGGGATCTCCTGGCTCCAATCACCCTACGAATCCCCAAGGCGGGTAGTTGATCAAGGGCAGTACCGAAAAAAAGGTTGAAATGGTTCGCCCAACCTAAGATTAAGATGAGCAATGCAATCCCGGAGAATATCCAGATATTAGTTCCATGCCCAGTTTGCCCAATCTCATGATCCAATTGTGAGTAGAGATGGACGTCTTCCATTCTCTGCAAGTGAAATACATCCTCTCCCTCAGCATCTGGTTTGCGTGCAGCAACCTCTTCAGTTAGGCGCTCAGCCAAATCAGGCAAATCAGATGTTGGATGAACTTTTAGATAACTATAGACATATGGGTGCTGTAGATGTTGATCCCCATAAACACCTTCATCGCCAAATCCCCACTGGTTCATTGTAGCCAGTGAAATCAATATATCAAACTGAATATGAGATTGGACTGGCGGATCTTCCACAATGCCGGTAACCAGAAAAGTCTTCATATTCTCGAAAAGCAGCTCCTCCCCTATCGGATCTTGGTCACCAAAAAGTCGCTTTGCCATTCGACTGGTTAATACCAGCGTATTTGGCTCAGTTAAGACGCCTTCTTGATCGCCTTCCAATAGTCGAAAAGAGAATAAGTCGAAGAAGTTCGAGTCAACAAAAAAACAAGACTTCCCTCGAAATAAGTTTTCTCCATTTCTAAGGAGTACATCATTTGCGATCCAATGCCCCATTCGGACAAATGCTTCAACTTCCGGCAGCGATTCCCTGGCAATAACCGGAACACCGGCATACGTTTTGGCACTTCGACTGGTCGTAGCCCCTTGATGAAAATGATCATGTTGAATACGGACAATCTCCGCTTTATGTTCATGGAATTGATCAAAATTCCATTGAAAGGAAATATACTTGATCAGAAGGATACTGGCAGCTATTCCCACACCAAGACCAACCGTCATTAAAAATGACATCTTCGGTTTCCTCATCACCTGCCGCCAGGCAATCTTTAGATAGTTGTACCACATATCAATAAGGTCTGCAAATTAATATTCTTCTTGGCTAGCTGGCGTATTGGCATACTAGCTTGTTGGCGCATGGGAGTATTGGAGTATTGGCGTATTGGAGGAAGCCGGAGGATATAGATCCTCCTCTACCATCTCTGGTCCCCGAGATCTCCCTTGTCGACTTCAGCGTGAACTAAGATCACAACTATATTTAGCATCAGGTTCAAAAATCCTCACATCTTTAGAAGCACGGTTGCTCATCGAACATTGCAAACGTATTTCTTTCATGCTCTATAAATTAATCGGCTCACTCCCAACAAATAAATGATTCTAAACCCACCCTTTCTACACCTTCTACCTTTTCTACCCCTTGGTTTCACAAAAACTGCCGCACCACATTTTCCGTCACCACTTGTCCATCCAACATGCGCACAATCCGATTGGCAAATTCTGCACAGTACTGACTATGCGTAACCATGACGATGGTGGTCCCGCTGGCATTGAGCTCTGAGAGCAGCCGCATCACGTCATCTCCGTTGGCGCTGTCTAAGTTACCCGTGGGCTCATCGGCAAGAATAAGTTTGGGTTTATTGACGATCGCCCTAGCCACCGCGACCCTTTGTTGTTGACCGCCAGATAATTGTTGGGGAAAATGATTGCGCCTATGCATCATCTTCATGTCTTCAAGTAATTCCTCCACCCTTGTTTTTCGTTCGGAGGAAGGGGTGTTGGTATACAACATTGGCAACTCGACGTTTTCAAAAACGGTCAATTCATCGATCAGATTAAAACTCTGAAATACGAATCCCAAATTATGCTTACGCATATTAGACCGTTTTCTTTCCGGGAGATTTCCCACTTCCTGATCCAAGAAAAAATAATAACCCTTTGTTGGGCTGTCGATCATACCCAACACATTAAGGAGCGTTGATTTACCACAGCCAGATGGCCCCATGATGGCAACAAATTCGCCTTCTTGAATATTTATGTCGACTTCGTTTAGAGCGGTCGTCTCGACCTCCTCTGTACGATATACTTTCACAAGCTTCTCTGTTCTTATCATACTACTAGCTTGATTTCACTTGATTATATATTATTTCATCTGTAAAAACCCATAAACGCAACACCTTTTTCGCTAGGCCCTTCTGCTCCATACACTCTGCTCCATGCTCCATACTCCGTGGTCTATGCACCCTGCTCAAAGCCATCTCACTGCTTCAGCACCAATTCATCATTGTCTCCAAAATTATCGTAGCTAGATGTGATCACCACATCTCCAGGTTCTAGTCCACCTGTTATTTCATAGTGGTTCAGGCTTTGTCTATTTATTTTAATATTTCTCTTATGGGCTGTACCAGCATCACCATCAACCACGTATACCCAATTTCCGCCTGTAGTCTGGTAGAATCCACCACGTGCCAAGAGGAGCGCTTCTTCCTGTACGCTCAGTGCCAATTTAACGGATAAGGTCTGACCTCTCTTAATACCTTCCGGAGTTTGGCCAGTAAAAAGCATATCCGCGGCAAATGCACCGTTGAGGACTTGTGGAAAAATCTTTTGAATGGTCAATTCATATGTTTTCCCAGCAAATTGGAAACTCCCATTTTGGCCAGTGAAGATTCGGGCAATGTAAAACTCATCTATCTGTACACGAATTTTAAAGTTGGATAAGTCGTCAATTTGAGCGATCTGGCTGCTTTCGATAATAAGTTCTCCTAACTCAGCGGTTAATCCAGACAACTGCCCATCAATGGGGGCACGTACGATTAGATTTTCCAGACTTTTTTTGGCGATCTCTAGATTGCGTTTCATTAAATCCAGAGAATTTTCCATTTGGTCTTGCTGCAATACTGCAGATGCGCTGTCTCTCTTTATGGTTTGTCTCAGTAGATCTCTTCTGCGTAAAAAATGCTCGAGTTCATCTTCGGTTTCTTGAAATTCTACTTCTGGAATGACGCCATCTTTGTACAAGCTTTTATTTCTGGCAACTCGTTTTGACAGTAAGTCGATCTGAAAGTCGACCGTCAAAGCCGTTTCCTTTAAATTCAAACTTTGTTGCTCCATGAGGAGCGTATTACTGCGTGTTTGATTTATTTGAGCAACGATGTTAGCCTCTTGATTGAGGTAATTCAATTGCAGGTCTGGATTACTTAACTCAAGTATCTTTTGGCCCGCTTTAAGAATAACACCATCTTCTACCAGCTTGCCCTCTACTCGACCTCCTTCCACAGCACCAATCAATACTGTTCTAATGGGTAATACCACTCCGGTCACAGGTATGAACTCTTGAAAAATCCCGCGTTCCACGGTATCAAGGAGCAGTCTCTCTTGTTGAACATTTAACCTGCTGGTGCCGCTATCTTGGTAAATGTTGATGCCAAAGTAAGCCAGTAGTGCTCCGATGAGTATCATCGGTACCCATCTCCTCCAATTCCACCCCTTATTTTCAATTTTTCTATCCATCGGTATATGTTAATGTAGAAAACACATGCCAGAAACGTAACAAGCTATATATCATACACTTGTAAACACATGGCGCTGAAATCGACAACCGAAAGTGTTCGACTTCGGGCATCAATTGTCCGAATTCGTACACTTATCAGTACATTGCGTATGCGGTAGTTATAATGTCAATTGCTAGTATATCACTAGGTAACTCAAGATCAGTTTCATGTCTAAGAAAGGTACAATACTTGTGATCGACGTCGAAGAGGACATTCTTTTTACCCTTAAATTCCTCCTTAAGCAACATTTTGCATCTGTATTCCCAGAATATAATCCCTATCATTTACCTCGGTTACTTCGCCAGCACGAACCTGATGTCGTGTTGCTAGATATGAATTTTGGCAAAGGCCGAGACTAGGGAAAGGAAGGACTGGAGTGGCTCCTCAAAGTCAAAGAAATCATGCCTCAAGTGCCGGTCGTAACCATGACGGCATATAGTGATGTGCAAATTGCCGTAGAAGCGCTGAAAACAGGGGCGATTGATTTTGTTGAAAAACCTTGGAGAAACGAGAAGATGGTGGCCACCATTATGGCTGCATTTGAAAGAAGTCAGTCGGAAAAAAAGATAGCACCAGTTGGAAGGAAGTCGCCGTACGCTGAGTCGAGCCATAGAAAAAGGCTTCACAGACATCATTGGATCTTCTCCTCAAATGAAGGCCGTATTTAGAACCATTCAGAAAGTGGCTTCTACCGATGCAAACATCTTAGTCTTGGGTGAAATGGAACGGGCAAAGAACTCGTAGCGCGATCACTAACAAAAAACCGAGCTAAAGGTAAAGGATGCTCGCTATACGATATTTTCCATCCATAACATATACGCTGAATTGCAGGCTCAGGAAATTATTTCTTGGCAAAAACTGATCAGAATCTTGACTCATGAAATCATGAATTCCGTTTCACCAGTAGTATCCTTAGCTGATTCTACACATGATCTTCTTAAGAATAAGTTAGAAGTTGATGATCAAGATAAATTAGAGATATTAGAAGCTGTCCAGGCCATTCAGCGAAGGAGCGAAGGGCTATTACAATTTGCACAGAAGTACCGAAAGCTCACCAAGATTCCACCACCAAAACTGGAAAAAATTGATGCTTTGCAAACTATGCAGGGGGACTTACTCTAATGACTCCCATCCTCCAACAAAAAAAGATTGAGCTGGTAACCCAACTTCCGAATACGCCAATCTTGTTGCAGGGTGACCCAGACCAATTGGAGCAAGTGTTTATCAATCTTTGAAAAATGCCATAGATGCAGTGGCCGGGAGCGATGATTCCATAATTCAAGTTGGAGTCAGAGGTGTCGATTATACGGTCCGGTTCAGTTTTAAGGACTCAGGACTGGGGATTCCATCAGAACTTCGTGAGCAAATCTTCATTCCCTTTTTCACAACCAAGGAGGAAGGTTCTGGTATCGGGTTGAGCTTATGCAGGCAGATTGTATATCAGCACGGTGGAAGCCTCAAGCTATTTTCGTCAGAGGGAGAAGGTACAGGGTTCATCGTTGAGATCTAACACCCAAGAAATTCACCGTCCTACAGTGGATTAATTCCCTCTGATTTAAGGTAGCTGACCAAATGTCTAAGTTCCTCACGAGAAATCGTTTGCTCGAGCCCGTCCGGCATCAATGATCGACCTGAATTATGTATCGACTTAATATTCGATCTTAATATGCTTTCATCCGTACCATATGCGGTGAGTAGGGTAATGCTATTAGCGGTCTCTGCCTTGATCCAACCGGCAAGATTCTGTCCACCTTTGGTCTCGACCATGGTGGCCTGGTACATGGGATACACTTCGTAGTTGGGCACAATGGTGTGCAGAAGTATTGCATCAGCCGGTTGATTTTTCATACCGGTCAGGTCAGGTCCTACATTTCCACCCTGCCCCTGAAAGCTATGACATGCCGAACATATCTTTAAGAACACGGCTTCTCCCTTAGCCGCCACTCCTGGCGTATCCAAAACCGTTTTGAATTTGGCATATACTTGCATGCGATCGCCTGCCTCCAAATCGGTAAAAACAGCTTTGGCTCGATTACTCACTTGCGTGTCTTTGCTATTCATTAATCTCTTGCGATCAGATGATGGGATTTGTCCCGCCATTACAACCCCTTGCTCGACTGCAGCAAGTAGTGAAGGAACAAAGACCTTCTTTGACACCAGGTGGCTGATCACACTGGCCCTTACTTTTGGTGTATACGTTGACCACAATTCTGGCGAAACCAGCAATTGTGCAGCGTCTTGTATTTCGCTCACTCCAAGGGCACCTACTGCCGCCAACTGAAGGTCAGGAACATCTGGATTCGCTAGCAATTTCCTCAGAAGTGGCATACTAAAATAGTCTGGCAAATATCCCAGCAAATCAACAGCCATAGCTCGATCACTTAGATTCAGGGTGGAATCTGCAATGGTCGATGAACAGAATGTAAGGAACTGCGAAATGGCTTCTTCGGGGCTTGATCGAACTGACATTCTCCAAACCTGACTGGGAGGATGATCCCATTTTGCACTGTATCCACGCAAAAGTCCCAATGTGGTAGCCAAATGCCATGTTTCTCTAGGGGTGGAGGAAATCATTTCTCTGATGAGTTGATCAAATGCCAATTGTTCATCTGCTTGACCAATCATTTGACCTAGATCTTGCATCACAGCAGCATAAGCTGACTTATTAGCGACATCGATTTTTTGTAGGTTCTCTAGGAACGCTTGCAATTGCCCACCGATACCACTTAAGACGGCTGCACGGCTCCACTTGTCATCACCATCGGAGCTAGCTATCCTAGTCAGTGCTTCGAGCCCATTCTGATCCTGCATAGAACCCAGTACAAGTGCAGCAACGTAGCGCACTCGCATGGCCGAATCATCAGCAGCATTTACCATGGCTTCTTTGACAAAAAGGTCGGCTGACATCTCTTGACTGATCTGCACAGCAAATTCACGCACTCCGGCATGTGCATCATTCAATGCTTCTAGTAGGACTTCGGCAGTCAATCGATCTAGAATATTTAGTAGACTAAGTGCACCTACACGGGCCTCAGGAAGGTCACTAGACGCTACCAGGCTTCTTAAGGCTGAAAAAGATTCCTGGTCTCGATGTTCCATTAACAAACGAAAGGCAGTAGATCGCACCCATGCCAAGGGAGATTCCAAACCATTAACCAGTGCCTTCACTGTCCACGTACTGAGATTCATATCTGATTTAGTCACTTGACCCTGATCGTAAATGCGATAGATTCGACCTTGCGTATTGCCACTTTCATAGTCAAAAGAATCTCTGATTGACTCCGGTATGTAAGAAGGATGATCGATCACCTTGCGATACATATCGACTACATATAATCCTCCTTTCGGGCCATGACCGAGAAAAACGGGTCTGAACCACTGATCTTGCGAAGCCAAAAACTCTTTGCCTTTCTCAGCAATACTAGATGAGAACGTCACTCCGTCATTCTTCATAATCTGTCGCTGGACCAAATTTTGAGCAGATTCACAAATAAATACATTGCCATAGTGGTCAGCTCCCAAAGTGTTTCGATCCTGAAAAATAAAGACACTGCTTGCTGAAGTAAAAGTGCCTTGATGAGACCGACCAATCAAACGGGGCATAAAGTCTGCGGTAATTGCTGATCCACTAATAGGATATACCACTGCCTCAGCTTGGACAGGAGATACATTATGTACACTTTCACTAAAACGGAGCAACTCATTTCTATTTAAAAACCACGGCTCCATCACAATATGCTGTACCGGATGTCTATTGGAACAACCAAATCTTCTGCCGAAGGGATCCATGGTAATCCCAAATTGACTCTTCCCCCCAGTCACTTGAAATTCAAACGTCTGTGGGTGAAATCTCCCATCACCCGATTTGTAGGAAACCGTATCCCGGTTTGGGTAGTTAGGGCAAATGATATCTCCTCCATTGAGGCCACCAGTGACGTATATCCAACCATCTATTCCCAAGGTGGGATGGCTCATACGTATTTGAGCCGTTTTCGTGTCATGGAAACCCGTTAAGACCACCTTCCTTTCATTGGCCACACCGTCACCATTTGTATCTCTCAGGTAAAATATATCTGGTGCACAGGTTACAAATACTCCCCCATTC
>JABDMH010000073.1 GCA_013001595.1 Saprospiraceae bacterium | reverse complement strand
GGTTAGCACTCGTGCTGCCAGGTTACCTATGGCGCATGTTTTTTTTCGTGGCAAGCATAATGGACCAAAACCAGTTGCACATCTTGCAGAAGTGCGCTCATATGTACTCTGATATAGGCCTCAAACTTGGTATAAAATACCACCCTGCAACAGTTGGCTAGCGATCACTGAGGGTGATCACTGGGCAAATCATTTCTTCCATAGAAATACCTCCATGTTGGAAGGTATTGCGGAAATAATTGTTGTAATAGTTATAGTTGTTTGGATAGAGGAAATATTTGTCGTCTTTGGCAAAGATGTATGCGGAGCTTACATTGGGCCTAGGTAGTCCAGCTTCTTCAGGGTCTCTCACCTCCAACACATCTTTGGCTTCGTAGCGCAGATTACGCCCTAATTTATACCGCAAATTTGTGGTTGTGTCTTTGTCTCCGACCACCTTGGAAGGTTGTTTTACCCGAATGGTACCATGATCTGTGGTCACAATGAGGGTAATGTCTTTTCCAGATACTTTCTGTAGCGCAGTCCATAGTGGCGAATGGGTGAACCAAGAATTGGTCAGGGAGCGATAAGCACGTTCATCACTGGCCAGTTCTTTGAGTACCTCCATTTCTGTGCGCGCATGAGACAGCATGTCGATGAAATTGTAGACAATGGCAGTGATGTCATTATTGAGGTAATTTAACACTTGATCCTCGAGCTGCTGACCATGGGCAACATTGGTCACCTTCACGTAGTCCATTTTAACCGGTTCCCGTACAAGTCGATCAAGTTGACTCTGCAACAGTTCCTTTTCATATAGATTCTTTCCACCCTCATCCGTATCGTTGCGCCAGTATTTTCGATAGTGCTTCTGAATGTCTGATGGCAACATACCGGCAAAGATGGAATTCCGGCTGTATTGAGTGGAAGTTGGCAGAATGCTGAAGAAAAAATCTTCCTCCTGAACCCGGAAATTATTTTGCAGAATGCGCTCCACTACTTTCCACTGATCAAAGCGTAAATTATCCAGCACTACTAAAAAAATGGGTTTTTTCTTTTGCAGATGGGGAAGTACTTTGGCCCTTAGCAGTTGATGGGACAATATTGGGCCTTCTTTGCGGTCGTTGACCCAATCCAGGTAGTTTTTGGTGATGTATTTTGAAAATTCTGAGTTGGCTTCACTTTTTTGCATGCTGAGGATGTCGGCCATCTCTTCGGTATGAGATTCATCCAGTTTGATTTCCCAGTTTACTATCTTCTTGTAGACATTTACCCAATCGAGATAGTCCAGTCCACTATTGATATCCATGAAAATTTGGCGAAAATCTTGCTGGTAATCCGATGCCGTCTTTTCTCTAACCAATCGTTTATTGTCGATGATTTTTTTTAGGGTGAGTAGTATCTGATTGGGATTGACTGGTTTGATTAGGTAATCATCGATCTGAGAGCCAATGGCTTCTTCCATCACTGTTTCTGCCTCATTCTTCGTGATCATCACCACAGGTACATTGGTGTTGACTTGTTTTATTTTGGCCAGTGTTTCGAGACCAGTCATGCCAGGCATAGACTCGTCCAAAAACACAACATCAATATCATTTTGTTGCTGGTATTCATCGATGGCGTCGTATCCATTAGATACAGTCACTACATTATATCCCTTTTTTTCAAGAAAAAGCAGTTGGGGTTTAAGCAAATCGATTTCGTCATCTGCCCAAAGAATTTTGATGTTATCCATAGGAGTTTTTAGTATCGAAACAGTTATTTAATAAGCGTAAGTAAGAATTAAGACGAAATCTTTTCATTTTTGCCACTGTCAGAACGCATGGTCCGGCGCACATAGTGTTGCATTCTTAAGTATATGAAGCTATGGTCGATTTTATTTTTGTCTTATCATAGAAACAAAACCGAGTACAGCTCAAGCTACAGCAGGCTTTGGTTGATGAAAAACTGGCGAAAAAGGAGCCGATTCATAGAATTTTATATTTAGGTAAAGCTGCACAAGTACCAATGAGTGTGAATAAGAGAAAGATTTTCAACGATCCTGTGTATGGCTTTATAACCATCCCCTCAGACATCATCTTTGATCTGATTCAGCATCCCTATGTACAAAGACTTAGGCGGATTAGCCAATTGGGCCTGACCCACCTTACTTATCCTGGTGCACTACATACGCGCTTTCATCATGCGCTGGGGGCCTTGCATCTGATGACGCTGACCATAGACCAACTCAAGCAAAAGGGCACCGTGATTTCTGCCGAGGAAGAAGAAGCGGTGTACATTGCCATCCTGCTGCATGATATCGGTCACGGCCCCTTTTCTCATGCTTTGGAACACTTATTAATTGACGTAGATCATGAGGAGCTGTCTTTGGCGTTAATGCACGAACTGAATCAACAGTTTGAAGGAAGGCTTACCGTAGCTATTGAGGTTTTCACAAATCGCCACCATAAAAGATTTCTACATCAGTTGATCTCGGGACAATTGGACATGGACCGCCTGGACTACCTTACTCGCGATAGTTTTTATACGGGTGTAATGGAAGGAAAGGTAGGTTATGATCGAATCATCAAAATGTTGCGCGTAATAGATGACCAACTTGTTGTTGAAGAAAAAGGGATCTATTCCATCGAGAAGTTTCTCGTTGCCAGAAAGATCATGTATTGGCAGGTTTACCTCCATAAGACAGTTTTGTCGGCAGAGCTCATGTTGAAAGCTGCGGTGAAGCGAGCCCAGGAACTCTATTTGCAGGGTGCTGCAATTCAACTGTCGAAGTCTTTGACCACTATTTTTCAAAGTTCGTGGAGCAATAAGGATCAAAGGGACGATTTGCTCTCTGCTTTTGTTTCTCTAGATGATGTAGATATTCTGGCATTATTGAAAAATGCCTTATATTGCAGTGATTTTCAACTCCATTTATTAGCGGACGGACTCATCAATAGAAATTTGTTTAGAGTCGAGCTGTCTGTAATTCCCTTTAAATCTAAAGATGTAGACCTTATTAAAGAAGAGGTCGCTACTCACCTTGAGATAGATATCAATCTCATGGATGAGTTGGTTTTTACCGGTATTGAGCAGACTGAAACCTATGATTTTCAAGAATCCGAGATCAAGTTGCTCAATAAGAAAGGTGAAGTGGTGCCATTGACTTCATTTCAACTTGGTCCATTTTCCTCTTCCGTTGCCAAATACTATGTATGTTACCCCAAGTTAACCAATACTGCTTTTTGAAATTTTAAAAATCAACATTGTTTAACCATCTAATTATCTATCATGAAAAAGATTGAAGCCTTATGTTTAGGCATATTCCTCTGCAGCACAGCTATAACTGTTGCTCAGCCTGGAGATATGCCCACCGATGCAGAGCCCGGTAAGTGTTATGCGAAGTGTCTGATTGCAGATCAATATGAAAATGTGACCGAAACAGTAGTGGTCAGACCTGCCTCCATGCGAACCGAGACAGTGCCTGCCAAGTATGAAACGGTTACTGAACGTGTTATGGTCAAGGAGGCATCTAACAAGATTGTTCCTGTGCCTGCGAAATATGAGACGGTGACTGAACGAGTGCTAGTCAAAGAAGCATCTACTCGCATTGTTCCCATCGCCGCCAGGTATGAGACCGTGACCGAACAAGTGGTTGTAAAAGAAGCTTCTTCCGTTATTGAGAGTGTACCAGCTAGGTACGAGGCTGTCTCGGAAGAGGTCATGGTCAAGGAAGCCTCCAGTACTATAGAAACTGTTCCTGCCCGATATGAAATCCAGCAAGAAACGATCGAGATTTCTCCTGCTACAACCCAATGGGTTAAGAAAAAAGCCGATCCAAGCTGCCTTTCGGCAGATCCTGAGGATTGTTTAGTTTGGTGTCTTGTCGAAGTGCCTGCAAAATATCAAACGGTAGAAAAAAGAATTCGTGTTGGATGTCCGGATGGATACGAAGACAATGGAGATGATTGTACGAAAGAACAACCTGTACCTGCGGAGTATGGAAATCGTACCTATCGCAAGTTGATATCACCTGCGTCGACAAGGGTGGTAGAGATTCCTGCTGAATATAAAGAACGTAAATACCAAAAACTAGCATCTGCTGCTACCACTAAAGTAGAGGAAATTCCGGCAAGGTATGAGGAGCGAGAAGTGCGCAAACTAGTGTCGCCTGCTTCAACTAAGGTAGTGGAGATTCCTGCTGAGTATACAGAACGTACCTATCGTAAGTTGGTCACACCTGCAGCTATTAAAACCATCGATATCCCAGCTGAAACCAAAACAGTTACTACGCGGAAGCTAGTGAAGAAAGGTGGCTTTTCTGAATGGCGAGAGGTGGTATGTGCCGCTGACATTACCGATGAGTTGGTGCGAAAAGTACAAGTGGCACTGCGTGATATGGGATTTGATCCAGGTCCCAATGACAATATTTTTGGTGTTCGGACTAAAGCAGCCTTACGTAAGTTTCAGCAGTCGAAAAACCTACCGATCGGTAGCTTAGATGTAGAGACTCTGGATGCCCTGCAAGTGAAGTACTAATGCTAAACTACAATCCTTGCTTCTGCAAGATTGGAATGCTAAATGGCCATGCGTAGAAAACATGGCCATTTTATTTTTACTGGTTTTGGAAGCGACCAATGTTGGCAAAGCAACTACCAATAAAATTTGGCATGAAGCCCTTCAATTGCTTCGCCATCTAGTAGCAAAGCACTAAATTTGAATCTTTTCCCGGTCTCACTATTGGAATAATTTCAAACAGAGACCGGGTTTTCATTTTCCTTGTGCATTATTTAAAGGTGCATATTGACCATATCTATTCATCATGTCAGATCATATCGTATCTCAACTCATCAGTCAAGAATTAAAACGCCAGCGTGAGGGTTTAGAGCTCATTGCCTCAGAAAATTTTACCAGTCAGGCTGTGCTTGATGCCATGGGCACTTGCCTAAACAACAAGTATGCCGAAGGCTATCCCGGTAAACGTTACTATGGAGGTTGTGAGGTCGTTGATGAGGTGGAACGGTTGGCGATAGACCGGCTGAAGCAGCTTTTTGGCGCTGAGTTTGCCAATGTCCAACCCCACTCGGGTGCCCAAGCCAATGCGGCAGTATTCTTGGCAACTTTACAGCCCGGAGATACTGTGCTCGGGTTTGATTTGTCCCATGGTGGTCACTTATCTCATGGATCTCCCGTCAACTACTCTGGCAAAGTTTATCGTCCAGTATTCTATGGCGTGCAGCGGGAAACTGGTATGATCGATATGGATGACGTTGAGGAGATTGCAAGAAAAGCAAAGCCCAAGCTCATTATTTGTGGAGCGTCTGCTTACGCTAGAGATTGGGATTATAAGCGCTTTAGAGCCATTGCTGACCAGGTAGGTGCATTGTTGTTGGCAGATATTGCCCACCCGGCAGGTTTGATCGCAGGAAAATGGCTGGCTGATCCCATGCAGCATTGCCATATCGTGACATCAACAACCCACAAGACCCTGCGTGGACCTAGGGGTGGTCTCATCATGATGGGCAAGGATTTCGTGAATCCTTGGGATCGCACGACACGAAAAGGTACGCCGATAAAAATGTCATCTGTTCTGAACAGTGGTGTATTCCCGGGTATGCAGGGTGGACCACTCATGCACGTGATTGCAGCTAAGGCAGTGGCATTCGGAGAGGCGTTAGCGCCCTCCTTTAAATCGTATGGTAAACAAGTTATAGATAACGCAAGAATCATGGCGAGTGCTTTTGTAGCGCATGGATATGATCTGATTTCCGGTGGTACCGACAATCACCTGATGCTAATTGATCTTCGATCTAAGGGCTTGACCGGCAAACAAGCTGAAGCCGCACTGGTTGCTGCCGACATCACCGTCAATAAGAATATGGTTCCATTTGATACACAGTCGCCTTTCGTTACATCTGGCATCAGAATCGGGACGGCTGCGATTACCTCTCGTGGATGTCGAGAAGAAGACTGCCAGCAGATATTTGAGTGGATGCATACGATCCTTTCGGACGTAGACAATGAACGCAAGATCAAAGCAGTGAAAGGGGAGATCAATGCCTATATGGAGCGGTTTCCTTTGTACGAAACGCAAGAAGTACTCTCCTAGTGGTTGAATATTCACGTTGATTCTAACTATCTTCTGGGAGGTAGAATCTTTCAGCCTCCTAAATCATACTCTAAAGGCGGATCATAGACGATGTCTGTGAGGAATAGACCATGAGCGGGTGCAGATAAACGCCTAGTTAGCATCTCGTGGGTCTGCATTGCCTGGCGTACCTCGTTCAGTTTGCACTGACCTGATCCCACTTGTATACACATCCCGACAATCAGTCGAACCATACCGCGAAGGAATCGATTGGAAGACACTTCGTAGACCATCCGATCGGTATCAAAATGCCAATGAGACTGTAGCAGCTGACAACGGTAGTGATTGGCATCAGATCTGCTCTTACAGAATGGATAGAAATCATCAAATTCAAGGAGCAGTTGTGCTGCTTGTTGCATGAGATCTTTATCCAATTGCGCAAATCCATAGTAATGATACTCCAAGGTATGTTGGAAAGGGGTAAAATGCCGACAGATGTGGTATTTGTATGAGCGCTTGATGGCACTGAAGCGGGCATGCAGGCTTGTATCGACTGGCAGAATTGCTTGGATGGCTATGTGTGGATGCAGCATTTTATTTAGACGCAAAGCTGTGTCTGCCGGAATCGATCTTTCGCTGTCAAAATGAGCGAAGAATTTCCGTGCATGCACCCCTGCATCGGTTCTACCACACCCCACGATACCGATCGGAAGTCGTAGTATCTTCGACAAAGCCTCTTCTATGCATCCCTGAACGGATCTTCCCTTGGGCTGCACCTGCCAACCGACAAAAGGTCCTCCATGATAAGATAGACAAATAAAGTACCGCATAACCTCCTAAATACTATGCGAAGGTAGGGTAATTAGTTGCTTGATCTCTTATTGGGTCACAGTACCTGGATCAGATACTTAACCAATATATTTGTCGTCTTTGGCCAGTGTGGCACACATCAAGGCACCTCCCATCAGGCCGAGGTCTTTGAGTAGAGCAGGCATACTTTGCTGCATTGTTTCCTCACTGCCCAATCCAGGGGCATGAATGAAGATGATGAATAGGAGCAATTCCAAAGCCAACAGCACACATGCAAGTTTGTCGAGCTTTCCTATAAAAATGCTAATGGCTGCTAGGATTAGCCCAAC
Source organism: Saprospiraceae bacterium (assembly GCA_013001595.1). Taxonomy (GTDB): domain Bacteria; phylum Bacteroidota; class Bacteroidia; order Chitinophagales; family Saprospiraceae; genus JABDMH01. The sequence continues at coordinate 232,782 of JABDMH010000073.1, read as the reverse complement.
TCCAGATACGTATACCATAACTTCGCCTCCAGGGGCCATGGCAGCCATATCCGATGCCTTCATAAAGTGAAATAGACCGAAGATCAAGAATGGAATCGCAAAAATATACCTTCCAAGTCCGATGATGCTCTTCATAATTTTTACTGATTTGAAGACAAAGATACAGATACATAATCGGAAAAAGGCTTTAAAGTCAGTATAAATGTGTGTATTTAGGGACAATTACAGAATAAATATACTAAAATCAATAGTTGATTGAGCACGGGAGGGCCCTACAGATATGATCGAAGTACTTCGGCTATCTTGCGATCGTTACTCAGCCGGGGTACTTTGTTCTGTCCCCCTAGCTTGCCAATAGAATGCATATACCTGCGAAAAGAATGTCGGGGTAACAAGGTCAATTTAGCGGGGCGTAATATGGAACCCTCGATCAGATCTTGATAATATATGTTTTGAGCTTGCAAGGCCTGATCAAGTGCAACCTCAACAACATCTGGGTCAGCTGGATCTTCTGCGAATTCTACCAACCATTCGTGGTGGGGAAGGCCTTCTTTGGGTGTGACTTGTGGAGCTACGGTAAATTCAACGAGCTTCAGGTCCAGTAGCTCAGTAGCTTGGAGCATTGCCATTTCTACTTCTTTACCTATGACATGCTCACCAAAGGCAGATATGAAGTGCTTGATGCGCCCACTGACTATCAGGCGAGGAGGATCCAAAGACACAAATTCAACAGTATCTCCAATGTTGTAGGCCCAGAGCCCTGCATTACTGCTCACGACTAGGGCGTACTGTTTTTCCAATTCTACTTCTGCTAAGGTCAATCTACTTGGATTTGCAAGTCCTACCTCTGCCAGTGGAACAAATTCATAGAACATCCCGGCAGAGACATTCAGCAGTAAGCCCTGATGAGGATGCTTATCTTGAAAAGCGAAAAATCCCTCAGAAGCTGGAAAGGTTTCAATACTATCGATCGATGATCCCATCAATTGCTCAAGTTTGCTCCGATATGGTTCATAGTTGACACCACCGTAGACAAAGAGTGATAGATTTGGAAAAACTTCCTTGATCATTGTTTTGCCTGTGAAGTCAAGTAAGGCTTCAAAGTACATCTGTACCCAAGGAGGTATACCACCTACCAGGCGTACATCGAGTTGATGTGATTCATCTACAATGGCTGCTACTTTCTCTTCCCAAGCATCTATACAATTGACCCGGTAGGATGGCAGTTTATTGCTTTTTAGGTAGGATGGAACTTGATGATTAACAATGCCCGATAATCTACCAGTCGGTATTCCAGCTGTTTGAGAAAGTTCAGGAGTGCCTGACAGATATAGCAATTTGCCATCAAGAAAACGGGTTTTTCCTGTTTCAATCATGTAGTTGAACACGCTATTTCGAGCTGTGGCGACATGATGCGGTGTGCTCACTGCTGTCATCGGGATGTATTTTGTGCCCGAAGTAGTACCACTTGTTTTAGCAAAATAGGTTGGAATTCCCGGCCAGAGTACGTTTTTTTTTCCCTCTTTGATCTGGGCTATGTAGGGGATTAGATCTTCGTAATCCCTGATGGAAACAAGCGCTTGAAAATCACTGACATTTTGGATCTTATCGAATCTATGTGCTACCCCGAAATGAGTACCTTGACCCTTGCGGATTAAGCCCGCAAAAATATCCATCTGACATTGGATGGCCTGATTTGCATTATGTCGGATATCTCGAACCACCTTCCTAGCATAAGGACGGAGTAGGAAAGACTTTAGACCCATGTATCAAGCTGCTTGGTTGACTTGACACTAAAGGTAAGGTAATAATGGCAAGACCTTGGTCACAAGTGAGGGCTCAGTCTATCCGTAGATCTTCCACATGAAAGTTGGGAAACTGCTTTTCCTGAAAGACAAATTGGTCAACTGTAGGCTCTTGATTCGGTTGCACTTGCTTGATGTCCACTATATACTTTGTCCCATCTTTACCGAATACCTCCACACTGATTATTTCTGACGTTGCTTTCTCGACGGTCATCCTGGCTTTGGCGTATTCACTTTGTTTATCTTTAGGTTTGAACTCTATCTGCTGAGTGGCTCTGCCGCCCATTGATTTTTCGCCAGTGAGCATATATTCAAACCGAGGATTGTTGTAAATGGACAACAGGTTTGTTGGATTCATCAAATTTTCCTTGTCATCTTCTAAGAAAGTGTGGATCTGCACTTCCTCTGCCTCCCGATCAATCAGCCATTGGGTCTCTCCATCAGACATGGAGATCATATTGGGCATTTCCAATCTATAGTGATTTCCTTTTTGCAAATAGCTGCCTTGTTGAGTGACGATCTCCTGTTCGGGAAAGTCAATATTTAGCTGGAAATGATAAGTTACATCGGTATAATTCTGGACTTTTGCAGCAATACTTTCCAAAATTTTGGCAGCCTCGGGATCATTGCCCACTTGTGCTTGTGTGGTGACTGAGAAAACGCAGATTAGGAAATAGATGAATGGTTGTCGCATTTGATCTCTCTTTTGCCTGGAAGACGATTCAGAAGACTGTTCGCTCCAAATTTCGATCTTTTTAACGATTCTTTAATGAGATAAGTGTGTACATGCTACAGCTGCCTGAGCGCATCCATCTGATGATGGAGTTCCATTTCGCTGGTCATCAAGACTTCTCGAGCCTTACTGCCCTCATTGGGTCCAACAACACCTATGGCTTCGAGTTGATCCATGATGCGACCGGCTCGGTTGTATCCAAGTCTTAGTTTACGCTGGATCATTGAGGTAGAGCCTTGTTGATTATGAATGACTAGCAGAGCAGCGTCTTCAAACATTTCGTCCAACTCCTTCAGGTTGATCCCACCAACCATTTTACCTTCATCTTCATCACCCGTGTACTCAGGCAGGAAGAACGGTACCGCATATCCCTTTTGTGCGGCAATACTGTCTATAACGTCCTCCACCTCTGGAGTGTCGACAAATGCGCATTGCAGTCGTATCATATCGCTTCCATGTGTCAGGAGCATGTCGCCGCGACCTATAAGCTGATCGGCTCCTCCGGCATCGAGTATCGTGCGGCTGTCCACCTTTGAGGTTACACGAAACGCCAATCGGGCAGGAAAGTTGGCTTTAATCACACCGGTAATGATGTTGACACTAGGACGTTGAGTAGCGATGATTAGGTGAATACCTACAGCGCGTGCCAGCTGGGCCAAACGGGCTATGGGCAACTCCACCTCCTTGCCCGCTGTCATGATTAAATCTGCAAATTCATCAATTACCAGCACGATAAACGGCATAAAGCGATGACCGTTTTGTGGGTTCAAGTTGCGGGCAATGAATTTTTTATTGTACTCTTTGATGTTGCGTGCATGAGCTTTTTTCAACAAATCATAGCGTTGATCCATCTCGATGCATAACGAATTAAGGGTATACACAACCCGATTGGTCTCTGTAATGATGGGTTCATCCTGATTTGGCAGGAAAGCCAAAAAGTGGTTGGCAAGTTTACTGTAGGGAAAGAGTTCTACTTTTTTGGGATCAATGAGCACCAACTTGACCTGTGAAGGATGTTTCTTATAAAGTATGGACATAAGGATCGTGTTGATCCCCACTGATTTTCCCTGACCGGTCGCTCCTGCTATGAGTAGGTGAGGCATTTTGGCCAAGTCTCCAATAAAGACTTCATTTGATATGGTTTTGCCTAAGGCAATGGGCAAATCCATCTTAGCATGCTTAAACTTTTCGGTGCTCAGGAGCTCTTTTAGTCCAACGGTCTGTTTGGTTTTGTTGGGTACTTCAATACCGATGGTACCCTTTCCCGGTATGGGTGCGATAATACGAATGCCTAGGGCAGCCAGACTTAGGGCTATGTCATCTTCCAGATTCTTGATTTTTGAAATGCGCACTCCAGGCGCAGGTACAATCTCGTAAAGGGTCACTGTCGGGCCAATGGTAGCCCTGATCTTCTCAATTTCGATCTTATAGTGACGCAAGGTATTTATGATCTGGTCCTTATTTTGTTCCAGCTCTTCCCGATTGATCTGAAAACCTTCATCCTCATAGTCACGGAGGAGACTTTGCCGGGGTCGTTCATACCTGGAAAGCTCTGATGTTGGATCGTAGGGCTCCAAATGCACCGTATTTTCCTTTTCAACGATTAGTTCAGGTGTTTCTCTAATCTTGGGAGGCTCATTAGTAGGGACCGTAAGGGGTGGGGGCTCTTCATCTTTAACTTCCTTGATCGGCTGGAAATCATTGATCTCTAATTCAGCATTTTTTTGCTCCATGGGTTTTTGCGACTTTGGCTCAGCCGCCGGAATCTCAAATTCTAATGAATCTTTGTTGGTTACGGCATCATTGGCTGGAGCAGATGATGTCTTTTTCTGTGCTTCAATTTCTTCAGGTGTGCTCCAGCTTTCATCTGCAATGGTCGGTTGCTCTCCAGATATGTCCACAGCACTTGTCTGCCAAAATTTGGACCATGAAAACTTGGGTATACGAAAGGAAAAAGTGCTCTTTGTACTAATGTGATGAAAATTCCAAACTAAAAATGCAAAACCGAGAAAGAGGAATAGCAGTGCAGTGCCTACAGTGCCGACAAACTCTGAAAGCCAGGCAGTTAGGAAATCACCAAGTGCTCCACCCCATGGAAATCCACTTCCAGAAAAAACAAAGGCCAGCAGGGGCGACATGTAAATAATGAAAGTGAGGGCATATTGGACTGGTGGTAAAATACCCCATAAGGATCGCTCACTAAATAGAAGATAGGCCAGTTTAAGGGTGACAAAGACGATAATAAATGCTGGTAAGCCTACTCCCCTGTAGAAAAAGGCATTAGAAACTACCGCACCAAATCTACCCAGCCAGTTTTCCACTTGAAGCGCTTGATCAAACAAGAGGCTCCAGGAGAAATCAAAAACTTGATCCTGATCAGCTTGCCAGGTATAGAGGTAGGAGACAAAGGCTATGGCCAGGTATACAGCAAGTAAAGTGAGCATAACTGCAGCGATCTTGGGTATTCGTCGATCACTTGTCGATTGCTTGAGCGATTTCAGTTTGCTTTGTTTCGCCTTGCTTTTCTTACTCTTTTTGGCCATTTATCTTGTAGTAAAACTATAGGAGCAACTGATGAGACTCCGTTTCTGAAAACCCCAATTAGCCAATCTCGACAGAGACATGGCAGCTCGGTGTCGCTAAACCCTCATGTCATGGCCCCTTAGCCAATGCAAAAATGCAATTTTTCAAATTAAAAATATAACTAATATTTAAACTTATGTTATCCACTTAGGTAAACCACTTAGCACATCCACCTTAGGTTGTGGTGGTTATGCGTTGAGCAATGGGGACGAGGCAAGTATTGCCGGCGGGCGATGGGATCGATGTAGACCAAGCTCAAATTGTATAGATGTCATAAGTGCGCATGATTGTCAGACATAGTTGAGGGCAGCAAGTGGTGGAGCGAATTTCACCTCTTTACTGTTTCTCAGGTAGGAACTGTAATCATGCAAATAGGATTGACCGCCAAAAAATGAAAAAGATTACTTTTACACTTCCAGGATGCCCGAGTGCTGGAATTGGTAGACAGGCATGGTTGAGGGCCATGTGTCCTTATGGGCGTGCAGGTTCGACTCCTGTTTCGGGCACTTTGATTTCCTTCCAATACATTAGATTATGAGAGAACTTCCGACGATCGTGTTTCTTTTTCTCCTGCTTCTGGGAGCATGCGATCAAAAAGCAGATAGTAATCCCGCCGCTGAGGGATTTAATGCAGCCGCCTCAGATCCAGCGGCCATCGACCTGGCAGACCAGGTTATGGTCTCCATGGGAGGACGGAAAGCATGGGATGATACCAAGGTTATTGCCTGGAGTTTTTTTGGCAAACGCCATCTGATATGGGATAAACATACTGGAGATGTTCGCATTACTTCACCAGGCGATAGTACCATATACCTATACAATATTTTTGACGATACTGGCCAGGTGATGGTTAAGGATACGGTCATTGAAGATCCGACAAATAAGCAAGAACTGCTAAAGAAAGCAAGGCGCTTTTGGATCAATGATTCGTACTGGTTAGTTATGCCATTTAAGCTCAAAGACAGTGGAGTGACGTTAGCCCACCTGGGGGAAGGAAAAATGAAGGACGAGAAATCTGCTCATATTTTACAATTGTCTTTTGAGAATGTTGGCGTAACGCCAAATAATCGATACCATGTGTGGATTGACAAGGCCGATCATTTGATCAAACAATGGGCATTCTATCGTGAGCTAGACCAGGAGGATCCCAACTATATTAGGCCCTGGGACAACTATCAAAAATACGGTGACATATTACTTTCTGCCGATCGATCCGACGATGGTGGTCCGAAGGATGTGCGGGTTCTTGAGTCTATTGATCCCACAGTCTTTACAGATTGGAAAGAACCCAATATTGTGACTGAAAGTTCGATCTGATTTCTCTGAAATCATTTCTAGTACCAAAATAGTCCAATATCAAGCACTAGTTAGTGCTCTGTCAAGTTAATTATGTTATTGAATTTTAACTTGATTTTTAATGAAGTTCGAGGGACAAAACACGGAAAGATACATAGCTCTGGCGTGCCGATAGCTAGCTGCATGCAACGAAGAAATTGGCCAAAAGAACTTAAAATTCTTGACAATATTTTGCTTGACAGAGTACTAGAGTGCATGATCAGCCTTTAGCTTAATGTATGCCCTCAAGTCTGCCAACTGCTGGTCACTCATCCGTTCCGCTGTATAAAGTGGCATATAGGCCTCGTCACCACCCTTTGGGCTAGTGCCATATCGTACCACTTGATAGATGGAGTGGGCTTTGTAAGTCGAAGCTTGTTTCATTAGATGTTTGAAGGTGGTCTGTGCCCCATCCAAGATCAAATAGGAAAAGGGATGATCCAGATGACAATGTTGGCAACTTAGATCATACAACAGTTGGCCATTTTCGGGAATGCCTTTCTTGCCAGTTCCGGCAGTCCTATCTTCGGGAGGATCCACGAAAGAAGCAGGTGAATGATCTAAATACTTGGACTTTAAAATTTCAATAGCCTTTTCTTTTCTTGAGCCGTTGGCAAACGCCATTTCAATCACTTTTCGTTCTTTTTCTGAAATCTGCAGGTCTCTCAGTTTTAGGTCGATGGTCCAGAGATAGGCTAACACGGACTCCATTTCGAAAGGCTTTAATCCCCTTCCCTGTGAACATTCGACGGCACATAGAGCTATCGCTTCGCGTAAGTCATTGCGTGCGAGATCAACTAGCTGTCCATATTTCTTAATGTAATCTCCATTGTAAAATGAGGTCCGATTTACGATGCCGTACAAGGGGCTACCAGGTAAGTATGGGAGTTTATTTTGAGCGGCGTACACCAGCCTTTTAGCGGGATTCGGCGCTGCTAAATTGGGCTCCTCCCGTTCGATGTTGTGACAAGCTATACATGTAAAATGCTTGCTTTGTTTGCGTGATTTTTTACTGCCGACTTTGCTCCATCCATTGATTACGATGTCTTTGCCCCTCTCTATACTCACTCCATCTACGCTCATATCTGGTTTGTGAGGTAATGGCTTGTCGCCCAGTGTCTCCAATAATTCAGCTACTGAGTGATCGGGGTGCAGAGGTGACTCGACCAAGCGAAATGCCAGTAGGGCAAATAGAAAAAGACCTCCCCAAAGAATTTTCTTCATCATCTGTGCACTATAGTTTAAATTGTCTTGAAATCGTAAAGCCCAATCGAAATTGGCCCTCATCCCAGCGCGACTGTGTATTTACCAGATAGTCGGTCTCGGAGAGGCCCCCGGAGTTGGTAAAGTTCACCTGAAAAACATGGCCTCCACCTGTCATCCATTCTAACCCCAATCCAAGGGGTACTGTTGCATCGAAGTCTACATCCTGAAACCGCAAGGGGTAGTTAAGATCAACTAATAGGGCTAATCGTTTACTGATGCGTAACCGACCGGCCAATCCAACATTGATGACATAGTTGATGTCGTTTAGAGCCACGAAATTTCGATGGGTATATCCGGCATTAAATTGAAGCGATAACCTATCCGAAAATCTTTTGGCTACCATCATCTGCACATGATAGATCATACGATGGGCAAACAAGGGAAAATTATTTACCGCAGAGATATCATCACTGGACGGCATGGTCGATATGGTAGACATACCCAAAATGGAGACTGCCATGGGATTCTCACTGGTATTGTTTTGACCTGCTAGTTTGTATTTAAAATAGGCATTGATGAGCATACGGAGTGGCCCCGCCCCTTTAGTTCGATTGATACCTAACATAAGATTGTCGGTAGCACCATAGTCAAAACCGATCAATACATCACGAGCTGTCTCCAAGCCATAGAAACTGGACCAACCTCCATCATCACCAAGCAGATCACCGAAGCGATGGGCAACGCGAAAATCCAGCTTTCTCTTAAGCAGTGTTTCAGTAGAATGTGCATTGATGATTTTACGATCATTGAAGATGGGCAATGGGCGCTGTCCAAATAGGTATATGGGAAGCATGAGCAGTATACATAGATGAAGACGTTTCATAGGTTGCTTCGATTTTTAATTTTGGGGAAAGTTGTTTTCCGCCCAGCAGCGGAAGATTTCGTATTCCGCCTCAGAGAGCGACTGTCCTTTGGGCATAGATCTTTCGATCAATACCAATTGTTTGAATTGTCCGTTTTCCAGACTCCGCTGGATACCTTGGTATGAGTTATAATTGCCCACTCCTCCAGATCCATCATGACAGCCGCTTAGGTTGCAATTGTTCTGGATAAGTTGATCCACTCCCGCTTCGTAAGTGAGTACTTCCATGCATGGTTCAGGCTGCATAACGCTGTCGGAAGTACAACCAACCAAAATGGCCAGGGTTAGCGTCAAGCCGATCAAAGGATTACATATAGTCTTCACTTTACATCTGATTTTATTTCGATAAAGGAACGATTCTTGTAAGAATGTTTTGTGGAATCCCGCATATTTTAAACTCTTTTAACATGTGGATTTGGACCTATTGATCTTCTAGGGACGACCCATGATTATGCCCTTTCATATGAGAAGGCAAAGTCTGTACCGATTTTAAAATGACACGAGAATTTTATAACTTTGATACTCAACCAAGACCTAAGTGAACACATGAACCGATTAACCTTACTCGCAGTGGGGTTATGCTTTGGAATGGTGGCTTGTGTTTCAGATACCTTTGACCGCGAGGCCATCGACCTGGAATTGTTCAAAACCGTAGCCAATGCATCCCCAACCAATGACGTAGCCTACTTTGTGCTACCAGAGAGTCATCAACTCACTGATCTTCCTCAAGATCCTAGAAATCCACTTACCGCTAAGAAAGTAGAATTGGGTTCCTTCTTGTTTTACGAAACGGGAATGGGCATCGTACCTGAAAATTCAGAGGGTATGCAATCCTATTCCTGCTCCAGTTGCCATGTACCAGCAGCTGATTTTAAGCCCGGTCGTCGACAGGGCATCGGTGAGGGGGGCTTTGGATTTGGCTACAAAGGTGAAAGCCGGGTGAAACACAGCGCCTATGCAGAGGAGCAAATGGATGTGCAAGGCATACGGCCGCTAAATGTCCTCAATGTGGCCTACGCAGCGGAGAATACCTTATGGAACGGCTCATTCGGGTCGGGTGGGGCCAATGTCGGCACAGAAGATGCCTGGGGGGTCATCGAGGAGGCTACTGAGCTTAACCACTTGGGTTACCAAGGGCTAGAGACCCAAAACATAGAAGGGCTGAGTATACATCGTCTTAAAATGACACCTGAGCTGGCTGTGGAACTTAATTATAAGCACTACTTTGATGCAGTATTCCCCGATGTTCCGGAAGAAGAACGCTATAGTAACGTCACTACAAGCTTAGCGATCTCGGCATATCTGCGCACATTGACGACTTATCGTGCCCCATTTCAAGAATACCTGAGAGGCAATATGGACGCATTGACCGAGGAGCAAAAAAGAGGTGCCATCACCTTTTTTACCGATGCCAATTGCACCTCGTGCCATTCGAGTCCGGCATTCAATGCTACTAAGTTTTTCGCTATTGGTGTCCATGATTTGGACAATCTGGTATCCTTTAAAGAGGGACCTGAGCTGGCCAAGAAAAATCTGGGTCGTGCTGGATTTACTGGACGAGATGAGGATCTTTACAAGTTTAAAGTTCCCACCTTGTACAACCTGCAACGTACCCCATTCTACTTCCATGGTAGTAGCAAAAACAGTATTGAAGATGTAGTGGAGTACTTTGATCAGGCTATTCCCGAGAACCCCGCCGTACCAATGGAGCAAATAGCTACTGAGTTTAGACCACTAAACCTAACAGACCAGCAGAAGTCTAACTTGGTTGCTTTTCTCAAGTTTGGGCTGCAAGATATGCATGTAGAAAAGTACATGCCGAGTGCACTACCTTCAGGCAATTGCTATCCTAATGCAGATCCCCTATCCCGACAAGAGATTGGGTGTGAATAGGGTTTGCCTTCTTTGTGAAAATTGGGATTTATCTGGTAACTTTACTTAGGGTGCAGAGGTAGGGCATGAGCTTAGCTGATGGTCAATGCCTGGTGCACATGCGGAGTTGTCCAAGACCTTGAGTGCTAAATACCCAAGTGCAAATATCTGGCACAAAAAGCAAACTGGATTCGAATTAGGTTGTTATGAACATTATGGAAAGTCGCTCTACCATTAATCAAAGCAAGAAAATAGATGCCAAGGATATACCTAAATGGAAATCCTATCTCAAGAAGATCGGTATTGTTGGATTTCTATTCTTTTTGATCAAAGGTCTAATCTGGTTGGCCGTTCTATTCTTCATTAAGGAACAACTCTAGGAGTGGTGCTCTGCTTAGAGCTAACTATCCTTCTTTAAATCATTTACCGCATCCTTGACATCTTCGGTGGCTCTTTCCAATTCTTTGATTTGTTTCTCTCGTTCTTCGGTCGATTTCTTGTCTTCGGACTTATGAGCTTTAGCCTTGTGAGCTGATTGAGTTTTCTTCGTCGGGTCCGGTTTGGAAATGATTCCTTTTTCCTCATTGAATACGAAGGCTCGATTTATAGCGTCCACGTAGATGGTTTCACCGGCAGTGAAGGTACCCGCCAAAACCTGTTTTGATAGTTCATTGACGAGTTCTTTCTCAATGACCCTTTTGAGGGGTCGAGCTCCAAATTGAGGATCATATCCCAGGTTGGCCAGCAAGTTCAATGCAGCCTCCGTCAATTCAATTTTCAATTCTTGATAGCTGAGGTTTTTCTCCACTTTGCGTAAAAGTAGACGGGCGATTTGTTTGATTTCACCCTTGGTGAGGGGCTGAAACATGATCTTTTCATCGATTCGGTTGAGGAACTCTGGACGCAAGTGTTCCTTCAGCAGATTAAAGACCTCCTCTTTGGTAGCGTCAATAATTTCCTGTCGATGCTCATCTCCCACGGCCTGCAAATCTTCAAAATTTTCCAAAATGACTTCGGCGCCCATATTAGAGGTCATGATCACGATTGTGTTCTTGAAGTTTGCTACCCTGCCCTTGTTATCGGTCAGTCGGCCATCATCTAAAACTTGTAGGAGGATGTTAAAGGTATCGGGGTGCGCTTTTTCAATTTCGTCCAATAAGATGATGCTGTATGGCCTGCGCCTAACTGCTTCGGTAAGCTGACCACCTTCATCATACCCCACATAGCCAGGAGGAGCGCCTACTAGTCTTGATACCGAGTGTTTCTCTTGATACTCACTCATATCAATCCGCGTGATGGCCTTTTGGTCATCAAAAAGCACTTCCGCCAGGGTCTTAGCCAGTTCTGTTTTACCTACACCTGTAGGTCCGAGAAAGATAAAGGATCCAATCGGTTTATTAGGATCCTGCAGACCTGCCCGGCTTCTCCTGACCGCATCGGATACCGCTTGAACTGCTTCATGCTGACCGATGAGGTGATCTCCGATTTCATCTTCCAGCGTCAGTAATTTGGTTTTTTCACTCTGTAGCATCTTTTGCACTGGTATGCCAGTCCATCTGGACACAACATCGGCAATTTCTGCAGCGGTTACTTCTTCATTAGTGAATCGGCCCTCACTGGGGAGGTTATCCAACTTCCTTTCGGCCTCGGCCAAGCGTTTTTCTTCCTCCTTTATTTGACCATAGCGCAATTTGGCCACCGTCTCATAATCGCTATCCCGTTCTGCTTTGTCTGCTTGCTGCTCTAATTCTTCTATGGTTTTCTTAATGTTTTGTACTGCATCAACAATTGTCTTTTCATTTTCCCAACTCGCCCTCAGTGAATCCCTTTTTTCTTTTGCATTGGCAATTTGTTCACCAATGGCGTTCAGTTTTTTTTGATCCCCCTCACGTTTGATGGCTTCGCGTTCAATTTCCAGTTGAGTAACTCTGCGCTCCCAATCGTCGATTTCTTCTGGCACGGAGTCGAGCTCGAGCCGAAGTTTAGCCGCAGCTTCATCAATGAGGTCAATGGCTTTATCAGGAAGTTTTCTTTCGGTAATGTACCGATGAGAAAGTTCTGCTGCAGCAATCAGGGCCTCATCCAGGATATCTATCTTATGGTAGACTTCATATTTTTCCTGAATGCCACGTAGTATCGAGATGGTATCCTCTGTGGAGGGTTCTTCGATATACACTGTCTGAAAACGCCGTACTAAGGCTTTGTCTTTTTCAAAATACTTTTGGTATTCGTCTGCCGTGGTGGCACCAATGGTTCGCAATTCACCTCGTGCCAATGCAGGTTTTAGAATATTTGCAGCATCCATACCACCCTGGCCACCGCCGGCACCAATGAGCGAGTGGATTTCATCAATAAATAGGATGACTTCACCATCGGATTCTTTCACTTCTTTGATCACTGCCTTCAACCGTTCTTCAAACTCACCCTTGAATTTGGCCCCTGCCACGAGAGCAGCAAGATCCAAGACAAAAATATTTTTGGAGCGCAAGTTTTCGGGCACATCCTGCTTAACAATTCGCCAAGCAATGCCTTCTACAATGGCGGTTTTTCCCACTCCTGCATCGCCCACTAAAATGGGGTTGTTTTTCTTCCGTCTGGAGAGAATATGCATGATCCGCCGTATTTCTTCATCACGCCCTATGATCGGATCCAGCTTGCCACTTTCAGCCCTTTCATTAAGGTTGATCGCATACTTCTTTAAGGCATTATATTCGTTGTCGCTCTGCTGATCGGTAATCTTCCGGCCTTTCCGCAACTCGATAATGGCGGCTTTCAGCGCCTTTTCCGTCGCTCCCATATCTTTGAGTAGGATTGCTGCCTTGTCTTTTCCCTGTAGTATGCCCAGCAAGATGAGTTCGAGAGAAATATACTCGTCACCAAAGGATTTCAACAGTTTCTTGGCAGCCGCAAGGGCCTTATTGGCATCGTTGGTCAAGTACTGCTTTTCTGCTCCTTCTACTTTTGGATATTTCTTAATCTCCTCAGCCAATTTTGCCTTTAGCCTGGTGCCGTCGATACCGACCTTGCCCATGAGAAATTCTGTAAGTTGCTCATCGGCCTGCATCAGCGAGAGGAGCAAATGAGTTGTGTCCACCTGTTGTTGTTCCAAACTGCCGGCGAGTTGCTGACCTTTGTAGATGGCCTCTTGGGCTTTGATTGTAAAATTATCGTATGTCATCAGGAGTTACGTGACTTTAAAATTGCAGAAATAGGGTGCGTTGCCGACCGTGTGGACAGCAGTAGACCAAAGATAATCAATGCCTTAAGGAAGTGTTTTATTCTCCTTAAATTCTGGTTAAAAACCTTAAAATCCTCTAAAATTCTAAGTAAGACATGCCCTTTAGCCAAACATATTTGGCGCAATCGGTGTCTGTATCATTAACCACTCAAGGAATTATCCTTGACCCTAGTTTGTCCATCTAGCGTTAAAAAAATGTGTATGAAGAAAGTTCACACTTAAGAATCTTTTAACTTGACAGCAGTATTTTCCATAACCTCAGATATATAGAAATGCTGCTTTTGAAATCGCCGCCACTATGAAAATGATCAGATTGATTTCCGTCTCTATATTGGTGTCAATTCTTTCTTTGACCCATTTGTCTGCACAGTACTTCGGTAAGAATAAGCCAAGGTATACCAACTTTGATTTTAAGGTCGCGGAGAGTCCACATTTTCAGGTCTATCATTACCTGAAGAACAAGGACGAACTGACAAAATTGATGCAGTGGTCTGAATTGTGGTATGATCTGCATAGTGATCTGCTAAGGGACACTTTCCATCGTAAGAATCCACTGGTCTTTTATAATAATCATGCAGATTTTCAACAAACAAGTACGATATCTGGTCAGATCGGCGTGAGTACTGGAGGGGTCACTGAGGGTTTGAAAAACCGGGTCGTTATGCCGGTTGCCATGTCAAATCAGCAGACCTTTCATGTACTTGGACACGAGATGGTGCACGCATTCCAATTTAATATGTTGCTCAGTGGCGATTCGACCGGCCTGCAATCTCTACGTAACCTTCCCCTTTGGATTGTCGAAGGAATGGCCGAGTATATGTCTCTTGGTAGGACGGATGCACACACAGCTATGTGGATGCGCAATGCGGTAGTTAGTGAAAACATCCCCTCACTTAGGGACCTATCTCGTGATCCCCGATATTTTCCCTATAGATATGGTCAAGCATTTTGGTCCTTCCTAACCGGTATTTATGGAGATGAGGTTATTAAACCCTTGTTCATCGCCACTGCCAAGTTCGGTATTGAGAATGCAGTGCCTATGGTGCTGGGTATTCCGCTGGAAGATTTGTCAGAGGCATGGGTCAAAACCCTAAAGGATCACTACGAACCGATGTTCAAGGGCAAGAAAAAACGGGGAGAAGGGCGAAAATTTCTCTCTGATGAAAATTCGGGCAAGCTCAATATTGCACCCGCCATCAGTCCCAATGGTAGGTATGTGGTCTTTTTGAGTGAAAAAAGCATCTTCACTACCGACCTGTTTTTGGCAGACTTGCGTACAGGGAAGATTTTGCGAAAGGTAGCTAGTACTACAAAAAAAGGCAATATTGATCATCTCCACTTTTTGGAATCTGCCGGTACCTGGTCGTCTAACAGCCGTCAATTTGCCTATGTCATCTTTAAGAAAGGTCGCAACTATCTGGTGATCACGGAGGTGGAAAGCGGAAAAGAGGTCGAAGTTTTTCCCCTCAAAGATGTACCGGCATTCAGCAACCCCACTTGGTCCCCCGATGGTAGAACCATCATTGTGAATGGCTTAGTAAATGGACAGCCAGATTTGTTTGCGGTCAATTTAAGGACCAAATCAACGAGACAACTTACGAATGATGACTTTGCAGAAATTCAACCCACTTTTGCATATGATGGCGATCGCATAGCCTTTGCTACCGATAGGGTGAGTATGAAGGAAGGCAGAACCGATGGGAAGTGGAAATACAACTTGGCGGTCATGGATTTGGCGTCGAGGGAAATAGAAAACCTGGATGTCTTTCGTGGTGCTGATAATATGAATCCGGTGTGGGATGAAAATGATCATTTATATTTTCTTTCTGACCGAGATGGTTTCCGGAATATTTACCGTTACCATCCAGATAGTAGCCACATCACTCAACTGACAGATTTAATAACCGGTGTTAGTGGCATTACCAAATATTCCCCAGCAATATCCATTAACAAAAGAGGCAATACGCTCCTATATACACACTTTCTGGGCGACAGTTACAATGTACAAAGAGCGGCACCCACCCGAATGGAACAAATTGTAGTTGCAACGGATGATGTGGATATGAGTGCAGCCATACTACCACCAGGAAATCTGGGTCAGAGTGACCGAGTGAATCCAGCGCTTGCTAACCTGGACGACACTAGGACTATAGATAAGAAAGAGATCGTACCTGTAAAATATCGGCCTAATTTCAAATTGGATTACATTGGTGGTGGAGCTGGAGTTGGAGTTGGAACAAGCAATACTTTTGGCACCAACACTGGTTTGGCGGGTGGCGTGGATATGTTATTCAGTGATGTACTGGGATATAATCAGATATTTTCCAGCTTGGCAATGAATGGCGAGATCTATGATTTTGGAGGTCAGGTCAGGTACGTAAATACAAGAAAGAAAATCGGATACGGATTCGGTCTACAGCACATACCAATTCGCTACAGCTACTATCAAGACCGTCGTCAAGACCAATTGGAGACCAACTCAGGGACCTTTGACGTGTTCAACTACCCTTATACTACAGTCAGATACTTTATCGATGGAGCTTCAGCCCTGGCACAGTATACCTTTTCCCGTACCCTGAGGCTAGAGTCAAATCTTGCTTTCACTCGCTATAGCTCGAGGGTTGATCAATACAATAACTACTACACGATCTTGCAGTCAGGAAATGACTTATTTCCTGGAAATTATATTGGACAGGATCGAGAGCGGCAGCCTAGCATACCTGGTTTTAACCTCTATAGTACTGGCTTGGCGCTAGTGGGTGATAATTCAAACTTTGGGTTGACTTCAGCCCTTCAAGGTTACCGATATCGCATCGGTGCCGACCATTATGTAGGAGACTTTTCCTATTCGACCATCTTAGTGGATTTGCGTAAATACTTCTGGTTTGATAAGTTTAATGTCAGTTTTCGCGCTTTACATTATGGCAGATATGGCAATGACGCCAACGTGCGAACCCTAGGATTTCTTTACAGTATAGATCCAACTTTAGTAAGGGGATATAGTTCTGGTGCATTGGGTCGTACTAATGACGTCCAGGGATTGACTTTGGAGCAACTGGAAGGATCAAAATTATTAGTGGGCAATGCGGAGATAAGGCTTCCATTTACGGGTCCGGAAAGGCTCTCTTTAATTAAATCTGGACTCTTAATCACTGAGCTGGCGGCGTTTTTCGATTTCGGTATGGCTTGGAAGGATAATGATCAGTTTGGGGAGGGAGGAACACTTGAACCTCAGCCGGTGATGAGTACGGGTATTTCCTGCAGGATTAACCTGTTTGGAGCAATGATCCTGGAACCCTATTATGCTAAGCCACTGCGTGAGGGAGCAGGATGGAATTTTGGATTGAATTTCGTGCCTGGCTGGTAATCGATTAAATCACTACTGCTCTTTTTGGAATGAAATCTAAGGGTCGCAACAAGGGTGTCGGCCCTTTTTCTATTTGGCCAAACACCTATGTAGCTGATAGTAAGGCTGTTGCAAAGGATTTTACAAAAAATCTGGTTTTTTACAAATAGAAAGAAAACAAAGTTCGTTATACAGCCGGATCACAATTTTTTTAACCGGATGGGCAGCATGTTACACCTGGCCATCCACAATGAAGTATCAAAATGATAAATTATCAAAAAATCAGCGGCCAGTTGTTGGCCATGGCAGTAGTGGCCACGCTTGGTCTATCTGCCTGCAGCAATGCTACCGAATCAAAAGACGTAGTCGAAGACAAAGTGGAGGAAGTCAATCTTCAAGTACAACAGGAGATGTCTGAATTAAAGCTACAGATGCAGTCTGTACAAGAAAGCCTTGATAGTCAATTGGCCAAAATTGAAGCTAAGATGGCGGATGCAGATGAAGCAACACAGGAGAAACTTCAGGATGCCAAGACCAAGCTCGAGGCAGAAGGTCAAAAACTGTCTCAAAGAATGCAGCAACTTGGTGCAGATATGAATACGGATTGGGATCAGTTTAAGATGGATGCCAAACAACTGGCTAAAAACATCGAAAACTCAATTAAAGCCCTCGATGTTGAAACACCTGCTGATAATGGCTAGGAAATGTTTCATTGTGCAACCGTTGCACGATTAGAGATTGACGTAAAGAAAACCAACAGCCTCTGCTCACATGGATTGAGCAGAGGCTTTTTTGACTCCACTAGGGAAGAAAAACCATAAATTCTAAAACTTTAACATTTGGTCACATATGATCTTGAATTCAATGAGCGTTATCCTCATACTTATCTGCTAGGTAGGTGACCACTCTCAAATAGTTTTTCAATTTTTCTTACGAACCATTCTGTCCGCGGCATCATGCTGCAGGACCTAGTTGACTCTTACTTTTTTATTAATAATTATTAACCTAAACAACATTTTGATTATGAAGCAATTAATTGCAGCCCTCTGTTTGTTCGTGGGCATTTCCGTAAGTGTATCAGCGCAATCCATTATCGAAGCCGCTGAAACTCAAGCAGACCTATCGACTTTTGTAACAGCTGTAAAGGCTGCAGATTTAGTGGAGACATTGAGTGGAGAAGAAGCCGTAACGGTATTTGCTCCTTCCAATGATGCATTTGCAGCACTTCCAGCTGGACAGTTGGAATCTCTACTAATGCCTGAGAATAAGGAACAATTGGTGAAAATTCTATCATACCATGTAATACCTGGTAAGGTGCTGTCTGCTGACGTGGAAGACGGAACTTCACCTACCGTACAGGGAGAAGAAATTAACGTAGCCGTGGCCGATACTGGTGTTAAAATCAATGATGCCAATGTAACAACTGCAGATATCGAAGCGAGCAATGGTGTGGTACACATCATTGATCAGGTGGTCATGCCACCATCGCAGATGAAAAACTAAGTGCACTGGAAATTTAATTTCCAGGATAATTAGAATCCGAAAGTGGGGGACTGTCAAACGACAGTTCCCTTCTTTCGTTTTATGTAGGACTGAAATCGACCGCCACCAACTACTATAGGGCTGGTGTAACTGTATCTTGACTCCGGATAATTCAAAGTGAATGCTGAATTTACCATGGCGAATTTGAAAAAGAATAGGGTTAAATTTGGCTAAATTGCTACTGACTAGTTCCAGACTCATGAAAAGAAGAAGAGCCTTTATCAAAAAAGTTGGACTTGCATTAAGTGCTTTGACTGCTGCTCCGGCCCTTAAAGGGGATGGCTATCTTTCATCCGTGGACCCCAGGCTAAGGAATTCGGTCATGGATGTACTTCAGTATGTCAGTATTAAAGATGTGGAAATCATCAAGCTTAGATTCCCCCAAAAAACACCCCTCACATGGAATGCCATTAAATCCTCAGGAGGTGGTTATCCCAGCAGTACGTTTCTGAAGATTACCACAAACGAAGGGATTACTGGTTGGTCAGGGGTTAAGGGTGTGCCCTCCACAACGATCGGCTTCGCCAAAAAAATCAAAGGCCTCAATCTGCTCAATACAGAACAGGTGTGGCACCACATGTTTTTTCATAATCGAAAGCCAGTGGCCAAGGGACAGGAAATTCATGCCATCGGCTCAGTCGATCTATGTGTTTGGGACATCGTGGGAAAGGCGTTGGGATTACCCGTTCACAAAGTACTGGGGAGTTTTCGGGAAAAAATTCCCGTCTATGCGGCAGGGGGTTATTACGCGAAGGGCAAAACGAATTCGGATTTAGTCAAAGAGATGGAGAGCTATGTAAAAGAGGGCTATAGGGTGGTGAAAATGAAGGTGGGTTTTCTTGATGCCAAAGAGGATGCAAAGCGGGTACGTGATGTCGTGGACGCCTTGGGTAATGATGCTAGGGTAATGATTGATGCCAATAATGGATACGCCACCGCTTATGAAGCCATCCGCTTCGGTAAAATGGTAGAGGACCTAGACTTATATTGGTTTGAAGAACCCGTCGCTCCTGACGATTGGCGTGGTAATGCGGAGGTACGAGACGAACTCAATATTCCCATTGTGGCGGGGGAAAATGAATATACGAGATGGGGTGCTCGTGATTTAGTAGAGAACCATTCCTGTGACATCATCAATATTGATACCATCAAAGGAGGTGGTTTGACAGAGATGCGAAAGATAGCAGCACTTTGTTCCGCTTTCCATATCGAAATTGCACCTCATGGGTATGCACACATGAATGTGCATGCGCTGGCATCCATACCCAATGCCAAGATACTCGAAACCTATCCAGCCAAGGCGCGTGATTTTAACCCTACTTTCGAACCATTTCCACTAAAGGACGGTATGATCGATGCTCCCACCACCATAGGATTAGGAATGGATCCCGACCCAACCCTAGTTAAAAAATATCGAGTATGATGTAAACCGAGCGCCTTGAAATGCAACCATGTTGAGATTTGGCAGAATGGGATTGCATATGAGGTGGTAAGTGATTAGAGAATCTAGTTACATTCGATGAGTAATGATTCGAACAATGGCAAAATATTGGCACATCTTTCCAGTACTCTTCTTGCTGCTCTGCGGAATACTAAACGCAACCTTTGCTCAATCGAAGTCTACTAGATTGCTGGTAAGGGTGGACGACATGGGCTTCTCTCATGCAGCCAATGTAGCCTGCATGGAGGCTTTTAGAAATGGCATTGCAAAATCTGTGGAGGTGATGGTTCCCGGGCCATGGTTTGAAGAAGCAGCAAAAATGTTGAGGACAGTACCGGCCTTTGATGTTGGCGTACACATTACACTGACCAGTGAATGGGTAAACCTGAAGTGGAGACCGCTGACACATTGCCCAAGCATAACGGATGAAGATGGATATTTCTACCCAATGGTGTTTAAACGTGAAGGGTATCCATCCAACAGCTTTTTAGCTGAAGCAGACTGGACTTTACAAGAGATTGAACAAGAGATCAGGGCCCAGATAGAACTCGCTCAAAAGAAGATACCGCAAGTGAGTCACCTTACGGCTCATATGGGTGCAACCCAAATCCATGCAAAAACCAAAGAACTGCTTAAGCAACTTGCTGTTGAATATGGACTTGATATTGTCCCATCAGAATTGGGCGTACCACGTACTCCTCGTTGGAGTGGACATAATTTGTCAGCGGCAGAGAAAGAGCTGCGCTTTATTGAAATGCTGGAGACCTTGCAGCCAGGATCTTGGCTGACTGTGGAACATCCCGCATATGATTGCTCTGAACTAGAGTCGGTGGGACATGTGGGATACGAGAATGTAGCGGAAGATCGAGAAGGGATCACTCAAGTGCTGACAAGTCAAACCGTGATGCAAGTTGTGAAAAAACGAGGTATTGAATTGATCAGCTATCGCGATCTAGTCAAGTAGAAGCTTTCGCCATGCTATCACTGAGAAAGCTATTAGTATATTTGAACCCAAAGGGTCAGGTCGGCCTAATTCGTAAACTACCATTGAAGTTAACACATGAAAAACATTACTTTTCAAAACGGTGATCAAATGCCGTTATTGGGTTTGGGAACCTGGAAATCTGAGGAAGGTGAGTTGTACAAGGCTATACGTGAAGCCATTCATATAGGATATAGACACTTTGATTGTGCTGCGCGGTATGAAAACGAGGCAGAAGTAGGGCAAGCCCTATCTGACGCAATTCAGGCAGGTGATGTGCAGCGTGAAGATCTATGGATCACTTCTAAATTGTGGAACAATAAACATAAGAAGGAAGATGTGGGCATTGGTCTCAGCGATACATTGAAGGACCTGCAAATAGATTATATAGATTTATTTCTCATGCACTGGCCCATTGCACTTCCACCACACATTATTTTTCCCGCGAATGGATCAGAATTCTTATCACTGGATGAAGTACCACTTTCTGAGACTTGGCAAGCTATGGAAAAATTTGTCGATGATGGCAGCTGCAAAAATATTGGAGTCTCAAATTTTAGCATCTCAAAGATCAAAGCCATGGATGATTATGCACGACTTCCACCTGCGTGCAATCAGGTGGAAATGCATCCTATGCTTCAACAACAGGACTTGGTGGACTTTTGTCAGCAGAAAAACATTGCCATGACGGCATATTCACCATTGGGATCCCTTGATCGTCCGGCAAGGCTTAAGAAAGAAGCTGAACCAATGTTATTGGAACATCCTGTAATTGATGAGATCGCCAAACGTAGGGATTGTACTCCAGCTCAAGTTCTTATTAGCTGGTCGATACACCGAGGAGTTGCAGTCATCCCAAAATCAACCAATCCCAAAAGATTGAAGGAGAATTTTGCGGCTCAAGATGTGCCACTTGCACAAGAGGACATGGATGCCATAGCCCAACTAGATAAAGGTTTTCGATTTATTGATGGCACCTTCTGGACTGTGGAGGGCTCTCCATATACCCTGCAAGAACTATGGGATTAAATAAATCGAGTAGGTGCTGAAATTGGTCAGGCTATACCTTTGGATCTTTCTGCTGCCCCTATTCATCTTTGAATTGCTGGCCCAGGATACCCTTAATTGGAACGGGTTTTCATTGGTCGAGTTTCAACATAACGGTCGATCGGCAAAAGTTGTCTTTCCCAAAAAAGCGCAAGATTCCAAGCCTTGGATTTGGCGAGCACGATTCTGGGGTCATGAACCTCAGGTTGACATCGCGTTGCTGCAAAAAGGATTCCATCTCGTTTGGATCGATGTTGCTGATCTATTTGGTGCACCGCAAGCCGAGCGAATATTTACAGATTTTTACGACCATTTGCGTGTAGCATTTGCTTTAAGTGACAAAGTGGTCTTGGAGGGATTCAGTAGGGGTGGGCTCATTGTCTACAATTGGGCTGCAAATAACGTCGACAAGGTATCATGCATCTATGCCGACGCTCCCGTTTGTGACTTTAATAGCTGGCCCAGGGGTAAATTTTCGGGAAAAGGATCGCAAGATGCCTGGAAAAAGTGCCTAGATGCATATGGTCTCTCAAATACACAGGCAGATACGTTTACCGATATACCCATCTATACGGCACGAGAAGTAGCCCAAGCTGGAATTCCGGTACTTCACGTATGTGGAGCAACTGATGAGGTAGTACCCATCGATGAAAACACTTATCGACTCGCCAGTATCTTTAAGGAAGAAGGAGCAGAGTTCAAAGTTATTGTCAAGGAAGGCATTGGTCATCATCCGCATAGTCTTCAAGATCCTACGCCAATTGTACGCTTTGTGCTCGCACATACTGCGCCAAAGTTGTTAACTGAAGATCTACTCAAGCCTGCGGAACCAACATTGACCTGTAGGTCTGGCCTTAGTCAAAGTCGTCAGGTAATGGAAGAAGGCCAGACAGCACGTGTTGCTTTTCTTGGAGGTTCGATTACACATATGTCTGGTTGGCGAGATTCCATCATGCACTTTTTGGAGCATCGGTTTAATGAGGCCAACATAGATTTTGTCAACGCTGGAATACCGTCTATGGGATCCATACCGGGGGCATTCCGGTTTAGAAGGGATGTGCTAAGCAGTGGCAAAGTGGACTTGCTATTTGTAGAGGCAGCGGTAAATGATGCAACGAATGGTAGAAGTCCTAAGGCTCAGGTAAGAGGGATGGAAGGAATCATTCGCCAAGCCTTGCTAGCAAATCCAAACATGGACATTGTGTTGATGCATTTTGTTGATCAGGACAAGATGTCCGATTATAATAATGGCAACATACCAGAAGTAATACGCCAGCATGAATTGGTGGCAGAGTACTATCAAGTTTCCAGCATCAACTTAGCAAAAGAAGTAAATGATCGAATCCTTAATGGTGAGTTTAGTTGGAGAGACGATTTCAAAGATCTACATCCATCTCCCTTCGGTCAAGGTATTTATCTGACGACAATGAAGACTGCACTAGCGGCTTGGATGGATACGGCAGTGCAAAAACCTACCCTGCCTTCCACTCTTCTGGACCCATATAGTTATGTTGGCGGTGGTCTATTCGATATTGCCGATGCTCAATTGCAACAAGGATGGGAATATAGATCGTCTTGGCAACCAACTGATCAACTGCGGACGCGACCAGGATTCGTCGATGTTCCGGCATTGGTTGCGGAGGGCCCAGATGCTAGTTTGTCATTTACCTTTGAAGGAACAGCCATTGGTATTTTTGTTGCCGCTGGCGCAGATGTGGGTAAAATTTCATTTGAAATAGACGATGGACTCCCATCACTTATTGACCAGTTCACCCAATGGAGCAATTTCCTTCACCTTCCCTGGCTCTACGTGCTGGATGATGAGCTAGAGCCCGGAGTTCACAAGGTTACCATCCGGACAACGGATCAAAAGAATAAGAATAGCCTTGGATTTACAAGTAGAATTTTCCACTTTGCTGTGAACTCAATTAAGTGATTGTGTCTACTTCATCGTTATTGACTAGTGAATCCACCCCAAAAAGGTCGCCAAATCAAAAATGGCTCTTTTGGCAATATTTCCATTTATCTCAATCGATTGATATTCAGCCATCACCCAATCTCGAAAAAGTGCAAATCTTACCTGCCCGACTGGATCATTCAGGCGGGTCCAAAATAGACTCATTTTATGAAATTGGCACTTTCCGGATTACATTCACTAGGATTTGGATGTTAGTGTTTGTGATAGGGTGCACTAATCCTGATGCACCCCAGCAAGGATTTCCGACTCCACCTATGGTAGAAGACGAAGTTGCAGCTATGCAATGGCCAGAGGGCTTAGACTACGAATTATACATTGACAAAATCAAAGGGCTCATTCTGGGGTCTGCCATTGGAGATGCCTTGGGTGCGCCTACAGAAATGTGGCATCGCGACGAGATCGCCATTCAATTGGGATATATAGACCAGCCTGGATCATTAGTTAGGGAAGGATCACCGGAAGGCCCATGGAATCACAACATGAAACCCGGAGGGACGACAGACGATACACGCTGGAAATATCTGTTTGCAAAACATTTATCCGAGTATGGTCATACCCCGACGTCACTTAGTCCGCAGTCTTTTGCACAATTCATAATAGACCTTTATCTAGATGAGAAAGCTCAGATTAAGGAAGTTGATGGTTTTCTGCCTGATGAACTTGAAACACAAATGCGTCATATGACCTGGCTGCAAGAATGGGCTCGTGTTGCGAAACCATATTTGGCCAATGACATCGACGCATACAGTTATGCCCTGAATAGGTTTTATGGCGGAGAGATGTCTTGTGCTGGTATGCTGTACGCTCCGATGGTGGGAGCTTACTACCCAGCGATGGGTGCAAAAGCATATGAAGAGGCCTACCGACTCGGCATCTTCGATCTCGGATATGCAAGAGACATTACAGGGCTTACGTCAGCTTACGTAGCTAAAGCCATGTCTCCATCCTCTTCGCTTGATGAGATCGTCGCATTGTCACGTGAGGTGGATCCAAACAGATATCTGGAAAGCAGACTCGTTGGTCGTATTGCCAATCGACTATATGAACAATCCAGGCGAATTGTACATGGAGCCCAACAGGTGGCCACACCAAATGTATCGGAAGATCAACCCGCACCAAGAAATTATCCCTATGATGCCCATGAATATGCCAAAGTACAATACGCTTATGCACAACTGGATGATCTTCTTCAAGACATACCATTTCATGCGGCGGAAATTCATCTCATCAACTTGACTGCCTTATTGTATGGAGAGGGAGACTTTAGAAAGACCATGGAGTTTGTGGTCAATTATGGTCGAGACAACGATACAGTGGCTGCCATTACAGGTGCGATTTTGGGAGCTTATCTTGGCGCGAGAGAATTGCCTACGGACTGGGTGAATACGATTATAGATGCCAGCAAAGAAGAGGTGGGAATCGATTTACTCACTCTGGTCGATGAAATCGTTGCGGTTGGGTTTGGGGGAGATTGATAGATGTGGCTATGCGGGCCATCAGTTGAACTGTTGCGCTAACGCACCTTCTTCGACAAACGCTTGTGCCATCTGTATCAGGTCACGCTTCTCATCAATACTCATAGGCAAGGGCAGTTGAGCGATTCCTATGAGCCTTCTCAATATCTCAACACCTGCGAATCCGGACATCAATATGACATCAATTTCATTTGGACGCCCATAACTTTGCCAAATGACTGGGACGATCCCGGCATTTTGTGAAGACAGAAACATATGGGCCATCATTATGCCAAGGTCAAATTCTGGTGTGCCAAGGAAGGCAAATTCAGGATCGATCACCCTTAGACCATGGGTTGAGTCTAGCCAACTCCCTGGGTAGAAGTCGCCATGAAGGAGGGTGAATCCATCGCTCAAATAGACAAGTCCCAGTGAGGAAATCAGTTGTTTCAAAGGGGCATTGTGTTGGATAGGTTCGGCCAGAGAAGAAAGACCAGGCTGAATTTCGTCAAGGGCCAATCCATTTTGAGGGTCAAAGGGGAAACGGAAAATATGTTCGTGATTGAGCTTTTTCATCGATAAGTTGGCAGGAAACCCATCTGGTGCCGTCATACGGTGTAGGTCTCTTAGATAGCTGGTGAGTTCACGGATTTTCGAAGGATCAATCTTTTGTTCTCGAGCATAAAGGTTGATCAAATCTCTGCAATGGCCTAGGTCTTCCAGTGCCATCATATAGTGTGATGCATCTTCCCACAAGACAGAAGGTGTCATCTGGGAAGTTACAGCGGAACTTTGCATCTGCTGCAGGTAGACACCTTCTACTAGAATTCGTTCGATAGGTGCGGCTACCTGGGGGTATTTTTCCACCCATGGTCTAGCCTGCTTGATGATGAAGCTTTGAATATTAGTAATGACACGAACCACACAGTTCATATTGCCCTCACCTGGCTTCTCCATGTTTGTTATGTGTTCTCCGGGGGATAATCTGCTCGTTTTATGTAGAAAGCGCTCCAATCCTTCGGGATCCTGAGGATTGAGGAAAAAGGTGCCAGGATGGCTGTCGTGTAGCCTTTTTACCAACGAACTGTACATGCTACAAATATAGATTTCTTAGCTTGCTAACTATTTGCTCTAGGGATTAAACAAATGGAATAATTAGCTATTAAATAGTCAATCATGGAGAAAAAACTGGCCATCATAACTGGATCATCGACCGGAGTTGGATCAGCTACGGCGATGCAATTGGCATCCACAGGTCATTGGAATGTAGTGATTAACTATGCCAATAGCGCCAACGAGGCAGAAGCCACCATGACATCTTGCCAAGCATTGGGTGCAGAGGTGTTGTGCATTCAGGCCGATGTTTCGGAAGATTTGCAGTGTAGGGACTTGGTGAAGCAATCTATAGCTAAGTTTGGAAGAATCGATGCCTTGATAAACAATGCTGGCACCACCAAGTTTTGTGAATTTAGTGACTTGGAAGGTCTGGATAAGTCAGATTTCCTCAACCTATATAGCGTCAACGTAGTCGGTGCTTATCAAATGGCAAGGGCTGCGTGTCCACACCTACGCACGGCAGGTGGCGCAATAGTAAACATTGCTTCAATTGCTGCCCTAACCGGTTTGGGCAGTTCAATAGCCTATGCCGCCTCGAAAGGAGCCATGGTTACACTGACACTATCCATGGCACATGCTTTTGCTCCAGAGGTGCGTGTAAATGCAGTTTGCCCAGGCTTTATTCAAGGGCGATGGACCAAAGGTTTCTTAGGTGACCGATATGAAGAGATGAAAGCCGGCATCGAAAAGTCAGCGGCGCTGAAAGTTACAGCGACCAATGAGGACATAGCAGAATCAATTGTTTATCTAGCTACTCAAGCTAAGATCATGACGGGAGAGATTATGATTGTAGATGGTGGAGCTACGCTAAAGCAAGTCACCATGGGAAGAAGGTAAATGGTGCTTGATAATATTAGTAATTTCAGTTTTTTGAATTTTATTCGGATTGTTCCTCGATGTTAAGACTAGTTGCTTTGATTATCATTTGCCAAGGGTGCTCTTTGCTTTCCTGTAGCGAGGAAGCTGACCTTTCAAAATCAGAGGACAAAACTGAAAAGCTTCCTACGTCTTTACCGTTTGAGGAATTAGAACTTACTGACATGTCAGTCTTTGCACCTACGGGCTCTAATTGGCAAATGGTCGGTGCAGTATATGCAGACTTCGCCAAAGAGGGGCATATTGAAATGGATGAGGGTCAAGGTGTTCTGGTAAATTCGCCTCAAGATGATGCTCGAGAAAACATTCATACCAAGTGGGAACATGGTGACCTCGAATTAGAGCTAGATGTGCTCATGCCCAAAGGATCTAACAGTGGGATTTATTTTCAAGGAAGATATGAAGTGCAGCTTCTTGATAGTTGGAATATTGCGGTACCGGCTCATAAAGATATGGGAGGCATCTACCAGCAGTGGGATGAGACCAAACCCGATGGTGAGAAAGGTTTTGGTGGAATTCCCCCAAGAATCAATGCAGCTCGAAGCCCTGGTCTATGGCAGCACTTTCATATTTTCTTTCGGGCACCCCGATTTGATGACAACGGGAATAAGATACGTGATGCTCGTTTTGACTACGTGTATCTGAATGGCGTACTCCTGCACGAAAAAATTTCAGTCTCGGGCCCTACTCGAGCGCATCAATTGGATGGTGAGGCGGCTCTGGGTCCCTTATTCTTTCAAGGAGATCATGGATCAGTGGCATTTAGAAATATCCGCTATAAAACCTACGGAATAGACACACTTTCGCTGAGCAATCTGCAATACAGGTCCTACACAGGTCGTTGGGATCACCTGCCAAAGTTCGATTCATTGAAGCCGTTCAAAGAAGGTACCTCAGATTATATTGATATACAAAATGCCTCTGAGACCCCAAATGATTTTGGAGTCACTTTTTCCGGGGATTTGAACATTCCAACCACAGGCCGGTATTTATTTGAGTTGGAAGCAGACGATCGAGCGGCTTTGATTATTGACACACAAATGGTCGCGCTCGATAATGAAAAAGGTGGCAATAAGGTTGTTGGATTAGCAGATCTCATGGCAGGGAAATTGCCGTTTAAATTGCGCTATCAGCAAGAGAGAGGAAGGTCAGGATTGCATCTCAGATACGAGGGACCCGAAATCTCCTGGCGCTCACTGGCTAAGCCTCCGGCTGAAGAAACAGTCAGGAAGCAACAGGATCCGATCTGGATTGAGGTCGGAGAGCAGCCCGAAATGGTCAGGGGATTCGTGATGCATGCTGATGAAAAACTTACACATACGATTTCTGTCGGAACACCCCAAGGCATACATTTTAGTTACAATCTAAATCAAGGTGCACTTGTTAAAGCCTGGAAAGGTGGATTTGCAAATGTCACCAACATGTGGCAAGGTAGGGGGGCTTCACAACTTTTGTTACCACTAAACGCTGCTATACAGGCACCCAATTTGTCTTCCATAGCGGTGATAGATGAAGGTACTAACTGGCCAGATTCTGCTAAACACCTGCAGTACCTAGGCTATGATCTAGGGGAAGATCAGATGCCCATATTTAGATTCCGCATGGATGAGATGCGCATGTCGGACCGGATGCTGATCTCGGAGGGAAAGTTGAAGCGACAAATCTCCGTAGAGGGAGAAGGTTCAACCGATGTACAACTTCTGTTGGCGAGCGCACTGGCCATCATTCAACAGCCCAATGGTCTTTTCAACATCAATGGCCAATATTTCATCGATACCGAGATGGATGCTTTTATTCAAAATTTCGCTGATCATAGTGAGTTGCGCGTAAACTTCAGTAGTGATTTGGCTTCATATGAATTGATATGGTAGTGAAAATGGTACGTACGAAATTATGTTGTTGCTGGTCCATACTCTTTATGATACTATACGTGCAGACCGCTTTTGGGCAAGAAGCTATAGGATTAGCACAATCGGCATATTATTCCATTTCTGCCATGCCGATTCCAGAGGATGTTCAGTTGGAGGTGGGTGGTTTGACGTTCAATGCTGAGAAAGATCTCGTCGTTTGTACCCGGAGAGGAGAGGTATGGCACATTAAAAACCCGAGTAGTTCAGCACCAGTCTTTACTAGAATTGCTCATGGTCTACATGAACCGCTAGGCATCGCCTATCGAGGGGGTGCTTATTATACTACCCAGCGGGCAGAGCTGACGAAGCTAGTAGATCTAGACGATGACTTAAAGATTGATCGCTATGAATGCGTACGAAGTTGGGGCTTGGCTGGAAATTACCATGAGTATTCTTATGGACCGGAATTTCTACCTAACGGGGATATGCTCTTGACCTTAAATTTGGGTTGGATAGGAGGAGGTGCAAGTTTATCGGAGTGGAGGGGATGGATGATCAAAGTATCGCCAAATGGCGAAATGCACCCATTCGCAGCAGGTATGCGATCTCCGGCTGGATTTGGATTTAATGCTGGGGGTGACATTTTTTATACTGAGAACCAGGGAGATTGGGTGGGATCAGGGAGGATGACCCACCTCGAATTGGGCGATTTTGCTGGGCATCCTGAAAGTCTGAAATGGACAGATAGGAGCGAATCACCGATAGATCTGACCCCAGCAGATATTGATGATGCCAAGGGTTGGTCTCTATATGAATATGGACAAAAAGTAGAAGCGGTTAAAGCGCCCTCTGTCTGGTTTCCACATACCCTTATGGGGATTTCTACATCGGATTTGGTCGTTATTCCCGAAGGTTTCGGCCCATTTACTGGTCAGCTTTTAGTAGGAGACCAAGGGCACAGTAAACTCATGCGGGTATTTCAAGAAAAGATCAATGGCGTCTACCAAGGCGTTTGTTTTCCCTTTCGAGATGGGTTTTCATCTGGCATTCTCCGACTTGAGTGGGGAGAGGACCAAACCTTGTTTGTGGGGATGACCAACAGAGGTTGGGCCTCCACTGGCAAAGATCCATTTGGCATCGAACGTCTTAAATGGACCGGTATGGTAACTTTTGAGATGCAACGAATAAACATCGCAAGCGATGGATTTGAGATCCATTTCACAGAGGAGGTGGATCGCATTAGTGCTTCCGATCCTACATCATATTCTATCACCGATTTTACGTACAAATACCATCACTTATACGGAAGTCCTGCAATTAATACAGAGCAAAGGACCGTATACAAGGTCGAATTGGCCCAGGATGGAAAGAGTGCCCATCTCTATGTGGAAGGCTTGCGTAAGGGTTATATAAATGAGGTGAGGTTGAAAAACATCAAAAGCAGTAGGGGGAAGGCATTACTGCATACTGTTGGATACTATACTATTAATGAAATACCTGGAAGTGAGCAGAATACTCACCAACAACATCAGAAAGGTGAGCCAATTGTGGAGATCGACATTAGGTCTTCTAAGCGAATAACATCCATTCCTGACAGTTGGAACAATGTTGTGGATCAAACAGTGACTATTGGTACAAAGCCAGGCATGTTGTACGATACGGAAGAAGTCAGAGTGAGAGCGGGTAGCAAAATTAAATGGGTTTTCAACAATCCGGACGACATGATGCACAACTTATTGATTGTTCATCCGGGAAGTGCAGATCAAGTAGCAGCGGAAGCCATAAATTTGGGTTTACTGGGACAAGAGAAGGGTTACATTCCTAACTCTGACCTCGTATTGTTTCACACCAATTTGCTGGTTCCGGGAGCTTCAGACATCATCTATTTCCAAGCACCAACCATCTCTGGGGCTTATCCCTTTGTCTGCACTTTCCCTGGCCATGCTACCTTCATGCGAGGTGTCATTCAGGTCACACCGCAGAAATAATAATTTGCCAAATCAGCCATATTGGCAGTACTAGTCAATTGAAGCGTGTCATATTGACACGATGTTTGCCCTTGTT
Source organism: Saprospiraceae bacterium (assembly GCA_013001595.1). Taxonomy (GTDB): domain Bacteria; phylum Bacteroidota; class Bacteroidia; order Chitinophagales; family Saprospiraceae; genus JABDMH01. The sequence goes on along the minus strand of JABDMH010000073.1, from coordinate 201,392 downwards.
TCTGCCATTTCGACCCTAATCATGCAATGGTACATGAATTGATGATGCATCTGTGACAAGTTAATTCATCATATAAATAAATACAATTATGAAGTTATCATCAGTAAGTCCATTAAGACGAAGAACAACAGATCCAATAGATTTCTGGTTAAATGAATTTTTGGCTCCACAGACATCAAAGCCTAATCGACCTGTAGCTACCAAACCAGCTGTAAATATTTTGGAACAAGACGACAAATTCCAAATTCAGTTGGCGGTACCAGGTTTCAGTAAGGCGGATTTTAAAATTGATGTTGAAGATGACCGATTGCTTATATCCTTAGTGCAGGAATCAGAAAAAGCCGACCAAGAAAAGCCTACTTACCGTCGCAGAGGATTTGTATATGGGCCTTTTGAGAAATCTTTTATCCTAAATAAGGACATAGACCAAAAGAAGATCCAGGCAAATTATGATCAGGGTATTTTATCTATCGAGCTACCAAAAGTAGCTGCTGCGATCAAACCCGAACCAAAGACAATTTCCGTAGGCTAATTGAGTTTAAGAATCTTTTAACAGAGATACCTCTCAAAATTTCTGGGGCAGTTGAACTTAATTTTTGAGAAATGGTTTTTACATGTACCATCTAGTGTGAGATATTTGTCGAAAACTTTTGGGAACACTTTTTCACATTAGTACGTTCTTCTATATAGACGAGAAGAATGCGGAGGAGGAAAAATAGAAGAAGACGTAAATAGATAGAAAGTTAGCAGCACGTTGAGGTGCTTAAAGACTCATGTTCATGGGGTTAGGGTTTGGTTGATAGGCCTGGGAATTTCCCGGGCCTATTCTTTCTAACACCTTACCGTGTAAAAATGCATTTTTTTTCATTCCCTACCGCATTTCATCATGAGATTTCCAATAGATAGGTACTTATTTATAAACGATCAAAATTAAACACTGCGATTTAGGGTCATCAGAGATCTACCAAAGACATTTTATGCAGATCCCAGTTGAAAGTTTCCTGCCACGCAAGTGCGTTGGTTTGTGGAATGGACCGAACGCCCTCCTTTTTCATTTGATGTCTTTGACTTGGTATGGGATCTAGAGTGATCACAGTGCTGCGTAAAGGTGTATAAGTGCGGATCCAATTATTTATCGGGCTATATATCTCATGGATGGTCAGGATCGTCCCAGTTGGTATAAGCTTACCGGTCAGCTGATTCCATGATTTCAATAGGTAGGGATCTATCTCCAACTCTTCACCTATTGCACTCAGAGAAATCTCTTGCTCAATCAGCAATTCAATTGTATGGTATCGCAGACCGATGGTACGTTGAGGCTGCCCCAAGATATGGAGGTGTAAAGATTGTGCGACTCTTGCAGGCAATACTAGGTCAAATCCATCAGATACCTTGGGTACATATGACTTCCTTAAGCTAGGGTTTAGAAGGGCAACTTTTTCTTTCTCAATGCCAGTGATTTTACTAATGGTGGAAAGGCTCATCTTGTCCAATAGTCGGATAGTGCTTGTCATTTGCATGTCAAGATCCAGGGCATCTGGCTGAATTCCATATTGGCGGTGGTGCTCGATGACATATTGAGCAGCCAGGTATTTAGGTATATATTCCCGAGTTTGCTTAGGTAGGAATGCTTTGATGGCTTCAAAACAACGATCTCCTCCTGCTTGTTTAATCGCTCGGTTTACTCGAGTTGGGCCAGCATTATAGGCTGCAAATACCAAACTCCAATCTTCGTATTTCTGATGTAGATACTGCAAATAGGCAAGCGCAGCTTCAGTGGCCTTCTGAGGATCACATCGTTCATCGATTTGGCTGTTGATCGTAAGGCCCATCTGTCGAGCAGTGGGCACCATAAACTGCCAAAGTCCGGCTGCTCCAACATAGGAAATCGCTTGTGGATTGCACCTAGACTCAATCAGTGGAAGCACTTTCAGCTCCTCGGGAAGACCTTGCTTATACAGTTCTTTCTCAATCGTTGGGAAGTAAATGGCACTGCGTTCCAACAACTCCTTTGTAGTTTCCGGATGAGCTAAAAACTGCTCGATGTAGTAGCTGACCTTATCCTGATCAGTAGGTGCAAGGAAACCATCAAAAGCTTCAAAACTAGCTACATCCAGATTAGCAAGGGCACTAATAGGTGAGCTTAGTAAAGACAAAAACAATATGTATACTGTCAATGACAGTACTGGTACTTTAATCATGGGATAACGGACTTCAAATCTAGCTGTTCGGGATAACATGCTGACGATAAATTTGGTTATACATTAATTTTTATTTTAATGCATAAACCATGCCAGTATCTTAACCCGGGCTTTAACAACGCGCAAACTTACCTAATAAATATATCCCCAGGGCCAACATTAACATATTTTAATATCTGAATTGGAGCGTATGGTATAGCCCCTTTTGAAGATGGATGTATGGAGAAATGTTTCTGAGATAAAGATTTTGGCAAATGGACCATGCCTCGGGATTGACAATCTTCTCAGTATCCAGGGATTACAATCTTTTATTGCTCACCGGCAGACTGCAGTTTATCAATAATGCTGGTTAGACTGAGACTCCATTGCTGACCACTCCTCATGTCCTTGAGTGTATATGCTTCTGATTCCAACTCTTCAGATCCAATTAGGATGACAAAAGGCACGCTAATGTTATCTGCGTAGCGCATTTGTTTTTTCATCTTTGTAGGCTCCGGATAAAGATCTGCCTTAATGTGTTGCGAGCGCAAAGCTGAGAGCATCTTGAATGCAGCCAAATGAGATGATGCATCGAAAGCAATTAGGAGCACATCCACATTTGCTACATTACTGTCTGGGAAACGATCTAATTCCATAAGGATGTCATAAATGCGTTCGACACCAAATGAGATACCAACGCCGGACGTATCAGGCATACCAAAAACCCCTGTCAGGTCATCATATCGACCACCACCTAGGATACTGCCCATCTTTGTTTCTAATGACTGGACCTCAAAAATGCAACCCGTGTAATAGTCCAGTCCTCGAGCAAGTGTGGTGTCAAACTTGAGTTCCTGCTTCAAATGATAGCCATCTAGGTAGGAAAACACTTGTCTGACTTCCTGAATACCCTGCTCACCGACTTCACTGCCAGCCAGGGCGTTCTCCAGTTCATCGAGAGATGTGACTTGGAATAAAGCGTTGATTGCATCGATGGACTCTGGAGAAAAGCCTTGTCGCTCCAAAATCGCATTGACTTCATCCCAACCGATCTTTTGCAATTTATCGATTGCAACGGTCATGTCAGTCATCTTTTCTAACACCGCTGCCTTTTCAGCGATGCCAGTCAGTATTTTGCGATTGTTGATTAAGATCTTTACTGATAAATCTAGCTTAGTGAAGACCTGATCTATGATTTGAACATATTCGGCCTCATAGATTAGAGACCTGGATCCAATTGCATCAACATCACATTGGTAGAATTCTTGATACCGCCCTTTTTGTGGCCTATCAGCTCGCCATACCGGTTGAATTTGATAGCGCTTAAACGGGAAGTTGAGTTCATTGCGATGCATGACCACAAAACGAGCAAAGGGGACCGTCAGATCATATCTCAAGCCACGGCGAGCAATAGAGCGAACCAGCCCATTACTATCTTTAGCAGCAAGTGCCGCCGGATCTGCCTTGGCTAGAAAATCTCCATTGTTCAATACTTTGAACAGAAGTTTATCTCCTTCTTCACCATATTTTCCGGTCAGGGTTGACAGGTTTTCCATGACCGGAGTCTCGATTGGCTGAAAGCCGAAACGTTCGAAGATATCCTTGATCGTGGAAAAGATGTATTGCCGCCTTGCCACCTCAATGGGTGTAAAATCTCTGGTTCCCTTAGGAATACTGGGCTTCATCAATGAATGGGGTTAGTAGGCAGATTTGAATTGAGATAGGAATCGCACATCGTTTTCAAACAATAGTCGAATATCATTGATTTTGTATTTGCGCATGGCCTGCCGTTCTATACCCATTCCAAATGCATAGCCGCTGTTACGATCAGTGTCAATGCCACACATTTCTAGCACATTGGGATCGACCATACCACATCCCATAATTTCCAACCAGCCGGTACCTTTTGTCATACGATAATCATCATCTGAGTTGAGGCCCCAGTATACATCTACCTCAGCGCTGGGTTCAGTAAATGGAAAGTAAGAAGGCCGTAGGCGGATCTTGACATCTGGACCGTAAAGCTCTTTGGCAAAGTGAAAAATCACCTGCTTCATATCGGCAAAAGAGACACCTTCATCAATGTACAAACCCTCTACTTGATGAAACTGAGCATGGGCACGAGCAGATACTGTCTCATTGCGATATACTCTACCTGGAGATATGATTCTGATAGGGGGTTGTTTTTGCTCCATTTCATGAATCTGCACAGTCGAAGTCTGAGACCGTAACATATGTGTGATGTCAGTCTTCAAATAGTAAGTGTCCGTCATATCGCGAGCTGGATGATCTGCCGGTGTGTTTAATGCAGTGAAATTGTGCCATTCATCTTCGATCTCTCGATTTTCTACAATTGTAAATCCCAGCCGCTGAAAGATGGACACGATCTGATTCATAACAATGGATACAGGATGTCTCGAGCCCAAGGGCATTGGAAACCCTGGAGCAGTCAGGTCAATGTCTGAAATAGTGCCGTCTTCCTGTTGAGTCAACGAATTGCTCAAGGCGTTGAATTTTGCCTCTGCTTTCTGCTTGGCTTCATTGAGCAGCAATCCAAATGCCTTTTTTTCTTCATTTGGCACGTTCCGCATTTCAGCAAAAAGTGGCTTAATGGTGTTTTTGGTGCCCACATACTTTACCCGAAAAAGCTCCAATTCTTGTGGGCTCTTTGGGTCGGCCTCTTCTATGGCCTGGATGACTGAACGCACCTGATCAAAAAGGCTAGTACTCATACGATTTTCAATGGAATTTCGATGGGCAAAGGTATCAATTTAAAGGTAAATACTTGTCTTCTGGGAGTCGACGCAATCAGACTGATCGATACTCGTATCGGCATCAATAGCAGGATTCTCGCTACAGCTGGAAATGAAGGGCAACCCCAAGTTAATCCTATCTTTGTGCAAGCGAGAACGATAAATGGACCAAGCAACCACAAGAAAATTTGATTACGAGTCCGCCTTTCTCGTCCTCTCCTTCCTCTTTATTGCTTCACTGCTTTATTCCACTTTCCTACTTTCTGTTTCCATGTTTGGATTTGCCATATTGGCACTGTTTCAATTTGAGTTCAGTCCATTCCGATGTTCTTGGAGAAAAGATATGGTGAAGACTTTAGCGACATTCTTGGACCAGCCTGCCTGGTGGGCGATCACTTTATTATTTCTCATTGTGCTCTACGGTGGTTTGTATTCAGATGATACTAGCTATTGGTTGTCCCGGGTGCGTCTAAAAATTCCATTCTTGTTGTTTCCCTTTGGATTTTATCTCTTCCCTTCATTGTCTCGCCATTTGTTCCATCGCATTCTTTATCTGCTAGTATTGATAATGGTACTGAGTTCGATTCCAGTGCTTATTTCCATGTTGATCGATTACCAGACGGTACTGGACAACCTCTCAGAGGGTCGTCCTGTCACTACACCGGGTAGCCACATTAGATACAGCTTATTACTCTCTCTGGCTTTTTTCTCTGCACTATTGCTCTGGTCAAGGCATTTTAATTGGTTGACCAAGAATGACCGTTCCATCTTGGTATCGCTTGCCGTCTATCTATTTGTCTTCATCCATCTACTGGCGGTGCGCAGTGGCATTGCTGTGGTCTATCTGACCTCAGCTATACTCATTATTCGTGCGCTGATACTTGGGCAAAGACGCAGTCTGGCACTGGGGGCTGGCATTATCTTGCTAGTCACTCCGCTCGTAGCCTATTACAGTTTCACCAGCTTCAAGAATCGAATCGATTACACACTCGAAGACATCAGTAAATACCAAGAAGCATCATGGAATGCATATTCTGATGCTGAGAGGGTGCTTTCCGTGAAGGCAGGAATAGCCATTTGGCGCACCTCCCCATGGTTTGGTGTGGGGCCCGGTGATTTGAAGAATCAAATGCGTGTGTTCTACTTAAAAAACTATGAGAAAGATACTTTCTTATTGCCCCACAATCAGTTTGTGTCAGTAGCTGCTGGTAGCGGTTGGTTGGGACTTTTGCTGTTCCTCATAGCCTTTTTTACCCCCATATGCATTACACCATACTACCGAAGCCCATTTCTTATTGTACTCTTTGCGATTACGTTTTTCTCAATGTGGGTGGAAAACACCTTTGAGACATCGGTGGGGGTGGCCTTCTTTGTTTTCTTTGCTTTTGCGGGCCTTAAGTGTGCATCTGATGAGCGAAATACTTAGACCCTGATTGTAAATCGATTTGCTTCCTTCTTAAAGACGAATCCCATCAGCAGACCAAAAGCCAATCCTCCTAAATGGGCAAACCATGCCGTTCCGCCTCCACTCTGACTATTGCCCAGGGATTGGTACGTACTAAAGATTTGCATAGCAATCCAGATGCCGAGGAAGGCGAAGGCTGACATGGTTATTCTTCGGAGTATGATGATTAGGAATACCAATACTTTGACCTGGCTTTTTGGAAACATGACAAGATAGGCGCCAAGGATCGCAGATATTGCTCCACTTGCACCTAAGCTAGGAATGTCACTATCCAGATTGAAATAGACATGAGCTAGGCTGGCGAGTACACCCCCAGCCAAGTAAAAAAATACAAAAGCCAGGTTGCCTATCGTGGCTTCAATATTGTCAGCAAATACCCATAGGAATAGCATATTTCCAATCAAATGTATAACACTGCCGTGCAGAAACATGGAGGACAGCAGAGTTCCAAAGTGGTGACCGTCTGCAATGTATTTTGGGATGGCGCTGAAGTTATGGTAAAAGATGCTCAGCTGTTGTCCATCCAGACTGGTCTGATAAAGAAATACAAAGACATTAATGATGATGAAACAATAGCTAAATATGGGATAAGCACCACCTTTAATCTGATCATCGCCAATGGGAAAAAACATGCGTTAAAGATGGTTAAAAAAGCGATGAAAAAAACCAATGGCAATTCAAAGAAATCCTTCCTGCAATAGATCGTGAATGTGTACAACTCCGAGATAAAGATCGTCTTCTACGACCAATAGCTGGGTAATGTTGTGTTGCTTCATCATTTGCAGGGCTTCATATGCAAGTGCATTTCCCGCAATGGTTTTGGGATCTGGCGTCATGACATCAGATGCTGTGAGCCCATGTAGTGCTTGGGTACGTGCTAGAAGCCTGCGAAGGTCTCCATCGGTAATGATGCCAGCAAGGAGGTCCGTTGGATCCATGACAGCGGTAGCTCCAAGTCGCTTGCTGGATATCTCGAAGATTACCTTTTGCAAAGGATCTGAAAGTGCGACTTCTGGACAACCGTGCCTGTTAGCCAATTCTTTTACTCGAAGGTGCATTCGCTTACCTAGTGTGCCACCAGGATGAAGCTCGGCGAAATCTCGCGGCTGAAAATCTTGCATTGCCGCAAGGGTAATGGCCAACGCATCTCCCAAGGCAAGTTGCTGCATGGAGCTGGTGGTGGGTGCCAGATCGTGAGGATCAGCCTCACCCAAATGCCCAATTTCAATCACTACAGTAGCTTGCTTGGCTAAGTAAGATCGGCTATTTGCGACCATGGCTATGATGGGATTTTGCCATGAGCGAACCACTGGAAGCAGCGATTTGATTTCGCTTGTTTCCCCACTCTTAGAAAGACAGAGCAGGACATCTTGTTTTTGCAGCATGCCTAGATCTCCGTGAAAGGCTTCTCCAGCATGCATAAAATAGGCAGGGGTACCCATGGAATTGAAGGTGGCTGCCAATTTTTGGCCAATCAATGCGCTTTTCCCAATACCGGTAACGATCAAGCGTCCTTCAGCATGGTGAATAAGTTTGACAGCATCAACAAATGAATCCGCAAGCTGATGGCTGAGGGATTGTAATGCCTTGGATTCCAGCAGAATGGTTTTCCTTGCTAGTGAGAGTATTTCCCCGTCGTTGGTTAAAGTCAAAAGAAGGTCGTTAAAAACAAAACCAAAGCAGCTGTTGTTTCATTAAAATTCTCTAAATTAGAACAAAAGGAGAAAACCACTTTGCGGTGGTGCATGACATCATTCCATTTAGCCATTTTGTGCTGGATTACATTGGTTTAGACTTTAGCCCCCAATACCATATCATATAAATTATTCTAAAGCATGCAACTAGCAGATAATCTGCAAACATCTCTTCGAGAATATTTCGGATTTGATCAATTTAAGGGCAACCAAAAGCAAATCATCGAAAGCGTTCTCGATCACAAGGACACATTTGTAATTATGCCCACCGGTGGTGGCAAATCTTTGTGCTATCAATTGCCGGGGATTATGATGGATGGTACGGCCATTGTGATTTCTCCACTCATTGCATTGATGAAAAACCAGGTGGATTCGATCAGAAACCTGAGTGAAAATGATGAAATTGCCCACTTTCTCAATTCTTCACTGTCGAAGACGCAAATTGCTCGAGTTAAGGAAGACATCCTGTCTCAGAAGACTAAGCTGCTGTTTGTGGCTCCTGAGACATTAACCAAAGAAGAAAATATTGCCTTCTTCCGACAAGTTAATGTCTCCTTCGTAGCTGTAGATGAAGCACATTGTATATCTGAATGGGGCCATGACTTCAGGCCAGAATATCGACGCATTAGAGATATGATCGACGGCATAGATCATCGCATCCCGATTATCGCACTGACTGCCACCGCCACTCCAAAGGTGAGTGCTGATATAGTGAAGAACCTCAATATGCAGGATGTCAATCGTTACTTCTCATCCTTCAATAGAGACAACTTGTATTATGAGGTACGACCAAAGCATTCTAAAGAAGAGACGTTTAAAGACATCATCCATTTTGTGAAATCGATGGAAGGTAAGTCGGGCATCATTTATGTTCAGGCAAGAAAATCAACAGAGGCCCTGGCTAAAGTACTTAATGTCAACGGCATTAAAGCGGCCCCTTATCATGCAGGATTGGAGGCCAAAGTACGCAGTCGGACCCAGGATGATTTTCTAATGGAAAATGTGGACGTAATCGTGGCGACCATCGCATTTGGTATGGGCATAGATAAGCCTGATGTTCGATTTGTGATTCATTATGACTTTCCAAAGAGCATCGAAAACTACTACCAGGAAACCGGTAGGGCCGGCAGGGATGGTCTGGAGGGAAAGTGTGTGGCTTATTATGCGCCTAGCGACATTCAAAAGCTAGAGAAATTTCTTCGAGACAAACCTGTAGCAGAAAGGGAAATGGGCTTGCAGTTGCTCATCGAAATGATGGCTTATGCCGAAACTGCCGCCTGTCGAAGAAAGTTCCTACTCCATTACTTCGGTGAAGAATTTGATGAAGAGGGATGTGATAAGAAATGCGACAATTGTCGACACCCCAGAGAGCAGATCGAGGCAAGTGCCGAATTGTTGTTGGCACTGCAAGCAACAGATGACCTGAAGGAGAATTATCATGGCAAAGACATTTTGCACTATTTATTGGGAGAGCAAGATCTCAAAATGCAAAGTTTTGGCTTTGACAAGTTGGCACGCTATGGAAAGGGAAAAGAGTACGATGTCATCTTTTGGCAAAGTGTGTTTAGAAATGCCATTCTTCAAGACTATCTGTACAAGGATGTGGAGACCTATGGTATACTGAAACTCACCGACCAGGGGCGTTCTTTCCTGAAGAAACCCGTAAGTTTTAAGTTGTCTCTTAATCGAAATTATGCCGACCTACCCACTCCTACCAATGAACGCGAGTCAATGGCTTTGGACGCAACATTGCTGAAGATGCTGAAGGATGAGCGCAAGGCCATTAGTAAAGCAAAAGAGATTCCACCTTATATCATCTTTCAAGATCCATCTCTTGAAGACATGGCGACTCAATATCCCATTACAATGGCTGACATGGCACACATATCAGGTGTTTCATCGGGGAAGGCCAAGAGATATGGTCAGGCATTTTTAGATATTATCGCCGACTATGTCGAAGAAAACGACATCGAAAGACCCACAGACATTGTCGTCAAATCGGTTGCCAATAAATCAAAAGCCAAAGTTTCTATCATTCAAGGTATAGATCGTAAACTCCCATTGTACGATATTGCCAATAGCATCTCCATTTCGATGGATGAACTCCTGGATGAAATGGACATCATCGTAAACTCTGGAACAAAGCTCAACATTCAATATTATGTAGAAGACAATGTAGATGAGTACTCGAAAGAGGATATCTATGAGTACTATATGGAAGCGGAGTCCGATTCGGTTGAAGAAGCATATGCCGAGCTCAGTGAAGACGATGTCACCATGGAAGAGATCAAGCTGGTGCGCATCATGTTTTTATCGGAAATGGCGAATTAGTGCCGCAATCAAGCGCCAAATTTTTCGATGAACCGATTTTTATCGGCAACTTTATCTCGTTATGAAGCAGATTACCATCATAAATGGACCTAACCTCAATCTCTTAGGAAAGCGGGAGATATCAATCTATGGCGATCAACCATTCGAATCTTTCTTTGAAGATCTCAAGAGTCGCTTTGAAGGGCGTGGAGCACTTACATATTTTCAATCCAATCATGAGGGTGCACTCATCGACAAGATACACGAAATAGGATTCGCAGGTGATGGTATTGTCCTGAATGCTGGGGCACTGACCCATTATTCTCATGCACTCGCAGATGCCTTGCAAGCGATAAAATCTCCGGTAGTGGAGGTACACATCTCCAATATTCATGCCCGTGAAGCTTTCAGGCATACCAGTCTTACTGCTGCACATGCCAGGGGCTCCATTGCCGGTTTGGGATTCGAGGGCTATGCGTTGGCGATAGAATACCTGCTTTCGTCATTGGAAGGTTAGGTCGATCAAGCGGAGTCTCTTTCTACCCTTAATCTTGTGTGTCTTAAAAAAAGCTAGTTTCAAGCCTTGTCCCATAACAAAAGAACCCAAACCAACGATCGAGGTACCCAGTCGAAGGGGTTCACCATATGCAAAGGAGACCAGGGTCCAGAAATTCCAAACATAGCTGAATCCAGTCAGGGCTCCAGCAATGGTCTTTACACCTTGTCGAGCGTTGCGAATTTGTATGGCATGGATGCTGTCGATGTGCACAGTACGATGCTCGAAAAAGATGACACCATCTTCAATTGAGATATTGCGCATATACTCTTCTAGCCATACCTTTTTGTCACTCTTTAGCTTGTAGATAAGTAACTCACCCACGAAGTATTTTTCTGTCTTTAATGAACCTCGTTTCTCCAGCTGGAGGGCTTTTTGAGCAACTACCGCTGACGTAAGACTGCCTAGCAAAAGCAGCAGAGCAGTTTTAATAAATCTAGAGTTCGGCATCCGCAATCTTTCGAAGTATTTTATGTATCGCCTTTTCAATCTTTCGGTAGGGCAGCTCTTCATTTCCCGTGTATATGAAAAGAAGGTGAAAGACATGTCTTTGATTGGTATTGATTACTAGCAGATGTTTGTGAAGCCTATAGGCTTCCCGCATCCGTCGTTTTAATCTATTACGAATGACCGCCTGTTTAAAAGAACGTTTGGGTACGGTAAATGCGCATTTTGTATTTGTATCGGCAGTTTCCAGTCTATCTGTATAGAGCGCCCTGATCGGATATTTGGCAAAGGTTTTTCCAATTTCAAAAAGACGGCCAATATCTTTTCTGTGCTTAAGCTTCTCGTTTCGACCAAATGTATATCGTTGAGTGCGCATGAGCGTGTCATTCTAGTCCGTCCAAGTTACTTAATTTGGAATTTCTGCACGAGGGTAAGCTTTGTGGTCAAATGTCAAACTGTTCATCAAAAAGACAGCAAGTTTCTCAAACCGAACAAATAGATTTTGTGGGGGATGCTAGTAAGAGGTTAAGAGTGAGCAGCATCATTACCAATACTTCGTGGTTGGTCTACTATTTTAGATATATGAAACTAAAGTGGGAAGAAGGCATTTAGGATTGGCTACCTAGTCACTTTCACCGAAGATCGAAATACCATATACCAGGACAAAAAAGGGGAAAGACAATCAAGCCTTTCCCCATTACTGAATATTTCTGTGGTTTGGTTTTACTTCAATCGACGCTCATCTGAGACCGTCAATTTCGAACGGCCTTTTGCCCTGCGCCTCGCAAGCACTTTACGGCCTCCTTTGGAGCTCATCCGCGACCTAAAACCATGCTTATTTCTTCGTTTTCTTCTGGATGGTTGATATGTCCTTTTCATGACTACCTAGCTTTCTTGATTAATACCGGGCTGCAAAAGTAAGAAAAATACTCAACTGCTCAGCAAATGGTGAATCAGTTGTTTTAGCCATTCATTGATGACAGGAATTCATCATTGTCCACTGTGCCAAACATATGTTTCCTTAAGAAGTCCATCGCCTCATCTGGTTTCATATCTGCCAAGTGATTGCGCAGGATAAACATGCGAGATAGGGTATCTTTATCCAACAGTAATTCTTCGCGTCGGGTACTGGATTTTGGCAAATCAATAGCAGGATACATGCGCTTGTTGGCTAGTGATCGATCGAGCTGTAGCTCCATGTTGCCAGTACCTTTAAATTCCTCAAAAATGACACCATCCATTTTAGATCCGGTGTCGATGAGGGCGGTTGCGAGGATGGTAAGCGAGCCACCATCTTCAATGTTTCGCGCTGCGCCAAAGAATTTCTTCGGTTTGTGGAGGGCGTTTGCTTCTACGCCGCCAGAAAGTACTTTTCCACTAGCTGGTGCAACTGTATTATAAGCACGGGCCAAGCGAGTGATGGAGTCAAGCAAAATGACTACGTCATGGCCACACTCGACAAGTCTCTTAGCCTTTTCAAGGACGATACCAGCCACCCGAACGTGATTGTCAGCAGGTTCGTCAAAGGTAGATGCAACGACCTCTCCATTGACACTTCTTCGCATGTCGGTGACCTCCTCTGGACGTTCGTCAATCAATAGTACAATCAGGAAGCATTCGGGATGGTTTTTGGCAATGGCGTTTGCGATGTCTTTCAGCAAAAATGTTTTACCCGTTTTTGGCTGAGCTACAATTAGTCCGCGCTGACCTTTGCCAATGGGCGCAAACAGGTCTATCATTCGGTTGCCATAGTCCTTGCCATCTTTGGCAGAGACCAACTTGAATTTCTCCTTTGGAAACAACGGAGTCAGGTAATCAAAAGGTACACGTTCGCGAATAGCCGCAGGTTCGAGGCCATTGATGAGTGACACCCTAAGCAGGGCAAAATATTTCTCTCCTTCTTTAGGAGGTCGTATGGCACCTTTAACCGTATCACCTGTCTTAAGTCCGAATAGCTTGATCTGAGATGGTGAGACATATATGTCATCGGGTGAGGTGAGGTAGTTGTAATCTGAAGAACGTAGGAATCCATACCCATCAGGCATCATTTCTAAGATGCCTTCTCCTTCAATCACCCCATCCAACTCCACACTAAAGGCAGGTTTTTTTTCTTCTTTCTTCCGGCGATGATCGCGCTCATCATCCTTACCATTATTGCTTTTCTGATTGGGATGCTGATCGTTTCGCTGATGTCTCTTGTCCCTCTGCTGAGAGCCGCTTTCACCACTCGGTTTCTGATCTCGTTTTTCCTGATCATTGGAATCATCTGCTTGCCGCTCCTTCTCGCCTCTTCGCGGCCCATCCTTATCTTGCGGCTCTGTCGGCTTTTGATTTTCGCGCTCTTTGATATTGCTCTTGCGGGGAGCTCGAGATTTAGATCTGGTATTTCTTCCACGTTCGCCACCCGTACTCGGAAGATTCTCATCTGCCTTTTGCTCTTTGACCGTGGTATCGAGCTCAAGCTTAGACTGACCAGTTGCCCCGTTCGTCTCTTCTGGCTTTAAAGCCTGCTCATCCAGGATCTTATAGATTAGGTCCTGTTTGTTCAGTTTTTTAAAGCCCTTCACATTTAGCTTCTCTGCTACATCTCTGAGTTCAGGAACGAGCATATCGTTCAACTGGAGAATATCATACATATCTCATCATTTTTGGCAGTTGTATCTGCGTATGATTTATAAAATAATCGGTGTCGTCAAACTTAATTCGGTAGAAATTCAAAAGGAAAAAGCTCAAGGCTACTGCAAGAAAAGATGCGAGCTTAAAGACGTATTCCTTTCCTTTGGCGCAGCAAAAATACAGTTATTTTTTGATGGTTCCAGTATATTTGCCAAAAAATTGTCTTGTTTGACCTGTAGTATGGTCTGAGTTGGCTTAAAGGTAAACGATATGCTTCATGTAAATATAATGCGAGATGATCGAGCTAGGGTTGAGGAAGGCTTGCGCAAAAGAAACTTCTCAGAAGATCAGTTGGCACTTGTTGATCGAGTTATCCAATTGGATGATGTGCGAAAAGCGACTCAAACCGGTTTAGACGAGCACTTATCAAAGGTGAATAAGTATTCCAAAGAAATTGGCGCGCTTTTTAAAAATGGGCAGAAAGATAAAGCCAACGTGATGCGTGAGCTGGTGGCAAGTGAAAAAGATCATATCAAAATGCTGGAAGGCCGAGCGAAAGAAGTGGAGGTTGAGCTAAAAGAAGCTCTATTCCTTCTACCCAACATCCCTCATCATTCTGTTGCGAAAGGTGATGGAGACGATGATAATGAAGTTGTCCAGGATTGGGATGGAGCATGGCCCACTTTTGAAGGATTCGCGGCAGAGCCCCATTGGGAGTTAGCCTCAAGGTATAATTTGATCGATTTTAAGTTGGGTGTGAAGATCACCGGTTCAGGGTTTCCCTTGTTTCGAGGTAAAGGTGCTCAGCTGGAGCGGGCACTGATCAACTTCTTTCTTGATGAAGCGCGATTGGCTGGCTATGAGGAGGTAGCTCCTCCATTACTTGTCAATGAAGATTCAGCAACAGCGACAGGCCAACTGCCGGACAAGGAAGGTCAGATGTATCATACCGAGCTCGATAATCTTTACCTAATACCAACTGCTGAAGTACCAGTGACAAATATTTTTCGCGACGAGATCGTAGATTTCGATGAGTTGCCCATAAAACTCACTGCCTATACGCCTTGTTTTAGGCGAGAAGCTGGTTCTTATGGCGCTGATGTAAAAGGTCTCAATCGGGTACATCAGTTCGACAAGGTTGAGATTGTACAATTCGCCCTTCCGAGTACTTCATACGAGATCCTCCAAGAAATGGTGGAACACGTGAAATCTTTACTACTCAAGTTGGAACTTCCTTTCAGGATATTGCGCTTATGCGGTGGCGATCTGGGTTTTACTTCAGCGCTAACTTTTGATTTTGAGGTGTATTCTGCCGCCCAGGAAAAATGGCTGGAGGTGAGCTCTGTGTCAAATTTTGAAAGTTTTCAAAGTAACCGTCTAAAGGTCCGGTACCGTAAAGGCAAGGAAAAACCTCAGTTGGTACACACACTCAACGGCAGTGCTCTAGCATTGGCACGTATTGTAGCTGCCATCTTGGAGAACAATCAAACTGCCAAAGGCATTAATATACCAGAGGTACTGCACAAATACACTGGTTTTACGGAAATCAGCTAGTGTTTGCAGATAGTGAATTAAATAAATAGAGAAACGCTAGAATATGATGTCAGGAGGATATATGGGTTACATGCTCGTTGCAGGTTTGATGAGCCTGATCGGCATGTTTGTTAGTGGCAGACTCAAGTCAAAATTTGCACACTACAGTCAAGTACCTACCCGAAGAGGGTTATCTGGAAGGGAAGTTGCCGAGTCTATGTTATCATCTTATGGAATTCAAGATGTGAAAGTGGTGGAGTCACAGGGCTTCCTTTCTGATCACTACAATCCCATGAATAAAACCGTGGCCTTGTCCCCAGACGTGTATCACGGACGATCTGTGGCTGCTACAGCTGTGGCAGCGCATGAATGTGGTCATGCGGTTCAGCACGCCACCGCCTATCCCATGCTAAAGTTACGATCGGGTCTAGTGCCCCTCGTCAAGGTTTCATCTAGGGCACAGCAGTGGTTGCTTTTTCTTGCACTGGGAGGCTTTGGCGCTGGAGCCAGTGGTAGCCAGACCATTCTTATGATTACCATTGTAGCATTTGCCGTCACTGCACTCTTTAGCTTCATAACCTTGCCAGTTGAGTTTGATGCCAGCAAACGCGCTATGGTCTGGGTAGATCAGAGTGGTGTAGTAACAGGCACTGAATATGATGGCGCCAAGGACGCCCTGCAATGGGCTGCGATGACTTACGTGGCTGCTGCCTTATCAGCATTGGTTATGTTGCTTTATTTGATTATGAGAATGCGTGATTGATAAGAATTACTATCTTAATCAAAAAGTACTGATAATGACAGCTGAAGAAGTAAATCAATCTATACAAGAGGGCAAAGCTGGAATGCAAGATGCCATTGATCATCTCCAAAAAGAATTGATTAAAATCCGCACGGGAAAAGCTTCCCCTGCCATGTTAGATGGAGTAATGGTAGAGTACTATGGAAATCCAACGCCGTTGAAGCAGGTGGCAAATCTCGCTGCCAGCGATTCTAAGACCATTACGATTCAACCATGGGAGAAATCGATGCTTGCCAATATTGAACAGGCGATTTTTTCGGCTAACCTCGGGTTAACACCCATGAATGATGGTGAATTTGTCCGCATTAACATTCCACCACTAACCGAAGAGCGCAGAATTCAATTGGTGAAACAGGCAAAACACTTGGGTGAGGAAGGAAAAATAAGTCTCAGGAACACCCGACACAAGGTGATGGATGCCATCAAAAAGGCGGTCAAAGAAGGATATCCGGAAGATGCAGGCAAGAAAAGGGAAGATGAGGTTGAAAAAATGACGCATTCATTTGGAGACGAGATCGATGCTTTGATTGAATCCAAAGAGACTGATATCATGACCATCTGAGTTCAACCCTCCCCAGTCATCATGTAAGGTTTTATAGCCTCAGTGTCTCCTCTACTTCGAGCAGATCATGGTCGCCAACGGTGCCAAACCACTTTTCCAGCTGTGTCCGGGCACTCAGTCGTACATCTTGATTCACATATCCGGCTATACTTACAAGTCCAAACATGAGCAAACCAAAATCGTCTGTAAATCCAATAAATGGCGATAGGTCTGGTATGGCATCAATAGGTGCGAGCAGGTAGGCCAGGGTACCCAGCACCATACGTTTGGCCCAAAGGGGTGTTTCAGTTCTCTGGTATGCATGGAAGAGGAGTAGACCCACATAGATGGTCTTAATGCTTGCTTTCCTTACAATAGCCTTTAGAAGATTTAGGAACTTGATTTCTTCAAGCCCCTGCTTAAATCGTGCTAAAAATTCTTTCGGTGTCTGCATTTATTTAGGTCTCAGAAAGTAAACACTTCTGGACACTGCCTGGTTTCCTTAAAGTAACCAAAAAAGATTTAAGCGATTTTCTTCATCAATCGGGAAGGCTGCAAGTCGTCCTGCGAAATGCTGGCAAATTCAAACCCCCTATCCTTGAATGCCGCCAATACTTTGGGCAATACATATTTCAGCTTCTCCTCCGCTTTTAAGCTGTCATGAAAAACTACAATGGATCCTTGATCAGTATTGGCCATCACATTCGAAAGGCACTGTTCATTGGTAAGGTTGGGATCAAAATCTCCACTGAGCACATCCCACATGATGATTTTGTAGTGGCGCATTAAAAAAGGCACCTGCGAAGGTTTGATCCTTCCATAAGGTGGACGAAACAGATCAGATTTAACGAGGGTTGCTCCCCTACGGACATTATGGAAGTACGGAATATTGTCTGTACCCCAGCCCGACAGATGGTTGTTAGTATGACTGCCTACCGCATGACCTTCCTCGATAATCCGGTTGTAGACATTGGCATAGTTGCTGACATTTTCGCCAACACAAAAGAAAGTTGCCTTAGCACCATATTGGGCCAGTTGTTCAAGTACCCATGGGGTGACTTCAGGAATTGGGCCATCGTCAAAAGTCAGGTAGATCTTCTTTTCTTTCGCAGCAAACTTCCAAATGAAGTTGGGAAACAAATTCTGAATGAGACTTGGTGTCTTAACTAAATACATAAGTGAGTGGTTATGGAAAACTGCGTACGAAAATTAAATTTGTTTCTTTGCTCAACGACGTTAAAACGTATAACGTATTAATTTGGTTTGGAGCTGCTTACTTTTATCAAATTAAATAATATGTATATGTGTAAACCATTTGATTCGCATATTGACATTCACTTCTTATGACTGGTCCAATAAGAGTTCGCTTTGCTCCCAGCCCTACAGGCCCACTGCATATAGGTGGTTTACGAACTGCACTATACAACTATCTATTTGCCAAAAAGAACGCAGGCACCTTTATTCTAAGGATTGAGGATACAGATCAGTCCAGACTGGTCCCAGGATCGGAGCAATATATCAAGGAGGCTTTGCATTGGTGTGGATTGATACCGGATGAAGGACCTAACCAAGGAGGCTCCTACGGACCCTACCGCCAATCAGAACGCAGCAGTCTCTACGAACACTACGTTCATCAACTGATTCTAAGTGGTCACGCCTACTATGCTTTTGATACACCCGAAGAGATCGAGGCCATGCGGCAACGAGAAATCGCAGAGGGTAACAAGGGCCCAAAATACGACCAATCCACCAGAAAGACTATGCGCAATAGCTTAACCTTGGGCCCTGAGACCGCAGAGCAACTGGTGGCCGACGGTAAGCCCTATACGGTAAGAATGCTGGTGCCAGCATCCAGGGAAATTACCTTCATGGATGAGATACGAGGGTCGGTGCGCATACACTCAAAGGAACTAGATGATAAAGTCATTCTTAAGACAGATGGCTTACCTACCTATCATCTTGCGAATGTAGTGGATGATCACTTGATGAAAATATCACACGTCATTCGGGGAGAGGAGTGGTTGCCTAGCACAGCTCATCACGTATTGTTATATGAAGCTTTTGGTTGGGCTGATATCATGCCAACTTTTGCACATCTACCATTGATATTAAAACCCAGTGGCAAGGGTAAGCTCAGTAAGCGAGATGGTCAGAAGTTTGGATTTCCTGTATTTCCGTTGGCATGGCATGATACAGGTGATCCATTTGAGGGCTTCGATTCATTTGGATTTAATCCAGATGCTGTAGTAAACTTCTTGGCATTTCTAGGGTGGAATCCTGGCACTGAGCAAGAAATCTTTTCCATGGATGAGCTTGTCCAAGCTTTCGATATTCAGCAAATTAGTAAGGCTGGTGCCCGGTTTGACTATGACAAGGCTCGCTGGTACAATGGTCAGTATATTCAGGCAGAGTCAGATGAGAGTCTGGCCAATCATGTGCTGCCTTTTCTAAAGGGTAAGCGAGACGAAGACCTGTCTCTATACATCTCTGAGGTAGTAAAATTGTTGAAGCCGAGAATCCAAACATATCGCGAGTTTCCAATTGAAGGACACTATTTCTTCAATGATGTGGAATCATACAATGGAAAGATGCTGCGAAAGAAATGGAAGGAGCCAAATAGAACCCATTTTCTGACCTTGATAAGTAAGCTCACGGAAGTAACGGAAGCTGATTTTCAAGCAGAAAAATTGAAGAGTGTGGTTCATACCTATATTGAGGAATATGAACTATCGTTTGGCAACGTGCTTCCCCTGCTGCGTATCGCTCTATGTGGTGACACCAAAGGGCCAGATCTTTTTGATATCATGGAGGTACTGGGAAAGAAAACTGTAAGTTCCCGGTTTCAGAAATCTCCGGTGGTCTTCGACGGAATATCAGATTAAGATGGCACTCTTAAGAGCAAACATGCGTTTACATATTATATGCCAAAGAAAATACCAAAGAAAGGTTCACCCGAAGCCCATGAAGACTTAAAGGGATTTGACATCAGGATCAATGAACTAGGTGAAATCGTATCCACATACTCCGTAGACAAGTTGAACGACTTCCTTGATCAGAATGTAGTTGACAAAAAATTGGATAATAGAGTCAGTCTAGAAGAAGAATAGGCGAGTAAGTATTTATAGTTCCACCTTCTTATTTTCGCAGTACAGTCTCCCAGGTATTTCTGGTCTCTATTTCCCGTAGATTCACGTTGAAATGCAACCTCCCCAGATAATTGTTGTCATTCAGACACAAACCAGGCAAAAACCGTCAGATTTTTGAACTCCCACACGCAGCATGATCAGTTGGCGAGAAGATGCATCGATGGGGACCGCCATGCTCAGTTTGAATTGTATAAACTATACTCTAAGGCGATGTTTAATGTTTGCCTACGCATATTGGGTAACAGAGTTGAGGCAGAAGACGAATTGCAAAATGCATTTATAGATGTGTTTGCTAAATTATCGAGTTTTCGTTTTGAATCTTCAGTTGGCGCTTGGATTAAGAGAATAGTAGTTAACCAGTGCATCAATGCCCTCAAAAAGAAAAGAGTGATATTTTTTGAACTTCAGAATAATCAACCAGAAGTTGAATCGGATGAATATAAGCCTGAAGCAGATAAGAGTCAGGAAATAGCAAAAATAAGGACCGCCGTGAGCCAGTTGCCGGATGGCTATCGCACCATATTTAGCCTCTACGCAATGGAAGGATACGATCATCAAGAAATAAGTCAAATATTGGACATTAGTGTGGGTACATCGAAGTCGCAATATAGTCGAGCCAGGCAAAGGCTCTGCCACATACTGCAAGATAAAATGGATTAACCAATGAAAGAGAATAGATTGGAGGAGTTTATAAGACAGCACAGAGATGAGTTTGATGATGACAACCCGTCTCTCGAAGTTTGGTCGGCGATCTCTAAACAAGTGAGCAAAAGTGATTCGTCTGGAAGGATCTCATGGATACGCCATGCAGCTGCAGTGGGTCTGCTGTTGATTGGTGTGGCATTGGGCATGCTTCTCTACCACAATATCTTTGATCAGAGTCCTGTTGGAGCCCACTCCCATGGAAAAGACTTGGAAGAAATAGAGCAATATTTTGTTCAACAAGTGGCGGTTCATACGAAGCAACTGGAAGGTTTCGTGCAGGCTACCGAAGATGAAAGGGATTTGATGCTGATAGATGAAGCGATCAAAGATTTAAAACGTCAACTCGCTGATGCCCCAAGGTCAGCGCGAAATAAGCTCATTGAGGCCATTATCACGACCTACGAGACCAAGATTGCCATGCTGGAGAAGGTAATTAAAGAGAAGATTAGTGTGGAAAGTACAATATGAATAACATGCAACAAAATAGATTTTTAGCATACCTCTTTCCAGTTTGTCTACTAAGTACCCATACAAACGTATCGGTTGCGATGGGATCATCGCTCACAGACTTTACCGAAGATAACTGCACATTATCGACTAGCTCGGGGATAGACGAAACCTTTAGCAAGATCTTTGAAAAGCAGTTTTCACTGGGAGAAGGAGGTAAAGTTGATATAGAGAATATCCATGGAGCAGTGGATGTAGACACTTGGGACAAAGCAGAAGTGCAGATAGTGGTGACAGTGGAAGTGGATGCTTCAAGTGAAAGTAAGGCAAATCATACTTTTGAGCGCATTGACATCGATTTCAGCCATGGCGATCACTTTGTTAAGGCAAAAACGGAAATAGATGCGAAAAAATCGTTCTGGTGGTTTATGCAGGATTGGTGGGGAGACGATGACATTCGAATTAATTACCACGTCATGATGCCTAAAACCGCGCACCTGGAAATCAGCAATAAGTATGGAGATATTGAGCTAGAAGACATCGACGGAGATGTGCAAATTGATCAAAAATATGGCGATCTACAGATCGCTCATACTTCTGGAAGCCTTGACTTGTCGCTGGGATATGGGAATGGGGTCATTTCTCAAGCCAATAGAACTAGAGCAGAGATAAGCTACTACAAACTAAGGATTGAGGATGCAAATGAATTAGATATAGATTCGAAGTATTCACGATTGGCAGTGGAGAGTATCAATATAGTCAGGGCATATTCTGCATACGACAAGTATCATTTGGATGAGGTAGGTACACTGGTTAATGAAGGGAAATATGATGAAATTCATGTGGAGAAAATAGAAGAACTAAAGATAAAGACTAAGTATACTCGAATTGATCTTGACGAGCTCACCATAGGTTTGGATGCCCAGTTGTCGTATGGTGGGCTACAGATAGATCAAATCCATCCAGGTTTCACGGGGATGAATGTGGAAAGCAGGTATACCAAGGTGAGCATCAATACAGATGCTTTGCAAGATTTCATACTAGCTGTCTCTGGAAGGTATGTCAATGTATCACTACCAGCGGGCTTAACATTGACCAGGGAAAGGCGAGAGAACAGTGAGATAGATTTAAGTGGTTACCGAGGTGATGTAGGTGCTGAGGCTTCCTTAAATTTTGGTGCCCATTACGGACATCTCAAGTTGCGCTAGCGCAGCATTTCCAAAATTTCTAATACTATCGAGGGCTTCCCCTCGACAAGCTCGGGACAGGCATTTTCCACCTGCTCTTCATCATCATCTACCCCGATGGCAATCGGGGTAGATAGCTACGGCTATGTTCGGTTTCACTTCTTCGATCAGCAGAAAAATAAGCTTGCCCACTAGGATCATTTACTTAAGAAATGCTGAATTGGTACTCTGTCCACTGGAATGTGTTGAATAATTTTGAGATCATTTTTGTGAAAGCCAAGGCGTCAAAACGGAATCATGGTCATAGCCCTGTGGAGTATTTGCAACAAAGGCTTTCGCAAAAAGGGGCCATAAATAAACGAATATCTTCCAGGTGGACAGAGTACCACTAGCGGGGTGGGGCTTCCTAAGCTAACCGGGTGCCGGCGAATTTGAATTAGCATGGTATTACGTATCTTCTGCCCCTAACCTAACATTCAATATGAAGATCAAATTTTGCGGTGCTGCACGCGCTGTCACTGGAAGTGCACATCTGATCACTTTAGATAGCGGATTTACGATTCTTTTAGATTGTGGACTCTATCAGGGAGGAGACAAGAAGATGGCAAACTTCAATGATCAATGGTTTTTTAACCCTAAGCATATTAATTGTGTAGTCCTTTCTCATGCCCATATTGATCACTGTGGTAGGCTACCTAAATTGGTGCGGGATGGGTTTCGCGGTACCATATATGCTACACATGCTACCAGAAGTCTGTGTGCGATCATGCTCTTAGATAGTGCGCGAATTCAAGAACGGGATGCAGCATATCACAATAAGAAGCAGCTTAAAAAGAAGAAAAGTAAGAGGAAGCCCCTAAGAAAGCCTTTATATGATACCGCAGATGTTGCTGAGACAATGAAACTTTTTTGTGGCATGCCATACGATCGTTGGTTTAGGATCAACCGCGAAGTCGAAGTCCAATATCGAGATGCTGGTCATATTTTGGGAAGTGCGAACGTCACAATGAAGGTCTCTGAGGGTGGTAGGGACACCCTTCTTGGATTTAGTGGTGACATCGGTCGCCCTGACCGTCCCATCTTACGGGATCCGCAGCAGATGCCTGCCCTTGATTATCTTATTACCGAATCTACCTATGGAGATAGGGTCCACGAATCCAAGCCGCAGGAATCAGATAAAATGTTGGATGTGATTATGCGCACCTGTCTAGAGAATAAAGGCAAATTGATTATTCCAGCATTTAGTGTGGGAAGAACTCAGGAGATCGTCTATATGCTTGATCAGTTCGAATCGGCTGGAATTTTACCAAAGTTGCCCGTCTATGTAGATAGTCCGCTTGCTGTGAATGCCACACAAGTTTTTGGTGCACATCCAGAATGCTATGACAACCAACTCAATGAATATCTGTTAATCGATGACAATCCCTTTGGATTTAATAACCTGACGTACATCCGCAATGTAGAGCTGTCCAAGCAGCTCAATACATCAGAAGAGCCATGCATCATCATTAGCTCGTCAGGAATGATGAATGCCGGTCGCGTTCGTCATCATCTGGCAAACAACATTAGTGACCCTAGGCACACTTTTCTTATCGTAGGTTACTGTGCTCCTGACACACCAGGCGGTATGTTGCTTAATGGCATAGAAGAAATTAAACTGTACGGTGTACGAAGACCGGTGAAAGCCAACATCGAGCGCATGACTTCTTTTTCAGCGCATGCTGACCGGAATGAAATGATTGATTTTATCTCAAATCAGAAGCGACTCAAGAACATTTTCTTAGTACATGGTGAGTTAGATACGCAGAAAGCATTTAGAGGGGCAATCCTGGAAAATGGATATGATCAGGTCGAAATTCCACGTTTAGGTCAGGAATTTGCGTTAGATAGATAATGATTTGCCTTCATTTTCGTACCCACCTCTTATTGGTGGGAGTGATGATCACACTAATTGGTTGTGTCAAACCTGATGATTTGCCATCCCTTGACTTGGAGCCCTCTACACCGCATCTTGCCTTCCCACTATTGCAGGCACAGCTGACCACCGATGATCTGGTAGCCGAGGTAGAGGGTAAGACTGCTATTTCTATTAACGAAGAGGGCGTCTTCCACATCGTTTTTGATGCGGATCCAGTGATACGAAGCAAGGCCGATGTTTTCCCCAAAACTGCTTTTGGACTGCCCGTGCCCATACTAGATTCTGTTGTACAAGTACCAGTGCCATCCATAGCAGAAGCGGACATTGATTCTGCGGTGTTTAAAGGAGATTCGCTAAACTTCATCTTGAACTCTTTTGAGTCTGGGGATGTGACTGTCGACTTGGTTATTCCAGAGATAGGACGTGGTGGTATGCCTTTGTTACTACAATATCTTATTCCCTTTTCTGGTGGTGGCACAAATACCCTTATTACACCTAAGATACCCTTGAGTGGTTACGAACTAAGTCTAGCAAGTGGATTTCTAAATTTAAGGTATGATGCCCGCAATGCTGACGGAAATAGGATTATTTTGCCACTTTCATTCGCACAAATCGATGCTTTTGATTTTTCCTATCTGCAGGGACAAATAGGAACCACCGTCTTCAATACAGGTCTCCAAAGTATACCGGTTGATGTTCAGGATACATTGATAGATGGCACCTATCAATTTACCAATCCGCGCATTCACTTTGACATCTCCAATAGCTTTGGCATGCCCATCGGTATAGCTGCCAAGGAAGTTGTACTGGTTACATCATCTGGCGAGATTCATGACATCACCAGCACGCTATTTGAAGATATAACCATCATTTCGCACCCCGGTATAGATGATGTAGGGGGAAATCGGGTTGATCGAATCACTTTTGATCGTGATAATTCAAATATCGTAGATATTGCACAAAATGATATTGCAGAGATAAACTATGATATAGACATCATCGTAAATCCCTTCTCTCTACCGGACAGAGATTTCTTTGTCACAGATAGCAGTGCAGTGCGTGTGGATGCAAAAGTGGACTTGAGTTTTGAAGCGACTGTACAAGAAATTAGTTTGAAGCAGGGTCTTCAAGTAATGTTGGAGAAATTGGATTCCATCTCTTCATTGCGGTTAAAATTTGTATTACGTAATGGCATGCCACTTCTGTTTGATCCTGAAATTTTTCTACTGAATGATCTGCAGGCAGATACCATCGTGCTGACAGCTGAATCTGCTGGCCTCATATTGCCAGCCAGCACCGATGAATCTGGAAATGTGGTAGATGTGCAGGAATCAGTGATCTATTACAACATACCTGAAGATTTATTGCTGCGACTCCGTGACCAAACAGAGATGGTGCTGGCATTGACCATGCAGTCTCCAGAATCGGGACAAAAGCCTGCGATCGTCAAGCCCGATCAGGTACTGGAAGTATTTATTGGAGCTGAAGCACGACTTAAATGATGAGATGGAATCGAGTTAAGCTTTTGTGGAGCTGTCTGGTCTTCGCACAACAAATTTACGCCCAGGCTGAGTTTGGCTTGCTAGGCAACAGACACCTTTTGCAAAGTGACTTATACAACCCGGCATCTTTTCATGTGGAAGGTCTACATATTGGCCTTCCAAGTGCGATGTATAATCTGCATCATACAGGTCCAGGATACCGCGATCTGGTAGAGTCAACAGAAGCAACCCTATTGCTGAAGATTCGAAACGTGTATGATGACTTAAAAGGGGTGAATGAATTGGTGGCAAATTTTCGCTTACAAACATTTAAGATCAAATACGGGAAGGGAGATTGGACCTTTGGCGTTGAGCATGAGCTTATATCCGAAAATAGTCTTCAATATCCAGATGCCTTAGTCCAATTATATATTGATGGTAATCAACCTTGGATCGGGGAAACCGTAGCCATTGGTCCCGATTTGCGCATTGAGAGTTATCACTCCCTTGGATTGTTAGTTGGTCGCCGTTTGGGTAGGCTCAACTTGGCGCTTCGTCCTCGACTCCTGATTGGCCAGTACTTCGGATATTCAGAACGATCCAAAGCACATTTACATACAGACGATTCCTATTACCAACTTAATTTCAACTCAGACTTCCTGTATCATGATGTGGGAGTGGTAGATTTGGCTGGAGGTAATCCATTAGATTTTCAGATCGGCCGTTTGGACCGATGGAGACTGGGCGATGGACATATTGGCTCGGCGGTAGATGGAGGGTTAGAGTGGCAAGTTAATGACCGGGTCAATCTTGGTGCATCGTTTACAGACTTAGGGTCGATCTTGTGGAATGAAGATCTGCAGACTTACCAAAGCCTAGGTGATCATCCTTATGATGGTATTGAGATCACTAATCTGGTGACAGCCCAAGAGGTTGATTTTGTCGGTGCCGTTGACACCCTTCGGTCATTGCTTGATTTTGAGCTGGTTGACGGCCCGTCTAGATTTAGTTTGGTACCGAGATATTTCTTCTTCTTCAATTACCAACCCTCTTCAACATTGAGCCTGGCGATGCAGATCCAATACAATAGCCGTTACGTTGATCCTTTCGCCATTGGTCTTACAGCCACGGTACATGTAGCCAAGAGGTTACATCTCGGCATGATTGCTGGTCATAAGTATGGATCTATTAATCTAGGCTTACAGGGTGCCTTGGTGTTGCCGAAATTGATTGGATTTCTTGCCCTGGATAACCTATTGCAAGGCATTAACCCGGTGGTGTCGCAGCGCTTTGGAGTACGTGCTGGAATTAATGTCCACTTTATAGGCACTTCATTACTCCATTAGACCGGTCTTGTGCAGTATCGGAAGTTGGGCCTTGTACGTATGCTCGATATTGGCTCTAGTGAAGGTAAGATTGGTCTGGCCGTGTGCAATAAGCCGCTGATTTAACATGATCACATGATCAAAGTATGCTTCGACGGTCGAAAGATCGTGATGAATGACCATTAGTGTTTTTCCGTCGTTGGCCAAATCCTGCAAGATCTGGATGATCTTTTCTTCGGTCGTGGCATCAACACCCACCAGGGGTTCGTCCAGAAGGAATATTTCTGCCTGCTGACAAAGAGCCCTAGCAAGAAATACTCTTTGTTGTTGCCCACCTGATAATGCGCCAATTTGCCTTTCTTTTAAATGACCAATTCCCAAATCCGACATGGCTTCATCTGCGACATCATAGTCGTATTTCGATAAACGCTGATAGATCTTTTTATGTGGATATCGGCCTTGCAAGACAATATCTTGGACTGTGGCTGGAAATTGCCAGTCTACCTCATCTTTTTGAGGAACATATACGACCTGTTTTCGCATTTCCTCGATGGGCTTCCCATTGACAAGGATGAGTCCCGTATTGATGTCTATGAGTCCAAGAATCGCTTTGAAAAGGGTAGATTTACCAGCACCATTCGGCCCGATTATGCCATGAATGTGACCACTCTGTACATTCAAAAAAATATTGGTCAGTACCCGCTTTCGTTCGTAGGATACAGAGAGATCCTTGATGGAAATGGCTATATTTTTCATCGATTGAATTTATAAATCAATATGCCGAAAAGGAGGAACAAGACACCTGTCAAGCTAACATAAATCAAAGTTTTATTTCCGGATGTCCCTTCTGTGAGGTCGTTTTGGATACTTGAATCACGCATTAGGCCCGCAACTATGACATCCGTATTGTGTGTAAGCATCTCGATATAACTGGGAGCAGGACTATCTTCATCCCCAATGCTATCGGCATACAACTTACCACCAATCACCACATCATTATCCCGTGCCAACTGTTCCAACACTTTTGGATTAATGGTGCTCTCAACGAATAGGGCAGGGACCTGGCTTTCACGTATCACCCTATTAATCCTAACGATGTCAGAGGTCTGAATGTCGGCATCAGTGGATGTGCCGAGTATGGATTCAAGCCTTAGCCCGTATCTTCTTCCGAAGTACTGGAAGGCGTCATGAGAGGTGATCAGGATCCGCTTATTTTCGGGGATTGTGCTGATTCTTTCTTCGATATATCCATCAGCTTCCAATAATTTGCTGCGATAGTGTATATAGTTCGTCTCGTAGGATGCCCGGTTACTGCTGTCGAAAGCTACCAGGGTGTTTTTTATGTTTTCAATGTATTGTAGCCCGTTTCGTGCATCCATCCAGGCGTGCGGATCGGTGGCATTTTGGTAGATCAGACTCGAAATGGGAGCGAGGCCGTCAGTCACTGTGATTACATCTGCCTTAGATCCAGCATTTGCAATCAATTCATTCAACCATCCTTCAAACGTCAATCCATTGCGAAAAATCAGATCCGCATCAGCGACCATCTGTGCATCTCTTGGCGTAGCTTCGTAGATGTGTGGATCACCACCAATGGGGACGATGGTCTTAATTTCGACATGATCTCCAGCTATGTTTTTGATCATATCTGCAATCATGGATGCAGTTGCTACTACCTTTGGTTTACTTGCAGTGGTGAACGAATTAGTTCCGCACATTGAGGTGGAGATAAAAATTAAGATGGTTATGGTGAAGCTAGATTTTGCGGACATAGATTTTTCTTGTGATTTCATCAGACAATGTGGCGTACGCTGAATCATTGGTGGAGACTTTTACCGACTTATCGTACGCATATTGATCAAGGACATGGATGATTGTTCCCATTTGGATGCTTACACGGTCCAGTCGTGTTAGAAAGTCTTCACCATGATCTTGCACACCGACAACGACTCCACCTTCCCCAATGTTCAAGTCTCTAAGTCTTTCTTGCTTTCTCAGGGTAAATTTACCAGCTGCATCGGGAATGGGATCTCCATGTGGATCAAATCGAGGAAAGTCAAGGTAGGTATCTAGACGCTCCACCAGTAGGTCTGACTTGATGTGTTCCAATTGGTCAGCTATTTCGTGCACTTCAGCCCAAGAAAAATTTAATTTTTTCACTAAAAAAGTTTCCCATAATCTATGTTTACGCACTAGCTTGGTCGCTGCAGTGTTCCCAGAATCGGTCAATCTTGCACCATAATACTTCTCGTAGTGGATCAAAGATTTGTCCGAAAGCTTCTTGAGCATATCACTAACCGAGGCTGGTGTGGTTCCAAGTTGTTCGGAAAGCGTAGTCGTACCAACAGGTGTGCCGTGGTGCTGCGATATTTTGAATATGGCTGCAAGGTAGTTTTCTTCCGCAGGGGTCATAAAGCGACGATTATACCACATTAAGGTACAAAAGTTAGACGAGCCTAATAAATTATTTAAACAAATTGTAAAGAATGAATACGAGCAACGATGATCAAGATCTGCACAGTTTATTGGAAACCATCAGGAACCGTCGTTCTATTTTTCCTCAATCATTTACGGAAGTTCCCGTAAGGCGGAATGACATTGAGCTAATGCTGGCCAGTGCTAATTACGCACCAACTCATCGTCTTACCCAACCTTGGCGATTCAAGGTGCTACAAGGTAAAGCATTGCATAGGTTATCTGAATCCATGGCACAATACTACCTGGAGAACACGGATGAGGAAAGCATCTCAGAAAAGAAGTTATTGAAGACCAGGCAAAAACCACTTCAGTCCTCCGCCGTAATCGCCATTTGTATGTTTCGTGATCCTGCCGAGTCCGTGCCTGAATGGGAGGAGGTCGCTGCCGTGGCATGTGCAGTGCAGAATATGTGGTTGGTAGCCACCCGATTGGGCATTGGGGGATACTGGAGCACCCCCTCTTCTAAGGATGCTATGACTGAAGTTTTAGGCCTTCACGAAGCTGAAAAGTGCCTGGGCTTTTTTTACTTGGGCAATCACAAAATGCCTCGCATGGAAGCAAAAAGGTCGGCATGGCAAGATAAAGTCAACTGGCTAGAAAAATAGTTTTGCTAATGGAATCTTCTACACAAAGTATAGGCAAATTTTTCTGAATGATGAGACGGATTCTAGGAGTGGATTATGCCACCTCTGATAAGTTGGTCAGGTCTTAAAATAAGCTTAATTTTGCCCACCATTTGGGGTGAATAAATTGTTTTGATCAAGTGATTCATCCAAGTACAAAATCAATCTAGAAACTATGGACCAATCGATTACCTATGTCATTCCTATTTTGGGAGTTGTCGCATTACTCTTTACTTTTTGGAAATCATCCTGGGTATCCCGTCAAGATGTGGGCTCTGAGAAAATGGCCAACATTGCTGAGAACATAACCAAGGGAGCAATGGCTTTTTTACGTGCTGAATATCGGGTGCTCGCAATTTTTGTGTTGGTAGTGGCGGTCTTGATGGCTTGGAGTGGCACCAGCGAAGGATCTTCGCCATTGGTTGCATTATCCTTTGTGCTGGGCGCTATTTGCTCTGGACTTGCGGGATTCATTGGCATGAAGGTAGCTACCAAGGCCAATGTTCGTACTACAAATGCTGCCCGGAATAGTCTTGGGGAGGCACTGGGTGTGGCTTTTGCCGGAGGTTCCGTAATGGGGCTTGGTGTGGTAGGTCTGGGTGTGTTGGGACTTGGTGGACTTTTCCTCCTATACAGTAATATGTTTGGAGTTGAATCTCAATCTGCCGTCACGAGAGTAGTCACCATTTTAACTGGTTTCTCGTTTGGCGCCTCATCCATTGCCCTTTTTGCGAGGGTAGGTGGTGGGATATATACCAAGGCCGCGGATGTGGGTGCCGATCTCGTGGGTAAGGTTGAGGCAGGTATTCCTGAAGATCATCCGCTTAATCCAGCTACCATTGCAGATAATGTGGGGGATAATGTGGGAGATGTTGCCGGTATGGGTGCTGATCTCTTTGAGTCATACGTGGGTTCAATTATTGGAACCATGGTGTTGGGGGCTACTTTTATTGGTATGGTAGGATATGAAGAGTCTAATAATTTTGGCGGAATGAATGCTGTAATTCTACCGCTGGTACTGGCGGGAGTTGGCATCTTGACTTCTATAATTGGGACTTTTTTCGTTCGGGTCAAAGAGGGTGGTGATCCTCAAAAAGCGTTGAATCGTGGAGAATTTCTTTCTGCCATATTAATGCTCATTGCAACTTACCTGATCGTATCCTGGATTCTCCCCGGAACTTGGACCATTGCAGGTAAAGAATTTACCTCTCTAGGTGTCTTCTGGGCTGTAATCTTTGGCCTGGTAGCTGGTCTTGGTATTGGAATCATTACAGAGTTCTATACAGGTACTGGTACGAAGCCAGTGCGGTCCATTGTTGAGCAATCGGTGACAGGTGCGGCAACCAATATCATAGCTGGCTTGTCTGTGGGCATGATGTCCACAGCAGTGCCGATCATCATATTATCGATCGCTATCATTGGTGCCCATTATTTTGCAGGTCTTTATGGCATTGCCATCGCGGCAGTAGGCATGCTGTCCAACACTGGCATTCAACTTGCAGTTGATGCATATGGGCCCATATCAGACAATGCGGGAGGTATTGCTGAAATGGCTGATCTTCCGAAGGAAGTTCGTCAACGCACCGATAAACTGGATGCTGTGGGCAACACTACCGCTGCCATTGGTAAGGGTTTTGCAATTGGCTCAGCAGCCTTGACTGCCTTGGCACTTTTTGCAGCCTTTATGGCCACAGCAGGTATTGACTCGATTAATATTGCAAACCCCACAGTGATGGCAGGTCTCTTGTTGGGTGGTATGTTGCCATTTGCTTTTTCAGCTCTGTCTATGAAGGCAGTGGGTAGGGCAGCGATGGATATGATTCAGGAAGTACGCAGACAGTTCAAATCTATTCCTGAATTAACTGCGGCTTTATCTGTGATGCGCAAAAATGATGGTACTGAGTATGCCGATTGGAGCAAAGCTGATCAAGATACTTTTGATGCTGCTGATGGTAAAGCGCAATATGACAAGTGCGTAGAGATTTCTACCAAAGCTTCAATTCGTGAGATGGTATTGCCCGGACTTATTGCAGTAACTACGCCCGTACTGGTGGGATTTGCTGGAGGGTCAGAGATGCTGGGTGGACTATTGGCAGGTGTGACTGTGTGTGGTGTACTAATGGCCATTTTTCAATCTAATGCAGGCGGTGCATGGGATAATGCCAAAAAGATGTTTGAAGAGGGCGTTGAAATCAATGGCGAGATGTTCTACAAGGGATCAGATGCCCACAAAGCAACTGTGGTAGGGGATACTGTTGGTGATCCATTCAAAGATACTTCGGGACCCTCCCTCAACATATTGCTAAAATTGATGTCGGTGGTTGCTTTGGTTATTGCTCCATTCTTATAATATTGCAATGGTCATTGAAAACCTTTGGTGACAACTTTATGTTCAAAAGACGATTTGTAAGCTAAAAAAGAATGAAAAATGAGTATGTATCCCCTTGAATTAGTGGCTCCAATGGAGAAAGATCTTACTGAATATGGCTTTGAAGGGCTGTCTTCCTCACAAGAGGTAGATGAAGTGCTCGGCAATCAAAAAGGCACTACATTGCTAGTTGTCAATTCAGTCTGTGGATGTGCAGCCGCTATGGCTCGACCAGGCACGAAGTTGGCATTGACTAATGAGAAGAAGCCTGATCAGCTCACCACGGTTTTTGCCGGCGTACATACAGATGCAACTCAAAAAGCACGTGAGTATTTGCTTCCTTATCCTCCATCTTCACCTGCTATAGCCTTATTTAAAGATGGCGAAGTAGTGCATATGTTGGAGAGGCATCATATCGAGGGCCGAAGTGCGGAGATGATAGCCAATAATCTTAAGCACGCTTTTGACACCTACTGTTAAGGCGCTGGTAGGTCTTTGTTAGGAATGCCATCATTGGTGTATCCGTATAGAGCCTATTGATGTTCCATTTTATGAGACGTGTTGGAAAGAATAAACCTGGCTCAAAGAGTTCTTGTTGGAGGCCCACGCTTTTAGTTCTGCTAAGTATTGGTATGCTACTTAGTTGCACTTCAATTCAACCTGCTCTTGTTGAGGAAGAAGGTATAGTGGCCAATAATGCAATGGTGGTGACGGCACATCCACTAGCCAGTGAGGTAGGGAGAGAAATACTAAGAAAAGGTGGAAATGCTTGGGATGCGGCTATCGCTGTTCAATTTGCCTTAGCAGTGGTTTATCCGGTTGCAGGAAATATTGGCGGGGGTGGTTTCGTGGTTTTTCGCAGTCATGAAGGTGTGCTGGGGTCATTAGAGTTTCGCGAGAAGGCTCCTCAGCTGGCATCCGAGAACATGTATTTGGACAGCCTTGGCAAGGTGGTTCCAGGAAAAAGCCTAGCTGGTCACCTCGCAGCAGGCGTACCGGGAACTGTAGATGGAATGGTTAGGTTACATGAGCGGTATGGTAGCCTGCCTTGGTCCGCATTGCTCCAACCTAGTATTATATTGGCCAGGGAAGGTTACAAGTTAAGTCAACATGACGTTAACAATTTCAATCAAGCTCAGTCATCCTTTCTAAAAGTATCAGATGCCCAGCACATTTTTATCAAGAGGATGGGATGGCAGGTGGGCGATCAAATGGTCCAATATGATTTAGCGCAGACTTTAGAACGTATTCGAGACCAAGGCAGATACGGATTCTATGGCGGTGAGACTGCAAGATTATTGATTGATGAAATGGAACGCGGAGGTGGCTTGATTACCACCAATGATCTGGAAAGCTATCAAGCACAGTGGCGAGATCCGATCTCCACAGACTACCGCGGCTACAAAGTAATATCTATGGCTCCTCCATCAAGTGGAGGAGTGGCCCTGATCCAGTTATTGGAAGGAGTTCAACCCTTCGATTTGAGAACCACAGGTTTCAATACATACAAGTCAATCCACTTGATCACCGAAGTAGAAAAGAGGGTATATGCCGATCGGGCAACATATCTGGGTGATGCAGACTTTTATGATGTTCCTGTTGGCAATCTGATCAGCTCGAGCTACCTCAGAGCCAGGTTTCACGACATCAATTTGAAGAAAGTAACGCCTTCTCAGGTTATTAAAGAAGGGAAAGTAGATGCCATTGAGAGTATCCAGACTACCCATTTTTCCATTGTAGATGCACATGGTAATGCCGTTAGTCTCACGACCACGTTGAATAGTTATTTTGGTTGCAAGGTACTGGTCAAAGGTGCCGGCTTTTTTTTGAATAATGAGATGGATGACTTCAGTGCCAAGCCAGGG
This sequence comes from Saprospiraceae bacterium, assembly GCA_013001595.1. Classification (GTDB taxonomy): domain Bacteria; phylum Bacteroidota; class Bacteroidia; order Chitinophagales; family Saprospiraceae; genus JABDMH01. Next base: position 166,952 of record JABDMH010000073.1, on the reverse strand, counting down.
ATACCCAATCAGTTTGGACTGGTGGGTTCTGAGGCTAATGCCATTGCACCTGGAAAACGTATGTTGAGTTCAATGACTCCAACCATTTTAACCAAGAATGGCAAACCATACCTTGTATTGGGTAGTCCTGGTGGTTCCACCATCATTACTTCTGTCTTTCAGACGATCGTGAATGTAGTCGATCACCAAATGAATGTACAAACGGCTGTAAATGCTCCACGACACCACCACCAATGGTTACCTGATCGAATCTTAGGTGAACAAGAAGCTTTTACTCCCAAAGTGCAAAGGCAACTGAAGAAGAAAGGATACCTCCTCGAGTTTCGTGGATCCATAGGAAGTGTAAATGCCATCTTAGTCAGACAGGATGGAAGGCTGGTTGGAGCGGCAGATCGCCGAGGTGACAATCAGGCTTTGGGTTACTAAGATCTCCACTATCTTTATTCAATGATCCGATATCATTCAGTCAATGGAAAACTACTTTCTGCAAAGGAGGCCAAAGTAGCCATCAATGATCTGGGGCTGCTTCGAGGATATGGAATTTTCGATTTTTTCCCCATCAGAAACGGCTATCCCCTGTTTGCTGATGATTATTTCAATCGCTTCTACACGTCTGCCGCAAAAATGCATATTCAGGTGCCGAAAGACAGATCAGATCTTATCCAAGATGTAGTAGATCTTGCTGCTCACAACAAAGTTGAGCGAGCCTACACGAAATTAGTGCTTACTGGTGGTCCCGCTGCCGATGGCTATACACCTTCTGAGAGTAGTATTATGATTATTCAACACGAGGATGTAGCCTACGATCCTGTCGATTACCAAGACGGTATTCGTCTTTTATTGCATAGGTATGCGCGAGACCGCCCAGAAATCAAAACTCTAAACTATGCCAACGTTATTCGACATCGAGAGATGCTGAATAATCATCGTGCACTGGATTTACTCTATCATGATGGTCGAAATGTGCATGAAACATCTAGGGCAAATTTCTTCATTTTTGACGAACACGGGAATTTATACACGAGTGGTTCTTCGGCTTTATCCGGTATTACTAGAATGCATGTAATCAAAACTGCGCATCGTCATGGGCTTACGGTCAAGGAAGGGCCGCTGCCTTTGCATGCACTTTTGCGAGCCAGCGAAGCATTCATTACGAGCACTACTAAAGGTGTGTTACCCGTCACTCGCATCAATGATCTGGTTATTGGTGATGGTGTTACCGGACCTCGCACATTGCGATTGCATCATCAGTTTGAAGCCTATATGCAAGAAGCGGAGCATTTGCAACTGTAGACGTGACATTTCGTGCTGCAATGGCTTATAAATCCAATTAAGTATTTTTACAACACACTGAATGAGTCAAGCACATGCAGGCATTGAGCCAAATGAATGATCAAGAACTGATTGGTCATGTACAGCAACACCAAGATGCTGCTGGCTTTTCAGAACTTTATCAGCGTTATGCTCATTTAATGTTGGGTTGGTCACTGCGATACCTCAAAGATCAACATGCCAGTGAAGATGCGGTTATGGAGATTATGGAGCAACTCATGCAAAATATCCACAAATACAAGATCAACGATTTTAAGAATTGGCTTTTTCTGGTCACCCGCAACCATTGCTTCGCCAAATTAAAGGGAAAGACGGAGGTGATGATGGATGATCTTTCTCAACTAAATCAAGAAGATTTTGTGGAAAAAACATCAGAAGCCCATCTTCATATTGAGAAGAAAGAAAATGAGCTGCATGAGGCGATTGAACGACTGAAAGATACCCAAAGAACCTGCATTGTGTTGTTCTATTTTAAGAAGAAGTCTTACAAAGAGATTGCAATGTCAACGGGTATAGATGAGAAGAAGGTAAAGAGTCATATTCAAAATGGCAAGCGGAATTTGCGAACTAGTTTACAACATATACAATTGGAAGATTAGCTAAAGATGGTGGCAAAGTTATCACGTACGGAATTAAAGAGGCTTCTTCAAGAAAGTCAATCCAAAGGTGATGGCCCTTCAGAAGATGCTGATCCCTTGGATCAAAAAGCAGCAGAGGGTTATCGGTATTTGGAGGAGTCTTTTGATGCTACCATGAGTAGACTAGATCAAAGATTTGCAGAATCTTTGCAAGGTTCAGAGAAAACCAAGACAGTAGAAAAGGGTGCCAAAGTACGTAGATTCATTTGGGTACGTAGGGTGGCCGCGATTGGAATCGTTTTGATAATGGCATCCTATTTCCTTTTTCAATCCAAGAACAGTGCCTCGCTGTATGACCGTTTCTTCGAACCACCATCTAGCCATTATTACCAAGCCACCCGTAGCAATGCCGAAACGGATGAATTGACTTCAGCCTTTATCCCTTACGAAAAAGGTGATTTTGCCACTGCTTTTGAGGCCATTAATTCACTGCAAAAATCACACACTGATAAACTCGATCTTGCATTCTATGCGGCCATTAGCAAGTTGGCAGAAGGTGATGTTGAAGCTGCCATCCCCATGTTGGAGTCCTGTCTCTCTCTGGAGTATCAAGGAGTCGACCAGATGGCTCCCTGGTATCTAGGACTGGCCTATTTGAAGGCGGGAAAACTGGCGGAGGCTAAGCAATATTTACAGCAGATACCTGAGGGAAGTCGTTTTGCTCAATCTGCTGAGCAACTTTTGGCGGAGCTCTAAAATCCATGCATCTGCACATAATAATTACATTTATTGACGAAGCTAGACCGGATCGTACTGGTCTCCTTAATGACTGTTTGAACTTGTCAATATGGTAAAGATCCTTACTGCTGCATTAATGGTGGGTATTAAATAGGAAAGAATAATAAGGGGTTCTTCAGACGAGTTATGAAAACGATATAGGTTATTGGTCATCTCCTCTGGTCTCCAGAAATCGGATCCAATCTTCTTCATAATCGATATCTGAGAGCTCCTCAAGTAGATGATGATTGAATCCGAGCAACTGAGATTTGGCTAAGGTCTGGGTCAATACTTTGTCAGTACTCCAGTCTATGTCTCTAAACATAGCTGGGGCAGGAGCGTTCAGGCCAAGTAGATAGTATCCCCCATCACTAGCAGGACCAACCACCACATCAGCTGTATCAAGGGCATTGAAAGCTCTATCAATTTGATCCACTGTTAGATATGGACAATCAGTTCCGATGATCAGCACCTGCTGGTGTGATGTGAGCGCTTGGTCAAATGCGTTTGAGATTTTTTCTCCAAGGTTTGTGCCCTGCTGACGAAAAGCCTGACCAAAAGCTGGTACTGCTGCAGGAACATCAGGGAAATAGAACAATAGGATGCCTGCATCGGTCTGTCTGACAACATCCAGAGTCATCGTGGTCAACTGCTTATAGATGGACAAAGCTTTGTCTTTGCCCATGGTCGATGCCAGTCGAGTCTTAACCTTTCCACTCTCTGGAACACGTAGAAAAACGATGATAGCTCGACTCCTAGCCATGCTCTCTGCCATTTAGATAAAATGTAACTCTTTGGAAATCTAAGATTTAGGAATCTTGCTTTTTCTTCTTTTCCTCTTTTCTAGTGTATTCATCTCCCTCTTCCAGCTTTCTTGTCACCACTGAATAGGGACCACTAACGACCTCCATACCAGAAGACAGACCGTCCAGAATTTCAATGTAAGTATCATCTTGTATACCGGTCTGCACAGGCACTTGCTCTAGTGTATCAGGATGACAAAGAAATACCACTTCCTGAATTTCTTCCTCCACATCCTTACCATTGTCTTTATTAGCGTCTTTTATTTCTCTAGTGGTGACGGCCAGAATAGGCACGGTCAAAATATCTCGCTTGGTCATTGTGTTGATTTCTACTGAGGCGGACATGCCTGGCCTAAAAGGAAATGGATTTTGCTGAGATATCAGATCATCATAAGATGATTGATCCATGCGAATCTTGACAACAAAGTTAGTCACTTGATCTGTAGTTAGGCTTGCAGCGGTACCTATGGATGAGGCAGAATTAGCGATTTCAGTTACGGTACCAAGAAATGTCCGATCGAGGTAAGCATCTACCTCGATTTCAGCGGTATCCCCAAAACTTACTTTCAAAATGTCATTTTCACTGACATCCACCTGGACCTCCATTATGGATAAATTTGCCAGGCGCATCATTTCGGTTCCGGTCATTTGAATCGTGCCCACCACCCGTTCTCCTTCCTCAATATCCAATTTTGAAATAATGCCGTTCACTGGAGCATAAATGTTGGTGCGTTTCAAACTTGTCCGTAACTCTTTCAGGGCTGCTTCAGCACTTTTAACAGCAAATTCACTGGCGTGGATGTTTTCTTGTGCCGAACGAATGCTCGCTTCTGAAGCCAGTAAATTGGCCTGGGCTGCTTCAAAATTGGCCTGGGAAGTTTCAAATTCAGCCTGAGATAGCACACCCTCATTCAGCAGTTGCTGGTTGCGTTCATATATGCGCTTGGTGTTTTGAAACTGTGCTTCTAACTGTGCTTTTTGAGCCTTGCTATTTTCCAAATTTGCTTTGGCAATGGCCAATTGTGACTTCGAGCTATTAACCGAGGCGGTACCGCGCTCCACTGCCGATTCGTAGGCTTCAGGATCTATTTTTGCCAGCAAGTCTCCAACCTTAATAGAATCTCCTTCTTCCACTGGTAGCGATACCACTTCTCCCGATACATCAGAACTGATGACGACTTCTTTTTCGGGAAAAATTTTACCACTCGCAGACACGATTTCTTTGATGGTACGCTTTTCGACCTTGGCCACCTCTACTTCTTCTCCCTTATCGCTGGTTTTATTTTTATAAATGGCAGCTGCGACCAGAAGAAGGATGATGGTGATCAAGATGAAATAGATTCGTTTATTTTTCCGAGTAGCCATAGCTGTCTAGTTAAGGGTCAGTTTCTTGCCTTGATAAAAATCGAGTACTTTCAGCCTGAAGAGATAATCATATTTGGCAATGAGTAGGTTGGTTTCTGCTTGGTCTCTATTGTTTTGTGCGGTCACAAATTCCAGGCTATTTGCCACACCCAATCCAAATCTTTTTTCAGTATCCTGATAGGCTGCACGTGTTGCTTCTACGGTACTGACTGCCGCCTCATATTGTTTTTTACCAGCTTTCACATCGGTAATAGCTCTTTCCACATTGGCGCGAAGGTCATTCTTCAATTGCTGGTTACTGATTTCAGTGCGAACAACATCTAATTGCGCCAATTGAAGATTGGCTTTACTGCGACCCTGATTGTAAATGGGGACCGCCAAGTTCAACCCCAGACCGTATGCTAGATTTTCATTGATCTGGTCTAAGTAACTTACTTTTTGAAAGTCGAAAATCGGTTGGTCAAAAGAGAGGACCAGCATTTCTCCATTCAGAAAAATATCTTGCGATGTAGTTTCTGTATCTATTTGCGGGCCTTGCCTGCGTGTAAAGGAGGAAAATCGAGAACCCACAGAAAAGCCTAAACTCAAACTAGGCATCATGTCTGTCTTGGATAGTAGTACACCCAGTTCAGCTTGTTTCCTTCGCAGCAATCCTGATCGAATATTGGGTTGCCAGGATAGCGCACTTTCATACACCTTTTTCGTGTTCAGTGCGGCAATGTCATATTCGGAGGGGAGAGAAATTTCAGGTATCTCAATACGGATTAATGTGTCCTCCATTTGGAGCAATTGTCTGAGGTTGAGGTACCCAATTGTAATCTCATTTTCGCTGTTGATAACCATTTGTTCACTTTGGGCAACTTGAGCCACGAGATCAAGGCCCGCATTTCGAGGGCGAGAACCGGCCCTGATCATTTTCTCCATTTGATCTAACTGAGCTTGAATCAGTTCAAGGCTCTTCTTTGCATTCGCCAGATTTTCTTCTGCAAAAAGGATTTGTAAATAGGTCTGAGCTATGTTTAATGCCAGATCATTCTCCAATTGCTCTATGTCAAGATCAGCTGCATCTACGGCCAGATTGGACTGCCTAATTTGACTATTAATGCGACCCCCAGCAAAAAGAGTGATTCCTCCATTGACTGAGAGATTCTGACTGTTGAATCGCTGATTAATGAAATCGTTGGTAGTAGGGTCAATCTGTCTACCGTAACTTATGTTGTAATTAGAACTGCCATTTAAGTTAGGTGCCCGCAGCTGTTTCGCAGCTATCTGATTAATGGAACTTTGTTTGGCATCTAGCCTACTTTGTCTGATGGTGAGACTATGTTCAAAGGCATAAGAGATGCACCTTTCCAGAGACCAGCTTTCTTGACTGTGGCTCGATAAGCTAAGCCAAAAGAAACAGAAGATGAGTGAGTAGCTTTTTAAGTTCATACGGACTGGATATTAAACGATGTCGACAGCCTCGGACACAATGTTATAAAACAGGTAGCGATCGAGGGAGACTTATTCTATCAATTGAGGCGAATAATGGATGAAAGGTCGGAAGCGCTCACAGTTTGGGCCCCGATTATCCGATCAAACCGTGCTCCAAAGGGTTTATAGTAGATCAGTATGGTATAGTGGTTTTCAGTTTGGTGCCAATTTCCCTCCAATATCTCCATATTGGCTGGTCCTCCTTTCTTCGGCACAGTGGCGTACACGTAGTCATAGATGCCTTGTTTTAGTAACGCTTCACCAATGTACATCCCGTAGCGCTCCTCATAGTTCATGACGAACTGCGGATCAATCTGCCAGTTTGTGAAACCACCCATGAGGTAGACATGATCATCGTAAAGAGGGAGAGCGGATTTGAGGCTGAACATTACATATCCATATTCCCCTTGCACATGGCCATCGTTGAAGTCTTGAGATTCTATGATGAACTGGCCATTTAGGTCTTGATGGTTATCATAATTCTCGAAAGTTCTTTTGTCATCTTGTTTTAGCACGATCTCGAAGGCATCGTCAAACTCTTTGATCTCATTAACCTCTATAGTAGGATGTTGGAATGTCCTGAGATCAATGGTGCGAAATTGTTTACCTGCAGGAAAAGTGATGCGATCTTGGTAGTCAAATGATAGTTTGTTGGGAAGCACTTGAAAGGGTTCAATCTCCCTTATGGCATTGTCCCATCTGCCATTTTGCATAACGACCGCGTTGATTTCCACCCGCGGATTTTTGATGACGATCTCTTCGTGTTTGGCAATGAAGTCGATTTCATGATGTGAATCATTCTTACCCACATCAGTGGGTTTTCTCAGTGCAGCACCGATATCCATAATGGGTTCAAAGACCATGAAACGCCTGGTCAGCAGAGGTGTCTCCGTATCTTCATCATACACATGGAGCAGATAGTTGCCAGATTTGGTCCACTGTACCTCTCTGTTAGGCAGAGAAAGCTTGTAATGTACATAGGGTATGCGCGTACTTACTGATAGTTGGGACTGCCTCAGTTCCTCGTCATTGAAACCGGTTAAGAACTCCATTTCAGTGAGATCTGAAGGCTCCCAATCTCGATCGCAATGTGCGATTTTGTAACGCAGATACCTTACTTCGCTACCGATTTCATCAAAAGATAATTGTAAGCCTTGCCCGAGCTCAACGATCGGAAATGCAGTGGGAAAGGTAGGTACACCGAGCCAAACAGATTTGACAGATTCGATGTATACCTTATCATAGTTAACAAAGTCCTGAGCAAAGCTACAGATCGATGCGCACGCATTAAAAATTAAGAAAGACACTTCAAAGCAATGCCTAATTCTTCTCTGTTGCATTTGTTCAATTTACAGATCTAATCTGGTTTACTGGTCCAGGAGTTATCCTTTATTCTAAACCGCCAATTCCAAGCTGCGCATTCTTCTGCATAATCAACGCCCACACGGGGACTCCTTATTATGTGTTCCGGATCAATTACCTGTCCGTGGTCTTCGATCCAAATATGCTGCGATCCATCGAGAAGTTGACCATTTTGTTGCATAGTTATGTCCAACGCCTGACTTAGTTTGCCAGGCCCAGAGGTCAGCTCGTCAGGTTTCCTGTGCTGCTGTCTTCTTGACTGCATCACCTCGATCCCGACACATGGTTCTAGGGCTCGAATCAATATGGCATGTGCTTTTTCAGCTGCCCCCGTGACTACATTAAACAAGTGATGGATGCCATAGCAGAGATATACGTAGCAGATACCGCCAGGTAGGAACATTGTAGCGGTGCGTTTAGTACGTCGATTTCCGTAAGCATGCGAGGCTTTATCTTCTGGAGCTCGGTAAGCTTCTGTTTCCACGATTATACCGGAAGTAGTCACACCTCCGACCTTTGAATAGAGGTGTTTTCCCAGCAGCGCTTGACTGATGGCCAAGACATCATCTTGCATGAAGAAATCCGCTGACAAAACCCTGCCCATACCATTGTCCTTCATACGGTTGAGGGTCGGCTTAAAACCTTCTAGGAGAATAATTAGGGGCCTCCTTGGTGATTCTAATATTGTGTGGATGACTCTCGACGATACCCGCACTGGAAATTCGTACGAATTTAGCTTGTTGAAGGGCGTTGATGTCAGGGGCACCGCAGTAGCCCATACCTGCCCGCAATCCACCTAGATATTGGACCATGACCTCAGCTACGGTCCCTTTAAATGGCACCCTACCTTCGATTCCCTCGGGCACGAGCTTTTTGATGTCGTCTTCCACATCTTGAAAGTATCGATCTTTTGATCCTTTCTGCATGGCACTGATCGATCCCATACCACGATAAATCTTAAACTTTCTACCCTCATAGATGATCGTTTCCCCAGGGGCTTCCTCTACACCGGCAAAGAGTGATCCTGCCATTATGGTGCTTGCTCCTGCTGCGATTGCTTTGACAATATCACCCGTAAAGCGTATACCACCATCACCGATGATGGGAATTCCGGTTCCGGCCAGACTGCTTGCTGCGGCATGAATGGCGGAAAGCTGTGGAACACCTACACCGGCCACCACGCGTGTAGTACAGATGCTCCCCGGGCCAACACCCACCTTTACCCCATCTACACCGGCATCTGCCAGCGCTTTAGCACCCGCTCCCGTCGCTACATTTCCACCGATCAGTTGGAGGTCAGGAAATGCAGCACGAATCTTTTTGATCATATTGAGCACATCTATGTGATGCCCATGGGCGGTATCTACGCATACGACATCAACTGCCACTGCACTCAGTGCATCCAGTCGGTCCATGGTATCTCCGGTGACACCCACCGCTGCACCTACCACCAATCGACCAAATTCATCTTTACAGGCATCAGGATAATCCTTCAGTTTCATGATGTCCTTGTAGGTAATCAAGCCGATCACCCGACGATTGCTATCTACTACGGGCAATTTCTCAATCTTGTGTGCCTGTAAAATTTGTGTTGCCTTGTCAAGGGTAGTACCTGCCGGAACCGTAATCAGGTTTTCTTTGGTCATAAGATCCACCACAGATTTATTGGGCTCCGTTTCAAATCTTAAATCTCTATTTGTCAAGATACCTACCAAGACATTGTCCTTGGTTATGATTGGTATGCCACCAATTTTATGGGTACTCATGAGGTTCATGGCATCTCCTACCGTGGCTTCTACCTCCAGGGTGACGGGATCTATGATCATACCGCTCTCAGAGCGTTTGACGCTGCGCACCTGGGCTGCCTGGGCTTCAATAGTCATGTTTTTATGCACTATTCCTAGGCCTCCCTGGCGAGCCATAGCAATGGCCAGAGCCTTCTCCGTTACTGTATCCATGGCGGCAGAAACTATGGGTACATTGAGGGTAAGGTCGCGTGTGAGTTTCGTTTTAACGGATACGGACCGAGGCAATACTTCTGATTCGGCAGGAACCAGAAGCACGTCATCAAAGGTTAAAGCCGTATCGAGAAATTTTTCTGAAGATGAGTATTGTAATTCCATGCGCAAAAGTAATTATTTATGAATTAAATGCTGTGCAATGTGTGGCGGATGCATGCAGGAAGCCCGTATTTTTTCCTACTTCCCAAGTCGCAAAAGAAGCAACAGGGACTAGTAATGGCTCTACTTTTAGAGATCGAGAACAAGCAAAAGTCAACAAAGGGCTCGGATGACATTCAGCATCCAGCAAAAAAATATAATTTCACGGCCATAACATCACAGCATGCTTTCTGTATTGTCTGACACCTATTTCATGGATCAAGCCATCAAAGAAGCGCACAAGGCGCTTCAAGAGGATGAGGTGCCGGTAGGGGCCATTGTGGTTTGTGATCAGAAAATCATAGCCAGGGCCTACAATCAAACCGAAAAATTGCAGGATGCAACAGCCCATGCCGAGTTGCTGGCCATTACAGCAGCTGCCGCACATCTAGGATCAAAATTTTTGTGGGAGTGTACCATGTTTGTCACCTTAGAGCCCTGCATTATGTGTGCGGGTGCCTTGTACTGGTCGCGGATGGGCAGGCTGGTCTACGGTGCCAGTGATGACAAAAAAGGATTTATGAATCATGGTAAGGTGCTCCTGCATCCATCTACAAAGTTGGAGTATGGCGTGTGTCACGATGCCTGCGCAGACCTGCTAAGCGGTTTCTTTGCTGCTAAACGCATGTAGTGTGTGCGATGGATGGTTTCATAAGTACTTTTTGCTAAAACCAATCTAACTTATCCGGACTAAAAGTCAATTTGCAAGGCAGCTCCGACCTCCGGATAAAACTGTCCCGATCGAGGGGCTCCATGGGCGCCTAGTCTAGTCAAGAAAGATAGCAGTTTGGATATGGCTAGTAAATCACTGCAATTTATCTTATGTATTTCCCTAATTATTTCCCCATCCTCCCATGAGCATCCAATTGCCGTCATTAATAGTACAATAGATATGTAGCAGAGTGCAATCCTTAGACATTTCGTACCACACAAGATACTACGTAACTATTAATTTACGCCAATCATTGGAGAAAATCAATCGGAGGTTGATTATCTGGTATATCCAAAATACTATAAGAACTTTAGCCCGAAAACAGCAATAAAATCATGGCATTGGAAGGATGTTTCCTTAGAAATCGAAGTCGACTAGATACAATCGAGTTCTATGTTTATGCTGTGGGTGTCCCATGGTTTATTCTATCTTTAATTTTCACCAGTTCAGCTGCTACATTGACCGACAGTTATCGACATAAAGGATTACGCAAGAAATTGGTGGCGATCCTCAAGGAAAAAGGCATTGAAGATCAGCGGATATTGGATGCAATCGGTACCATTCCGAGGCATTTCTTTCTCGACCCTGCATTTGCAGATTGGGCATATAAGGATGCTGCTTTTCCGATCGGAAGTGATCAGACCATCTCCCAACCATATACAGTGGCATATCAAACTGCACTATTAGAGCTAAAGGCCAAGGACAAAGTGCTGGAGGTAGGCACTGGCTCGGGATATCAAGCAGCTGTACTTGCAGAAATGGGTGCCAAAGTATATTCTGTAGAACGGCAACCTACGCTCTATAAAAGAACTAAGAAGCTGCTGAAAGAAATGGGCTATGAGACGATCCGTTTATTTTTGAAGGATGGTTCAGAAGGTTTGCCGCGATTTGCACCCTTCGACAAGATTTTGGTCACGGCCGCTGCCGATCGTGTTCCCTCCCATCTAAAGGAACAACTTGCAGTCGGTGGTATTTTGGTCATACCTGTAGGCGATAAAGTACAAGTGATGTATCGCATTCAAAGAACTGGAGAAAAGACCTTTGATACACAGAAGCTGGACCTATTTAAGTTTGTGCCCCTATTAAAGGGCGTTCATGACGATGATGCATAGTGGAATGTAACACCCAAATTAAGCAGATCAATTGGTTTCTTTTGCACCAGCTCTTCATCATCAATATCCTTACTTAGCTAAGGCTATGCGCGTTATTGCTTCTTTGATCTACCACAAAATAATTCCAATTGATACTACTCATCTGAATGTTTCAGTCCACTAGAAGTCTTCTGGCGCTCAACGTACAGTTCTACCTTTGGCCGTATGGCGGGCTAAAGAAACCTTACTAACCCGTTCCAAATCTACCAGCAGTGCTGCATAGGCACTTTGCGAAGAGGTCCGATATTTCTTGCCTCGGTAGGTCACCTCACCTGATCTTCTATCCCAGTCTGATCCCAGCAAAACATAGGTTCCGTCACGCTTTGGGTGTGGACCAAAGATTAGAAATCTGTCCTTGCCACGCTCAAAACTGATGGCCAATCGATTTGGTTTTGGCATAAACATAAGTACACCGGGAGTCCCCTCTGGAATTCTGATTTCTTCAATTCGACGACCTTCACGTACTTGGATCTTGCCACCCTCAATGACCGATTCTCCCTTAGATAAGTTTCTCTGCAAGACTATCTCTTGCGATAGATAGAATTGGATTTTTTTGAGTTCGTCTTCTGACCAATTGTAGGAGTCTTGTAGATCTACTGTGAATGGCTTATAATTTGGACTGCAAGACACAAGGGCAGTGACAGATAAAATTGTCAGGAATTGAAGGAATCGATTCATCATTATTGGTTTTACGCTGGATTCAATCGTTACATCTATGTATGAAATTACGCCATCTACGACTGCAAGGCAAGGTGTTTAAACAGACTTTAACCGAAGGCTTAAGAATGTCTTAAACATGCTTTCTTGAGTAGAGCAAAAAGCTTGCTAGAAAGATCTTGACTGCAAAGGCCTATCTTTCACGCCACTGCACAGGAAGTAATGGAACTATTCTAAATGAAACAAGGCCTCAGTTATTTTGGGTAAAAAAATGAGGCCAGCGACAATTATGCTTCCCAGAGCCGATGCCAATACGGCTCCAGCAGCCAGATCCTTTATAATTTTTATGGGTTTACTATAGCCCGGTTCCAGAAAATCACACATTACTTCAATGGCTGTATTGAGCATTTCAAAGCAAATGATCAATACAATGCAAAATATGATGGCGGCCCATTCCCATGCTTCGATGCGGAGGATAAAGCCCATTGCCATGGCTGCAAGAGCGGCGATGGCATGCAGTCTCGCATGACTGTCACGTGCGAAGAATTCCTTCAAGCCATTGGCAGCGGCCACAAATCGATTAACCTCCTTGTGCGGTAGCTTGGTCATCGCTTTTGAATTGATACTCTCCCATGATGCCCAGCCGATTCGATTTTTCGTCATACACGTTGAAAAACCGCAGACATTCCAAATCTCTGGTATGGAATAGATGATTCGTTGGGGGATTTATAGATGGTGACATGGTCTTCCGACTATCTTCGAGTTTGGCCTCTGCTCGAAAGTCTTGGAGTTCATCGGAGAATTGATCCAAATTGTAGTTGCCGGCGGTGATCACTGGATGGCTTGACGAGGAGATGGCCTTTGCCATCACATCCAGTTGGTTTCTCAACTTTTCGAAAGAACTGCGAAAGAGTGGTGGATTAGAATTTGAGCTAAAAACCTTAATGAATTTCTTGTTGTCAATCTTGATAGCGGCACTGAGATTAGGTAAGTTCTCATATACAACCGTATCTCTATGTACGACTGGATACCGTGAAAAAATGGCGGTACCAAAGGGATCAATTCTGGTAATGAGTGCATGGTGAGGATAATATTCATCAAGCACTTTCAATAGTAATTGGGCCCAATTAGGCGTAACTTCGATGAAACTAACTACATCCGCATCGGTCCCGATGATGGTGTTGATCACTGAATGCCAATCATCAGAAAAATCATCGGTATTGGTGTGTAAAATCGTGATGCTTTTTTCAGATGTCTTGACCGGAAGTGCGAGGCTAATATTGCCTACATATTTAAAATGCAGACATAGAGCCCCTGCGCAGCCAAAGGCTATAAAGAGTAGTCTCTGCTGATTAGCGAATAGAAAAAAGAGGCCAGCAGCAACAAATAGTAGCATGATCTGTATGGCATGGCTGGCTATACGTTTTAGCAAGACTACATCCGGAATCTTGACAATACAAAGTAGGGCCAGGCCGATCATTCCTATGACCAGCATTCCGTTTACCAGGGGATGACGAAAAAGCCGCTGCAGCATAGCTAGTAAAGATACTTCGTTAAAGTTGTATAATTCTGCGGAATCCTGTTTGAGTGCTAGTTCAATCTGCCTGCCATTACACAGGTCTCCTTCCAACGGATCTTTGTGCCTTGCAGATTGAAAGCCTCGAGCAAGATCGTGTAGATGCCTATGTTTGACTTCCTACCATCTTCATCTGTGCCATCCCATGTAATCAATCCATTGGTGGCCAGTGAGAGGTTATTGGTGAGTACTTTGGTCAGTCTTCCACTTGAATCAAAGATTTTGGTGGTGGCAAAAGTGCCTGCTTGAAGAAACTGGTAGGAGATGGCAAGTACATCCTGAAACCCATCTCCATCCGGAGAAAACACCTTCTCAATAAGCTCAAAGTGTTGCTCACCAAGACTTGCAATTACCTGTTGGCTATTGGAAGCAGTGGGCGTAGCATGGCCTACGGAAGCAGCAGCACTGTGCCAATTATGTTGGTTGTTGCCTGCAGCTTCAGTGCTGATCCGTTCTAAACTGACACCATCTTGTTTCTTCAGTAGACTGGTGTGAAATGACTTGTCGTAGTCCATTACATCAATAACCACAGCCTCTCCATGTATGACCGTATATAATGTCACATTTCCTGCATCATCATCTAACGCGGGCAGGTCATTTTTCATTAGGTTTTGGGGCTCTTCCACTGTGTATTTATTCACGATGTCTTCAGGATTCTCAGAGATTACAAAATAAGCTCCCGGCAAAATGGCTTGATCTGAAATCAATTGTGCTACAGACTGACCTGTTCCCTGCACATTTGCAATGTAGAGATCTCCCGCCCTGATGGTTTTGTCAGAGCCGTTGTAGATTTCCACGAAATCACTGCCTCCCACTACAGGGTTAAATAAGATTTCATTGATGAGTAAATCACCAGGCATTGCATTGTCCGGCAATCTGAACTGCAGTGATGGATAGGAAATCGGTTGATTTTCACAGTCATTAAGTTGACTGATGTTGATGCTGTAGTCAATTCCTGCTAAAAAGGTTGGGGCTACTTCCAGAGAAATGATGTGTGCATTGATGCTGGAAATCTGTGCATTGACAACTGCAGCTTCTCCTCCTGTAAGGTGGAAATCTGTATGTTGAATATCGCCAAGTTTTTTATCAAATATCAGATTAAGTTGAGTTGCAGAAGGAATCTCATGATATTGCAACGAAGCAAGGGTGGACGATATGGTCGTATCCCAAATGCTGTTTTGTTCACCAGGAGTACCGCCAATGATGCTGATGGATCCTGCCCAATTTCCATTCAGTGCACAGGGATCTCTAGGGTTTATCAGCTCCAGGGACCATCCACCACCTTCTTTGGCTGCTTCACCAAACCAGCTGTCATCGTATTGCACAGTATGTATCAATATACCTTGTACTGTTTCAATTGTCAGCGCATTTCCACTATTTCTCAAGGTTGGAAATCCTTTCACGCCCAATACATCACCGTAGATAGATAGATCGTCAACATGGTCTTCATTACAGAGCAAATAGTAGCTTTCACCAACCAGTGCCGCCTTTGGTAACGGATATGCCCTTCCATCTTTGCGGATGATCAGTTCACTTGCATCAATGGCAGTGACAGAACCAGCTATGTATATTTCAATATACTCAGACTCAGGAATACCTTGTGAGGGTGTTGGATCGTCGTAAATCTCGTTGATTAAGACTTGGTGTGGGGCTATTTCTTGGGGCAATAGGTATTCAAAAGACACAGTTTGAGTGTCTATCTCGTTTCCATGCTCGTCTTCCAAATCATGAACAGTTAGTCGATAGGACTGGCCATTGATAAAGCCGGTGGCGAATGTCAGCATGACACTGGTATGATCGGGTGATAGGGGGACTGCAATGAGGCTTCCTAGTGCTGGAGCTACCCCGTAATGAGCAGGAATGGTGGCTGCGAGGGAGTCCAGTCTTTCAGAAAAATGCAGTGTTAGTGAACGCTCATCAAGGACGTCAATAGCTACTAATTCAGGTGGCAAAGTATCCACTATTTCAGTAGGTGAGATTGTTAGGTTGTCGAAGAAAAATTTGTCCTTCCGAGTTTCGCTGTACTTGCAGGCGATGCAAAATTTAGCTGTGTTTAGTGTTTGTGGAGGCTCAGTGATCTCAAAATCATGCACATCATCAATCCAGAAGGTCCATACATCATTTTTCAATTGAACCTCTAGAGAAATGGATGGCTTTTGAGCCAAATTTCGATTGCCGGAGCCCAGACGTTCAGGCTGTCCATCTTGAACTCGATAAAAGGACCAAACATCTGCATTTCCTTGTGCTCCCAAGGCTAAGAAATACCCGCTCGCTTTGGTAAGATTTGCATCGTCTATAACTAAATAGAGGCGAAGGCGATTACTGGCAGAGGGATCAAAATCCAGACGAACATCCAGCTTCCAAGTAGCCGGAAAGGCATCTAGTGGAAGAAATAGGGCACTCTCTCCAGCACCATCGGCAGACAGTTGTAATACTTCCGAAACGTTGATCGTGAAATCTGCGGTGTCGCCGCTCCAACCCTCCAAACCATTCATCTCAGATGAGAAGTCAAAGTGTACCTGACTGAAGCCAATATTTAGACATAGAATAGGAATAACAAACAAAATCCATTGGAGCATAACTAAAAATACACTTATTGATATTTGGACTTGTCTTTGAGGTCCTTTTTTTTTAAACAAACTCATTGCATGATGAAATGAGCAGTTGGTAAATGAATAGATCTTGTTGAGGAATCAGATGTGCGGTACTGATGTAGAATTTTACTAGCAATGGTTTTACCAGTTGCAATGAAAGGTCGTTAGGAAGTTGTCAATTTGACCAGCATCATATGCTTCTAAAGGTGTTTTCCTCTGACCTTCAGGAAAAGAAAGCCCCATGGAAATAAGCCAAGAATCGGCTACCGACAAACAAAATCCATCGGTGCAGAACTAAAAATACACGTATTGATATTTGGATTTATCTTTGCGATCCCATTTTTAAAGAAAGTAATTGCATCATGAAATTAGCAGTTGTCGGAGTAACGGGTCTAGTAGGGAAGGTCATGCGAGATGTACTCACAGAGCGGGATTTTGTCATTGATGAGTTTTTGCCGGTGGCATCGCAGAGATCTGTAGGAAAAAAAGTGCCTTTTGGTGGTAAAGAGCATATCATCATTGGCCTTTCGGAGGCTGTTGAGGCTAAACCCGATGTAGCGATATTTTCTGCTGGTGGTTCAGTGTCACTGGAGTGGGCACCCAAGTTTGCTGAGGTGGGTACTACCGTGATTGACAATTCTTCTGCCTGGCGGATGGATCCTGCTAAGAAGTTGGTTGTGCCGGAAATCAATGGAGATGAGTTGGTGCCAGCGGACAAAATCATTGCTAATCCAAATTGCAGCACCATTCAAATGGTATTGGCACTTGCACCCTTGCATCGTAAATATGGTATTGAACGGTTAGTCATCTCAACCTACCAAAGCTTTACGGGCACCGGTGTAGTGGCTGTAAATCAGTACAACAATGAGATGCACAATCAGCCTGTAGTAGAACCTGCCTATCCGCATCCCATATTCCAGAATTGCCTGCCTCACTGCGATGTTTTTCTGGAAAATGACTATACCAAGGAGGAAATGAAGCTGGTTCATGAAACCCGAAAAATCCTTTCAGATGACAAAATTAGGGTGACAGCTACAGCAGTCCGGGTGCCGGTAGATGGGGGGCATTCTGAATCGGTGAATGTTGAATTGAAAAAAGATTTTTCCGTTGAAGAGGTTCGGACATTGCTTTCAGAAACTCCAGGCATCATTGTCCGTGACGATCTTAAGAATAACGCGTATCCAACCCCGCTGGCAGCGAAGAACAAGGATGATGTATTTGTAGGTAGAATTCGCAGGGATGATTCCATAGCTCGGGGTCTAAACTTGTGGATTGTCGCTGATAATTTACGTAAGGGAGCCGCTACCAATGCTGTACAGATCGCTGAGTATTTGGTGCAGAAGCAGTGGGTCTGATTTGTTTGTTTTCATGGTTTAAACTAACTTATCGAAAACACCATGTGGATGTGTATCGAATTACACTTCCATGAAAATTGTTTGCAATGAGAACTAGACTAGTTTTTTGGGGAAAAAACGAGGCGGATGAGAAAGTGCTTATAGGCCTCAATCTGAATGAAAATGAAAGCACAATTGATGTGTACATTTTTCCTGAATCGGAGATCACAGAGGATTTTGCCAGTCAGATGCAAGATCAGTGGCGTTCCGGTAAGGATATACTCTTCCCTGAAAACCACATCACAGAGCAACGTACACTGGGCATAACCCAGTCCATGCTTCCCGATGGCTACTCTGTACAGCGAGAGGATATTTTGAAAAGGGCCCAGACGGAATGGCATTTTGTGGTCCTCTCCTCCAAATTATATAGGGCCTACCAAAATGAACTCGACGATTTGAAAGAGAAGTTGCAGAAATTAGAGCAATTCGATCCCGGTTTTTGGGAAGAATTGAAGGGGTTTTGGTCTAAAGTACAAACTCAAGTACGTGAAAAGAACTTGTTTAGAGATCATGCCAATAAAATAAGGAAAGGGACTGATGAGCTTTTCACAGAAATGAAGAAATTGAGAAAGCAGCTGGATGCTGAATTTCATGAATTATCTGAGAAGCACTTTGCACATTTTAAGGAGCAACTTGAAGCGATCGATAAAAAGGTACAAGATGGCCTTAGCCTTCAACCAATTTTTCAGGAGTTGAAGGATCTGCAAAAGAAATTTAGGGACACTAAATTTACCCGTGATCACCGCGCCCAGGTGTGGAAAAAGCTGGACGGACTATTTAAGAAGGTAAAGAAAGAGAAGTACGGTGATGAATCTACTGGCCGAATGAGCCCACTAGAACGAATCAAGCGGCGATACGATGGGTTGATAAATGCCATTGCTAAGATGGAACGATCGATCGGAAGAGATCGTAAAGATCTGGCTTTTCAGAAGGAACGCATTGAAAATACGGACGGATCTTTGGAGGCACAATTGCGAGCAGCTAAGACAAAGATGATCGAGGAGCGAGTAGAGTCAAAAGGGGAGAAACTTGAGGACATGCTTCGGACCCGCAAGCAGCTTGAAGACAAGATGGAACTCCTTGAGGCTAGGGAAAAAGAACGTGCTGCGCGCGAAGAAATTAAGAAGGCAAAAGCAGACATTAAGGACAAGATCGCTCAAGACATTAAAAAGGCTGAGGAAGAACGATCTCATGATCCAGATATACAGAAAGCGGCGGAGGCCTTACTGGATGATGGAAAGAAGAAGGCGGGCCAGATTGTCGAATCTATCGAGGAGGGTTTGGAAGATGTGGTCGATACGATAAAAGCGATTGCTTTTGTGTTGGAAGAAAAAGTAGACCAAGTCATTGAAGATCTTAGGGGGGAGGAAGAATAGATAGGCGAATGAGATATCAATCGATTGATGCATCACTCTTTAGACAAAACCGGCAGAGGTTTGTACGGCAAATGAAGGCAGACTCCATTGCGATCTTCCAGTCGAATGATGTGATGCCACGAAATGGAGATCAGTTTTTCCCTTTCGAACAGCATTCAGACCTCTTTTACCTATCTGGGATTGATCAGCCAGAGACCGTACTGGTCATGTACCCTCACGGGCGAAATGTGGATCTACGTGAAGTCCTATTCGTTAAGCGGGGTAAAGCCAAGACTTCATTGTGGGAAGGACCCATGCTGTCAATGGACGAGGTCAAAGAAATCTCCGGTGTGGAGAAGGTATACTGGTTAGACCAAATGCCAGCTGTATTGCAAGATCTCTTGCATCAGGCTAAGCGACTATATGTCAATGACAATGAAAACCTGCACGTGACTGCTCAAGTAGAGACAAAGGACGCTCGAATTGCCAAGGAACTCATGGGCAAGTATCCGTTTCATAAATACCATCGGGCACAACCAATCTTGAGACAGCTGCGGATGATTAAGTCTCCTATAGAGGTTGAACTGCTGCGACGCAGTTGTACGATCACCAGTCAGGCCTTTCATCGGGTCCTACGATGTGTAAGACCGGGCATAAAAGAGTATGAAATCGAGGGTAAAATCATTGGCACCTTCATGGAGGGGGGAGCGCAGGGCCATGCCTACGAACCCATTGTAGCCAGTGGTTCAGCGGCATGTGTGCTGCACTATACCCGAAATGATAGTACTTGTGCCGAAGGTGAGCTAATCTTGCTAGATTTTGGGGCTAAGTATGCTCATTATTGTGCAGACCTGTCCCGAACTATACCCTGCAACGGAAAATTTACGGAACGGCAGCGATCAGTATACAATGCGGTATTAAGGACCTTCCGAAGGGCAAAATCCATGATGTTACCTGGTATTCACCTCGATGAATTGAGCCGTGAAGTGGGATCCATGCTCAGTCATGAGCTCGTTGATCTGGGACTATTAAGTAAATCAGAAGCAGCGGATCATGCTAGTGATAGGGCACCCTATAAGAAATACTTTATGCATGGAGTAGCACATCATCTAGGGCTTGATGTCCATGACCTTAGCGATCGATTTTCTCCTTTGCAGGCAGGTATGGTGTTGACTTGCGAGCCAGCATTATACATTGCTGAAGAAGGTATCGGAGTCAGGATAGAGAACAATGTTTTCATTACAGATGATGGCCCCATCGACTTAATGGAAGACATCCCCATAGAGGTGGAAGAAATCGAAGAAGTGATGCAGGAGCAGCTGGTCAATTCTTTTGATTCAGAATAGACCTTAGGCCTGTATATATCTGATACTAAACTTCCACTATTTAGATCAATAGTGCCAACTTAGATCTGCTATCGGTTGGCATAAGAGCCCATGATAGACCACAACTAACTTTTGTATTTTGAACAGCAAACACAGTAATATGCAACTTCCCAGACGTTCTTTCATCAAGTGGTCATCGCTCTCCGCAGCGGTAGTAGGACTTTCGCCATGGTCCAATAGAGCATCTAAAACAGATGCTTCATCAATGTTGTATGAATTGGAAAAAAAGATGTCCAAAAGACCGGAGGGAAATCGCAGTGTGGTTAATTTAAAGAAGCCACCAATATCCCAGGTTAAGGTGGCTATGCTGGGTTTAGGTAACCGTGGTACAGGCCAGGCCAAATTGGTGAATAGTTTGTTTCCAGACAAGGCACTTATTACTGCCATCTGCGATATACGGCCGAAGCGTGTAGCACGTACATTAGAAACCTTAAAACAATCAGGCCAGAATCCGACCGTCTATGGTGACCATGAAGAAGCTTGGAAGGAAATGCTGCAACGGGATGATATTGATTTGGTGATCATCTGTACTCCTTGGGCAGATCATGGGCCCATGGCACTATATGCTATGGATCAAGGCAAACATGTTGCCATGGAGGTTCCAGCTGTATTGACGCTAGATCACTGTTGGGCCCTGGTGAACAAGGCGGAGGAGAAGCAACTCAATTGCATGATCTTGGAGAATGTATGTTACGGCGAGGAAGAATTGTGGGTACTTAACATGGTGCAAAATGGAGTATTCGGAACCCTAACCTACGGAGAGGCTGCCTACATACATAACCTCCGAGAAAGCTTATTTGCCGATGAACATTATTACAACGACTGGCGTCTCCGACACCATATCGAGCAGGACGGTAACCTATATCCCACGCATGGTCTCGGGCCCATCGCTCAATATATGGATATCAACAGAGGTGATAAATTTGACCACTTGGTTTCCATGAGCTCACGGGAGGCAAGCCTGTCTGAATATGCCGGAACGCTTGATCCCTCCAATGAGTTTGCTGGAAGTAAGGAATTTGCACACGGAGACATGAATATGACGCTGATCAAAACTGCTCAAGGTCGCACCATAATGGTGCAACATGATGTGGTGTCCCCGAGGCCATACAGTCGCATCAATGCAATTGCTGGTACCAAGGCTTTTCATGAGGGATATCCAAGTCGACTATCGATCGCTGGTAAAGGTCATGAATGGTTAGATGAGATGGAGACTAGGGAGTACCAGGAAAAATACAAGCATCCCATTTGGGAAAAATTGAAAGAGGGTATTGCAAAAAACGGTGGTCATGGTGGAATGGATTTTGTGCAGATGTATCGTTTGATTGATTGTTTAAATAGAGGGTGGCCACTCGATATGGATGTGTATGATGCTGCTGCTTGGTCTAGTATTGTCGAATTAAGCAAAATAAGTACTGATTTGGGGAGTATACCCGTGAAATGTCCAGATTTTACTCGAGGCGCATGGGAGGAGAAACGTGCTTTAGGGATTTTTGAATACCTCTGATGACATCGCTGATCTTGCTATAATTGAAAACAACTTTGGGATAAAATGGTAAATACCTCAAATTTTCCTCTTGTACTTGATCACATTGGCATGGCAGTGACGGATATCGACGTAGCAACACGCATGTATGAGAAACTCCTTTTGGCCAAGATTATCCATGATGAGGTAGTCACTTCTCAAGGAGTGATGGTTCGATTTCTTTCCTTTGCTGATCAGAAGATAGAATTGTTGCAAGCCATCAATGACGATAGTCCAGTTGCGAAATTTATTGCGAAAAGGGGACCTGGCATTCACCACCTAGCTTTTAAGACGAGTGATATTTACGAAGAAATGCAACGGTTGCGAGGAAAAGGGTTTCAGATCCTTCAGGATGAGCCGATAAAGGGCGCCTATAATAAGTTGATCTTCTTCATTCATCCTAAATCAATGGGCGGCACTTTGGTTGAGGTTTGTCAGCCACTTGCTACATAAGATGGAGCTCTATCAATATGTCATTGCCATCTTGGGAGGGGCTATCGCTGGCAGTATAAACACCTTGGCTGGCAATGGCTCGGCCATCACACTTACCATTTTAACTGAAGTAATCGGCCTCCCAGGTAATCTGGCTAATGGTACAAATCGGGTTGGCGTCTTGACCCAATCTGCTGCTGGAAGCTGGGCTTTTTACAAACATGGAAAGCTTGATTTCAGCCGTAGCAAGTTGAACATCACCTTAACGGTGCTGGGAGCATTGCTGGGAGTGGCAGTAGCGGTGCAAGTGAGCAACGAGGAGTTCTTGTTTGTCTTTAAATACTTGATGTTGTTTATGTTTCTGGTGCTATTGGTCAAACCAAAGCGGTGGTTAAAGGAGACCAGTGAAGATGCTGCCGTCAGTATATGGTTGGCGGTTCCCTTATATCTCGCTTTGGGATTTTACGGCGGATTCATTCAGATGGGTATGGGCATTTTTTATTTGGCGACCATGGTGTTGGTAGCTAGGTATGGCATCATCGAAGGCAACGCATTAAAGTCTTTTGTAGTAGCATTGTATACTGTGATTGTATTGTTGATTTTTCATCTCAAAGGCTTGATCAGTTGGGATGTCGGCCTGGTCTTAGCGATCGGCCAGACGGCTGGAGGATGGTACACTGCCAAATTTGCCAGTTCACACCCCAAGGCCAATGTGATTGCTTATTGGGCGTTGATTGTCATTGTGGTTTTGGCCCTGTTGAAATTGTTTGGACTGATAAGGTTGTAAATAATCGGTTTTCACCGGCAATAGTCTTCTAGGAAATATTTTGTTACGGCTTCGTTCCCCAGCAATGCTTCTGATGGTCTGCTATGTTCTCCATCAAATACATACAATGACTGCTCTTCCTGAATGGTAACCAAGTGCTCATTGAAGCGATTCTCTTGATGGTCATACAGATCCCTACTGATCGGTAGATCAAATTCGTTGCCAAGAAAATTATACAGCGCTGCACGTTTATGCCTCCCGTAGTCGTGTCGCTCTAAGGGGAAGTGTACATGGTGTAGTCTCGGTTCAACACCATAGGCCTTATAGACTCTCCTAAGATAGGGTATCTCAACTATTGGATTATTGGCAGTCCAATCACCCCCGTCTGACAGTATCAGCATAGGTCTTGGTGCTGCAAGTGCCGCAATTTCCACATTGTTTGTCTGATGTTTATTACTCTTATGGATGGGCATACCACTTTCACAGACGCAACCACCAAAAAAATGTGCGGAGACCATAACGGCAGGTATACTCACATCAATGCGGTCATCTAGGGCGGTGCTGATAAAGGTCTGTGTTCCTCCACCAGATGCCCCGGTGATGGCAATTCGGTCTGTGTCTACATCAGGCCTGCTGACCAGATAATCTACTACACGTTTACTATTCCAGGTTTGGAGTAAAAGGGCTATGGGCATTTTATGATCTATCTGGGTAGACTCACCATATCCCACCATATCGTAAGCGATCACGACACAGCCCATCCGAGCCAACATAGCGCAGCGAATCTGCATATCTGCTCTGAATCGACCCACATCACCCGGCTGGCTCCAGTGACCGTGCGGGCACAATATCCCTGGTGATTTGCCTTCAGATGCGATGGGTCTATATAGATTTCCGGTAACGAAAAAACCAGGAAAACTTTCTATAGCAATATTCTCTACGACATACCCATCCATTTCTTTAGTTCCACGAATAGTCACCCGATCGACCTGATTTAGATCAGGAACTTTATCCCAACCCAATCCTGTAACAATTCCTTGCTTAATTATTGACGACCTGTTCTCCCAGGAGGCTTTGTCATCCCACTTTTCCGAGAAAAGGTGCATCATTTGAGATCCTTCTTCATCCGTCCAATGGGCACCTTGGCAAAGATTACCCTGTGCGAAAGACAATGCTACCAGTAAGAGGAGCGGGCTTAGTATTACGAGTTTTGTAATCAGCTTCATCCTTCAAAATAGGAATTTTGCGAGAATTTCTAACCAGATCACTGCAAAGGGCTTCGTTGACACTATTGATCAAGCATCTAAAATCTCTACCCCTCTCCAGAAGGCGATTCTGTCCTTGATTGCTGATGCAGCATCCTTTGGCTGTGGATAATACCAAGCTGCATCTTGGTTTTCTTTACCATCAACTACAATAGTATGGTAGCTGGCCTCCCCTTTCCAAGGACAATGTGTGGTGGTAGAGCTATCCTTTAAGAAGGATTCTTCCACCGAGTCACGAGGGAAATAATAGTTGCCCTCAATGTTTACAAGGTCACTACTTTTCAGCAACAACTTGATCATTCCAAATGGCTCTTTTTTTCATCAATATGCAAATTTTGGGTTTTAAACAAAGACACACTGAAAGAGTTGTAAACGGCCCGTTTGCCTAAGAATACGATGATCACTGGGTGAGCATCAATTTCTATTCCGTCTCTTCTACCTCATTTACTACCAGCAATTGAAATCCATTGCCATGAATATTGACGATTTCAATATTAGGATCGAGTTTCAGATATTTTCTCAATTTGGTCACAAAGACATCCATACTACGGGCAGTGAAATAATTGTCTTCACCCCAGATGTTAGTGAGTGCGTCTGCCCTGGTCAAGACATCATTTTTCTTCAGGCAGAACATTCGCAGGAGGTGCGCTTCTTTGGGTGAAAGCTTTTCTTTTACTTCTTCGCCATCATCACCTTTGAAGGTTAGGATTCGCAAGGGATAGTTGAAGTGAAATTTACCGATTTCAAACTCCTTGACTTCCTCATTCGGATCCGGTTTTTGTTGACTTCTTTTTAGGATCGCTTGGATTCTAAGCAGTAGCTCTTCGGAGTTAAATGGTTTCGTGATGTAGTCGTCCGCACCTATCTTAAAGCCCGCCAAGATGTCCTCCTTCATTGCTTTGGCGGTTAAGAAGATGATGGGCATTTCAGCGTCCCTGGCACGAATCTCTCCAGCAAGGGTAAAGCCATCTTTCTTGGGCATCATTACATCGAAAATGCATAGATCAAAGTCATTATCCTGATAGGCAGATAGGCCAGCCTCACCATCGGTCTCCAGCACTACCTCATAGTCATGCATTTCCAAATAGGAGCGGAGTACATCTCCAAAATTTTGATCATCTTCAACAAGTAAGATTTTCTGCTTCTGTGTGGTCATGGTTTTGTTGTTGCACTGATAAATAAGTGATCCAGGATTTCCGTTAGAAACGGTACCGCTACTGCATCTGATTTGTGTTCACTCCCCCTCTTGGTGGAATTATAACGCTGACAAGTGCCTCTACCGCCGCTTTTCCCAGTCATATTAAGTAACGCCATTATCCGTGTTTTGGTGTCCGTTGCCAAAAGGCAGCCTCAAAATAAAACTTGATCCCAGACCGGATTCACTCTGTACCTCAATGGTGCCACCATGGGCCAACACCATCGCTTTAACATAGCTCAGACCAAGTCCAAAACCCTTAACGTCGTGTAAATTTCCCGTATGTACCCGATAAAACTTATCAAAGATATGTTTGCGCTGATCTTTGGTCATTCCAATCCCCTTATCTTCCACACTGATCCGCACACCCCCACCAAAGTTTTCAGTAACGACCCTTATATCAGGTGTTTCCGGTGAGTATTTGTTCGCATTGTCCAGCAAGTTATTAATTATGTTTGAAATATGGGTTTGATCAGCCATAATCACAGGTTCTGTAGCAAGGAATTTAGTGGTCACGTGTCCTCCTTTCTGCTCAACTTGCAAATTGGCATTCTCAACCGCCCTGTTTATGGTCTCATGAAGATCTACTGATGTGACCCGGAGCTTATAGTCTTTTTTCTCCAGTAGCGCCATCTGAAGCACTTTCTCCACTTGCTTTAGCATCCTACCATTTTCTTGCTTAATGATGTTGGCGAATCTAGAAACCTTGTTAGGTTCTGCAGCCACCATAGGACTGGTAATGGAGTCAGCAGCTAAATTGATGGTGGCAATGGGTGTTTTGAATTCATGCGTCATGTTATTTATGAAGTCCGTTCGCATCTCAGAAATCTTCTTTTGTTTGAAAATGACATGGATGGTGTAGGAAAAACAAAAGAGAATAATGCCTGTAAAGACAATGGATCCAACAATGGTAAGCCATGCATCCTTGAAAACCAATCTGTTGCGATTGGGAAAATCTATGTACAGCACTCCAGGTACTTCGTTTTCTGTTTCAAAAAGATTGATGCTGTAGGATGAGGCCAGCAAACCTCTGTTGATAGGTGTATCGGTATATTGACTGCCTTCTTCTACCACTACATAGTTGTCATCAAGGATGATAAATGCATCACTCTTGTTGGAATAGACCCCGTAGTGGTAGTCTGTATCGATGTCTCTCCTAACTAGATGTTTACGTAAGGAGGAGGATAGTTTCTTGATATCAATACGCTCTGCCAAATCTTTTGACCTCAAAAGCTCATTGACTTCTATGCCTTCCAATAGACTTAATTGCCGGCGGAAGGAAGGTTGGTTTTGGTGCATCAACCCACTTAGGTCGCCGGTGATCGCGGTACTATCACCCATCCTGCCTTGGCGGTAATAATACTCTAGTTTGGACTGAGGAGAGGAGAGTCCTGCTGTAAAGTCCCCCCTCAAAAGATCCAGATCAAGGGTGTTCTCGTTGCTGGCCAACTCTTCTTCCACATGATTCAGCGCCGAGGCGACCTCTTTATTGAATTTTTCCTCATTCAGGCTAATGCTCCATTTGATCCACCTGGTTTGAATGATGATGATGCCCACTAGTGAAATAGCCATCAATGCAATCAATACCCAGATGAAACTCTTTTTCATCATAATCTACGTGTAGAATGCCGAACTAACCAATTGAATATTTAACGTTTTTGCCATGGGCAAAGGTCGCCATTTTTGAATTTAACTGCCTTTTAACTTTTGCGAACTTTTTGCTGTGATTATGGCCTTGTACATTTGTATGTTATTGAAACAGCAGAAAAAATGAACTACAAGCAACTCTCCAGTAAGGTATTCTTTTGCTTAGTCATTCTTGTCGCCATAGACTATTTACCAGCTTATGCACAGGAAGAACAGAAAAAAACAAAGGTTACCATCATTAAAGAATCCTATGATGAAGAGGGAAATAAAACGGTGCAAAAGATTGTCAAAGAGGGTGCCGAAGCAGATGCCATAGATATTGAGCGTTTGGCAGAAGGAGAGCTTGGTCCATTTGACTTTCAGATGCCAGAAGGCAAAGGTTGGTTAGACATCAGATCTCTGATGGATTCCCTAGATTTTGGGGATTTGCAGCTTAAGGGATTTGGAGATTGGCCTTCTATGGAGGGATTTGGTTCTTTCGGAGCCCCAAAAGCTAGACTAGGTGTAAAAATCAAAGCACTGGAAATGCAATCTGGTGTTTTGGTGACCGAAGTAATGCCAGACTCACCAGCACAACGTGCAGGTGTAGCAGAAGGAGACATCATTCGATCCGTAGATGGTGAAGAAATCAATGATCCCCAAGAGCTGGTCAATTACTTAAACAATGGGGCGAATGATCAAATTGAACTTGACATCTTGCGAGATGAACGAGCACTAGTATTGACCGCAGTACTATCAGTAGCAAGGGAAGAAGACGAGCTGCCCACCAGAAAATTGTAGGAAAGAATCAGATCCATGCCAAATGGTATGGGAAGTTATCCACAGGATTAGAGCCCACGCTCTCTCGATTAGTGGAAATGAATATGACTACCTAGAGCAGCATCTATATGCTGCGGATTTCGGCTGAGCTAATTGAATGGTCAGGCAATTGCTGGTATTGGTAAATGCCCTTACTCCAAGCTAAACTGAACGGTCACCCCAGTATTAATATTGGTAATGGGAAAGGATCTGGAAGAATAAGGCTCCGTCTTATTGTAATCGAAGAAAAAGCGCAGTGTGAGCGTTTCACTTACATCATAAGCTACCGAAGGACTAATCCTGATTTGCTTAGTTCCGGATGCTGCTTGTGCTATTTGTTCTGTGTCGAAGCGATGATTCCAAGTGACATTATCACTGAATGAAAGATCAAAACGAATCTCTAGATCATTACCTTTTTCCTTCTTAGCAGCGGCTTGGGGATCATTGCCATCCTGATCTTGGTTCTCCTGCTCTTTCTGGCTTTTTCGACTCCTGGTTCTCTTATTCTTATTGCCTTGTAGAAAAGGGATGTTTACATTCTTCATTCTATATCCCATCCCCACGACATAATCCGTTCGATTTGTTTCATTGAGTTGATAGTCGGTAAGAGTAAGATTGAGGTTGCGGGTTTTGTTCATATCCAACCGCAACGTAAAATCACTTCTTGTCTTTAGGTTGAGGCCGATAAGTGGAGAGAATTGCTCTGAAATAACTACAGCCGGTATCTCATAACGGCTGTAGTAATTTCCCGTCAGCTCGTTCAGATTTGCCACAGGATCACTGGGCGCGTAGTCAAAATCTGTCTGATAGCTATTCACCGTCAATGTGGATCGATATCCATGAGTCAAGGAAACGTTTGAGAATATGTCTTTAAAGAATGGCACCTTAGACAGCCCATTGTAGTTCAATTGCCAGTTGGGCTTTGGTATAATCTTAAAAATATCTAGCTTGACCTCCATGGGATCTATTTTGGCATAGGTCGATATGAACGAAGGAATAAGTACATCTCTCTGATACTTACCAAAACCTTCCGTATAGGGATCTCCATCTTGTGAGTGTGTCGTGCCTTGGTCACCTACGCGCTGTGAGATAACCGTCCTCGTTTGCTCAACTTTGTCAAAGATTGCAGAGATGTCATTTTCGAAGAGTGTACCAAGGGTATAATAAGAGATGGTGAATGATCCCACATCTCTTTGTGCTAAACGAGCAAATTCAGCATCAGGTCTTTGCTTTTTAAAGAACTCGGAATGATTTTCGGTAAAACTATAGTCCCAATTTACTTCCAATCGGAAATCTTGGAAAGGCTCGATACTAAGGCTGGCATTCCACTTCTTTGTTTTATTCAACAAAACCTCTTGGTTGAGGTAGATGCTCTCCGTGATCCATCGATTTTCTGGATTGATGGCATCTTTGAACCATTGGTCGTCGGGCTGAAAGCCTAGAATGTATTCGTAGCCAGGAGCACTCCAGTCTTCATTCATACCAAAAAACTTGGTCTGTGGCATAAAGCCAGGAATGACTGAGCCGATGTTTTCAGTGTATTGAAATTTTGCCTTACGTAAGGCCATCAAAGGTCTAATAAACAGGCGCTCTACAGCACCGGGATCTCGACTTTCTTTTTTCCCTCCTTCTTGGTCTTTTTTCTGCGTGCGGCTGGGGAGTTGTCTGCTGCTGTTGCCACGTGTACGGCTAGCTGCGCTGCGATTCCCTTGGTTGATTTTTTTCAGGTAAGGTATGTTGTTGTACAGCTTTTCGAAATTGATGTCGGCTGAGATTTGCCGAGATTGTTGGTTTTGAATGACATTACCCAAAGAATCCACATTTAGAGCTGCAGCTGTCCAACCATATGTACCACTAAACTGTCCTTTGATCTGTGCAAAGTTCAGGATCGGGAAGTGTTGCAATGGCAGAGTATAACTAAGGTTAATATTGTGGCTATAGTCTTTGGTTCGACCACCACGGCGTAAGCCAGCCCAAATCGTGTCCCGTTGAATTTGTTCACTAAATCCGGGGTCCCGCTCATTCAATTCGTCAATGGTAGAGTTGTTGAGCGCATTAAAACGCAGTTTCAGAGACTTACTTAGGTCCCAATTTAGGTTATAGTTGCGTTCCCAAGTAAAGCGCTTTGTGTACCAGGTGCTGTATACGGGATCAGAGAATCGATAGGTTTTGACAGTTTTGATGCGATGCAGGGCTGTATTTAGGGCCAGAGAATTGGGTATGGGGTTAAAATTGAATTCAGTAATCCATTTAAGGAGTTTAGAATTTTTCGCAAGGTTTTTTAAAGGCTGGATGTAAACAGGCTTTGATGTATAGGCGTAGTCTATGGCACCCCGGGTCTCTGTCGTTTCATCTTTTTCAATAATTGGGTCATGACGATTTACTTCAGATTTAGCAAATGTGGCGCTGAAGTTGGAGATGTCCCAAGGTTTAGCTTTTTTCTGACCAGTTCGTTCTTTGCGCACATTGGTGAAGTTGTAACTTTTGATGGAGGTAAAATCTAAGGCTTGTTCCCTTAAAGAGTCGCGCAGATCGCGATCTTGCGTTTCTGCCAGTTTATCCTTTAGTCTGATGTCGAGATCATAGGGATCAAACTTGGGGTTGCGCCTGGTGGCAGAATATTGAGCGTAGAATGGGATGCGTAGGCCGGTGCGCTCTCCAAAGAATTTACCCAGCTCTAGGTTGGCTGCCACATCATACTGAACCACTTCTTCAAGGCTTCGTTCCTGCAGCTTTTGGTCGATGGCCCCCCAGCCGATGCTGCTGAAATTGCCACTAAACGAGAGGCGTCCGAAGTCTGCCAGCTGTAGGTCTAAGCGAGCTAATGCAGCAGCACCACCGGCTTCGTTCAATCCGTTCAGACGCAATTCATTGACCCATACCTCTAGACATTTCTCCAATCCGTCATCAGACTTATTGCGCACACCCACCATTAGTCCTTTGATGATGCCGAGGTTGGGATTACCAATGATACGCACCATGTTATTGGGCCTACTGGGATCATTTTTTTCGTAGAGTTCTGTGAGCGACTCTGAGGAATTGTTACGTTCTACCTTGAGGTTGGTAAAGAGATTCAGTTCAAAGTCAAAGGCATTGGCTTCATTCCAGATGATGTTTTCAGCATTGAGCAGAATCGAATCCCGAGATATATCGGGATCTGCCATTTTCAGCGGTATTTCATATTCGTAGTAGTTGCGGGTGTAGTCACTACCCATCCGAATGAAGATGCTGGTCTCCTCGTCGGCAATCGGCATGTCTGTTTCCTCGGCGTGTACAAACATCTTGAGCTTTTCGTAGTTGCGAAAATCTTCATTGAGGATTTTATACATGGCAGCGGCGTTGCCATCCTCAAGATTACAGATGTTGAGGGCTAGAGATTGCTCATTACGTAAAATGTTGTTGTAGGTGCCCACCGATCGCTCTCGTTGAATGCCCGGTGGCACCACGTATGGAAAGGGTATCTTCTGACTGTTCTCTTCAATATTGACCGAACTAATGTCAAACTCAAGATTGGACGGCCCTGTGGGCTCCCCAGGTCCTGCTTCGCGTAAGTCTCGGTTGTATTTTCGCCACTGATTCCGAACCAGGTCAAATTTGGCAAAACGAAGGGTTACCGGTTGGTCAAATTCGTGCATATACATTCGAATGAATCGTATCGAACGAAACCCTTGAATGCTTCCTACCGTAGTAGTAAATTGCTCTACCGGTATCAAGAAGCGGTACCAAACTTCACGATTGCTACCTTGTCGAGGTCTGATGGTATCCGTAATAAATTCATTGAGCTTGAGGCCGCCTTCGCCATCGCTTTCGATGGGAATTTCATATTGGTAATAGGCCTCCGACTCATTCATGGTATTGTCGTTGTTGAGGTCCTCCTTATCTGGATAGTTGGTACTCGATTCCAAGGTGGCACCACTCGAAGCTTTGGAATTGCTCTGTGTGTGATTAAATACTTCATATCGGTCAAAAACACCCGTTCCCTCAGGAAAGTCCCTGAAGTGCTGAAAATTGTCATTTGAGGGGTCATTGTTGATCGCATCCCTAGCAGTGGCATTAAGTCCTGACAGTGTTTGCAGGTAGTCAGCGAAGAAGTCGCGTTCCTCATCATCGTTCATTCCATCATAGCCAACATCCTGGTCCACACGCTCCTGCTCGTCAATACTGAATGATTGCGTGATGTCTGGTATGACGGGTATGAGCCCCCAGGCGGTTGTATCTACCGGTGCGGGACTGATGTCTGTGGGCAATCCGTTTTCGTATGACATCCGCCCATCCTTTAAGATATCCTCGGAAATGTTACCTAGATTTAAAAACAGCTTTCCGTCGTCAGATAGGGGCTCGCCATTCGCTGGATTGGCATATGGGTTCATTACCCAAAATTCGATGTACTCAATATTTGAGGCTTGAAAATCAGTATTTCTTAAATCTCGCATGATTCCACCCCACCGAGTTTCAGGTACATTTAGTTCACCCTCGACACCTAGCCCTGCACTGT
Organism: Saprospiraceae bacterium; assembly: GCA_013001595.1. GTDB lineage: Bacteria > Bacteroidota > Bacteroidia > Chitinophagales > Saprospiraceae > JABDMH01. Next base: position 134,153 of record JABDMH010000073.1, on the reverse strand, counting down.
ATTCAGTGCCATTGGGCACGTCAAAATTATAAGGCCCCCGTAGGGTAGGATCATAGTGTATGTCAAAGGTTTGAATGTTATTATTGATGCCAAAGGTCGGCGAGCGATTGGGAAAAATATCTTGTTGGCTGACCGGTGCTGTGAAGGGTCCTAGCTGGCCTGAGCCACCACGAATGTTGGTCTCGATCCGATACCAATTCATCAAAGCTCTGTTTACACCTGAGAGGCGATTATTGGTCAAGTCAGACTCCGGAAACCTGGGATTGTTGTTGAGGTTATCATTATGTGGAATACTGGAGATGACCCACTCTGTAGTAGGTGTCCGCAGATCGATCCCAATCGAGCTGCCTTCAAAGTCGTCAATATAAAGGGACCCTCCTTTTTCCCCCTCTTCATTAATTGCCCTAGAATGTCCAGGTTTTATGATGGCTCCTTCAGCGGCAAAAGTGATGTTGCTGGGCTCCTTGGTGCTAATTAATGGAATTTTGTCTACCATACGTGTCAACCACGGAGCTTCCTTACTGTAGTTTAAGTCCAAACCAATGACACGATTATTGATGGGGTCTTCACCAATATTTACTTTCTGAGTAAAAGGTCTTTCGAACAGGTGCATGTAGGTGAAGCCCAGATTTAGATGTTTGCTTACTTCATAGTCAGCACGAAGACCCAACATCGTTTTACGGTTAAAGCTGAATAATGCATTGTCTTCAAAAGACACATTGATCGGGACGCTGCTGTTCAAGTAGGCTTCATTGACTATACGGACCTTACCCAGGTTATAGTCTACATCATAGTCTACCCCTTCTACGAGCAACTGACCACCCGCCTGCACGCGTACCGAACCCTTGGGAACATTAAATGCCCCCAATGAATACTCATTGGTGGCACTCGACTTAAACCTGGTTTTGATGGTAAAGCGATTTAAATCAGGATATTCCTGTGCGATAAAGATGGTACTGTCGTAAAGCTGTTGAAAGGTATATGGTGCAGCTTCGGCTGGTGAGCTAAATTGTTTAGCCAGGGATGAACCAAAAGGTTCTAGAACGGGAAACATAAACTTACCGGTGCTTGGGAAGATGGTTACACCAGGTACAAAGTCAAAAGAGCCATCTGGCTGAGGATCACCTAGGGGGTTGAGATTATCGAGGTTGAAGAGGTCTAGCAGTGGCCTACTCGCAAGCTCCCCTGTCGGTAGAAATCTTTTGAGACCCTTTCCTGGATCTTCATAAAAAATATCTAGATAGAAGTCTTCCCGGCTTACTTGAAAAGCACCAATGCTGTAGACATTTTTCATCATCAGGTCCCACGCAGGTATATCCACCCGTTGAGTGGTACTTTTTAACATTTTGACCAGCAAAACCGATTCATCTTCTGTTTCATTGGGAAAATCTGTTGACAGCTCACCCACCTGAAATTTTTCTCCGTTGTAGGTGTATTCATAGGCTATGCCAAGGACCTGATCAGGCTGAAGGCTAGTATTTATCGAGATAAATCCAAGGTCATAATTTACAGTGTATTCTGAAGGTCTGAGCTGACGGGCTCGAACGGACTCAAAATCTTGTGAATTGACCAGTCGATACGGTGAAGACTGAAGGGTAGAAACCGAGGTCACGGCATCTCGAATCATGGGATCTTGGGTCAAAACATCGTAGATCGGATTGGAAGCATTGTCAGGCAGTTCTCTCCTCCCTGAGATGTCCGGATTATTAATCACATTGTTTGGTTGGAAAATCGGGTTATTGGTCGTCATCCTTTCGGATTCACCAAGATCCGCAAGCGCTACGATATTTCGGGTATTTTGGATTTCTCGACGATTGTTGGTGATCCACACCTCCACCCTGGTAAGTTTGAATAAACTTTGGATCTGCGGAAGATTAGATAGTCCCGGTTCAAATATATCTCGATTAAAATGCGATAAAAAGAAGTGACGATTTTCATCATACTCCAAAATGTCAACCAGGAACTCTTGGATTTGGGCGCCTTTCTCAATCTTTAGGTTTTTGGGCTCAGAATTTTGCTGAGAAATAATGGTTGTCAGCCAGAGCTTACCGAATTGCAGGTCGGTTTTTAGGCCAAAGAGTGCTTGACTTCCCTGGATCAAGGAGCCTTTAAGTGGTAGGCTCACATTGCCCGCTTCAATATTTTTAAGAATTTCATCTTCACTAAAAGCTTCACTGTCATATTGCAGCTTCAATTGTCGATCGAAATCAAAAGTGGCTTGAGTATTATAGTTCGTATTTAATTTTAGTTTTTCTCCTATTTGCCCATCCATATTCATGCGGATGTTCATATCGAAATCGAAGCCCCCATTACGTTGTTGTCTTTCCAGAAGCACGGGATTGGCCACATTTTGATAGTCATACCCGAAAGTAAGGTCGATATTACCCTTTGGGTTGAGGTCAACTGTGGTTCCACCGAAAAGCCGATCCACCAGGCTACTACTGATGTCAAATTTTTTAATAGGATCTACGTTCGCTCCAATTTGCCCACCGGCAGAATTGATACCGGCCAATCGCTGGAAGTACTGCTTTTCTTGTTGTTTTGATTTATAGTCCAGGTATTCATCGAATGACATATAGCTGGGCTGTCGAAAAAAGTCATCACCAATCTTTTCGCTGATGAGATATTGTCCGGATTCAGGGTCGTATTCGATACTCTGATCGACAATCTCTGGGTCGCGAAGATCAAAAGGGTTCTGATCCTTGTCAGTGAAGGGTTTTATCCGGTCTGAAATGGGCGGAATTGTATCAACTGGGGCAGCCGCAGGCGAGAATGGATCAGGCAGGCCGTGACCGAAGCTCACATCAGCCTTCAGCTCCGCCATCAATAGCAAGCACCCGATTACAAAAAAAATAGTTCCGCTTCTCCTCATTTAAATACAGTACGTGGTTCGTGCACCGATGTTGTGCAAATATTAAGTATCAACGTAATATTCTCTGATTTCTTTTCCGCCACTGGAATGAATTGTGAATGCCATCAATTTTTAAGATGACAACCTTTTGAGCGCGGCTTTAATTAGGGCCTCCAGGGTGTCTGCCTTTGTATCGGATTTATGCACCGCAGATATTGATTTTATAATTTGATTTCGGTTAAATCCCAGTGCCGATAGAGCACTTAACGCCTCTTCATCCAATGTATTGTCCCTGATTGATTTAGTTACATCTGTACCGCCTGCCATCTTGGACACTTTGCTCTTTAGATCAAGAATAATCTGTTTAGCCGTTTTAGCACCAATGCCTTTGACCTGCTTAAAAGCCAGTTCATCTTCAGTTAAAATGGCATCTCGTACATCTGGTGGTGCCATGGAGGATAAGACGATCCGCGCTGTATTCGGCCCGATACCGGAAACAGAGAGTAGGTGCACAAACAAACTTCGTTCCTCCGCTTCATAAAAGCCAAACAAAGTGTGTCCATCTTCTTTGACATGAAGGTGCGTCAGCAGTTTTACATGCTCGAGTTTTTCGATCTTGCTGTAGGTAAACAAGCTGATGTTTACATGGTAACCCACCCCGCTGCACTCCACATAGATAAAAGTCGGCGACTTGTAAGTGATAGCGCCTTTCACATATCCAATCATCTCCTATGAATTATATCCACATATAGCATTGCAAAATTCATACCAATTAAAGAATTATGTAATTTTTAATAACTTGATTTTAAATAGGATTTATATGTGTTAAAGTCTTAATGTGATGATATTTTGCCGGACTTATTCAAGCTCTTTATAAGCTAAATTGACTACGGTTGTTGATTACGTAGAATGTTGGTAGGGGATAGCTATCTTTGGTTTCCAAAATAGATTCTGACAAATGAATATTTTGATTCTGGGTAGTGGAGGAAGAGAACATGCGCTTGCTTGGAAGGTTGCACAGAGCCCTGTACTCGATCAGCTTTTTATTGCACCTGGCAATGCGGGAACCAAGCAACATGGTACTAACATAGCTATTGACATTACTGACGCAAGAGCAGTAGGTGATTGTATCGAGGATCGAACCATAGAGCTAGTCATTATTGGACCAGAAGTACCACTAGTAAGAGGGATTGTCGATGAGCTGGAGACCCGATTTCCAAAACTTTGCATCATAGGACCACATGCCTCGGGTGCACAGTTGGAGGGATCCAAAGCGTTTTCCAAAGAATTTATGCAAAGGCACAACATCCCTACAGCCAGCTATCAATCATTTTCGTTAGACCAATTACAACCTGGAATTGAATTCATTCGTGCACAATCACTGCCTATTGTTTTAAAGGCCGATGGTTTGGCAGCGGGAAAGGGGGTCTTGATTTGTTCTGATCATGATACAGCGATCGAAGAGTTTGAGGCCATGCTTAATGGAAAATTCGGACGAGCTAGTGCTCAAGTTGTTATTGAAAGCTTCCTGTCTGGGATCGAATTTTCAGTGTTTGTACTCACGGATGGCAGGTCCTACAAGCTTTTGCCCATAGCCAAAGACTATAAGCGCATCGGGGAGGGTGATACAGGTCTAAACACAGGTGGTATGGGATCCGTATCCCCGGTTCCATTTGTTGATGAATCGCTACTGGCCAAAGTGAGGGAGCGCATCATTGAACCCACCATTCAAGGCATTCAAGCTGACGGATTAAAGTATCGCGGGTTTATCTTCTTTGGACTGATCAATGTAGATGGTGACCCCATGGTGATTGAGTATAATTGTCGCATGGGTGATCCAGAGACCCAATCTGTATTACCTCGATTAAGATCAGATCTGGTGGCCTTGTGCATGGCCACTTGTCAGGGCACTCTACCCGCACAGTCCATTGAAATTGATGAGAGGGTTGCTGCCACCATTGTCTTAGCATCGGGGGGTTATCCAGGATCCTATGAAAAGGGAAAAGCCATTGCGAAGGCAGAGGATCACTCTCAAGGTATGCTCTTTCACGCGGGCACTAAAATGGTCGATGGTGAGCTACAGACGTCGGGTGGTCGGGTCTTGGCAGTGACTTCGTTTGGGAGCGACTTGGAAAGCGCATTGATTGCTTCTCGTCAGAAAGCAGCAGAAATATCATTTGAGGGTAAGACGTTTAGAGCGGACATTGGCTTTGACCTATAAACAATAACCGCATGAGTCTGGCTATTGATGCAATTGCCCGTATTGTCGATGGAGACCTCATCGGACCTGCATCCTCGAGCCAGATCGAATTTTTGTTGTTTGATAGTCGCCAGCTCAAATTTCCTCAGCGTACACTTTTTTTCGCCATTGAGGGGGTTCGTCAAGATGGTCATGATTTTATCCCTGATCTATACGCTGCTGGGGTCACCGCATTTATGGTATCTAAAAAGATCGATTCTCAAGGTCTACCGGATGCCGTTTTCATTGAAGTGGATGATGTGATCCATGCCTTGCAGCTATTGGCAGAAAGTCATAGAGCACACTTTGACATGCCGGTCATTGGCATTACTGGAAGTAATGGAAAGACGATAGTCAAAGAATGGCTAGTTCAGTTGCTCGCACCTTGGTTCTATATTGTCAAAACCCCCAAGAGCTACAACTCGCAGATCGGTGTGCCTTTTTCAGTTTGGCAACTTAATGATGATTGCGAACTTGCCATATTTGAGGCGGGTATTTCTAGACCGGGAGAAATGGTCAACCTCGAAAAGATCATTAAGCCCACCTTGGGCATATTTACCAATATCGGATCAGCTCATGATGAGGGGTTTATAGATAGGGCCCAAAAAATTAGGGAGAAGTGCCAGTTGTTTAAGCGATGTGAGTTAGTGGTAGTATGCCTAGATCATGAAGAGGTCTTTGATGCTCTTCGAAGAGCTGGCATACCTACTTATACCTGGAGTAGGAAGAATCGCAATGCTGATTTGTATTTAAAAGTAGATACGGCGTCACAAAATACAATGTTCAATTATCGAACCTCCATAGAACAAGGAGTCCTATCGATCCCTTTTAAAGATCCGGGCTCAATAGAAAATGCATGTCATTGCATGGCCGTCCTGTCCGTTCTGGGAGAAAAGATCGATTCCTATTCGGTAGTATTTAAGCATTTATCGCCCATTGAAATGCGGCTAGATGTCAGGGAGGGCGTCAATGGATGTATTGTCGTCAACGATGCGTATAGTGCCGATATTGAATCCCTTTCGGCTGCACTTTCCTTTGCCAAGTATCAGACTAATCAGCGTCAAAAGACCATTATTTTGACAGATTTCCTACAGCAATCTCAACCCCTTGATCAGCTATATGCGCGGGTGGCTAGATTGCTGATTGAACATGCTTTCAATCGGGTCATAGGGATAGGGTCCGAAATTCAAAAAATAGCATCATTTCTTCCTGATGAGGTTGAAAGGATTTTCTACAAATCTGTAGATGAGCTTGTAGTCGCCGTAGACTCGACTATGTTTCAAGACGAACTAATTCTGATCAAAGGAGCCCGATCTTTTGCACTTGAACAGATAGCCCAATTGCTCAGTCGGAAACGTCATCGCACGGTGCTTGAAATCAATCTTGCTGCACTTGCCAGAAACCTAAAGACGTTTGAATCACTATTGAATGGTGGTACAAAGATTATGGCCATGGTCAAAGCTGCTGCATATGGTAGTGGCAGCACTGAAATTGCAAGATTTCTTGCTTCCAGGAATATCGATTATTTGGCAGTTGCATATCCGGATGAAGGCATTGAATTACGTAAATCTGGCATTCAGCTACCCATTATGGTATTGAATGTTGATGCTTCTCAGGTCGATCTGTTACAAACCTATGACCTGGAGCCGGAGGTATATTCCGTACCACAACTTAAGTCAATGGTCAACTTTAGCTGGCAAGCAGATCTACCCCTGAATGTACATTTGAAGTTGGAGACGGGCATGAACCGTCTTGGATTTATTGAAGAAGACATTGCTGAAATCGGCGATTTGTTGAGAAATTCTAATCACCTAGAGGTAGTCAGTCTGTTCAGTCACCTCGCTGCTAGCGAATTGGCAGAAGAAGATGATTTTAGCCGAAGACAAATTGAGCGGTTCGATAGATTTGCGGATCTACTTGAGGCCCTGATACCCTATAGACCCCTTCGCCATATTCTAAATTCGCATGGAATCGTGCGGCACCCATATGCCCAATACGATATGGTAAGGCTTGGTATTGGAATGTATGGCATTGGAATACCAGAATTAGGCAGTTTGGAAAGGGTGCACACCCTCAAATCAACCGTCTCTCAACTCAAGGATGTTTATCCTGGAGATACTATTGGGTATGGTCGAATGGAAAGAGTAAAATCACCTATGAGGCTGGCCATCGTAGGTGTTGGCTATGCTGATGGACTCATACGAAAAGCGGGCAACCGGCGTTATGCAGTTGTCTTGAACGGGATGCGCTCAGAGATAGTTGGCAACATCTGTATGGATATGATCATGGTAGATGTAACCAATTTACCAGATATAGTAGTCGGTATGTCTGTGACTATTTTTGGCAAGTGGCCCACAGTAGAAGCACTAGCGAAGGCAGCGGATACCATACCGTATGAAGTATTTACAAACTTGTCAGAACGAATTAAGCGCATCTACACCTACGATTAGAAATTGGCATACGAAAATCAACCAAGGGTATTCAAGATGTTTTAGCGCATTATTTAGTTGTCATTCCCAAAATGGGTTTACCTCCTGATATTGTTGAGGAATGGTAATGGTACATAAATTGTATTTTTGTGGCCCGAAAAAACCAAGTATTTCAAAGTCATTATTGTATGAATACATTAAAGTGGTTTATTGCTGCTTGTCTAGTAGTGATTGGTTCCTTTACGGAAGCCCAAAATCCTGTGCTTTTCCAAGTTGAAGAAGAACCGGTACACCTTGAGGAGTTTTTATACATCTACGAAAAAACAAATCGGGATGCAGCTGATTTTTCGAGATCTTCTGTCGAGGAATATCTAGACCTGTACAAGAAATTTAAACTGAAGGTGTACAAAGCCAAGCAGCTAAAGTTGGATACAGTGGATGCACTCAATAATGAGTTAGCGGGATATCGAAAGCAACTGGCCAATACCTACCTATCGGATAAAGAAGTGTTGGTATCACTGATGAAAGAGGCTCATGAACGCATGCAGGAAGATGTGAGCTTTAGCCACATCTTATTCAAAGTGCCTCCTGGTGCTGGTGAACAAAGAGAAAAGGACATCTACCAACGTGCAATGAAAGTACTGGATCGGTTAAGGTCTGGAGCAGATTTTGCAAAAGTGGCCCTGGAGACATCCGAAGATGAAACAGTGACAAAAAATGAGGGTAAAGTAGGCTATGTCACAGCGATGCTGCCAGATGGATTTTACCAATTAGAAACTGCCTTGTACAGTTTACCCGGCAATACCTATTCTAGGCCTATTCGATCAAAACTAGGCTATCACATAGTCCGCGTTGATGGAAAAAGACCTGCGCGAGGAGAGATAGAAGTGGCCCACATCTTGGCTAGGAGTGGACCAGGCGCAAAGGACAAAATTGATAAACTCTATCAAGAATTGGAAAAAGGTGCAGACTTCGAACAGCTCGCTAAGGCTCATTCTCAAGATAATCGGACTGCTGCAAGTGGAGGTTATCTGGGATTCTTTGGCATAAACAAATACGAGAGCGTTTTTGAAAATACTGCCTTTCGCATTCGTGAGGATGGTGCGCACAGTAGGCCCATTAAGACATCTCTTGGGTGGCATATTATCAAGAGGATCAGTGCCAAACCAGTACCCTCCTATGAGGCTCTGAGAAGGACACTGGAGAGTGAGATCCAGAAAGATGGTCGCTATCAGATTGCTGAGGATGCTATGCTAGAAAAGATCAAAGATGAGAATGCATTTGTAGATAAAGATTGGGACCGAGCACAGTTGATCAAGGACCTAGGTGCCGATTTTCTATCGTATAAATGGAAGAGACCTAATGACTTCGACAATCAAGAGTTATTTTCTGTAGGTAAGCAGACATGGAAGGTTGATCAGTTGCTTGATTTTATGACTAAGAATACAGCGGCAAGATTACGTATCAATAGATCCCTGGCTCCACAAAAGGCCATTGCTGTTCTCTATGATGATTTTATTTCTGAGCAACTTAAAACCTTTGAAGAATCACAACTCGAGGATAAGCACCCCGAATTCAAAGCCTTGATGCGAGAATATGCCGAGGGTATCCTGCTCTTTGAAGTTACTAAGGAGTATGTCTGGGACCGTGCATCAGAAGATAGTGTTGGACTGAGAAAGTACTTTGAAAGTAATGCAAATAACTATATGTGGCCAGCAAAGGCATTGGTGGAGACCATCACCATCAATAGTGAGGATCCAGCAGTTGTAGCCAAAGTGAAGAAACTTTCTGCCAAAAAGTCCTCGCAAAAGATCATTAAGAAGATCAACAAGAATGAAGAGTTTGTTTTGGTGCAGGGCAAGTTTTTAGAAAAAGAGGAATTACCTGCGGGCCTTGGCTGGGAAAAATACGCCATGACTGCACCAGAAGAACAGAACGGTCAAATGCAGATCAAGAGAGTGGCCGAGATCATTCCTCCACAGCCCAAAACATTGGAGGAGGCGCGGGGATATATTATAGCCGATTACCAGGATTATCTAGAAAAGGAATGGGTTAATGAACTCATGGCAGCTTATGAGATCAATGTCAACCAAGATGTACTTAGCTCGATTATCAAGGAGTAGCTGCCAGGGAATTTCCGGTCAAATTTGGCTATTGATGATTGCCCTGCTTTTGGCCTCCTGCTACGATCGTACGGGTAGATCTGACAAATTAGTTGCTCAAGTTTTTGATAAGAAGCTCTATGAATCGGAGGTTCTATCCATCATCCCAACGGACAGTAAACCAGAAGACAGCATATTGATACGAAACGCATACATAGACCGTTGGGCAAGAGAGAGTGTGATGATGCATGAGGCAGAAAAGAACATTCCACCCGATTTAGCTATTGATCGGTTGGTACAGGATTATGCCGCCTCACTTGTTATGCATCAGTATGAGAAGACAGTGGTAGAATCACTTCTGGATACCCTCATTGACAACCAGGAGTTAGAAGCCTATTACGAAGAGAATAAATCTCAGTACTTGCTTGAGTCGACTATTGTCCGCTGCCATTTCATAAAAGTGCCTAGGGTGGTGCCGAAAAGGGCTATTGAAAAGATCGAAAACCTCTGGCGATCCAATCAGCGTAAGGAAAAGGATTTTGCAGCATTGGTAGAATTATGCAATCTATACGCAACCACTTTCTACCTTAGCGACTCGATCTGGTACAAATTGGATTTGATCAGTGGTGAAATGCCTAAGGGGGCAGTCAATGAGAGCGTAATCAGAAGTAATGATGTCTTCCAGCTGGAAAATAACGACTATTATTATTTTCTTAAAGTTCTTGAAATTAAGGACAGAAAGGAGATTGCCCCGTTAACCTATATTCGAGAACAAGCTGCTAAAGTGATTTTACATAAAAGAAAGATTGATCTGCTGGCTAAGCTAAATGAGGACCTCTACCAAAGAGCATCGGCTAGAAACGATATTAAAATTTTTGCAAGATGATGAAGTTTTTTCTGGTTGCGTTCCTTTCCATGGTATCCCTCATTTTGCATGCTCAGGATCGGTTGATCGTTGATAAAGTGGTTGCCAAAGTCGGTGACGAAGTGATTCTCCTTTCAGATGTAGAAGCTCAGTTTGCCTATGAGGCTGAACGGAGGGGAAGTTTGCCTGAAGCTGCCAAGTGTGGCATCTTGGAGAATATCATGGTGCAGAAACTTCTGGTCAATCAGGCCAAGCTCGATAGCGTCATTGTTGAGCCTGAGCAAATTGAGCAGCAACTTGCTTCAAGAATAGACTACATCCTGGGACTGATGAATAATGATTTGAATCAATTTCAGGAGTACTATGGTAAATCTGTAGGAGCTATGAGAAATGAGATGCGGCAGGATATGCGTGAACAACTCACGGCTGAAAGGATGCAAAACCAGGTACTGGAGAAGACCAGGATAACGCCTTCAGAAGTGAAGGAATATTTCGGTCAGATCCCGAAGGATAGTCTGCCTTATTTTAGTGCAGAGGTGGAAATCGGTGAGATTGTGGTGCTTCCCGAGGTGAATCCAGTGGAGCGCCAAAAGGCAATTGATGAACTCACCGGACTCCGAGATCGGATCCTGGCTGGTGAGGATTTTGCAACCCTGTCAACCCAATATTCAGATGACCCCGGTTCGGCGCGGAAAGGAGGTGATCTTGGACTTCAAAAACGTGGCACCTTTGTGCCAGAGTTTGAAGCAGCTGCTTACAACTTGGAAGAAGGTGAGCTCTCAGATATTGTGGAGTCACCTTTTGGATTCCATCTGATGGAGCTCATCGAACGGCGTGGAAATATGGTGCACATCAGGCACATTTTGATTAAGCCAGAGATTACGGATGATGACCTCATAAAAGCTGAAAAACTATTGGATTCCATTCGGACAGTTTACTTAAATGACACAACCAGTTTCGAGGTAACTGTAAAACGTTATTCCAACGAAGACGAACAGAGCTATAACAACGGCGGTAGGATGATCAACCCGACCACTGGGGATACTTTTTTTGAAACAGCTGAACTGGATGCAGATATATTCTTTGCCATCGATACCATGGAGGTGGGAGAGATGTCTCGTCCGATTCCCTTTACCAAGCCCCAGGGCGATAAAGCTTTCAGAGTGGTGCTGTTGCAGTCACGTACTGCACCACATCAAGCTAATTTGCAGCAGGATTATACCAAAGTCAAAAATGCCGCGATCGAAGAACGGAAGCAGGGACATCTCAAGAAATGGATCGCTGATAAGATCAGTAAGACTTTTGTGGAGATAGATCCTTCACTGGTAGGTAAGTGCGAAAACATCCAACGATGGCTTTCTGAGAAGCCTGCTCCTGGGAGTACCACCAAGCTGGATTAGACCCTTCTGCTGCTCTTGAAATTTTGTAGAAGATTGAACTTTTTGACAAAAGGCAATTGCCACTGCAATAGGCAGTATTTTGTTCAAATGCTAAGCAACCTTCCCCCATCTACCGGCAAACTGACCCCATTGATGTATGAGGCAGCGGACGAAGCTAGGAAGGCAGCAACAATACCGACTTCCTTGGGATCGCCAAAACGTCCAAGTGGTATAAGTTTATAGAGGCGAGCCTCCATCTCCTCAACCGAAACATCTTGTTGCTGTGCCCAATTTTGTACAATGTTTTCCAATCGATCAGTTCTGGTAAATCCAGGTAAGATGTTATTAACGGTGATGCCGTAGGGACCCAATTCTTTTGACATGGTCTTCGCCCAACTGGCCACAGCGCCCCGAGTAGTGTTGCTCACTCCTAGTCCAGCAATGGGCTCCTTGACAGAGGTGGAAATGATATTAATAATTCTGCCATAGCCCACTTCCTTCATCTTGGGCCATAGCAGGTTGGTGAGGTGGTGGTTGGCAATGAGGTGTTGATTATAGGCTTGCAAGAATTCTTTAGCTTTAGCCTTAACAATAGGTCCACCTGCAGGTCCGCCGGAGTTGTTAACAAGTATATGGATGGGTTTGACCATGGTCAGATTCCTTACCCTTCTGTTGAGCGAGTCATGGTCTGACAAATCTAGCTGGAGAAAATCATGTTGTTGGCCATGGCGATCATCAAGTTCTTGAATGTGCTCACTTAATAGATTGGCACTTCTTGCTGCCAAGGTTATTTCAGCACCCAACTTGGCTAGTTCGATGGCGATTGCCTTACCGATGCCTTTACTACTCCCACATACAAGGGCATTCTTACCTTTTAAATCATTGTTAAGCATATCGAAAATTTAACCATTTGCGCGCTCAAATTCTTGCATTACATAGACGAGTTTCTCTACGCCCTCTAAAGTCATGGCGTTGTAGATGGAGGCTCGAAATCCACCCACAGATCGATGTCCCTTGATGCTCATGCAACCTGCTTCACTTGCGGCATCGATGAATGCTGCTTCATTTGCTACATCACGCATGACAAAGGTCACATTCATTTTGCTACGATCTTCCTTGTCTACAACACCATCGAAAAGGCTGTTGCGATCAATTTCTGCATACAAAGTACTAGCCTTTTTCTCATTTCTTTCGGCAGCTGCCGCGATACCTCCGTTATCTTTTATCCACTGCATAGTCAGCATACTGCCATAGATGGGAAATACTGGTGGCGTGTTAAACATGGAGTCCTTGTCAATATGTGTTTGATAATCCATGATGGTGGGTAATATGCGTTCGCTTTGACCTACGAGTTCATCATGGATGATAACCACTGTCGTGCCAGCTGGCCCCATATTTTTTTGCGCTCCCGCATAGATTAGCCCAAATCTTTTCACATCTACTGGCCGGCTAAAAATATCTGAAGACATGTCACAGACCAGTGGAATATTTACCTCAGGAAACTCATGAAATTGAGTCCCCGAAATGGTGTTGTTGCTGGTAAGGTGTAAATAGAGTGCTTCACTAGGTGCCTTGTATCCCTTGGGAATGTAGGCGTAGTTGCGGTCCTTTGATGAGGCTATGACATCAACATTGCCATAAGGTTTGGCCTCTTTGATCGCCTTACTGGACCAAGATCCTGTATCGAGATATGCAGCAGTACCATTCGATGGAAGTAAGTTCATTGCGGACATCAAGAACTGCGTGCTGGCTCCACCTGATAGGAATAGAATGTGATAGTTCTTTGGAACATCAAGAAGCTCTCGGACCAAATCTCTTGCTTTCGTAATGATCTCGGTAAAGTCCCTGCTCCGATGTGATATTTCTAAGATGGACAGACCCGATCCATTTAGATTTAATACGCCCTGTGCGGCTTGTTCAAATACCTCTTTAGGCAGTATTGATGGACCTGGACTAAAATTGTAAATTTTCATTCAAACAATCATTTATCGGATACCTGTTAAATTGGGTAGGCAAAAGTATAAAACCTATCCAACATCCCATCGAAAGGCATGGATTATTGGTTATTGCAGATCTTCGCTTGAGACTCGCTATCTTTCGTGTCGGAATGAAGATATATTTCGCCTCAGATTTTCACCTTGGTCTCGATGGAAGATTGACATCAAAGGAGCGTGAAGTTCAGTTGGTGCGCTGGTTGGACCAAGTCAGTGCTGACGCCACTGAGATCTATCTCGTAGGGGATCTTTTTGATTTCTGGTTTGAGTACAAGGCTGTGGTGCCGAAGGGTTTTGTTAGATTTTTAGGAAAATTGGCTCAACTGCGTGATGATGGTATTCCAATCTATGTGTTTACCGGAAACCATGATATGTGGTTGTTTGACTACCTAACCCAGGAACTAAATATTCCTGTTTTTCGTGAACCGATCTGGCGGACTTTCCTCAATGCCCGATTTTATATTGGACATGGAGATGGATTAGGTCCAGGAGATCATGGATACAAGTTTTTAAAAAAACTCTTTGCTAGTAAATCTTGTCAATGGTTCTTTGCGCGATTGCATCCTAATTTTGCTTTTTGGCTAGCCAATTTCTGGAGCAATCGGAGTCGCCTCGGAGCAAAGCAAAGAGATAATTTTCGAGTAAAAGATGAGGAGTGGTTGGTTCAGTATTCAAATGATATTCTAGCGGAGGAAGAGGTAGATTATTTCATATTTGGCCACCGTCATTTACCCATAGACTGCTTACTGTCTAACGAGAGAAGTCGATACATCAATCTTGGAGATTGGATCGAATATAATTCCTACGCCGTATTTGATGGTGAGAAATTGGAACTTAAATTCTTTGAAAATGATGAGGCAACGATTCTTTCCATTTAGTGGTCTTTTACTACTCATCATGAGTTGTACTACAGCACGCCATGCGGCCCAGGTACAAGAACCTAGTGTCAGCATCAAACCAACCACAGCAACCCTTGACAAGTTTGGCTATTTATACTACGGCAATACACAACAAGAAATCTATAAAATTGATAAGGATGGAAACGAGCAGGGCTATTACTCTAATAATAGGCTAGGCAACGTTTCGATTATCGATGTGACTAATCCACTAAAGATTCTTGTTTATTTCCAAGATTTTTTCACCGGCATTTTTCTCGACCGACAACTTAACGAGACCTCCAGGTTTAATATGATTGACTTAGGCTATGGGCAAATCGAAGTGGTGGGATCTTCCCTGGACGGAGCATTATGGATCTTCGATGACCATGCACAGCGCCTCAACAAAGTAGATCAACAAGGAGGTGTTTTACAACGAGGGCAAGATCTAAGGCTTCTCTTTAACGAGCGGCTCAGGCCCATTAAGATTGTGGAAGCAAACGGCATGTTACACCTCCTGGTGCCAAATCGGGGGCTACTGCTTTTTGATCTATTTGGACAATATCAAACACAAGTTTTACTGCCCGATCTCAGAGATTTTCAGATTTTGGACAATCTCATGGTGTATACAACCGACGACCAGCTTTTTAAATACAGTTTTCAGACTCATCTTTCAACACTTGTGTGGGAAACTACCATCCAAAATGGGGAAAAAATGCTTTGGTCGGGTGGCGATCAAATATCGCTCGTCTCGAAAGAAGGGATCAAGAAACTACAACTGACGGCGAAGAATTAATACCCTAGTCGCTGTATAGCTACTCGTATCGCCATTTCAGTACCCATGGATCATTTGTCATGGTTTGAAACTCTTTGACCTTTTGGATCATACCTTCCAGCTGAGCTGCAAATGCAGGATCATTTGCTAGATTATGTACCTCATTTGGGTCATTCTCTAGATCATATAATTCAAACCTGGGTCTCCTTATGTATGTTGAAACAGGTTTTTCACCCAATTTGGTAAGCCCATGTTTTTCAATGCTTTGCCAAGTTTTTGATGCATATAGATCTGAGGCAAAAGGATATGGTAATCCATGAGCTAGGTTGACGATAAGTTTATACCGCTCACCACGCATAACTCGCATGGGATAGTACATAGTGATTTCATGAAAAGTGTGTGATGCAAATACCGCTTCGCGTGATATGTGCTCACCCTGCAGTACAGGTATATAGGATATGCCATGAAAGCTAGAATCGGCAATATTTACACCCGCTACATCCAAAATCGTAGGCACTATATCAGTCCAACTAAAGAGGACATCGGTGCTGGCAGCTTTTTTCTGATTGGGCATTTTTACAATACAAGGCAATTGCATTCCTGCTTCATATAAGTTTGTTTTTGCACCAGGGAAAGCCATCCCATTATCCGAGATGTACATTATAAAGGTGTTGGAGAGCTTTCCACTCTCTTCCAGATAGTCCATAAGTTTCCCAACTCCTTTATCCAGGCGACTAATGGATTGATAATATTGGGCTATTTCTGAACGAGTTTCGGCGTTATTCGGCAGAAAAGCCGGAACGACCACTTCATCGGGATGATAGGTTACTTCTTCGACCTTAGGATATCCAGCTGGAATATTTCCAAAGCGATTGGGTTGGTGATCGAGTTCCTCTGCCCAACCTCCACCTCTATGAGGATCTGAAAAGCAGAAATAAAGGAAAAATGGATCCGGTTGGCCTTCCATGATAAAATCGCGAGAAACCTCCGCCATTTCGATTGGGCTGCGCGCATTTGCTTTGAATCTATGTTGAAATCTATACACAGATTCTGGAGCTACGTGGTATTTGCCCACATGGCCAGTACGGTAACCATGCTCTTCCAATAACACAGGCAAACTCTTTATGTCGGGAAAAGAACTAAAATGATGATAACTATGCTGATGCCCATATTGGCCATTCAAATGATTGTGTAAGCCTGTTAAAATGACTGATCTACTAGCACTG
This sequence comes from Saprospiraceae bacterium, assembly GCA_013001595.1. Taxonomy (GTDB): domain Bacteria; phylum Bacteroidota; class Bacteroidia; order Chitinophagales; family Saprospiraceae; genus JABDMH01. The sequence continues at coordinate 117,418 of JABDMH010000073.1, read as the reverse complement.
CAACTAGCCGTTGTGCAGAAGGCTCGATCCAATCGAGTACCTGTGGCTGCTAGGCGGTCTAAGTTTGGGGTCTTGATCACCCCGTTGCCATAGCACCCAAGTGCATCCTTGCCATGGTCATCAGCCACGATCAATATCACATTGGGAGGAGTTGATGAGCTAGGCTGGCTATTTCCTGTAATCCATAAAATAGCGCAAATAAATAATTGGATGATTTTCATACAGGTACCTTGACTTGACTAGAAAGATCTGATTTTTTTACTAATTGAAGATTTGAATATTTTCAAATCCTCAGAGCAATATGAAAATTATTTTGATTGGGGCCTGTTCTTCCCGTATGTCTTCCTACTTTTGCGGCACTAAAACATTGAGATGAATAAGAAACTTCTTACTAAAATAGCCACTTCGATACGCAGCCTTTCCATGGATGGAGTGCAAGCTGCTAATTCTGGCCACCCAGGATTACCCCTAGGTATGGCGGATGTTGCCGCTGTCCTTTGGGCAGAATTCCTTAAACATAATCCTAAGAATCCTACTTGGTTTGATAGGGATCGATTTATTCTATCTGCTGGCCATGGCAGCATGTTGCACTACAGTTTACTTCATCTATTTGGCTACGATCTGCCACTTCAAGAACTCAAGGATTTCCGTCAATGGAAAAGCAAAACACCAGGGCATCCCGAATACCACCTGACAGCAGGCATTGAAACGACTACTGGTCCTCTCGGCCAAGGTATCTCCAATGGCGTAGGAATGGCATTAGCAGAAAAGTCTTTGGCAGCAAGATATAATCGCGGTACCAGCAAGGTAGTAAATCATTACACCTACATTATTGCCAGCGATGGAGATCTGGAGGAGGGCATCTCGCATGAATCTTGTTCGTTTGCTGGTCATAACCAACTAGAAAAGTTAATCGTCTTGTATGACGACAACAGCATCAGTATTGATGGAGACACGGCACTTTCGTTTAGTGAGGATATTCCTAAACGGTTTGCTGCTTATGGCTGGCACTGTCAGCAAATAGATGGCCACGATATTGATGCCATACGTTCAGCAATCAAAGAAGCTAAGAAGTCCGACAAGCCTTCCTTGATTGCTTGCCGCACCCTAATCGGGTATGGCAGTCCGAATAAGCAAGGTAAAGCATCAGCACATGGTGCGCCACTTGGTCCCGATGAAGTGAGGCTTACCAAAGAGAATTTAGGAATTCCTCCGGATGAATTCTTCTACATTCATCCAGAGGTTGAAGAGCTCAAGAGCAAATGGCATGCTGATGGTCTTGCCCAAGAATCCAAGTGGAAACAGCGCATGGCAAAATTCAGGGAGAAGTATAGCAAGGAAGCGTTGGCTTTCAGGAAATGCCTCAATCTGCAGCTGTCTAAGTCAGCCTTAAAAACCCCTTCCTTTAAAGCTGGCAAATTAGCTACTCGATCAGCTTCTGGAGCAGTGCTTGATCATCTTGCTCCACGCATACCCGCTTTAATTGGTGGATCAGCCGACCTGACACCATCAAACAACACATTTCCCAAAAGTGAGAGTGCGTTTGGTGTGGAAAATCCTGAAGGAAGATACATCCACTATGGTGTAAGAGAACACGGTATGGGTGCCATCATGAATGGAATGGCATTGCATGGAGGTGTGATTCCATATGCAGGTACGTTTTTCGTCTTTTCTGATTATATGAGACCTTCTGTTAGGTTAGCTGCACTCATGGGGCTTCGTGTCATCTATGTTTGGACTCATGATTCGATAGGTTTAGGAGAAGATGGTCCAACACACCAACCCATAGAACAATTGGCATCACTCCGCTGTATGCCTAACTTGAGTCTGATCAGGCCCATGGATGCCAATGAAGCTTCTTTAGCTTGGCAGATGGCTCTGGAGCGAGAAGGAGGGCCAACTGGTCTCCTACTTACTCGTCAAAAACTGCCGATCTATGATCGCAAGAAGGAGGGGCTAAATGGTGCCGAAGGAGCAAGGAAGGGAGGATACATATTAAGTGATGCGAAGAATTACCAAGCCGTGATCATCTCCTCTGGTTCTGAGGTAGAGATTGCCTTAGATGCCAAAAAGATACTTGAAGATCAGAGTGTCGCAGTCAGAGTTGTGTCCATGCCTTCTACCGATGTTTTTGACCAGCAAACCAAGGCTTATAGAGAAAAAGTGTTGCCCAGTGCCAGCAAAAGGTTGGTCGTTGAGGCAGGTGCCACATTGACATGGCACAAATATCTAGGTGAAGATGGAGAAATTATGGGCTTAGACCATTTTGGTGCATCTGGCCCATATGAAAAAGTCTACAAAGGCTTTGGCCTTACAGCAGGCAAAGTTGCCAATAGAGTGAAGCGAATGCTCAAATCATAACTGACAGAGATGAAGCGATATAGGATTGCTGCCGTCAATGGCGATGGGATTGGGGATGAGATTGTTCCTGCAGGAATAGAGGTTCTCCAAGCCCTAGCAGAAAAATTTCATTTTCTGGTCGACATTCAAGATTTTCCTTGGGGTGCAGGTTATTATCTTCAGCATGGCGCTTTTATGTCTGATGATGGTTTGGAAGATTTGAAAGCGTTTGATGCCATTCTCTTTGGAGCAGTGGGATTGCCCGAGGTCGACGATCGCCTCCCTTTTAGGGATTATACCAACAAAGTACGTACGGCATTTAAACAGTATGTAAATTTAAGACCCGTACGAAGCTTTCCAGGTATAAAAGGACCGTTGCGCCAAGCTAGTGCTGGAGACATTGACTTTGTGATCATTCGGGAAAATAATGAGGGTGAATTCGTGCAAAGTGGCCGCCACCTCTATCCGGAACAACCGGAAGGTATGGCCATTGATACCAGTATTTTTACCCGAGCCGGCATTGAACGGGTAGCGCACTATGCTTTTAAACTAGCTCAGCAGCGCAAAGGCAATCTTACCAATGTTACCAAATCAAATACCCTGATATATACCCTCGGCTATTGGGACAAAGTGATTGGAGAAGTGTCAGAACACTACCCGGATGTATCCTACAAAAAGATGTATGTAGATGCAGCATCGGCAAATTTTGTCTTGCATCCAGAGTATTTCGATGTGATTCTTACCACCAATATGATCGGAGATATTTTGAGTGATCTGGGCGGTGCGATCATGGGTAGCTTGGGTCTGGGAGGCAGTGGAAACATCAATCCTGAAGGAGACTATCCCAGTATGTTTGAGCCGATTCATGGATCGGCTCCTGATATTGCTGGGCAAGGGATTGCAAATCCAATTGGTCTATTCTGGTCGGTTTCCTTGATGCTTGACCATCTTGGAGAGATTGCAGCGGCAAAGCATCTTCTTAACACCATTGATCAAGTGACTTCAGAAAGTGAAATGACCCGTGACCTAGGAGGTGAAGCAAAGACGGCCGATTTGACCAAGCTTATGCTAGATAAAATTCATGCTTCTACACCGGCCACAATCTAGACATGCTATTCAATCCTTCGGCATATGACATCATTGATCTTACCATGTCATATCATGTCAGGATGGATGGTTATGCAGAAGAGCAGAGTCGGACGTTAGAAGACGATGGATGGAATGCCAAACAATTGCATATCTACTCTCATGCTGGCACACATATGGATGCTCCCTTGCACTTTGGGGTTTCAAAGGTCACTATTGATCAGCTACCCGCCACCAACTTCTTCACTGAAGCTTGGTTGGTCGATGTTCCCATTGTGAAAGACCAGCAATTGATCAATGTCTCCGATGTTTCGAGTGTTTCACATCAAATCAGACCTGGTCAAAGCATATTGATGCGCACTGGCTGGAGCAAGACTGTGGGGAGTGAAAGGTATCGAAATAAACTGCCTCGCATTAGTACTTCGCTGGCGAAATGGTGTGTTGATAAAAAGGTCAACGTACTGGGTGTGGAGCCGCCATCCGTGGCTGATGTGAATAATCTACCAGAGGTAACCGAAGTTCATAAGATATTATTGGGCGGAAATGTCACGATTGTTGAGGGATTGACCAACCTGGACCACATAATTGATCCGAAGGTACTTTTGGTGGCATTGCCACTAAAGATCAAAGATGGCGATGGTGCCCCTGCCAGGGTTTTCGCACTACAGCAAAAGAGATCTTAGATGGCAGGATCACAGCGGGATAAAGCATTGGCGTTTGCAAAGTTGCCGGAAATGACCGGAGCTATAAGTTTTGAGCAGGTGAGCGTTGCCATACGCTCGAGGATAGACGCTATTGTTGTACTAGACGATGATCCAACAGGTACCCAGACCGTGCATGATGTTCCGGTGCTCACTCATTGGGGCATGGATGTACTTAGTAAAGAACTTTCGCAGGGCACCTTTCTGTTTTACATTCTTACTAACAGTCGGAGTCTACCAGCGTCGGAAGCTACTGAATTGATGTCGAAAATCGGTACCAATTTGCACAAGGTAGCTGAGCAAATGAAATTGAAGTTCTGGGTTGTTAGCAGGAGCGATAGCACCTTACGTGGTCACTTTCCCCTCGAGACAGATGTATTGGTGAATCGGTTGGCGATTAAAGATGGTATTTGTTTTCTCATACCTGCCTTCTTTGAGGGGGATCGATATACGATGGAAGACGTACACTATCTACAAAAAGGATCGGCGCTCGTTCCGGTTAGTGAAACTCCATTTGCTCGAGATAAAGTGTTCGGCTACCAATCAGCTGACCTCAAGGATTGGATTGTAGAGAAATCGCGCCAGCGTATTCCTTATTCTTCGATTGAAAGCCTCTCAATAAATGATCTTCGGCTTAAATCAGTCACTCAATTGTCAGCTCAATTGAAGAGGCTTAAGTCGGGAGGTTATTGTGTGATCAATGCGGCAGCATATGAAGACCTTACGAAGTTTTCTCTTGCCCTCATCCAGACATCCATTGATCCGATTTTTCGCAGTGCGGCATCCTTGGTTGCTGCACTTGCTGGTCTCAGCAAACAACCTCTATTGAAAAGGAGTGACTTCCAGCTTGATTCGGAAAATGGAGCCCTGATCGTCGTTGGTTCTTACGTGCCTTTGAGCAGCCAACAGCTGTCTTTTCTTCATGAGCATAACAAAGGAGTGCTGAGTCTAGAGGTTGATGTTCAGGCTCTTCTAGGTGATGATGTTGCTGAATATTTGTACATCATCAGGAACAAAATGGAGGTTGGAATACAAGAGGGTCGGGATGTGGTCATATTTACCAGCAGAGATTTGGTTTCGGTAGCTGTTAAAAGTCAGAATTTGGCCATCGGTCGTACGGTGTCAAACAGTCTGATATCACTAGTCCGGGAATTGAATACTAGGCCTCGTTATATTTTAGCCAAAGGAGGCATCACATCTAGCGACATCGCTACTGATGCGTTGGGTGTTGAACGGGCAATGGTGCTCGGTCAGATCATACCAGGTGTTCCTGTTTGGAGATTGGGGGACGAAAGCAAATTTCAGAATTTAAACTACTTGGTATTCCCAGGAAATGTGGGTGGTGAACATGGCCTCTATGACGTGATCAACACGCTGGGTAGTGCCAGCGGTTTGCCTTCAAAGTAAATTTTTGATTCCGCCTGTATTTCCTTTTCTTCAAGCCACGTTCAACTTCGAACGAAGTTAGTTCACCGCACCTATGGAACTCCTTAGAAGTAGGCACTGGGTTATGTTTGGCATGTTTTTGCTGACCTTATTGTTGTACATCGATCGGATATGTATCTCTGTTGCCAAAGATCCCATAGCTGCAGATTTAGGGTTGAGTGATAAGATGATGGGCTGGGTGCTGTCTGCTTTTGCCTTAGGATATGCTCTGCTGCAAGTGCCCAGCGGCATGATGGCAGATCGCTACGGTCCTCGCAGTGTGCTGGCAGGTATCGTCACGTTCTGGTCAATGCTGACAGCAATGACGGGTGCTGCATGGAACTTCTTGTCTTTGCTGGTCGTGCGGTTTCTCTTTGGTGCTGGGGAAGCGGGGGCATTTCCTTCACTTTCCAGGGCGATTTTTTCATGGATGCCCTTACGTGAAAGGGGAGTTGTCATTGGCCTAAATTTTTCTGGTTCTAGACTGGGAGCCGCTTTTGCATTGCCATTGGTGGCTTGGATGATTGATGGGATTGGTTGGAGAACATCCTTCTTTATTCTAGGGGTGGTTGGCATAATTTGGGCCCTCATTTGGTGGTTTGCGTTTCGTGATAGTCCCGAGGAGCATAAAGGTGTTTCATCAGACGAGCTGGACTATATTTTGGCACATCGTCAGCAGCTGGATACTTCAGAAAAGGGAGCCCTGAATTGGTCGGTTTTATCCCGTTCGCGAAACATGTGGTCGGCTATTGGTCAATATTTCTGTAGCAATTTTACCTTTTTCTTTGCCCTGACTTGGCTGTTTCCATATTTGAAGCAGAAATATGACCTGGCATCTGTTGAAGCAGGATGGTACGCTGTAGCACCATTCATTGCCGGAGCCATCGGAAATTGGGTGGCCGGTGGAATGGTTGATGGTGTTTTTCAAAAGGGAAAATGGAATCTCTCAAGGAAGATGCCTGCCATGATCGGATTCTTTTTAGCAGCAGTTGGGTTGCTACTAAGCCTCCAGATGGATACTGCTTTTGGTGCGGTAGCGATGCTCAGTTTGGCCATTTTCGGGGCAGATATGACCTTGCCACCATCCTGGGCACTTTGTGTGGATATTGGCAAGAAAAATAGTGGAGCAGTCTCCGGCACCATGAATATGGCGGGAAATGTCGGCTCATTTCTCACAGCCCTGGCATTTCCCTACTTGACAGCTTGGACAGGGAGTGATGATTTTTTCTTTTATACGGCGGCGGCACTAAATGTTTTGGCCCTATTCCTATGGATGAATGTAAAGGCCGACAGAGGGTTAGCACATTAATTTTCAATTAAAGAGAAACCTATGCGAATTGTTTTTCTTCTAAGTGTCTTTTTGATGACTACTTGCACGGAGGGCCAGGAGTTCTTTCAGGAAAAGGATGGTATTGTCATTGTTGAAGCTGAGGCATTTCATAGTCAAGAGAGAGATGATGTGCGTAAATGGTATATACAAAAGGATATGGCTGATGCATACACTATGCGCGATATCGATTCCAGCCACCACCATTCAGCCAGTGGGGGTGCTTACCTTGAGATTCTACCGGATACGCGAACCAATCATGATGAAAAATTGATCAAGGGTGAAAACTTTATTAATGAACCGGGGCAAATTGGTGTCTTACATTATCAGGTTCAATTCGAAAATACTGGTAGATACTACGTATGGGTCAGAGCTTACAGTACAGGTACTGAAGACAATGGAATCCATGTCGGAATAGATGGCACTTGGCCTGAATCGGGTCAACGTATGCAGTGGTGCGAAGGCAAACATCAGTGGACGTGGGAGAGCAAGCAGCGTACCAAGGAAGAGCATTGTGGAGTGCCCCGTCTCATATATTTGGAAATTGATCAACCAGGTAAGCATACCATTTCTTTTTCGATGCGAGAGGATGGGTTTGAAATTGATCAGTGGATGATGAGTAAGGAATATTCCCAGCCGGACTAAATTGACTTTTTTCAACATATAGCGAATATGTCGGACTCAAAGATTCGGATAGCCTGTGTGGGAGCAGGTTATTTTGCTCAATACCATATCGAAGCATGGACACGAGTTTCTAATGTAGAGCTTGTGGCAATTTGCGACATTGATACGGAAAAGGCACAAAAACTTGCAGATAAATATCAAGTGCCCAAGGTCTATAAAGGAATAGAAACACTGCTAGAGGATAGCGTGGTAGATTTTATTGATATCATTACCCCACCCAGCACCCATGCTGATCTAATCAATCGCATTAGTCAAAAGGGAATTCATATTATCTGCCAAAAGCCTTTTACCAGATCGCTGGCGGAGGCAAGGGTAATGGTCAAATTGGCACATGCACGTAAGGTTAGCTTATTCATTCACGAGAATTTCAGGTTTCAGCCTTGGTATGGGAAGATTAAAGAATTGAAAGATCAAGGGATTTTGGGCGGCTTGCACAATGTTCAGCTCAAACTACGCACTGGTGATGGATGGGGAGATGACGCCTATCTAAACCGACAACCCTATTTTCGGAAAATGCCGCGATTATTCATGTATGAGACCGGAATACATTACATTGATGTTTTTAGATATCTACACGGAGAGATCGTGGAGGTATACGCAAAATTAGGAACCTTCAATGCCAACATAAAGGGTGAAGATCATGCGTTGGTCGTGTTCACGTTCACCGATGGGACTACCGCACTGCTAGACGCAAACAGGTACAATGAGTCAAACACCGATGATCCACGATATACTTTCGGCAAAATCACTTTGGAAGGAAGAAAGGGCGTAATCTATTTAGAGAGCGATTCATCCCTCTTTTATAAACCATTGGGTGAGGATCCAGTGAATGTGGATTATGTCCGATCTAATGTAAATTTTGCCGGAGACTGTGTGTATCATGCTCAAAGTGCGATGATGAAGTCGTACAGGGAACAGTTCGATTTTGAAACTCGGGCTGAGGTTTATTTGAGAAATATGGTTGTCTTGGAGGCGGTGTATAAAAGTGCAGCAACTAATCAACCGGTGAGGGTCTGATGTAACTAGGATCGGATCCTCCATTAAAATTGTATGTTAGCCGCAATTAACCAATATGAATACCAACATGTCAAGTTATCTATGTGCCCCCTTTCTAATGGTGTGCGTCCTGTCTATGGTCAGCTGTGGCGATTCGATGCAAGACGAAGAGATTCAGGCTAAGAGGTGGGAAGAATGCATCATTGAATTTGCAGGACCTCAAACTGCGGAAGATGCGACACCAAATCCTTTCCTGGATTACCGACTTGTAGTCACCTTCAGCTCGGGGACCCAAACACTGAAAGTACCCGGATACTATGCTGCAGATGGTAAGGCGAGTGAATCTGGAGCCAGCGCAGGAAATATCTGGCGGGTACATTTTCTCCCAATCGAAGCCGGGGAATGGAGCTACGAAGTCTCCTTTCGCCAAGGCGATCAAATTGCAATGTCAGATGATGAGTCTGCGGGCGAAGCCACCGCCTTCAATGGCCAAAGTGGTAAGATTATGGTTGAAGAAGCTTCGGCTGATGCCAAAGGAAAACTTTTGGTATCTGGTGGTCGGTATTTACAATATGCTGGATCTGGAGCACATTTTCTCAAGTCCGGAGCGGATAGTCCTGAAAACCTGTTGGGATACGAAGACTTTGATGGCACTCATCGTGGAACAGATGCTGAAAATCGTGAAGGGGAAGCGGCAGTTAAGAAGCTGCATACTTTCCAACCACACATTAAAGACTGGAGAGCGGGAGATCCGACCTGGGGTGATGGAAAAGGAAAGGGGCTGATTGGGGGTCTGAATTACCTTGCTGATAAGGGTGTCAATTCGGTATACTTTCTAACGATGAATATCGGAGGAGATGGCAAGGATGTTTGGCCATATACTGGATATGATGAACGTTATCGTTTTGATTGCAGCAAATTGGATCAGTGGGAGATTGTCTTTGACCACATGGACGATCTCGGATTGATGTTGCATGTGGTGCTGCAAGAAACTGAAAATGAAAGATTACTAGATGCTGGTAATACTGGTCCACAAAGAAAGCTGTATCTCCGTGAACTAATTGCACGATTTGCACACCATCAGGCGATCACCTGGAATATGGGAGAGGAGAATGGACCAGCTTCCTTTTCTCCAAATGGACAGACAACGGAGCAGCAGAAAGCTATGTTTAGCTATATAAAGGCTACTGATCCTTACAACAACTTTACCGTTGTCCACTCTCACTCGAATCCTCATCATCGTGACTCCCTATTTGCCTTACTTCTCGGTTTTGAAGATATGGATGGTATGTCAGTACAGACTCATGATCCGGCAAATTCGCATGAAATCACATTGAAGTGGCTGGCAGAATCGAAACGCGCTGGAAATCAATGGGTGGTCAATCTTGATGAGATCGGCCCAGCAAGTATTGGTATGGATCCTGATGATAAGCCAAACAACAATCAAGACACTGTGCGTGGCGAGGTGCTGTGGGGTAACCTGATGGCTGGCGGCGGAGGCACAGAATGGTACTTCGGTTATAAGAACCACAACAACGATCTTGAATGTGAAGATTGGAGATCGAGGGACAGGGTATGGGACTTCACGTACAATGCGATCAACTTCTTCCACACCTATTTGCCATTTTCGGAAATGAATGCTTCTAATGACTTGGTCTCAGGAACACGAGGCTACTGTTTTGTAAAACCCAACGACATTTATGCCGTCTATTTACTGCATGGTGGTCAAGCAAGCATTGATCTGTCCGCAGCAGAAGGTACATACTCCGTACAGTGGTACAACCCAAGGGCAGGTGGTGCTCTGCAAAATGGAAATGTGACTGAAATAGAGGGGGGTGCCAAGAGAGCGTTAGGCGCTTCTCCTGAAGATCCGGAAAAAGACTGGGCCATATTGATTAAGAAAAAATCATAAATCGACCGTGAATCTGAGGGCCGGTATTCTCTTTATCGCAATCGTCATTTCTTCCCTTTCTGGGTTTACCCAAGATCTGGTTTTTCCTAAAGAGGAGTGGCAAGTTAGGTCGCCTACTTCTCAGGGTGTAGATCTATCCTTATTATCTGCTGCGCTAGATACTTTGGCGTCTTTCTGCAGGGAGGATGGCCTGTCGCAAACCCTGATCATCAAAAATGGATACATCATTTTCAGTGGAGACAGCACTTTCAAGCGAAACAACATTTATTCGTCCACCAAATCCTTTACCAGTAACATTCTGGGACTGTTGGTTGAAGAAGGCAAATGTGCCATCGATGATTATGCCAGTAAGTGGGAACCGTCTCTGAGGCCTACACCGTACAATATGATCAGATTGAGGCACTTCGCCAGTATGAGTTCGGGCTATAACGCAGTTGGAAGCACACGTTGGAATGAGGAGAGTGAAGATTGGTCATGGACCCCCTATCAGCCAGGAGAGCCGATCGGCCAGCCGGGTGCTTCTTATTGTTATTGGGACGAAGCACAGATGATGTTTGGTAGAGTGCTGACACGGATTGCAGGTCAGCCCATTCGTGACTATGTCATCGCTAAAATCGGTGAGTCCATTGGGGTCGAAGGATTTCACTGGGGTGAAGAGGGGCAGGTTGCTGGTATACCCATCAATAATGGCTGTACGGGTATTAAAATTAATGCCCACGAACTGGCGAGATTTGGTTGGTTGTATCTCAACAAAGGCATGTGGGATGGAGATCAGTTGATTTCACCTGAATGGGTTAAAATGGCGACAATGTCACAAGTGGCGGCCACCATACCTGTGGCTGATACTGATCGAAGCAACGTTTTAGGGAGTGGATCCTATGGATTTAATTGGTGGCTTAATTCAGGTTTGAGTGCCATGCCAGATAGTCTCAAGAGCCTCTACTACGCCAGTGGTTTTAATAACAACATGTGTTTTGTAATTCCAGAATGGAAAATGGTAGTGGTACGGATGGGTATGGACGGCAATCCCGATGAGCCCAAGTATATTGCCTACAATAGGTTTTTTAAGGCACTCGGAGTAGCAGTCAAATAATGCATCTATTTTATAATTCACAGAAAAGCATGGCAGCACACACTCGACACATCTCTATTCGATATTTTTTACTCTGCTGTCTTTCTGGTTTGATTTGGACGACTGCTGCTCAACAGCTTCAATTGGGTGTATTTCGTGTAGATGTATCGCCGCCATTGGGCAGTCCTGTGGCTTATGCGCCTGCCAGAACCATCTTGGATCCACTCACAGCCAGAGGCGTAGTGCTGTCAGATGGAACACAACCTATTGTGCTGTGTGCCGTGGACTATTTAGGCATTGCCAACGAAGGCATGATTGCTTGGAAGCAGGCACTTGCCAAAGCTGCCAATACAACCATAGACCGTGTTACTGTCCACACACTACATCAGCACGACGGAATGCGATGTGACTTTACTACCGAGAAAATCTTGTCAGAATACAATTTGGGAGGCACTCGATATGATGTACCTACACTAAAGAAGTCCATAAAGAAGACTGCTAGAGCTGTTCGGAAAGCTGGCAGGAATACTACCGCAGTGACTCACATAGGATTTGGGAAAGCAAAGGTTGAGAAGGTGGCTTCCAACCGCCGCATCTTGGGCGCTGATGGCAAAGTGGAGATCATCAGATGGAGTAGGACTACAGATTCAGCTGCCATTGCTGCTCCTGAAGGTCTGATTGATCCGTGGTTGAAGTCCGTAAGCTTTTGGAATGATGATGAGCCGATAGCCGTATTGACTTACTATACCACCCATCCACAGAGTTACTATGGTCAAGGAGATGTTACTTCAGAATTTATAGGCCTAGCCAGGCAAGCTCGCGAGGACACCTTGGGTGTTCCACATATTCACTTTAATGGTGCGAGCGGAAATATTGTAGCAGGTAAGTACAATGATGGATCCAAGGCAAATCGTCCCATATTGGCCAGAAGAGTCGCAGATGGCATGCGAAAAGCATTTGAAAAAACGCGGAAAGAACCTGCAAGTATGAATTTAGTTTGGAAAACTACTGAGGTATCATTGCCACTTGGTGAGCATTTAATAGAGAAGGAGCTAAGGGCAATGCTTGCCTATAAGGGCTTATCACGTATAAAGAAATTAACAGCAGCAAAGCACCTCTCTTGGTTATTGAACTCCAGAGCTGGAGCACTCATCGAGGTTGCGAGTTTGAGAATTGGTAGCATTTGCCTCCTGCATCTACCAGGTGAATTGTTTGTCGAGTATCAATTGGAAGCCCAAGCTATGCGACCTGAATGGGAGATATGTACTGTGGCCTATGGAGAATATGGACCGGGATATATTGGCACTAAAGTGGCGTATGATCAAGGAGGATACGAAACCAGCGAGCGAGCTTCTCGGGTCTCACCCCAGGTCGAGTCCGTCCTCATGCGCGCCATTAAGGAGGTATTGCAGCCATAAGTTCGACATTTAGACCGTATAGATGCAATCCCTGCTCTAAGCCACTTTGCGCCAATGCAGAAAATCCCTTGACAGACTTTGCATTTTGCTATTTTACTTGGCCTTAGTGTGTGATATCAAATCTAATGTCGACAGGTCTATTTCTAGCTGTATTTGCGATCTATATTCTTGGCATGATTGCGCTGAGTGTATGGGTTTCTCGGAAACAGAAGTCAGGAGAGGATTTCCTCTTGGGCAATCGCGGTATTCCTTTTCTGCTTATGCTCGGTACTACAGTAGCGACATTAGTCGGTACAGGGTCCAGCATGGGAGCTGTCGGTAAGGGCTATAGCGATGGTCTGGTAGGGATGATGTACGGTATAGGTGGTGGGCTAGGCACCCTACTACTCGCCTATTGGTTTGGGGATGCTCGCAGGCATCAGTTTATGACGTTCTCTGAAGAAATGTCCTACTATTATCGGGCAAATAGGCCGATACAAAATGTAGTGGCCGTATTGATACTGCTGGCATCGATTGGTTGGCTGGGTGCTCATATTTTGGGTGGTGGGATGTATTTGGCATGGATTGCAGGTGTAGATTTGATGCAGGCTAAGCTATTGGTAGCTGCGGGATTTGGCATCTATGTCATTATTGGTGGATACATTGCCGTAGTCTGGACAGACACCATTCAGGCGATTGTGTTATTCATTGGTTTTATTTGGTTGGCAGTTATATCCCTAGATAAAATTGGCGGATTTTCAGGTCTCGGAGATGCCATAGTACAGAATGAATTTACTTTTCTGCAAGGCGGCAGGCTTTTGCCGTCGATTTCTTTGGCATTCGTCATTTGTGTTGGAGTGCTTGCTACTCCAGCCTTTCGACAGCGCATTTATTCATCAAATAATGTGGACACAGCGAAGAGGAGTTTCTACTATAGTGGAATACTTTATCTACTGTTCTCTCTTATTCCAGCATTGGTTGGTATTGCTGCATTCGAACTTAATCCGACATTGGAAAACTCGAACTATGCCTTTCCATTCATGGCCACTGAAGTGCTTCCCTTGAGTGTGGGTATTTTGGTGTTGATCGCCGGGTTGAGTGCTACCATGTCTTCTGCCAGTTCGGATGCTATAGCGGGTGTATCCATTTTGCTTCGTGATATCTATATTTTAGTCTTAGGTAAAATGCCAGCTCGGGAACAAGCCATCACTTTATCTCGGTGGGGAGTATTTGGCATCGTATTGCTTGCCTTACTATTCTCATTATATGCAACCGATATCATCGATTATATTAAGTATATGATTTCCATAATAATGAGTGGCATGGTGGCTTGTGTGATGATGGGCAAGTTTTGGTCACGTGCTACCTGGCAAGGAGGAATAGCCGCATTGATTGGAGGAGCAGTTTGTGCATTGACCATCATGAATATATCTGCATGGGATGCCTACTGGGGTAATCCCTCCATACCATCTGTTTTTACAGCCTTGATGGTTGGAGCTATTGTCAGTGAATTTACACAAGGAGTACGCATTTCATCAGAAGAAGCTTTGAAGATCTTATCAGAGGAGCGGCAAGAAATGGAAATGAAAACCCAACCACCTGACTCGATATGATTTGTAGCAAATCGGTCACTATCGCCCATAGACATTCTCTGAAATGTGGATGGATGATTGGTATGCTTTTTTGCCTCGCAACAGTCAATGCAGCAGCGCAATTTGCTACAAGCAAAGCCTTCCCAGATCAGTACAAGAAGCAAAATAGAAATGCCCTACATAGACTGTTGCAGGGTCAAACGGATACGGTCGTTCAATACTTCCATCAATATCTGGACTCTTTTCCCGGAGATCTAGAATCCCACTATGGCCTAGCTGCAGCATATAGTCAACGTGGGTTTTTCTACAAGGCCCTGAAGAATGTCAAGCGAGCAGTGCGCCTTGGGATGCCTTTGGAAAGGTTTGTTGCTGGGCCCTCTGCTTTGCTGGAGCCACTAACGTCTAGAAACTCTTTCAAATCATATTACTATAAGCATGGTAAACCACTTGTGCATGGGCCGATGCAAACAAATTTTACAGATGGATCAGCTGCCTTTTGGGTTCGTACGGATCAAGGGCGAGAAGTACAAATTGTCATTGACGGTGGCTATGCCGTATCTGTGGAAACCAAAGCAGAAAATGACTTCAGCGGAGTCATTAAGATTGCCGATCTGCAACCAGATCGATCATACATGTATGAAGTCAGGATCGACAATGAAGTGTTACACATGGATAGTTTTCGCACCTTTCCTGTGGCTGGTCAGAAGGCTGCTTTTACGCTGGGTTTTGGCGGAGGTGCTGGATATACGCCTCAATTTGAGCGCATGTGGGATACGATCAATACCCACGATTTAACCGCATTTATCCAAATGGGGGATAATATTTATCATGATACACCAAAAGAAGTCGAAATCCAACGGTATTGCTACTATCGCAGACAGAGTAGACCTGAATACAGACGGATGGTAAGTAGCACACCCATCTACGCAATTTGGGATGATCATGACTTTGGTGACAATGATTGCTATGGCGGAGCGGATCCGAATTTTCCTGTCTGGAAACAAGATGTATGGCGGGTTTTCAAGGAGCAGTGGAACAATCCGTACTATGGTGGAGGCGAAGATGATCCAGGTTGTTATTTCGATTTTGGAATAGCCGATGTTGATTTCTTTATGCTCGATTGTCGATATTATCGTACCAATGTGCACGATGATTTTAAGCCCGACAGTATGCTTGGAGCCGTACAAACATCCTGGTTACGTGATCGCCTCCTTAGTTCAACTGCTACCTTTAAGGTAATTGCCACCTCTGTACCGATTTCTCAGGGCACGAAAGGGGGAAAAGCGGGACTGGACACATGGGATGGTTTTGCCGAGGAGAGAGAAGCACTTTTTTCATTCATTGAAGAAAACTCCATCAATGGTGTATTTTTCGTAGCTGCCGATCGTCATCGCTCAGATATTTGGAAAACCGAGAGAGCGACAGGTTATCCCTTCTACGAGTTTATGAGCTCAAGACTCACCAATATCCACACCCATCCAGTTCCAGCAGCTGCTATTTTTGGGTACAACGACAAACCCTCGTTCGGCCTATTGTCATTCGATACGCAGCAAATAGATCCTACAGTGACCTACAAGATTTATAGTATTGACAATGAAGAGATCTATGGCCATACCATTTATTGGAGTGAATTGAGTGATCAATAGTCTGCTCCCTGATAGCTATTTACTACGGATTGCTGCCAGGATAGAAGAGATTGTTGCATTGCTGGAGCTTTGGTTTCCATGGGCAGCAGGTTGTTTTTCTCCCCGGGGTCTTTCTCTAAATTATAGAGCTCAAAATAAGGGAGTGTGTCCCTGCGTGCAATCCGATGTAATTTGTATGGCCATTTTAACCAAGCTGAATGACCTAGCAAGCTATCTAAGTCTATCGTGTGTACGATGTCAGATGCTTCAGGTCTCAATCGTGACGAGTCGCCAACCATATTTCCAGTTTGCTGTGCTGCAAACAACTCTTCCATCCACGACTTACTGGGCGTACGTACGCCAGGTCTTGGGTAATTCCAGAAGCCGATACTTTCTTTACGTACAGTCATGGTGCCTTTTATCAAAGGCAGTAGACTAATGCCATCTATCGGTACATTGGGTGCTGGGGTTCCAATAATGTCAAGAAGAGTCGGCATGATGTCTGAGGTGACACAAGGGACATCGGTATACCGGGGCGTACGAATGACGGATGGCCACTCCAGAATTGCAGGGACGCGAAGTCCACCTTCATACACTTGACCTTTATGACCCCTTCCTCCTGTAGCTCCAACATGGGGAAGCCCTCCATTATCACTACAGTACCAAATGATGGTCTGTTCATTACCTGGCAACGATCTTACCTGGTTTCTGAGCTTACCAAATGCACGATCCATACCTGTGAGTTCACCATAGAAGTGCATGCGTGTGCTGTTTTGGTTTTGGTAGGATTGTTGATCTATTGCATGAGCTTCGTGTGGCAAGTGAGGTGAACCAAACCAAACTACCGCCAAGTAGGGATGTTGTCCATGATGATCCTCAATGAAATCTAACGCAGCATCGACCGTAACCATCGAGCTCTCACCGATTGTCTTAACGGCTTTACCTTCCCGACTTAGGATCGGATCATTATCAAAGAAATTTGGCGCTGAAAACCAACTGTCAAATCCACTTGCTCCTGGATTGACCTCACTGCCCTGCCTTACGGATCCAAGATGCCATTTGCCGAAATGCCCAGTGCGATATCCCTGCGTTTTTAATGCCTCAGCCAAAGTGATTTCCTTCGGTCGGAGTGTATGCCCCCAATTGAAAGCCCCCATTCGATTGGGATGCCGACCTGTCATCACGCTTGCACGAGTAGGTGTGCAAACGGGCGCAGCGGCATAAAATCGATCAAATCGCAGCGAAGTCGAAGCCATTAGATCAAAATTTGGTGTCTGCACTATAGGATGACCATTGTAGCCCATATCTCCCCATCCTTGGTCATCAGCCATGACCAAAATTATATTGGGAAGATCCAAGTTTTCACTCTGTTCCGTGCAGTGCAGGAAGAAGAATGACAAAAGGACTATATAGAAAGTAGCTTTGCGATGCATTTTTTTATTTTAATTTGATTAAACATAGATAGATTTATCAACTTGGCCATGACTGTATCGCTCAGTGAATCAATTGAAGATATTTTCGATGATGTTAAAGATGCGCTGGTGGGTAACGCTAGGAGGGAAAGCTTCCTCCAATTTGCCGAGAAATATGACTTGTCCTATCAAAAGCGAATGCGATCCACAGAATTAGATTTAGCTGTTCTGACACTTAACTTTTTTGGCAAGCGGAAAAAGCAGCGATTGAAGAACGTACTGACCAGCTACGATCAAAAAACTGCGTCGAAATTATTGATTTTCGATGTCCATCGGAGTAAAACGCCAAAAAAGAAAACGACTTGTGTATTGCTTGAATCGGATTTATTGAATTTGCCGAGATATTGTTTTCGGCCAAAGAGGTCTGTGGAAAAAGTGACGGCTCTCTTTAAAGCAAATCAACGCAGTTTGGCAAGGTATCCGGAGCTCCAAAGGTCAATGGTTTTGGAAGCAAAGCATATGGAATATATGCAGCGATACCTCACAGAACAATTGGCTGATATGATCCTAAGTAATAAGGCAACTACCATTGAAGGAATCGATGATTGGTTGTTAATCTATCAGGAAGATAAGCGAGTGGAAGTATCAGATCTACTTTCATTTCGTTCCTATGCCATTGCCTTGGCTGAAATCTTGCTTTTTGATCATTCTAACGATTTGGTGTGATGGCACTTTTTTAGCTATCCATAGGTTTATTAAACCTTACCGATATTCAGGGTTTTCAAAGTTCCACCGTGTGCCATCTTCCCATGCTGATCTCGAGTTGCCATAGGCCGGATAGCCTTTATTGCTGTTCAACAAATTAGCGAGATGAAGTAAATTATAGGTCATGAAGGTCGCATTTCGGTTGGTGAAGGCATTGTTTTTAGCATTCGATTCCTCATCCAAATAGCTAGGACCTGGTCCAGCTTCTCCAATCCATCCACAGTCTGCCTGAGGAGGTATGCTATATCCGATATGCTGTACTGCATATAAGATACTCATGGAACAATGCTTGATCCCATCCTCGTTGCCAGTTATCACACATCCGCCCACCTTTCCATAATAGATGTACTGTCCCTTCTCGTTTTGTTGGCTACTCATGGCATAGAGGCGCTCGATGAGCTTTGTTGCTAAGGATGATTTTTCACCCAGCCAAATGGGAGTACCAATGACTAGAATATTGGCTTCCAATACTTTCTTAAAGATGCTTGGCCATTGATCACGATCATATCCATGTTCGGTCATATCGGGATACACACCATATGCTATATCATGATCGACCAGACGGATATGCTCTGTATATACACCTTCCTTGTTCATGATCTTTTTAGATAGGTCCATCAGGCCCTGTGTATGGCTTTGGCGAGGAGATTTCTTTAGCGTGCAGTTGACAAATAGTGCTTTCAGGGTGTCAAAATCATTGTTTTTCAAAGCTACTTTTTTGAGCTGTAAATCATCGCCTTTATGACAACCTAAGATAGAGAGAAGTTTAGGGAGGTAGTACTGGACTGCTAAGTGCTCATGTCATTTGCCTGTGTTTTCCCTTTTGCATATCTCTTTGCTTCGATCTCAGCAGTTGGCAAATAGCAGTCAAAAAAGAAAGGGCCACAATCAACTTTGCTGGTTGTGGCCCTTTAGCTTACCACCCTTATGCTGGGTGGTTTTAGGCAAGGGGTGGATCTGTAAAGGTCACTTCGCCAGTCTTTACATCATACATTGCACCGACGATGGTGATCTCGCCATTTTCCTCCATTTCTCGTAGCACATCGCTTTGAGTACGAATGGCTTCACTAGTTAGCCTGATGTTCATATCTACAACTTTTTGTACGAATTCAGGATTAGCTGAGGTTCGATCCCCATCCTCTTCTACAGCTTGTACGGCCGGTTTCAAATTGGCTAACATGCCGGTGATGTGTCCCAGTTTAACGTCATCGCAAGCTCCTTTGACTGCTCCACAAGAGGCATGACCTAGAACGACAACGGCCTTGGATCCGGCAACCTTGCAGCCATACTCAATACTGCCCAGGATATCTTGATTCACAAAATTACCAGCCACCCTGACATTGAAAATGTCACCAATGCCCTGATCAAAAACTATTTCCGCAGGAACTCGTGAGTCGATGCAACTAAGGACAACAGCGAAAGGATACTGCCCAGATGAAGTTGCCTTAATTTGGTCCTCATAATTTCGCGCTAATCCCTTATCTGCTAAGAAGCGTTTATTTCCCTCCTTAAGTAATTCGACCGCTTGGTCCGGGGAAATGCGATCCTGAGATTCCTTATTTTGTGCAATGCTGTTATCTATCGACATTTTTGACAGGTTGAATTATTTAGAGTTATTTGAATTCGAATTTCGTCTACTTGCAACTGCGGAGTCAAATTCCTTAACGGGATCTTGAATGCGTGCATTGTTCATATTTACTACTTCTAGCCCAATATTGCGCGCTTCCGCATTGGTGCGAAAGTCATCAATGATCTCGATGATATCAGGATGAATCACTTTGGCTTTTGCTCCATCAATACGCACTCGAGCACCATCTGGCAGTGCTTGTAAGGTACGCATAATACTCACCTTATTAAGGAAGCTTACATTTTCTGCCATTTCGATTTTCACAAGCTCACCTTCGACATGATCTTTTGGATCAAAATGATAGGGCATTTTATAGTTTTTCCATAAAATATGGAAGACAGCCACTACCATACCCATTGCTATACCAGTAAGTAAATCAGTGAAAATAATACCGAGAATTGTTACTGTGAATGGAATGAACTCAGACTTACCACGTTCATACATCTGACGGAATAGGGCTGGCTTAGCTAGTTTATATCCAACCATGAAAAGGATGGCTGCTAAGCTGGCTAGAGGGATCATATTGAGAATCCTTGGAATCGCCATGGCACTGCCCAATAATAATATCCCATGAAAAAAGGCGGAAGCCTTACTCTTTCCTCCAGACTGGATATTGGCCGAGCTCCTCACGATTACTTGAGTGATGGGAAGACCGCCTATCAAACCAGAAATCATATTGCCCGTCCCTTGGGCTAATAATTCACGGTTGGTGGGTGTAATCCTTTTTTGAGGATCTAGCTTATCGGTTGCTTCCACGCAAAGTAACGTTTCAAGGCTAGCGACTACTGCTATAGTTGCGGCAATGATCCATACCTGTGAATTATTCCATTGACTAAAATCTGGGAATGTAAACTGACTGAAGAACCCACCTAATGAATCTGGCACTGGAATACTTACCATCTGGTCAGTACGTAAGGAAAGAGTTTCCATGTTATTAAAGAGAATGTTTAATAGGATGCCAATAATTACCGCTACTAGAGGGCCCTGAACTAACTTCAAAGCTGAAATACCTTTGATGAAAGGCTGTTCCCACAGGATTAAAATGACCATAGAAATGCCTGCAATGACTAGTGCACCAGGACTGATGGACTCAAGCATATACCACAGTTCATTGAAGGTATTATGGCCATCTACCTGGGCAAAGGCAAAGTCACCTTCGGGATCATCATCGTATCCAAATGCATGAGGAATTTGCTTAAGGATGATAATGATGCCAATGCCAGAGAGCATACCTTTGATTACACTAGTGGGAAAATAGTAACCTATGACACCTGCTTTGAGTAAGCCCAAAATGATCTGAAATATACCTGCAAGAACTACGGCAAAAAGAAATACTTCAAATACACCTAATTCCTGAATAGCGGTCAAGACAATCACCGCCAGGCCAGCTGCAGGACCACTTACTCCCAGTGGTGAACCACTTAAGAGTGCCACCACGGTACCACCAACAATACCAGCGATAATTCCTGAAAAAAGTGGTGCCCCTGAAGCTAAGGCGATTCCAAGGCAGAGTGGAACCGCAACCAGGAATACAACAATACTAGCAGGTAGGTCATATTTCAGATTTGCGAAAAAATTTGTGTTTATGTTACTCATTTTAAAATGATTAGGTCCGACTTAAATTCTCTCCAGATTGATAGTCGGTTGTAGAAAGTTGATTAAATAAGGTTATGCTGGCGGACTAGTATTTAAGCCTTCAGACTCCATCCAGTGGATATTCGGGTGGAGGGGTGATCACATCTAGAAATAGTCTAGGCCAGGGGCAGTCTCTCATGCGAATACCACAGATTAAGGGAAGATTTTCGATGACCCAACATAGAGATAAATGACTGGGAACTTTGTCAGGCTCTCCATCAGTGCCAAGAAGATTCTCACCTGAACTACCGGGGTTTTCCTCATTTTCGACAATTTCGACTAGGTCGATTCCAAGATCAGCTAGATTTTGGGAACCGGTTTGAAAAGAGAACATTAACAATACTAGCACTGGGAAACAAATGAAGAGCTTCTGAGATAGACCAAGATGAGCCGAATTCGCCACCATCATTTATGCACGTTTATTCAGTGTCGAAAAAACCATATCCCGACAAAAACTCGTGACCGCATCCTCACCTTTGATCACATCGGTTAGTCTTGGTAAATGCTCGGCAAAGAAACGTTGATGATGAGCACCTTCAATCACTGTTGAGATCAGCATATGCGGGTATTTGAAATCGGGTTCAATTTCTAAAATGATGTCGCTCACCCGCTCCACGATTTGCTTATATCCCGAAAAGAATCCTTCTTTGTTTTCGTGATCAACTTCCTTGGTAAGATAGGCTTTTGAAGACTCCGAAATTACAATCTGATATAGTTTCAAATTGTTGATGTGACTGAAGCTATGGTCTTCCACTATTCGTTCAGTCAATATTCTGATGGCTATCTCCAATCGCTCAGTGGGAGATTTGATATTTGCCACACTAAAAACCAACCGATATTCCATCCAGCCCCAGTGCCAAGCTGTAAGGTATAGCAATAGCTTGTGTTTGCTATCAAAGTATCGATAAATGGATGCTTCTGTAGAATTGATTTCACGTGCAAGCTTACGAAATGTAAATTGCTCAAAGCCAATTCGATCAATGAGATCAATGCCACCCGCAATAATACGTTTACCTAAGTCACTAGACTCTGGATCTTTGAGGTAGATACTCTCATTGACATGAATGCTTACCTTAGATAATAATCTTTGCATCTTGCATATGATAAAGTACAAGTATAATAGTATTACTATTAAAAAGCAAGAGTAATGCCAACTTTTTTGTCAGTAATCTAGTTAAACATTCGAAAGGAAAGTCTGGCCAGTTTCTTTTTCCATGGTTTGTAAGTTTGGTCCATCTGACCTCGGAGTGTTTTTTGATTGATGCGACTAGCTACCGGATAAGGATAGACCCTATTGGTTATTGCCTGGATGGGTATGCTTGCATGCTTGGCAAGTTGCATCTCTTGAATGAGTTCTCCAGCTTGGGGTGCAATCATACTGCCAGATCTAATGATTCGTTTACCGATGGAATGCTTTTGATCTAGCCACAGAGACATATGAGCATCCGTGTATTCTTGGATGATGGCTCGGTCATCATGTGAAAAGGATTGGTCCTGTCGATGGTAGGCTAGATTGCGCGTTGTGAGTTCTTTCTCCGTGTAGCCGAAGTGCGCTACCTGAGGGTCTGTAAATGTTACCCAACTTAAATCCTCCAGGGTGTTTTTCTTCTGAAAGATGGGTACGAGAAGATTTCTCCAAAGCTGGCGAACCATCTTTTCTGCTCCATGCGAAAACATATAACTGCCTGCGGCATCACCAAGTACATATGCCCTCGAATTGCTGCTACGTAAATACGAATCAACTTTAATTTTTCCTTCAGTGGTCAATTGTATACCAGCTTCCTCAAGCCCAAGATTCTTTGTATTAGCTAATCGGCCTATGGCCATTAAGGCAGCATTCTGGGGCAGTGAGATCCTTCGACCATCTTTTTTAATCACCACTCTGTCCTTCTCAAAATGGACAACTTCAGCATTGTTATACAACTCAATTCCCTCCGATTTAAATCTTTGCTGCAGAATTTTTGATACCTTTTTTGGCTCCTTTCGTAGGAGGTGGTCCCCTCGATTGATTAGATATACCTGTGATCCCAAGCGTTGAAATGCCTGTGCCATTTCACATCCGATAGGGCCGCCACCAATAATGATGAAGTGTTCGGGCAAGTGATCACATTCGGTGAATAGGGACTCATTCGTGTACATTCTGGTATGTTCCATCCCCTCAATCCTGAGGGTACGTGGAGAGGAACCTGTGCATAGAAGGAATACTTTTGAGGAAAATCGCTCACCATCTACTTCGATGGTGGTGTCATTAACAAAACGGGCATGCCCAATAAGGACTTCTTGTCCATGCTGTCGCAGGGCAGGAGCATCTTCTGTATTCCTGATAATGGCCTGTTTGGCGTGAATATAGGCGAGCACTTTTTTCATATCGGCTTTGCCGGAAGACTGCAATCCGAATTGCTCAGCTTGCTGGGCACTATGAAAATGATGAGCGATGTGAATAAGCGCTTTGCTAGGCACACACCCGAAGTTGGTGCAGTCCCCGCCAAAGTGATCTGCATCTTTTTCGATCAATAGCGTCTTGAGGCCAATGGTGTGCGCTACTCCCGCACTACCCAAACCGGCACTCCCAGCCCCAATTACAATGACATCGTATTTCTTCATAAGTCGGTATTTCTGATAAGCCCGGATTATTTATTGGGCTTGCGTATCGAGCGTCAAATATGACCTTTAGTAGGGCGGGCATATTTGACTCGAAATAGAAAGTTATTGAATAGTCCGGGTCAAGCGGAAATATAGCCTATTGCTGCGTGATTATTTGTTTCGCACCCGACGAAAGCCTGCTCATGAAAATTATCTATTTTACAAGGCGTCATACATAAAAAAGTATTCCTGGAGATTATGCGGCGATTTGCATTTACAATGAAACTCAAGCCTGGTTTTGAATCAGAATATGAGAGGAGACACAACGAGATTTGGCCCGAGTTAAGTAAACTCTTGCTCTTTGCCGGAGTGGTAGATTACAGTATTTTTTTGGACCCCAAGACCCTTACCTTGTTTGCCTATCAAGAGGTCACCGATGATTTTGATGATTCCACCTTACCACATCAACCGATCATGAAGAAATGGTGGACCCACATGGCAGACATCATGGAAACAAACCCAGATGATTCACCAAGGACGGAGGAGCTGACAGAGGTGTTTCATATGGAAGGTGATAAATAGATTAGATCTTAGTAGTCTCAAAAAAAAAATGAGGGAAATGAAGAAGCTTATGGTTGTCCTATTGTGCAGCGTGTCCACTTTGTTGGTAGCACAGCAAAATAAAGAAGACCTTCTGAGTGGACCGGGAGACCGCTATGCGGCCCCAAGTTTTGCAAAACGCAGTTCAGTCATTGCACCACATGCCATGGCTGCTACCAGCCATCCACTATCTACTCAGGTTGCTCTTGATATTATGCAAGAGGGTGGCAATGCCATCGATGCAGCCATTGCAGCAAATGCTGCAATTGGTTTTTTAGAACCAAATAGCAACGGGATGGGAGGTGATTTGTTTGCCCTGATTTGGAGTGCCAAGGATCAAAAACTATTTGGGCTGAACGCCAGTGGTCGTGCTCCCAGTCAAGTGACTTTGGATCGTGTAATCGAAGATTTAGGAAGTGTTCCCGAGATTCCTAGAGTGAGCCCCTATTCTGTGACTGTACCAGGTGCAGTTGATGGTTGGATAAAATTGCATAAGAAGTTTGGCAGTATCGATATGTCTGATATTCTGGCGCCTGCCATTCGATATGCCCGTGATGGTGCTCCTGTGCCTCAATTCATTGCCGCCTCATGGTCTGGTGCCGAGCGATCTCAGCTCAAAGGTCAACCAGGATTTGCAGATGTGTTCCTTCCGGGAGGCAAGGCTCCTGAAGAAGGAGAAGTTTTTAAGAATACTGCTTTGGCTCGGACGCTAGAGCAGATCGCCTTGCGAGGTAGGGCTGGTTTTTATGAGGGTGAGGTGGCTGCTGAAATTGAAAGATATTGTCTAGAAGCTGGTTGTTTCATAACCAAAGCTGATTTGGCAGCACAACATGCAGTATGGGTAGAACCGGTAGGAGTAGACTATGGCGACTTTACCTTATGGGAACTTCCTCCGAATGGTCAGGGAATTGCAGCGCTGCAAATGCTGCAAATATTGAAGCCTTTTGACCTGGCATCAATGGGACACAATAGTGCGGCGTATCTACATCATTTGATTGAGGCGAAGAAGATCGCTTTTGAGGATAGAGGAAGATATTATGCCGATCCCAGGTTTGCCGAAGTGCCTGTTAACCAATTGATTTCAGAACATTACATATCAAAGCGCCGCAAACTTCTAAATGTTGATCAAGCATCACAATCTTTTGATCCAGGTGATCCCAGAGCTGGAAGAGGAGAGACCATTTATTTAACGGTGGCAGATAGTTTGGGCAATATGGTGTCCCTCATTCAAAGTAATTATAGCGGCTTCGGTAGTGGATTTACCCCTGCCAGATTAGGCTTCTGTTTTCAGAATCGAGGTTGTGGGTTTTCGTTGGAACCCTCACATCCCAATGCATATGCCCCAGGTAAAAGACCCTTTCATACCATTATTCCGGGATTTATTACCAAGAAGGACAAACCCTATATGTCTTATGGTGTCATGGGTGGAAATATGCAACCCCAAGGGCATATTCAGGTGTTTCTAAATCACATTGTATTTGGAATGGACATTCAATCTGCAGGAGATGTTGCTCGATTTCGACATCAAGGGAGTACTCCTCCCGGTGGGCAGGTGCGCCAGATGATGGATGGTGGTTGTATTTCACTGGAATCTGGGGTATCTGAGGAGGTCCGCCTGCAACTGAAGGCAATGGGACACAAGCTATGCAATAATAGATGGACCCATTATGGCGGCTATCAAGGCATTCTTTGGAATGAAGAACAAGAGGTGTACTGGGGTGCCACAGAATCACGTTCTGATGGGCAAGCTGCTGGCTGGTAGGCATCAATTGAGGGTGCCGCAGACTCCCCACCTGACTTTGCTGCAGCCGGCTAAAGGAAAGGCAGGGAGTCACAGACACTTGGGTGTATTATCGCATATTCCATGGCCAATGAGATTAGTAGACTTCGTCCTGCGGCATAGATAGGACTAGCAGCGGCACTCCTGACCGAACAACTCAAGTGTTCGTAATAAGTTCTATCAAAAAGATTATACACACCTGCATTTACTTGCCAGGATTTAGATAGTCTGTAGGTCATCATCATATCTAGCAATATGAATCCAGGTGTAGGTGTTTCACCAAAATTTTCTGCTATTCTTTTTTGCTTATGCACATACCTCAATTGTATAGAAGGAAGAATGCGTTGCTTTTTTAAGCTGCCAGAAACTTCGTAGCGTTACGTCCAATGGTGCAATTTCTGGCAAAGGATCTTGAATATCTAGTCTTTTTGCATAAGTATAGGCTATCTGGGCCGAGTGACGGATGCGGGCAGATAAATCTTGACTATAACTGATCTTAAAACCTGTAGATAGGGCATTCTTCAAATTGATGAATTGACGCACTCCAGGACTATTAGGTAGTCCGGGTGAAAGTTCATTTTTTATCTCCGAAGAAATATAGTTTTGAAGATATGCACTAAAAGCATCAAAATTGATTTTTGAGGTTGCTGTTCTAATCTCAAAAGTGAAGTCAATCTGATTGTTCACTTCTGGTTTTAAGTTAGGATTACCGACCATCTCATATGGATCTTGTCCAACAGGGAAGTAATATATGTGCCGCTCAGTAATGCTAGCACTACGTTGTGTTCTACCCATCCACAGTCCTATAGCAATAGCATCCTCTAGATGTCTGATAAAACCTAGGCTTGCTCCTGGATTAAACTGAGTTATTTTTGAATCTTCGTAAAGTCTAAGGTATTCTGGGGACAAATCATATGCCTTTGACTGATTTAACTCAATTCGACCACTGGCCACAATTTCAAGGTTAGATCGATGACCATGATAGGTAGCAAAAGCACCTGTTTTGCTGATCCTACTATCCTGCCAGGCATTATCATTTAGTTCCTTTCCAGCATTTGGACCCATCAAAAAACGGCGGGTATGGATTCCACTTGCTTCTTCTGTGCGTAAGGCGATGCCGACAACAATAGGGCCATTCCGCGTGGACCAGGTGACTTCTGATCTTCCACCATAACTTCGCGCTGTAGCGTTAGTTTAGCATCCATCATCCTAGGCATTAGAAGCTTAAGTTTGTTATCCATCAAGTGATCCACAAAGGTCCCATAAAGAGACGTATTCCAAGAGCTTAGATAGCGGCCTGTCAGTGAAATATGATGACGTAAGCTGATCATCAAAGTGTTGTCATTGCGCAAATCCATAGGTAATGCGGCGAAGTCTGCATCTTTCGCACAGTTGTTAATCACCTGGAAGGAGATCTGTTGTTTTGAGTCAACTTTTATACCGAGCCTGGCTCCTAAACTACCTCGTAAAAAATCTGCTGGTACGGAATTATCTGCGCCGTTTAGGTAGTCGTTTCCTTGCGACCATGATGCAAAAAACCGAGATCATATCTCTTTCCCGAAATCCCAATAACCCTTCATTTCGAAAGACATGACCGTTACTTTCAAAAGAGCTGGCAAGTCGTCCATAACGTTCACCATTGGTCGAGTAGCGATGTTCAGTGGGAATAAAGTTGATGGTCCCACCGACGGAGTTACCATATCTTAATGCATGTGGGCCCTTGATGATTTCAATCTGCTTGATCATGTTTGGAGCCATTTGACTGCTTGGTGGATCCATCCGATTGGGACATGCGGCACTTGCAGATTGGAGACCATCCATGACCATATTGATTTGATCATGCTTGAATCCCCGCATTACAGGGTCATATCCATAACTGCCACTCTTTCTTATCCCGTTGATCACAGGTGTTTGATTAAGTATTTCACCGCCGTCATGACTTAGTCTGTCCAAGTGATCAAGTTGGTAGGTTTGCTTTTCATCCCGTTTGGGCCTGAGAGCAATAATATTGACGGGATACATTTTGACTACAGATGGTGCCCGTAACAGTGTGCCCTTCTGGACTGTTTTTTGCAGCTCAGTAAAAGCCAATGTCCACTGACTGTATCTCAAATGGGAAAAAATCATGGACGTGTCTTCTTGTATGTGAAATATTATGTGGCCTTGGAGGTCACTCAACCCCTTTTGCTTGTAATATTGAAATGTAGCTCCCGCGATGGTTCTTGAGTATTTGCATCTAGCAATTGAAATGTCGACTGAGATTGGGCCTTCGCGGCAAAGCAAAGACTCAATATGAGTATCCACCAAAAGTATTTGGCAGAAATAAGCAGGTATTGCATTTTATATATTTTTTGATCTACGATCCATTTGAGTATCATAGAGAGCACTATAGATTGGATCTGAAATGAGTTGGGATAGAGCAAAAATGTTGACTATTGATGATCCACGCCAACTATATACTTAGTGGATGGTTAGAATAACAGAATGGGTGGCCGAAGCAATCGGGACACTATCTCGCAAGTAATGCGAGATGTGCTGTTGACAAAAACCGAACCTTGATCCAAATGGTCAATGGAAGTGAAATCAATGATTTTCGGAATCACAGAGTGTATTGTTGGAAGAACAATTTCAGCTAAGGCAATGGGTATGGCCGAATTTCTTTCGACAGGCTCATTGAGCTGAGCAGCAACCCAGCATGAACCATTGCAGGTCGATAATAGTATATCTTTTTCCACGCAAAGTTCATCCTGTATATATGTCTTGTTAATAATATAGATGGATTTGACGATGCCACCTCGACAGACGCTTAGTAAGATTACCAAAGAGAGCAATATCACTGCCAACAACCTCATCCTATGCAAATTATTAAAGCTCTATATTTCTGTCAATTCATCTTTTGTGACCCATGTCATATTCGATCATGATCTCAATTATAACTCATGGTCAAAAGTCCTTTTTGTGAGCCATACGCATAATCAATAAATAGGGAACCAATACCCAGAGGAATAGAATCGAAACAATAATAATTGAGCCCTGACTGGTTCCAAAGAATTTCTGTAGTACGGCTCCCGTGTATCCCATCATTGCAGACATATCTAGTTTTAGCAGAGTTAGGATCCGTGCCAGATCTATCGGGTTGAAGGATATTAAACCCAAGGTGAGGTTTTCGATGGGGTAGTCCTTGAAGAGCAGAAGCAGCAATAAAAAGATGCCGTCGTAAATAAGGGCGAAAAATAGCCAGGAAAATATTGCAATTCCAAATCCACGAATTTTATTTTTTGCACGCATGGCGATTAGAAAAGCGAGCAGCGAAAAAATTATCGAGAGTGTCACCGCCATGAACAATACAATCAATAGTGTGCCCAGTGCTGGAGAAGTCAGGATCCCGTAGGGGATCATTGGAAGTCCGATGCCTAGTATTAGACTGCCAGATAGTGAAGCAGCCATTCCGGTATACATACCGGCAAATATTGACCGACGTGAAATAGGCTGTGCTAGGAGAAATTGTATATAGTCGGTAGATCCGTAATAGTACATCACCCCAAATAAGATGCCTACCAGTGGAGTAAGAATGACAGTGATGTTAGAAAGACTGATGGCCACCTTGGCCAAATCAGGGCTGATCAATAGTAGTGCACTAGTGAGCATCAAGAAAAAGGATGTGTAGAAGATCATCCAGCGATTCCTCACCAGGTCATAAAACGTATATTTAAATATCTTCCCCATTTTGCTGCTACAAGGCAGGTTTTAGGATGTTGGCAATGGCTCTTTCCAGTTTTTCTTCCTGTTCATGTCTAAGTAACTCTTGGAGCTGGCCATTGAAATAGATGGTACCATCTAGCAGAAAAATAATATGATCAGCAATGTCTTCAACAAAACTCATGATGTGGGTGGTGAAGAGGATCAGTTTTCCATGATCACGCTCTTGTAGCAACCATGCCTTTAGATTTTGCAGAGACAAGGGGTCCAGTCCAGTGCTGGGTTCATCCAAGATAATTAGTGGACAGTCGTAAAGTAGTCCTAGAAGTAGATTTAACTTTTGGAGGTTGCCACCTGAGAGCCTGCTCATCTTCTTGTCAAGCTCATGTTTTAAGTTAAAAAGTTGAATGAGGTCGTTCTCTCTCGTGACGCCACTTCTTAAATCTCTGACCATTTGAATGAGTTCATGTCCAGTCAGGTTTTCCGGAAAATGAGGAGTTTGAGGTACATGGCAAACTTGGTCGCGATAATTGTATTTGTGCAGAATTGAGCTCCCATTAATTCTGATATCACCGGAGTCCGGCAACACCATGCCCAACATACACTTAAGTAGGGTGGTCTTTCCGGAGCCATTCGGACCAAGAATGGCAGTGATGCCCTCGTGCTGAAAAGCAATGTCCAAATTAGACAAAACGTCATTTGTTCGGTAAGATTTGCAGAGCTGCTGCACTTGTATCATGGTAGTCGATTCATGAGTGGAGTAGGGTCCAGCACTTCCTTTGGAGTAAATATTGGACTTACCTTTTCGGCGAAATTGAGTATATCCACAAAAAGACTTCGCATCAGAACAATGGCTTCAGGAACTTGATCCAAGACATACGAAAATAGTTTTACAGGGTAGTGTGGTACATCTCCGATCTGATCTTTGTCGAGATCATAGCCCGTGTAACTACTCCAGAAATTGTGATGAAACCTATTGTCACTTATACTGCTACCGACGATGAGGTCTAAAGAATTTTGAACAAAATTATTACGCGTAATCTCGTTGGCTGAGCAGCCACCAGAAAACTTAATCGCCCAGCCGTTACGGCTGAAAGTGTTTTCTGTGTAGTTAATTCGATTGGATCCTTCGACGAAAATTCCAATTGTATTCTGATAAAATGAATTGTGGGCAATATTAGCATCATTCATTTCCTTCAGAAGTAAACCATAGGCTGATCTACCCCAATTGAAGGAAAACTCATTATAGGTCATCTGAATTCTGCTAGAGAACATGACAGCAACGCCCACGCCATTGTCCGTAAAGGTGTTCTCCAAATATTTGTCATCGTTTGAAAACATAAAGTGAAGACCGTAGCGTGTATTTGCTTTGCTGGTGTTCTTCGCAATTAAACTATTGTTGACAAATTCTAGATATATTCCATCTCTATGTTTGGACACATAGTTTTCTTCAACGATTAAGGAGTCACAGTACCAGGCATGGATGGCATTGCCAGACTCTAATTCTGTTGTTGCTGCACCTTCAATACTATTATTGCGGAGGATACCCTGTTTTGCATGTTCCAAATAGATGCCGAAGAAACAATCTTGGATCGTATTTCCAATCAGTTCAAAATGCTTTGACCTACGAATTCTAATGGCAGCATTTTCTTTGAGGTAATTGGTGACTACCCCAGACAAGAATAGACCAATGATACGAACAGAATCTGCCGTAACCACAAAGATCTCATCACCATCAGCAGAAACAATGTGTGGTCGCTGTCTTCCTATGATGGTAATCGATTTTGCAATTTCAAGTTTTTTACATTCATAGCTTCCGCCTGTGATCAAGATTGTGTCTTTATTATGGGCATGGTTTAGTGCAATTGAGAGCTCTGAGTGGGTGCATGTGGGGCAAAGGTCAATGACCTTGGCGGATAACTGCGGAGCCATAGTCACGAGAATGGTGACCAGAATAGCGGATGCTGAAGAGTGGTTGGAGCTCATTTTGCAAATTCTCGTAAAAGATCATTCCAGGAAAGTCGACGATCGTCCTTCGTCAGTATTTGTGAACGAATGTCCTCAATTGAATGATATGCGGAAAGATACCTGCCCATTGGACTAGGGACCAATTCACTAATGAGGTATTGGGCCTTGGAAGCGTCGATTAGAGTGCCTGGTTGTTTGTAATCACTTACCAAGAGATGAGCAAAAGCTGTTTCTTCCCACTCTAAGAGGGTAGGGACTAGGCACTCGATCGCATCGAATTTGTAAATTTTCCCTTTGCTTGTAACCAGCTCTGATCCAAATCGAGGATCGGCGATTATCATTTTACATGAATGACATTGATCTTCTCCGTAAACTATGGGCTGTGGCTCGGTACTACAACGAACGAGGAAGAAAATCGTCAGTCCAGCCAGCAATAAAATCTTTACAGAGTGCATCAATCAGGAATTATTTTCGTGTGCAAATAAGTGGCTGCGAAAGCAAGTAATAGGGATGCAACTATGAAGTATCCACCAATATGGGGATAGGACTGCGCCACAAAATTAAGCAGGGTTTTGGAACCGAAGAGGGGAGGTTGAAAAGATTCTCCTTCAAATTTCATGGGTGCATTTTCAGCCAGATTATGCCCATAGTCATACTCCCAAAGATAGAAATCGTAAAGTGCCAGCATGAGTGCAACAGAGAATAATCCCAGATAAATTACATACAAAGGTTTCCAGTTAATGATTCCTGTGAGAAATGCCAAAAGAATAAATCCTGCCACGACGTAAGGGAAATAGGTAAGTTCCTTGATAGAGTCAGGCTCGATTGGTTTCATGCCGATGTAGTGATTAAGGATATTCACGTTTTGTAGGGTGCCCGGTGTCTTTCCACCGATTTTGTCAATCGATATGTACATGTGTACACCATCAGGGTACTGAGGTGCCAGTAGGGTGATGCGCCACATAGGCTGAAAAAACAGCACGATTAGCGCCAGTCCAGCCAATATGATGAGGATGCGAGAGGTGTGTTTTTGCATGAATATTTGTTTGGATCAAGACATTAGAACTTAGTGATGCTTTCTCGCATCCCAAAATACATTCAATCTCTGAAGGGAGAGTCAAGCAAGGTACCCGTGGCGAAACACGGGCACCTTACCTCTTGCTGCTCTAACTGTTAAAATATTTTAGAGCTCTTCATCTTCACCCACACTCCATTTTAGAGGAGTATTGGAATTTGCAGAAGATACCCTTATGTAGCCTTGCATCTCTTGGTGCAGAGCAGAGCAAAAATCGGTACAGTAAAATGCATACACGCCTTCTTTCTGTGGCTTCCAGAGCATAGTCTCTGTCTGGCCCGGCATAACTAACAATTCTGCGTTTCGAGCCCCCTGAATGGCAAGGCCATGTGGAACATCAAAGTCCTGCTCCAAATTGGTTAGGTGAACGTACACTTCATCACCAACTTTGATGCCTTCAATATTATCAGGTGCAAAGTGACTTCTGATCGATGTCATGTACACATGCACTGTTTTGCCAGACCGTTCAACTTTTGTTTGTTTTTCGCCGAGCGCGTTATAGGGATGTTCGTTCTCCTCGATGGGGAAGAACTTTTTACTGTTGGAAACTATGCGATCAGCAGAAATACCCTGGGCATAATGTGGTTCACCAATGGTAGGGAAATCCAGGATCAACTTCATTTTGTCACCTGAAATGTCATACAATTGTGCCGAGTGACTCATTTCGGGACCAGTAGGCAGATATCTGTCTTTGGTGATTTTATTAAGCGCGACCAAATATTTACCCTGAGGATTTTTAGAATCACCTCCGGGGATCATCAAGTGGCCTACTGAGTAGTAGGTCGGCGCTCGATCTAACACTTCCCAGGTGCCCAGTTTCCATTTGACTACTTCTGAAGAAATGAAGAAGGTGGTGTAAGCATTCCCATTGGCATCAAATTCGGTATGAAGTGGTCCCAATCCTGGTTTGGTGACGACGCCACCTACAACCTTGTCGTATTCTAGTACGGGAACACCTGCAATCGTCGTTTCAAAAGCTTCGTCGGCAATTGCTTTCTGCATATTGGTAAAAGAGTGTACCGTTAAATCCGCAGATAATTTGCCATTTCCGATAATCCATTCTCCCGTTGGGTCGACATCAACGCCATGGGGTGATTTAGGAGTTGGTAAGAAATATACCAAACCTGGACATTCTTCGGGGGTCAGCACTTTTACGGTGGGCACCAAAGTGGAGGTGGCCATATGAGACTTTTCATCGTAGCGATTTACATAGTGAGGTGCGGACACATCTTTACCTTTTCCTTGTGCTAAATACTCTTCAGCTTTTTTCCAATTAACTGCCGCAATAAAGTCTTTATCATTTTGTGATGCCGTAACCTCTTTGAGCGTATGAGCTTCCTCGGTATTGTAAGTAGTGAAGAAAGTCCAACCATGTGATTTGCCCTTACCAGAGTGAGCTAGATCATAGTCAAAAGCAGGAAGTAGGACCTGAAAAGCGATTTCCATATGACCATCTTCACCCACCTTAATAAAGGACAACATGCCCTTGAAATTTTCTTCATAGCTTGCGATCGACACATCTTTTTGCGGGTATGGCACGCTAAAACGGGTGCCGGCAACCACATATTCTGTGTTTTCAGTAGTGAAAGGTGAGCTGTGATTACCGCCACTATTGGGGATTTCGATAATCTCAGTAGTTTCAAAAGTGCTCAGATCGATCCTCGCTACTCGGGGTGTGTTGTTGCCATTGATAAATATCCACCGACCATCTGTTTCGCCGTTGGTTTGGGAGAGCTCAGGATGGTGAGCATCGTCCCATGGTATCATCCCAAAAGTGGTGTTTAGCAAAGGTTTGGTTTCCTCATTGTATCCGTAGCCTTTTTCAGGGTCTTGTGAGAAAACAGGAATAACTTTTAGGAGACGTCCACTTGGAAGTCCATAAACACTTAGTTGTCCACTAAAGCCACCAGAAAAGAAGCCATAGAATTCGTCATGCTGACCGGGCTGGACATAAACCGCCGAGGCAGCATCCCCTCCAAGCGCGCCAGTCATAGACGTATTGGTGGCAGGGTTGCAACTAATCAGGGTGAATAAAAGCACCAGCATACAGCCGGCCAAGGTTTGTATTGATTCTTTCATATCAATTTTTTTTCAGGGAAATATCCCGGTTGAATTCTCTTTCGTAGGCAAATATAATATTAAAAAGATAAAAAGACATTATTATCTTTTGATAAAGGAAATTATTTACCTTTACCTAAGAAGGTAAATTAATTGTGCCAGTACATTGGCTAATGGCTGTCATCATCTAAACTGATTTTCGGCAAAAAATAATTAGCATCATGAAAAAGACTAGTAACATTTTAACTGGGATCTGCCTTGGTTTCGTCATGGTTTTTCTGGCCTGCGGAGCACCAGTAGAGCAGTCATCGTCAACCCAAGGATCGAATGCAGCCCCGGAGGGGGATGGACTCAGGGGTCAAGCGGCAGTAATAGATGATGAGTCAGATCAGGACATTCTAAAGGTGGCCCTAGGATCGAAAGATCATTCCACACTCGTCGCAGCAGCGCAAGCTGCCGAGATGGAGCATGTATTGTCAAATGCTGGTCCACTGACTGTATTCGCTCCAACAAATGCCGCCTTTGATGCTTTACCTGCAGGGACAGTAGAAGATCTACTTAAGCCAGAAAACAAGGCGACCCTCGCAAACATCATTACCTATCATGCAGCGCCGGGGAGTTACAATGCGGACAATATCAAAGGTGTCATGGGCATAGGTCAGGCTACCGGTGACAAAGTCAAAGTGGAAGTGAAAGATGGTCAGACAACGGTGAATGGTGCCAAGGTATTAGGTACAGTCAAGGCATCCAACGGGTATGTACATGTGATTGACCAGGTGCTTTTACCTCCTGAAGACTAGCAAAGTTGACGAAAGGGTGCATAGTCAATAATCATTACATTTGGCCGGTCACTTATTCTTGCAAAATCTATGTTTACTAAGAGTTGTAAATACGCAATTAGGGCAGTTATGTACCTGGCAACAGAGAGCTCGGAAGAAAAGAAGTCGGGCGTAGACGAAATTGCTACTGCACTAGAGGTGCCAAAGCATTTTCTGGCAAAAATTCTCCAGCGGCTCACACGCAATAGAATAATCTCTTCAGCAAAGGGTCGAAATGGTGGATTTTACCTGAGTCGGGCGAACCAGACTTCAAATTTACTTGCAGTAATCGAATGTATGGATGGACCGAGTGCCTTTAATGATTGTGTGTTAGGATTAGAGTCTTGCTCGAATGAAAATCCATGCCCTTATCATAATACCGTTAAGAAGTATCGTGATGCATTTTTTGAAGTCATTAAGAATGAAACTATTGGAGAATCTGCATCCCGAATTAAGTCACATAATTTTAGATTAAGAAGTTCAACATCATGAAAAAATTCATTTATAGTCTATTCATTGCATTTGCTTTATGGTCTTGTGGAGGTAGCTCCAATGGTGATGCTAACCAGAGTGCAGGTTCCGAGAAACCTGCGGCTGAAGTAAAAGCTGATGATGGCAAAGGGGTGGGAGAGATTACGAATGTTAAGCTCAATGATCCACTAAATCAAGATATGGTGAAGAGGGGTCTGGCTATTTACGACATGAAGTGTTCAGCATGCCATAAGCTCACTGCGCAGAGGGTCGTGGGTCCTGGTTTCGCCGGCGTCACGGATAGGCGTAAACCGGAATGGATCATGAATATGATCACCAATGTGGAAGTCATGTTGGAAGAAGATCCAGCGGCTCAGGCTTTATTTGAGGAATGTCTCACAAGAATGCCTAACCAAAACGTATCGATAGGTGACGCAAGAGATATCCTAGAGTTCTTCTATGATAATGATCAAGGTAAATAGTTGAGGGATTTTGCCTCCACTAATTAGCAAGGAATCAAGGCAGATGCTGCAACGATGGTCATGGGTGACCATCTTGTTTTTTCTGATCGCCGCAATTTTGGGTGCATTGCTGCGCTTGGCATTTGTGTTGGAACTACCAGAATGGCTATGGTATAAGAACCTTCAGCACGCCCATTCACATGTGGCCATGCTGGGTTGGCTATATGGCGTTCTATATGTGCTGATTGTGTACGCCTTTAATTTAGATGCCAATAGATATCGGCAGTTGTTTTGTTGGACCCAGATCTCGGTGCTGGGTATGCTCATTACCTTTCCAATTCAAGGATATGGTCTGTTTTCAATTTGTTTTAGTACACTGCATATATTTCTTAGCTATGCCTTCTGCTTTCGCGTGTTCGTCGATTTGAAATCCACACACATAAAAACCGCACCCTCTGCATTGTTTGTTCGTACTGCCCTGATTTTTATGATTGTTTCCACCATGGGCACTTGGGCATTGGGTTTTATCATGAACTCACCTCTTAAAGGCACTGCATGGTACTATGCATCCATCCAGTTCTTCCTTCACTACCAGTTCAATGGGTGGTTTATTTTTGCAGCACTTGCCCTTGCCTATAGATATTGGGAGAACAAGGGCTTGAACCTCTCCACCACACTATCTAGGCTCTTTTATCAATTATTACTAGTCTCATGCATACTAACCTATGCGCTGGCTGTTACCTGGTCCACTCCGGACAAGCTGATTTTTTGGGTGAATAGCTTAGGTGTCTTAATACAAATGGGCGCGCTAGTTGCACTTGGTATACTGCTTCATCGAATCGTTGATCAACTCAGAAGCTCAGTGAAACGCTGGACTTATTTTCTATGGCTGATTGCCTTTTATGCACTGGCCATCAAGATCGTCATTCAGACTTTAGTAGCCATCCCTTATTTAGCTACGGTAAGTTACACCATCAGAAATTTTGTAGTTGGATTTGTACATCTTTTGATGCTTGGAGCCTTGAGCACATTCGTGATGGGTCTAATTCATGAAGAAATACAA
This sequence comes from Saprospiraceae bacterium, assembly GCA_013001595.1. Lineage (GTDB taxonomy): Bacteria > Bacteroidota > Bacteroidia > Chitinophagales > Saprospiraceae > JABDMH01. The sequence continues at coordinate 79,246 of JABDMH010000073.1, read as the reverse complement.
CCCACTTCTAGAGGGGGCAAGGTTGGCATCTATATTTTTCTCATGGGATTCTTGGCCACTGAATTCCTACTCTTCTTTCAGGGACTTATGCTGTGGATGGAGCAGGGCTTCTTGGGTAATTACCATCTTATTCTTTTTATAGCCTCCTTGTTGCTGCCGATCGGACTTTGGATCTATCTGCAATCACAGATTCGTCGGGGAAGAATACACACCCCAAACTAAAGAAATCTGTTTGGGGGGCGTTGTTCACACTTTAAACCTGAGCCATACCTCCATCTACCGGAATCTCAGCTCCATTTATGTAGCTTGATGCATCCGAAGATAGAAATAATGCAGTTTCAGCTACTTCAGTTCCTTTACCAAAGCGCCCCAGGGGCACTTGCTGAGATACGCCTGTAGCGAAGCCATTCACTTCCTCTTCCGATAAGTTGGTTTTTCCCCAAATCGGTGTTTCAATGGGTCCAGGCGAAACGGCATTTACCCGGATCCCCTGTGGGCCCAATTCTGACGCCAAGGTCCGCACAATTGAACGCAAAGCTGCCTTACTTGCTGCGTAGGCTGAAACTCCCGGCATACCCTTTACATTGGAGACCGAGGTATTAAATAAAATACTTGCCCCGGGACGAAGGTGAGGTATAGCCAGTTTTGCTGTAAAGTATGGTCCCTTTGTATTAATGCTAAAAATAGAGTCGAAAAATTCTTCTGAAGATTCTGCCACGGGATATGCTCCAAATATTCCCGCATTGAGAAATAAGATGTCGATTTGACCAAAATGTGCCAAAGTCTGATCAATTAACTTCTCGCTGTCATGAAGAGAAGCAGCATCTGCTCTAATGGCAATAAAGTCGCCACTAAGCTGGGAAGCTGCTTCATTGAGTTTTGCTTGGGATCTTCCAGTGATGACCACTTTGGCACCTTCACTAATAAACAATTTGGCTGTGTCAAAACCCATGCCGGACGTAGCGCCCGTAATCACTGCCACTTTTCCTTGTAATGAACTCATAGTTATTGATTTATAAGATTAATAAATGCGTAATTTTTTATAGTTGACCGGTCGTCTATATTGCAGAGAAATTTTTTAGACCAGTAGTTGCTTAAGTATAATGTTTCTGAAATTATCTAAGGGTGCTTCACACCTGCAAGATTTCATCGTCACCAGCGCTCCCTTCCAAGCGTCTTCTATTGCACTCGCTAACTTCTTTGAGTCGGTTTTTGTTTTGAGGCTGCCGTTTTGCTGGCCATTCCTGATGATTTTTGCAATCTGATCTACTGATGACTCAAAGAGTGAGTGCACTTTTTTTCTCAAAGCTTCATTACTACTCGCCATTTCTGATGCCATATTAGCAATAAAACACCCGCGACTACAGTGCATTTGTTCAATGTTGTGTCTGATGCGCAGATCAAAAAAATCTAAGAGTCTTTGTTTGTCAGTTTTATGTTCGCTATTCAGAACGGCCTGCAATTCAAGGTTCGTTTCCTGCAAGTATGCATTCAGTGCTTCGATGGCGAAATCCTCCTTCGAGTCAAAGTAGAAATAGAAAGAACCCTTAGGTATACCGGCTGCATCTACGATATCCTTTATACTGGTGCCATTATACCCTCGTACATACATCAGATCAATTCCCTGCTTTAGCAAAAGATCTTTTTTCAATGTACCTGCACTTGTTCTTGATGGCATTCCAATTCAATTAGTTGACCAGTCGTCTAGTAAACGTGCTCATGGAGAAATGGTTGTGATGTGCTTAATTTTCTTTCTATTGATCTTGTACTTTCTGCAAATAAACTTGCACGGCATGGCCTCGTATCATTGTTTTTACAAACCAAATTCCGCCAAAAAAAATAGCTCAATTATCGTTCATATCGTTCATATCGCTCTATTGAAGGCTTGGTGTTTTACTTAGCCTGAAAAATACAAGTAGGCAGCAATGATCAACAGGATTACGACACCGGACCAGATCACATCCGCCTTAGTATAGCTCGCTCTATTTTCAGCTTTATCCTCAGCAGTTAAGGTTGCAAAAGTTAAGCCCTTGATTTTTTCATAAGCCGGTGCCTCAGTGGCATAGCTGACAGCAATCATTGTGATCGCACAGACTATCAAAATAATCAGGCTGTAGTACTGAAAGAAAATGCTATTAATTATCCAGAAGAATGAACCCTCAGTGTATGAAAAGTCTTCATAAAGCGCTACTGGAGTATCAATGGCTAACCGAAATATTCCCATGGCAAACCCCACACCCAGCGCTGCCAGACATCCTTTGGCATTCAATTTTTTATTGAATACACCAAAAAAGAAAACAACGAATATCGGCGGGGCCAAATAGCCCTGCACACTTTGCAGGTAATCGTACAAGCCTCTGCTGCCCTGAATAACGGGAATCCATAGAAGACCGATGATAACCATCACTACGGTAGCTATGCGACCGATTCGTACCAAAGATTTTTCAGATGCATTGGGACGAAATTTAGAGTAGAAGTCCATCGTAAATAGGGTCGATGACGCATTGAATACACCGGCCAGTGAGCTCATCAATGCTGCCAATAGTCCTGCGACAACAAGGCCCCGAATACCGGATGGCAAAATGGTGGCGACCAGAAGTGGAAACGCTTGTTGTGCATTGGCTGTGATCACCTGACCATCACTATCGAGAAGTGCATCGCTTAAGGATTCCATTTTTCCGCTGGCTGCTAGGGCAAAACAAATCATACCTGGAATAATGAAAATAAAGACGGGCAAGAGCTTAAGAAAGGCCGCTGCGATTGTGCCTCGTCGTGCTTCTGTCAGGTTGGCTGCTGCCAAGGTACGCTGTACAATATATTGGTCTGTGCACCAATACCACAAGCCAATTATCGGAGCACAAAAAAGCATGCCCAACCAAGGGTAATTTCCGTTGAAATACCAGGCCATGGTGGTGTCGTTTTTAATAGGTGCCCATGTTCCTTCCAAACCTTCCGGAACGAGTGGTTTCCATAAATTAAACATATCTGAACCAGCAATGCGCTTCAGCTCTGACCAACCACCTAGTGCATCTAGCCCATACCATGTAACCAATATAGAACCGAATATCAATACAACCGTTTGAATCGCCTCTGTATAGGCCACAGCGCGCAGACCTCCCAGGACGGTATATGCTCCCGTCAATAAAATGACTAGAATTGATCCCAACCAGAAACTATTTAGCCCCATAAAGTTGACTTCTGGCATGAGTACTCCGAAGACGATACCTCCCGCAAAAATTCCTACAGCAACCTTCGTGAGTACATACGCCACCAATGAAATCAAGGACAACACCCAACGTGCAGTAGGCGAAAACCTTCTTTCCAAGAACTCCGGCATCGTGAATACTTGTGATCGCATATAAAAGGGTGCCATTACCCAGCCCAAGACTAGTAAGCACCATGCATGTAGTTCGTAATGTGCCAGTGCGACCCCATCGGTGGCACCACTTCCAGCCAACCCCACTAGGTGTTCTGAGCCTATGTTGGATGCGAAAATCGAAGCCCCCACTACAAACCAGCCCAGGTTGCGACCGGCAAGAAAATATTCGTCTGAAGTTTCATTTTTTTGCTTAATTACCCACCAAGCAATTCCCAATATCAATGAGAAATAAGCTAATATAAATACCCAGTCCAGGGTTGATAGCACGGTCATAAAGTAGCGTTAAGTTGGTTATAGATTTTTCGGATCGATGTCCAAAATCTGCTGCACGGAAATCGTGCTAAAGTCTTCAATAAAAGCAAGTATATTATCTAGATGTGTAAATTCCTCTGGTCTATGGGTGGTTGTGATGATGATGGATTGAGCTCCAGCTCGATGGCTAGCTTCTGCTCCTGTGACCGAATCTTCAAAAACCAGACATTGCTCAATAGGTAGATTTAATGCACTTGCTGCCTTCAAGAAAATCTCAGGATTTGGTTTGCCCTTCGTGACACTTCCTGCATGTAGGATTGCTCTAAAAAACGACCTTAGAGCAAGTTCGTCCAGCACAAAATCCACATTTTCTATTGGTGCAGCAGTACCAATGGCGAGTGGCAATCCCTGCCCTGATAAATCACTCAGTAGTTCAGTTAAACCAGAAACCAACACCAATTCGTTTTTGAAGATGGATCGATAGGCGGCTTCCTTTTCATGAGAAATTTGCTTTCGTTCTTCGACTGTAAACTGATCTCCGAACATGCGTGCCAGGATTTCTTCATTTACTCCATGGATCTCAGCTTTGACTTGATCTAAATCAAGAAATATACCAAGGTCTGCCAGTTTTTTCTGCCATGCACGATGATGTACCATCATATTGTCCACCATCGTGCCATCCATATCAAAGATCACGCCCCTCATTGTCCGTAGTATGCATTTTTACCATGCTTGCGCAAAAAGTGTTTTTCGATGAGAGCATCTTTCATCAGTGGAACATCTGGCCTGATTTGTCGAGTGAGGTAAGCCATTTTTGCCAGTTCCTCGAGTACGGCACTATTATATACTGCTTTCTTCACATCTTTTCCCCAAGTAAACGGTGCATGATTGGCTACCAATACCATTTCTACTTGAATCGGATTTAAGTTTTGTGTGGCAAAATGATTGACGATCTGAAACCCGGTCTGGTACTCGTAGTCTCCCGCTATCATCGCATCGTCCATTGGTGGTGCACAGGGCACATCGACGGTCAGATGGTCAGCATGGGTCGTGCCAAACAAGGGAATATCCAATTGCGATTGTGCCCAGGCCGTCGCATAGGTAGAATGCGTATGAACGATGCCGCCAATGGATGGCCATTGCTTATATAGGACGGCATGTGTCTTCGTGTCTGATGATGGCCGCAACTGGCCTTGTACCACCTTACCATCAAGATCCACGATTACCATATCTGATGGTTCCAGATTTTGGTAATCTACGCCACTTGGCTTGATTGCAAAAACACCCTGCTCACGATCTATACTGCTTGCATTTCCGAAAGTAAATAACACTAGGTCCAATGCAGGGAGTCGCATATTGGCGGCGTATGCTTCTTCTCTTATTCTTGTATAGTCAGGCATTTAGCTGCTTTGTTCTGTTTGCTCAACCAAGGTAGCGAGCTGTTCGTATCGAGCATAAATTTGGTGGTACTTTTCCACTTGATCTGCCTTAGGCCGATATGTTACATCGAATCCTGGTCCCATGGCTTGCATGGCTTCCATGACATCGTTGTAGAGGCCTGCAGCGGTGGCTGCGAACATCGCTGCACCCAAGGCGCAAGTCTGTTCCGAGCGGGCTATTTTGATGGGCCTATCTAACACATCTGCTAGGATTTGCATGGTAAATGGCGATTTTTGAGCTACGCCTCCCAATCCGATAATTCCTCTAATGGGTACACCTTCATCCTGAAATCGGTCCACAATTTTTCGTGCACCGAAACAGGTTGCTTCCACAAGAGCTCGAAATATTTTCGGTGCATCACTACTGAGATTTAAGCCAATCAATGCTCCTTTTAAGGCCTGATTCGCATCGGGCGTTCGACGACCATTCAACCAATCCATGGCAACAATACCAGACTCTAATGGATCGATTTCACCTGCATCGGTGCTAAGTTTGACTAAGATCTGATCCTTGGTCTGAGCGACTAGTTTTGTTCTTGTATCCTCATCAATCTCCGCATTGGCACCTAGTATTTGCTCCAAAGGCCAAGCAAGAAGTTGTCTAAACCAAGCATATACATCTCCAAATGCAGATTGACCTGCTTCAAGCCCAATCATTCCAGGTATAACGGAACCATCCACTTGGCCACAGATGCCTTTGACTAAGATATCTCCGAATGTATCAGCAGGAGCTACCAGCATGTCACAAGTAGACGTACCCATGACCTTACTCAGATAATAGGGCTCAATCTGACCTCCCACTGCCCCCATATGCGCATCGAAGGCACCAACTGAAACGACTACATCAGTACTAAGACCCAGGCGTTTAGCCCAATCAAGTGATAGACTGCCAACGGGTACATCAGAAGTAAAAGTATCTCGATAAAGCCGATCTCTCAATCCATCTAGCAGCGGGTCTATGGTGGCCAGAAATTCATTGGAAGGCAGTCCACCAAAATCGGAGTGCCACATCGCTTTGTGTCCTGCAGCACATCGACTGCGATACATTTTTGAAACGTCCGTTCCGCCTGTTAATAAAAATGGTATCCAGTCACAGTGTTCTACCCATGAATATGCATCAGAACGTACATGGGGGTCGATTCGGATTACATGTAAAATTTTGGCCCAGAACCACTCGGATGAATAGATGCCACCTACATATTGAGTATAGTCAATGTGCCATTGATTTGATAATGTGTTAATTTCCTCTGCCTCCTTTATAGCTGTATGATCTTTCCAAAGCACAAACATGGCATTGGGATTCTCAAGATGGGGATACAATAGGGCCAGGGGTGTCCCAGATTGGTCAACAGCGACAGGCGTGGAGCCAGTGGTATCCACTGCGATACCAACGACCTGTGAGGCCACCTCTTCACCTGCATTATCGAGGGCTTCGCAAATGGAGGACTCTAATCCTTCAATGTAGTCAAGAGGGTGCTGCCTGAACTGATTGGTGTTTGGATCACAGAAATACCCTTTTTTCCATCTGGGATATGGAAAGACTGCTGCACCAAGTTCTGCACCGGTGGAGGCATTTACCACCACAGAGCGAACTGAATCCGTGCCGTAGTCCACACCAATAACGTATTTACACATACTCTTGCATTATCCTCTAAAAAGGTAGCCAATCAAAGTAAGGAGTTTTGTCTAAACTACTGAAGAATGCCTGGTTTTTATTGAATGTCCTTTCGGCTCCACGTTGTTCTGCTTTCCAATTGCCATTACATGCTAACATTTTTTCAGAAGCCTTGCCCTAGTGCCATCATTGGATGCAAGAGAAATGAGTAGACGTGAGCTCTGAGGCAAATGCAGTTGACAACTTCCATTATATTTGTAGTCAGCTACATAATTTATGAAAAACGACTATCTGAAGGATCTGGGGTATCTGGGAGTAATATCCAGGATCAAACGGTTGAGCGACCAGACAATGGCTAGTGGTCGAGCACTTTACGATCACATCGATATTGGCATTGAAGCCAACTGGTTTCTCATATTTCGAATCATTATGGAGCGTGGACAGACGACTGTTTCGGAGATCGCATCTGTCCTACACTTTGCACATCCATCTGTCATAAACATTGTACAGAAGATGGATAAGAGTGGATACCTACAAATCACTTCCGATCCATCTGATAATCGCAAACGGGTAATTAAGCTTTCGGAAAAAGCACTTTCTCAATTACCTGAAATGGAGCGTGTGTGGGAAGCATGTGAAGCGGGTGTCAAATCTATTTTTCAGAGTGATAATTTTCTGGCGGAACTAGCCAAAGTAGAGCAGGCTTTGGCTAAGGAAAGTTTTTTCCACCGGGTACTAAATCACCTGGAAGATGAGGAAATAGCAATCAAGCCATTTGCAAAGGGAGACGAAAGATCATTCGCAGACCTAAATCTGGAATGGATCAAGTCTTACTTCAGAGTGGAACCCATTGATGAAAAAATGTTAGGAAATCCAGAGAAGCATATCAGGGAAAAAGGTGGGTCCATCTTTATGGCAAAAAAGCAGGGTGTTATTGTTGGCACAGTGGCCTTGCTTCCTGCAGGAGAAGATGAGATCGAGCTAGGTCGCATGGCCGTACACCCCGAATTTCGCGGTCTGGGCATCGGCTCAAAACTGCTTCGGACGGCCATTGGATTTGCTCGAACCAATGGCAGTCGATGCATCATCTTGTATTCTAATAAAAGGCTAAAACCTGCCTTACATCTATACAAGAAATATGGTTTTGAAGAAGTAGCACTTGAACAAACAGAGTATAAAAGAGCCAATATAAAAATGCGATTGGATCTTTGCGGATGAGGTCATGGAACGACTAGAGAATCTTGATGGAAGGACTTTTGTTCTAGTGCGGAATTCTGCATAGGGGATAGCTGATGTCAGTACGGTCGTCAAGTGGAAGCAGGTGGGTTCGAAAAGTGATGGCAACATATTCGGGTGGAAAGATCGCTGAAGGAAACATTATTGGCATACAAGATGGTACGAAACTTCGATTGTTAATCATTGCCTAACCATTGATCAGCAGCTATAGGCAGGCAGGGCTGAGGCAAGGATCTCGAAATCAACAGATGGAAGAACAAGACTTGATCTAAACTGGGAATGGTTGGACTGGGAGAAACTGGATGCTCTACTTACATTGAAAAATAGTGATATGCAAATGTTGGACTTTGATCAAGAGATTGTTCTAGAAAATGAACGTGTGCTGCTGAGACCATTACGCACAAGAGACTTCGAAGAGCTCTTGCCATTTTCATTGCATGAACCGGACCTTTGGAAGTATTCACTTTTGTCTGCAGATGGCACCGCAAACCTTCGGCACTACATATATGGTGCATTGCAGGATAAAACTGCCAAAACGGCCTATCCATTCATTGTTTTTGATAAGCAAAAAATGAGCTACGCTGGCAGTACTCGTTTTTATGACTACAACCCTAGGCATGAAACCATCCAGCTCGGTTATACATGGTATGGTAGAGAAATTCAAGGAACTGGATTAAATAAGCACTGCAAATATCTAATGCTAAATTATGCCTTTTTACAATTGGGATTGGAACGGGTAGAATTTAGGGCAGATAATAACAATGCCCGCAGTATCGCTGCCATGAAAAGTATAGGATGTATTGTTGAAGGGGTACTCCGAAATAACTGCCAAAGCCCTACTGGGCGGCGAGATAGCATTATACTCAGCATCCTCAAGAAGGAATGGTTTGACGGTGTAAGGACTGCTTTACAACAAAAGATCAGGGCCGAAGCAGGTCGTCTTCTCTAAAACCAGTAAGTTTATCGCATTATTGGGCATGGTAACTGCACGATATCATCTCCCACAAATGTTTGGCCAAAATCACTATCAAATACTGCACACTTAAAATGGATTATTGAGTTCTTTGGTGCACTTGTTTGATAAGTTATGAAGCCCTTAGCGTTCGACCATCATCCAGAAGGCGCGTTTTGCTGCATATTTGTGCCATCAAAGATATGCAGTAATAGCAGGTCTATTGATTTTCCTTGTATTTTGTTCGCCGATGAATTGCTCAAAACATCTCCTCTGGATTGCTTGTGGTTATACATTTTTCTCTGTGGCTACTATCCATGCACAGGATGATACCTATGCGGAGAAGGTCATCGATTCTATTTTTCAGGCGATCAGCAAGATGGATTCTGTGCAGGACCAGATATCTGAGCTAGAATCCCAGGCAAACTACTTTCATGATTTTGCACCTTGGACAAAGGTTTTTCTCGATTCAGCACTGATCCTTGCACAAGAGGCAAAGATGGACAAGGAAATAGCCATTGCCATCTTTAATCAATTGCAGTTTTATGTGTTTAACACACAGTTTGATTCAGCATTGGTTCAGTATGATAAGGGTATAGTTATGAATGTTGTGCAGCAAAATAATGGTCTCCAGTCTGATTTCGCAGCTATGCTGGGAACCATGTACAAGAAGCAAGGAAATGTGAAGGTCTCGATCAAACACTTTGCAAAAGCACTCGCACTCATGGAGGAACCCGGGTATCTAGAATCTTTGGAAAATGAGGATGAGAAGGTCGAGTCACAAAGGAGTCTGGTCATCATCAATAATAATTTGGCTAATCTCTATCAGGACATAGAAGACTATGAAGCTGCACACGCAGCATATCAAGATGCATATGACTTGCTGATAGGGATGGATGAAAAGGCCATTGCGGGCACCGTCTGGATGAATAAAGGCAGCATTTTTCTCAAGCAGGAAAAATTTGATTCTGCCTACCTTATCCAATCTGAAGCCCTGCAGCTGAAAGAAAAAGGTGGAGCCAGTCAGCGGGCATTGGCCATGTCCTATCTAAATGTGGGGAATGCACTACTAGGATCCAAAAAACTGGATGAAGCTACAGTGCAGTTTGAGCGTGCTTTAAGCACCTTTCAAGAGATTGAAAACAAGGTGGGCTTGGCCAATACCTATGTTGATTTGGGAAGGCTGCACCTCGAAAAAAAGGACTTTGATCGCGCTAGAATGAATTGTTTGCAGGGGAAGGGGATTGCAAGACAAGTAAACCAATTGGATCTTCAGGCCAATGCCTGTGAGTGTCTTCACCAGGCATATCGTTCACTGGGTAATTATGCCTCTGCTTTGCAAAATCATGAGGAGCTGAAGTTATTACATGACTCCTTGCGAAATGATGAAAATACACGATACATTACTCAGCTGGAAATGCAGTATGATTTTGATAGGGAGGAAGAAAGACGCTTGGTGCAACAGGAAGCTGAGGCTTTACTTCAAGAAGCTAGGGATCAACGCACTCGCAGAATTTTACTATTGCTAAGCATTTTATTGGTGTCCGCGATTCTTCTCGCATATCTCTGGTATCGAAACTACCGCATTAAGAAGCAATCAGCAGCTGAACTCGCAGAGAAAAACTTGATGGTATCAAGGGCCTTGGATGAAAACAAACTGCTTCTGAAAGAAATACACCACCGCGTTAAAAACAATTTGCAGGTCATTTCAAGTTTGCTGCGATTGCAAAGTAGGTACATTGAAGACAATGCAGCGTTGGATGCCATTGCATCCGGAAGAAATCGTGTCCAATCAATGGCACTGCTACACGAAAACCTATATCAAGAAGATAATTTGCAGGGTGTAGACATGCAAACTTATTTTGACAAATTGATTGACGGTATTTTTGAAACGGTCAATACTGGTCAACAGAACATTCAGTTGCAAAAAGACATTGCTCCCATTACTTTGGATATTGATTCCGTTGTTCCACTTGGGCTCATCACTAATGAACTCATCACTAATGCACTTAAACATGCCTTTAAAGATCGAGAAGAGGGCTTATTGAGGGTCGCACTTTTTGAACGAAAGGATGATCTATTTCTGGTCGTAGAAGATGATGGGAAAGGTATGTCTGAAGACTTCTTCACTTCAAAGTCAACTTCTTTTGGGCACAAGCTGATACAAGCTTTCGTCAGAAATCTCCGAGCAGAGATCAAAGTGAATTCTGAGAAAGGCACGCGGATCGAATTAATTGTCAGAAAATATCAAAAAGCCAGTTAGTAGACGTCTTAGAATTTCTGAGATTGCCCTGCAATGCCCTCTCTACTGAGGGTTTGAAGCATGTGATAGTACAAAATTCATAAGCATCATTTCTTGATCCAAGGTCAGGCTTTCAAAAAGTCTGATCGATGCCCTTTCCTGGCAATAATTCGATCGAGGATTTCAATGCAAAACAATAGCCCTCGAGGATGATGTAATGTCTCTCCGTACGGAAAGGTGATTTTTCCGGTTTTATATGCATATGTGAATGACTTGTCGAACCACTCCATTAACCAAGATTCTTCAGAATGCTCCATGCCTAATAGCAGCATAACCCAGACTTCATTCATCACATATGGTTCCAGTATTTTTGCCTTTGCCATTGGATCTTTTTCATCTGGCCAGTAGTACCTTACAAGTCCTTGCCGACCATTTCGTTCAAGCCAAAGCATGTCCATGACATCTTTACCGAGTTGGAGTGCCTCAGTGAACATTGCTACATCTGCGGTGCGTAGGGCTTCATCCATACACATCCACGATGTCTCTACACTATGGAATCCATCGACAACCCGCATGGAGGCATGTGTGTGATAGTTCTTGGGATATAGTGTGTAATCATGCTGTAGAAATTCGTAAGCTAGTCGTTCATCCTTTTTATAGTGGCGAGATAACATGTTGCGGACACAGAACTTGGCGATCATTTCCAGAGATGGATCTGGCTTATATCTCAGAAAGGGTGTTAGAGCACTTAGAAAATGCATCCACATACCCAGCCTTCTAGTTCCGGGTTCTCGATAACTGTCAAATCCCTGAGGTCGTGGACCCATGCCATAAGCCTGGAAATGATTGGAAGTAAGCTCCTTGCTGATGGCTTGGGCACTGCGCATACCCAGTTCGGCCACTTCTTCATCTCCAGTGGCTTTGTAGTACTCCCCTAAGGCCAACAACATATATATGCATGGGAAAATATCACCGAAAGGTTTGATTAATTCCCCAGTACGACTGATCCTTTGATGCCAAAGCGACGTCTTTTCATCATAGCCATATTTCAACAGAAATTCGTATCCAGCACGCGCGGCATTGAGGAATAGGTCATTTTTTTCCACATGGTTGAATAGATAGGCGTACAACCACATGCAACGTCCCTGATGGTACAGTCGCTTATAGGTAGAAACTAATCTACCTTGATTGTCAAAATATGGGGTCGTTTTAGGAATATATCCCCCATACTCCCAGTCTACAACACCTGTTTCCCAAATCGGAAGATTTCGCTCAAAAAATTCCTTTTTAAAGATGTCCCTCACTTCCTCCAATGTCCAATTTCCGATCTTTTGAATTGGTGTACCGGACATCGTGGCGCCATAGTCCGAACCGTTTTGCTTCTGGCCAATGGTCATCCAAAAGGGGAAAGCTGATAAACCTATTCCTTGAATGGCCAGGTCGGAAAAAAACTTACGTCGTTGCATTTTCACAATTTGATAAAAGTTAGCGATAATTCAAGTGCCGTTACCATTCATGTCGATGTACTTGAAGAGTTTGTATTAACTCGATAGATTTTCTAGATTGGTAGAATGATCTGGAAAAATCTATTAGGAAGCCTCCAATGAACTGGATCGGGGGAAGGTTTCTGAAAAGCTTGATCTTGAGCATTCTCCATTATAATAGAAAATAAATATTGATGTCTTTAGATATTCGTTTTAGTCTAGTGGTCCTTCTTATGTTTAATTGCTGGAATTTGGGAGCGCAGCAACATCCTGAAATCTACATAACTGATGACGAGAAAGTGGCGTTTATGCTGCGACTAGAGGAGTCTGGCAGAGCTCGAGCCTTTGTCGAACAACTTAGAAAAAAGGTTAGTCCCTATGTGTATAGGCATAAAGAAGACCCAACTTGGATTGTTTCTAGATTACAGATGTATTGGAATACGAAGTATGCCAGGGTCTATGTAAATGGAATGGACTTTTCGCATGGTGAAGGCCAAGCCGCGGTACCAACTGTCAGGTTTTCTGGTTCGAGAGACTGGGCTACAGATTACCTTAGACCAGACCTAGAAGATGTGCTACCATTCATGGATGATCGTCGTGGATTGTATCTGCAAAATGGAAAGAAAAAGGGTGAGCCATGGGAGTGGGTTCATCCTAGTGAAACTGGCCACATAGTGGAGCGAATTAATGAGGAAATCCTAGATCTCGCCGCAGATGCCGCCTTTTTGTATTGGTTGGAAGGGGATGAACGTTATGCCACTTTTGCTTCAGACATTTTTATAACTTATATAGTAGGAATGTTCCATAGAGAGCCACCGCGAACCACTGGTGATCATAAGAATAAACTTTTAATGGGACTCCAGACCTTCGAGGTTATTCACGAAAGAATCGTAGAGCCTCTCACCATTTGTTATGATTTTGTTTTCGATTATCTAGTGCAGACAGGGAAAGATCTGGATATGGTTCAAGAGGTTTTTCGACGGTGGGCAGAGCAGGAGATTAAATATGGTGTTCCTGATAACAATTGGAATCTGATGCAGGCAAGGTACATCGCTTACCTAGCTTTTGCCTTAGAGCATGATGCTATCTATCCTGATGGAAAGGGGCAGGAATATTACATCGATCAACTCCTCTACCAAAATACAGCCAAGCAAAAGGCACTCAGAGACGTGATGAAGAACTTTGAAACCAATACAGCAATTTGGCCTGAGGTAGCGCACTATTCGATTATGGTATCGGATGATTTACTAGAGATTTTTTGCCTCTTGGACAAGACTTTGGATAATCAGCTACTGATGGATTATCCCATACTTGAAAAAGCGATTTTCGCGAATTTCAATTACTTGTTTCCTAATGATTTTACGGTAGCTTATGGTGATGCAAAGCATGCACGGTTGCGCTTCAATGCATTAGAACTCCTTGTTACACAGTTTAGAAAATACAACCAAACTGAAAAAGAAGCCCTAGTGACAAGCCAACTCAAGAGGTTTTTAGATCAAGGAGCTTATGATCGCGATAAAATTGGATCTTTATTTCAGTTCTTCTTTTATGTTGATGAGCTCAAAGATGTTCCGACAGCAAAGTCAATTGTGGGACTGGTTAACCCCACCTTTTATTCACCAAATGTCAGTTGGATTGTTCAACGCAATGGTCAGAGTCTTGAGCAAGGAATGATGGTCTCAAAAAATGCCTCACTAGGCAATCACTCGCATACGAATGGAATCAACATCGAACTGTTCGCTAAAGGAATGGTGATTGTGCCGGATGCTGCGGCAGGTGTAAGCTATTGGACTAAGGATCACCGGGAATATTACAGTCGCTTTCCCGCCCACAATACGGTGATTGTAGATGGGATTTCTGACTACCGAAATATGAGAGGCAGCCAAGCTTTTGATGTTCATAGCATTTACCCAGATCCCAACACAGGAACGTCATGGGAGGTAGATTACACCTATTCAGACGTCAGTTTCCATGAAATATCAACTGATGCCCTGCAGAGACGCAGTAGCGGGACGATACGAACAAGTGAGCACAGTGGCTTCTTCATCGATATTTTTCGCTCAGCTCGCCAGGATGGTCAAGACAAAAAACATGAATATGTCCTTCATGGTCAGGGAGATCCAATTCAAATAACAGATTTTAGTGGAAAAAAAATGGTAGCATATGATACGGATGAGCTTTCTTCTAAATATGGTGATCAATTAGGGTATGATTATTTTTCAGATAAAAAGAAAGTAGACCTCACACATCAGTTCAAGGCAAGATTTTCATTGTCTACTAAATTGGGCAAGGCATTGAGCGTAGATGTCTGGATGAAGGGCGAAGCAGATCGTTCAGTTTTCACTTGCATGGCACCATATTCCCGAGCCATACATCCTGAGTCAGTTCCATCGACACTATATAAATCGCCCTCACCAACTTTGATCATTCGACAAGCGGGAGAGGCATTGACCAAACCCTTCGTATCAATCATCGATGCCTTCAGCCCAGAAGATCCCATAAAAGTGGAGGAAGTCGCGTACTTCTCCCCACTGGAGCAGAACACAGATTTTGTTGGTGTGGTTGTGCAGTCTAGCGGCAATCGCATCCAATATATTTATAATGACATTGGGGGTAGGCAGTCATATGAGTTTAACGATGGTTCATTTCTAGGCTCCTATGGGATCGCTTCTTTTAACGATGGCGTGATGCAATCACTTTTACTGGTAGATGGACAGATCTTAGAGAAAGGAATATGGAAAATAGCTTCCATGGATGCTGATGCCAGCATTTCCGTAACTCATGAAGAAGAGGAATTCATCATAAATGCCAATCAGCCTTTCGTATTCAGAATGCCGATTCCATCAGAATATGATAAAAAGTCATTTATTGTACTAAGGGATAAGTTATCAGGCGACAAGTTCTTAGGCACAATTCAGCATCATAAGAAATCGATCGAATTTGCCTTACCTCGGATGGAGAATCATCCTTTGGATTTGATTTCAGAATAGTGTCGTAGGTCCCTTTCGGGAAATTGATCTAGTTGTGTTCGATGCCCAAAGAGGTTGTACAATGGTCAAAGACCTTCGCCAATTGTTAAGTGACTATCAGGAATTGCTTTACGAGGACTAGAAAAGCAATGCAATTATTCTTTTATTTGCGTCTTATGTAGTCGATCCTACGTTTATATTCCAAAGAAGAATTAAGAAATCATGCAAGAATCAATCGTCTTATTATGCGCAGGTGGACCTGCTCCCGGTATCAATACAGTAGTGAGTACTATAGCTAAAGTCTTTCTAAAGGATGGCTATCGGGTCATTGGCCTCCACGATGGTTATCAAAACCTATTTAATGGCCAGGCTGAAACTGTTGATATTGACTTCCACTATGCCGATCGAATATTCTCACGTGGCGGATCCAACTTGCGAATGAGTCGGCATAAGCCCAAAGACCATGAATTCTCCGCAGAATTCTTCATAGAAAACAATGTAAAATTACTGGTTACCATAGGTGGTGATGACACAGCTTCCACCAGTAATCGCTTAGCCAAATTTTTGGAAACCAAGAATGTAAGCATCCAAAATATTCATGTGCCCAAAACTATTGACAACGATTTGCCTCTGCCGGATATGATGCCAACCTTCGGCTTCAACTCTGCGAAGGATGCTGGTGTTTATATCGGGAATACGATCTACGAAGATTCTCGGACCAGCGGTAATTGGTTTGTGATCGCTTCCATGGGCCGATCAGCCGGTCATCTTGCTTTTGAGATCGGTGCCAGCTGTCACTTTCCTTTGATTGTGATCCCTGAGATGTTCAACAAGACCAAGATCACGCTTGCCAAAGTAATCGACCTCATCATCTCGTCCATGATCAAAAGAAAGATAGAGGGAATTGACTATGGTGCCGTAATTGTGAGCGAAGGGATTTTCCACGTCTTGGAAGATGAAGACATCAAAAATTGTGGCATCACGTTCACCTACGATGCACATGGTCATCCAGAACTTGGCAACGTCAGTAAAGCACACATCATCAATGTGTTGGTGCAGAAGGAACTTAAAGAACTAGGCATTAAAATTAAGAGTCGTCCCGTCGAAATGGGTTATGAACTTCGTTGTTGTCGACCGGTAGCCTACGATCTAACTTTGTGCACCATGTTAGGTATGGGTGTCAAAAAGCTCTTTGAGCAGGGAGCTAAAAATTGCATCGTATCTACCACCAGAGACGCTAAAATTATTCCTGTGTATATGAAAGATATTGAAGATGAGAATGGTAAAATACCGCCCAGACTCGTGGATGTGGATACCGAGTTTGCCAGATTAATCTTGAGTGACTTGCATGTGCTGACTGAACGAGACTACGAAAGGGCACGGGAAGTGATTCCCATCCCCGAATCTTATGATTTTTATCGCCTATTGGAGTGGGACTATTCCTCGACCGAACTGCGTCCTATGTCCCGCAAAGAGGACTAGACCATTATAAAAAAAGACATCCACACGAGTGAGTTGCTGAATAGCCTTAGGCTACGTATGCACCACAATGGTGTTAAGGGATGTTTTCTGGCTCGAGAAGTCTGCTGAAATTTAAACATTTTGTGAAAATTTTTGCGTAACCGATCGGTTTCACGTATATTTGTCACCGAACGGTTACACATAGATGCGTAGAGATGTATTTCAAGCGATAGCAGATCCGGTCAGGAGAGAAATCATTGCCCTGCTTTCCCAAGATATCATGAGTATCAAGGCGATTTCCGCTCAATTTGAGATTTCACGTCCGGCAGTTTCTAAACATGTAAAGATATTGCAAGAGTGTGGCCTGATTAAAATCACACAGCAGGGGCGTGAGCGTTTTTGTGAAATACAGCCGGCGGAACTCGTACCTGCATTTCTCTGGCTGGATCAATATCGAGACTTATGGGAGGACAGATTGGATTCCTTCGAAGCCTATTTACATCAAATAAAAAAAGAAAAAAATGAGTGAACAAAACGAGTCACAAGATCGCACGGTAACCATAGAAAGACTTTTCGACGCACCGATTAATCTAGTTTGGAAGGCATGGATCCAACCAGAACACATCAGCCATTGGTGGGGCCCCAAAGGGATGGAAATCGACATAGTGGAACACGATTTCAAAGTAGGAGGGAAATGGAAGTACACGATGCCGATGCCTGATGGAAAAGTGTTCACCTCAGAAGGTGAATATCTCGACATAATTGAAGGAAAGAAAATCGTAACCACTGCTGATTTTCGGCCGATGACCGAGGGGGTAGAGCTGCATATGCAATTTGAAGAAAAAGGCGAACGAACTCATTTTACATTTCAGGTCGTACATCCTACGGTTGAATATAAATTGCAACAAGAGAAAATGGGCATCTACAATGGTTGGGGTTCAGCTTTTGACAGGCTGGATGCGTTCCTGGATAAAAGGTAGAGATTCTACAATCATAAGGCTTTTTCTAACAGCAGTCTTGCAGGACGTAAGTAGTTACTAGTACGCTGTCAAGTTAATTATATTAGTGAATTTTAACCTGATTTTTGATGAAGTTCGAGACCCGCCCGGCTAGCCATTCGGACGGGCGCAATACACAGACAGAGCCATAGCTCTGGCGAGTAGTTGTAACGAAGAAATTTGCAAAAAGAGCTTAAAATTCTTGACAATATTTTGCTTGACAGAGTACTAACTCGATTCTTTCGGTATATGTATGACTGCAGTTTCTCGTATCTTCAGGTAGATTTAATTCACTATTAAAACTTCGAATCATCGGTGTCATGCGATATCGGAAAGTCTATTCTGCGGTTCTACTATTTTTCTGTTTCCTCTATTTGGAGTCCATAGCTCAGGAGCACAAATTAATTGACTCGACCCTGACCCAACGGCAGGATCAGATGTTACATCGACAAGCGGAGGTGCTGCTTCATATTGCAGATAGTGTCTTGCAAGCATTTCCTCCTCAAAGTGATGAACCCATCCCACGTACTTTGGCCCTCTATCTGCTGGACGCCTTGTTTCATGATGTTTATGCCGATCGGAGACCACCTGTACATGATTTCTTAAAAGATCGGATCGTTAAAGCAGCTCTTGACATTGAGCGTACGCAGGTGGCCGATGGTTTCGTAATCTGGAAGATGTATGATCATGGCTTTATTGTTCGAAGCGCTTCTGTGACGATTGCATTTGATCTAATTAGACCTGAGATCAGGTTGAGCAGTATGAACAGCCATACCCAAGATGCCCTTGAAAAAATCATCCACACCTGTGATGTTTTATTTGTGAGTCACAGGCACACTGACCATGCGGATGCTTGGGTCGCGCAAAGGTTTCTGAAACAGGGAAAGACGGTGATTGCACCTCCTGGAGTGTGGTCCGACCAACCGTTTTATCAAGACATCTCGCACTTGGAAAGGAATGGTCAAATCAAACATGCAATTCCCATTCGTGATGGTACGATAAAGCTTGAAGCGGTCATCTATCCCGGCCACCAAGGAGAACTCTTGAATAATGTGCCCATTATCTACATGCCGGAAGGATATTGCATCTCGCACAATGGCGATCAAAATCAAGGTCAGATTGCCCAGGACAGTTTGTGGATGAATACCATTAAAGAAGCACATAATTTGGATGTGCTCCTATATAATTCTTATATGCATCAACGGTGGATTCCGAAGTTTAATCCTAAGCTTGTAGTCTCTGGTCACGAAAATGAACTCAGCCATGGTATTCATAGCCGCCATCCATATTGGGCCATGCATCAGCGATTAAAGCCCATGGATTATCCATTGGTAGTGATGGTATGGGGAGAGCGCTTCGACTACAGACCATGATAATCTTAGCGATCAACGGAAAGTGCGTCCTTAACAATTATGTTAGATAAAGAGGTCGTCTTCACCATAAAGATGCACAAGGAATCCAACTGAAGGAAAAACATATTTTGTCGGGACAAACAATTCACTGTAAATATGAAGGTAAATGGAAGAAGGACTGTGTTTCCTCCATAGATAAATCCGTAAAATAAAAATCAAAATGCCCTATGCGTATTTCGTACATAATTCAAGAATTATCTGCCAATCAAAGTATTTTCAAAAATCAATTATCAGGCCTGGACGAAGTAGTTTATTTATGGAAACCCGCGGTTGAAAAGTGGTGCATGTTGGAGATTATTTGCCACCTGCTTGATGAAGAGGTCGAGGATTTTCGTGCGAGGACAAAACAAGTACTCGAAGATCCGAAGAAGGCACTACCACCTATAGATCCGGTAGGTTGGGTAAAGCACAGGAAGTATATCGAGCAAGATTTTGAAGAGACCTTGACGCATTTCATGAAGGAGAGGGCGAATTCTTTGGAGTGGTTGCAATCAGTTGAGTCAGCCAATTGGGACAATGCCTACCAGCATCCAAAATTCGGTCCCATGAGTGCAAAACTGTTTTTGAGCAATTGGCTGGCACATGACTATTTGCATATTCGTCAGATTCTGTATTTAAAGCGAGGATTTCACGAGGCTACCTCAGAGGAACCTTTAGCCTATGCCGGAAATTGGTGATAAGCCAATAGCCAATAGCCAAATCCGCATCGCTTCAGCAGCATCAGAGCTACCAATGCAGGCAGCATAGATGGTGAAGGAAGAATCGAAATGTTTGCCCTTTAGGGGAATTAGTTGCTCGGTTCTTCGCTCAGGTTTTTCTACGTTGGTTGGACGGCCACCAATCTTGAATTTAACAGCTTTGGGACCTGTTTCCTCCGGCAATGAGATGGGAGCAACCAATGAAAATATATGTGGGGGGTAGTCCTACCACTGCCCATCAAGCGGAGTTGGCGAAAATCATTGGTTAATTCAACGACCTCACCACTGCAAACTTTATGGTCAAGGAAGTACCTGATAGTGTCCTATCGAACTACTACATTTATTTTGGCAGTGGTAGAGACTATGCACGTCTCTTTCCTGTACAGGCGAACCTAATCAAATCCAATTTTGGATTATTCAGAATCTATTGGAATGGACAACAACTGACTTGGGGACATATGTATGTGGATGTTTTTAGAGTCACTACTATGGAACAGTTGCATTTGCTGCGAGAAGAATTGAGCCAGTCGCTGGGATTGCCCAAGGACTCATATCAATTCCCGGGAAGCATCTTTCAGCAATCCTGTGCGACAAAGACCACCGATTTCATGGAGATTGACAAGGATCTTATCCCACTACTCTATCATCCAAGGATGCTGACCAACCTCAATAGGTCACAGGTCGAACATGAGCTAGAAAAAATACTGCTTGCTGAGAAGTAGTCAGGCTGCCTTTCAGAGTCGTCAATATCATACTTTGGAGCAAGAACGTGTCGGTCTGGAAAAAGGCCAACATGCTCTTGACGTTACTCAGATCGGGGGTATGTAGCATTCTCTAATATCATGACACATGGGCTTCCAATATCAATCTAATCACTATATTGACGATAACAACTGAGCATCATGCCTCGTCCTCGATTAGCCATTAGATGGGATAAGATGGACTGGATTCTAGAGTTCTTGGCTTTAGTGGGGCTCTTTCTGGCCATCACTCAACCGATCTATCACCTTACATTAATTCCAGATACGGTACCTCAACATTTTAACATGCAGGGTGATGCCGATGACTTTGGGAGGAAGTGGGTCATTTGGTTTTTAGTTGCACTGGGCATTTTTGCACACTTGGGGATGACTGTGATAAACAGATACCCACATAAATTCAATTATTCAAGAGCGATTACTTCTGAAAATGCACAGCATCAATACACATTGGCAACTAAACTGTTACGTAGTATAAAGGTAATTTTGGTTTGGAGCTTGGCATACATCATTGGTGCAGTAATCCAAACTGCATTAGAAACATCGGATGGTTTGAATTCCGCTTTCGTGTCCACCCTCCTAGGCGCAATAGTAATTATAAGCACTAGCTTTCTATACGCATCCAGCAGGAAGGAGAGTGCACACAATTAATGCATAAGACCAACTTCAGAACTCCCTAGCCGCCAAAAAAAACTCCGAAAGCTTGAAACCTCCGGAGTTTAATTTTGAGCATTGTTGCATTAAAGCCTCACAAATCTATCTAACTATCAAAATGAAAAAGGATCAAAAAAGACTTAAATCTTACTTCTACTAAGTTATACTCATTGACAAGTACTTCCAACCCCATGATCATGGGGCAACGTTAAATGGAGGTCTTATACTGATGATAGTCAGAGGGTTCTGCATTCTTTACTGCGGTGTGAATAAGGTAGAAAAAGTAGAAGGTGGATGGAATAGCGAGGTAAGTGAATCCCAGGAGTAGCGGCGGATATATTCCGCCGTGTGAATTTAAAGGTTTGCATGACACGCATAGCTAGAGAGAGTAACACCCCTTCGAACGTGTAATGTTTAAAGGTTAGTGGTAAGGACTTCTGCCGTCAACACCGTACAGTTGGATTAGGCCTAAGCAAACCTGTATTGACCGAAATCATCTCTACGAGTGACCTTATTCATCAGGTAGGAAAATAGATAACGTGAAATTTAACTCTTCAAAGAAAAACATCGCGGCAGGTCCGTTCAGAAGCTACTCTAATATGATTTATAATAGAAATTCCAATTTCTCTTCAGATGTAAGGCCGCTTCTGAATCAGATCGAAGGTGAGTTGAATCAATTATCAACTTCTGGATTTCGTGCAGCTGTCTACAAACTTTTCAACAGTTGCCATTCAGATCGCGTGGAGGTTAACTACCTAATGAAGAATCTCTAATGGATCAGGCAACAAACTCATCATGGTAATTTGAGATGGTATGAAAACAAAAAACTTCTTTGCAAAGGACAAACAATTGGTTATGGACAAAAAAAATAAAGACTTCAAATATCCTGGCGTACGTGTGGCGATGGATGGCAATACAGCAGCGATCATGTGTGAGCGAGAATCATCTGATGCTGCAGGTGCATATCCGATTACGCCTTCTACTCAGATGGGGGAGTACTGGGCTGAAGCTGCTGCAAAAGGACATCTAAATATTTCCGATCGACCGCTGATCTTCATCGAACCCGAAGGAGAACATGCGGCTGCAGCGGTTACCGCTGGTCTGTCAATGACCGGTCTTCGGGCGGCAAATTTCTCATCCGGGCAGGGTATTGCCTATATGCATGAATCCCTTTATGCAGCTGTTGGGAAGCGCCTTACTTATATATTGAATATTGGGGCTCGGGCCATGACGAAGTCTACATTAAATGTACATGCTGGTCATGACGATTATCATGCCATCGACGATACCGGATTCTTTCAGCTATTTGCAAAGAAAGCCCAACATGTAGCCGACTTGAATATCATCGCACATCGGGTAGCGGAACTAGCACTAACACCAGGTGTGGTCGCTCAGGATGGTTTCCTGACAACGCACTTGATTGAGTCCTTGCAACTACCTGAGCGGGCGCTGATCAAAGAATATTTGGGGCGTCCCGATGACATCATAGAGACCCCCACTCCCGCGCAGAAGATTATCTATGGTGATACGCGTCGCCGTATCCCTGAGCTTTGGGATGTTGACAATCCGGTAATGGCGGGTATAGTACAAAACCAGGATTCTTACATGCAGAGTGTTGCGGCACAGCGCCCTTTCTTTTTTGACCACATAAGGGAGTTGACTGATCAGGCTTTTGAGGAATTTTACGCATTGACAGGACGTCGTTATTCACGTGTTATGTCTTATCGAGCCGATGATGCTGACTATTTGATTTTGGGTCAAGGCAGTGTCGTACCCAGTTCAGAAGTTGTCGTCGATTATCTTAGGGAGACTCGAGGAATCAAAGTAGGAGTGGTCGATCTTTTGATGTTTAGACCATTTCCCGGTGATCTGGTCGGGAAGCTCTTACAAGGGAAAAAGGGAGTATCTATCCTGGAGCGATTAGATCAACCCCTGGCATCGGACTTACCACTGGCTCGCGAGGTACGCGCTGTAATGACCAAATGTGTTGAAAACGGTGCCAATCCGAAAAACTTGCCTTATCCCGAACTTCCCATTTACAAATCAACGGACATTCCTCCGATCTATTCTGGATCATTTGGAATGGGGAGTCGAGATCTGCAACCGGAAGGAATTATCGGAGCCATTGAAAACATGTTGCCGGATGGCAAACGCAAGAAACAGTACTATTTATCTATTGATTTTATTCGTGACCAGGCTTTTACTCCTAAGCAGCAAATATACCAGGAGACGATCCAGGATGCCTACCCTCATGTAAAGGAGTTGGCCATCAAGGGATCTGAGAATCCCAACCTCATGCCCAAAGAAGCCGTTACCGTACGCTTCCATTCCGTGGGTGGATGGGGAGCGATAACTACCGGTAAGAATTTGGCCATGACACTGTTTGACCTACTGGGATACGACATCAAAGCCAATCCTAAATATGGATCTGAGAAGAAGGGTCAACCCACCACATACTATCTCGCTGCTGCCCCAGAACCCATACGCATCAATTGTGAGTATTTCTTTGTCGACGTAGTACTGTCACCTGATCCCAATGTATTTAAACATACCAATGCGTTGGCTGGTCTCAAGAAGGGAGGGTGTTTTATCATTCAAAGTGAGAAAGATAGTCCGGCTGCAGTATGGGCGGACATTCCCGAACCATATCAGAAAGTCATTATAAATAATGACATCCACTTGTTTTATATCGATGGGTTTAGGATCGCTAGAGAAGAAGCGACGGATCCTGAACTTCAATTGAGGATGCAAGGTATCGCCTTTCAAGGTGCTTTCTTTGCCGCTTCACCATTGATGGAAAAAACTGGAATGGACGAAGCGAAATTACTCAAGGCAATTGAAGATCAGTTGCAGAAGAAGTTTGGTGGCAAGGGCCAACGTGTAGTGGATGACAATATGCGGGTGGTACGTAGAGGATTTGACGAAGTGCATGAAGTCACCAATAAAGTACTGGGGGCTGGACATGAAAATAAGACGAATGGAGCCATGGTGGTGCCTATCCCTGAGATGATGAAAAACATCCCGAAAAGCGAATCTCAGATGAGTGATATTCATCGCTTTTGGGACCAGACTGGCAATTTCTACTTGCGAGGCATGGGTAATGATAACATTACCGATCCGTTTATTGGGCTGAGTGTGATGCCTGCAGTCAGTTCACTTTTCCGCGATATGACTGGTATCCGTTTCGAACATCCGGAGTGGATTGCCAATAATTGTACGGCTTGTGGCGATTGCTATACGGTTTGTCCAGATACTGCCATTCCCGGATTGGTGAGTGATCTATCAGACGTGCTAAGTACAGTGCTCACTCGCGTGAAAAAACAGCATGGTAAAGTAGAATTTCTGCCAAAGGCTGTTCGAACAATGGAAGGTAAGATCCGGGAACTTTTCCAGGCTTCTAAAAATGGTGCGACTGTCAATGACTTCATTCACCATGCCATCGATCAGACTATAATTGAGAGTGAAGAAGGTCCTGATCTTAAGAAGGAGTTTGATTGGTTTAAAGAGGAGTTAGGAGATTTTCAATTCGCCCTGACTAGACCTTATTACGATCTTCATGAAAAGGATCAACCCAATAGTGGAGGATTATTTAGCATCACGATCAACCCAACTACCTGTAAAGGTTGCATGGAGTGTGTAGAAGTATGCGATGATGATGCCCTTAGACCCATCGTTCAGACTGAAGAGTCAATCGCCAAGCTGCGTAACGAGTGGGACTTTTGGTTGGATCTTCCAACTACACCGAAGAAGTACAGCCGGGTAGATGATCTGGAAGAAAAGATCGGAGCTTTAGAAACCATTTTACTTGATAAGAATGCATACCTGAAGCTTGCAAGTGGTGATGGAGCCTGTGTAGGTTGTTCTGAAAAATCAGTAATCCACCTCTTTGTAGCTACGGTGGAATCACTAATGCAACCTCGAGTTGAAAAACATGTGGCTCATCTTGATGAACTCATTGGCAAACTAGAAAGCCATATTCAGAAAAAGTTAATGGGTACTGTCGATGTCAGTGATGCAGATACGATGTCAAAAATCGTAATGGAGATGCAAGATAGCGATCTGACCATGTCCAGTATCGCGCAACGACTGGAGTCGGAGCAGGGAAGTGAGCCTATAGATCAGGGGTGGTTGAAAGATGTGACGCAGCTGCTGGCAAAGTTGAAGAAGCTTAAATGGAAATATGAACATGGTACCACTGGAAACGGACGAACCAGTATGGGTATTTGCAACAACACTGGTTGTACCTCAGTCTGGGGCAGTACTTATCCATTTAATCCCTATCCTTTCCCATGGGCCAATCACCTATTTCAGGATTCCACTTCTATGGCGATGGGAATTTTCGAAGGACATATGGCAAAAATGGCGGAAGGCTTTGCGACGGTGCGCAAAGCAGAACTTGAATTGAATGGAAAATACGATGCCAGTGAGCACGACGACTTTTTTACGTATTTCACCTGGGAGCAATTTAGCGATGATGAATGGTTGCTATGTCCTCCTGTAGTAGCGTTGGGTGGAGATGGGGCAATGTACGACATTGGTTTCCAAAATCTATCGAGAATGATGGCATCTGGCAAGCCCATAAAAGTAATCGTTGTCGATACTCAAGTGTATTCGAATACAGGAGGCCAGGCTTGTACATCTGGATTTATCGGCCAGGTTTCTGATATGGCTCAATATGGTAAAGTTCAAAAAGGTAAAGCTGAGCCACGTAAAGAAATTGGGTTGATCGCCATGGCACATCGCAATACCTATGTGTTGCAATCTACCTTAGCCAATACCAGCCAAATGATCGAGGGATTTATTGATGGACTCATGGCTAAGCGACCAGCAATTTTTAATCTATATACGACCTGCCAGCCAGAACATGGTGTGGGAGATGATCTAGGTGTTCATCAGGCCAAGTTGGCGGTCGAGTCAAGGGCTTATCCAGTATATAAATACAATCCGGAAAATGGTGTGACAGCTGCTGATGGTTTTGATCTGAGCGGAAATCCCGCTATGGATAGCTTATGGCCTACCTATGAGCTAACATACCTAGAGAATGGCATCGAAAAATCAATGGAAGTTGCCATGACTTTTGCCGACTTCGCCATCACTGAAGGTCGCTTTAGAAAACACTTCCGTAAAGTGCCACGAGATGCTTGGAATGAAAATATGGTGGTGCTTGCAGATTTTCTGGAAATGGATGCCGATGAACGAGAAGGCAAATTCCCATTCATTTGGGCAGTAGATCGTAAACAGCATTTGAGTCGAGTACTTGTTGCTAAGCCGATCGTAGAGTCCTGCGAGGAGCGACGTGACTTTTGGATTATGTTGAAAGCACTTGCTGGTGTAGATACTGAGCCTCAAGAGGAAGTCGATATCGAAGGAAAGATCAGAGCTGAAGTCGTAGGTAATATCGCACAAGGTTTGATGAAAATGGCTGGTGGTGATGGAAGTGGTATTATCGATTTGGCAGCGGGCCAAACCAGTGCAGCAACCGAAACAACGACAGCGGAAGCACCTCAAGCCGATGGTGGGTATATGGCACCATGGCTTGAAACAGAGGAATGTACTTCGTGCGATGAGTGTATAAATCTCAACTCTAAGATCTTTGCTTACAATAATAATAAGCGAGCCTATATTGCCGATCCGAATGGCGGCCCATATGAAGATCTGGTAAAGGCAGCTGAGAAATGCACCGCACGAGTGATCCATCCCGGTTTGCCTGCAGATCGGAAGGCAAAAGATATTGACAAGTGGATCAAGCGAGGTGAAAAGTTTAATTGACAATCTGAAGAACCCGAAATTCGCATGGCTTGGTTTAATTTCAGAAACAATTCATTTAAACATGGAATCCATCCTCCAGAACGCAAACGTTCTACCAACGGATTGGCGATCCGGCAATTTCCATTTTCGCCGGTGATCATACTACCGATGGTGCAACATATCGGTGCACCATCGGAGATTATGGTCAGGGAAGGACAAGAGGTGATGCGTGGTCAATTGTTGGCAAAAGCGGGTGGATATGTGTCTGTCCCACTTCACGCTCCGGTCTCTGGAACGGTCCGTAAAATTGCTAGCGTGCCATCGATTTCAGGTAAGATGGTACCCGGTATCTACTTAGAAGCTTTCCCATCGGCAAGTCAGGAAGTGCTCGATGGGACTCCAATCGATTTGACATCTGCAAGCTCTGACGAGATTCTACAAGGAATTCAGGATGCTGGAATCGTTGGACTGGGAGGTGCAGCCTTTCCTACCCATGTGAAACTGAAAGTACCGGAAGGCAAGCATTGTGATGTCTTGATGATCAATGGTATTGAATGTGAACCTTACTTAACAACGGATCATCGAGTGATGCTGGAACAAGGTGAGGACATTCTTATGGGGATTAAGTATCTGCTAAAAAGTACTGGTGCTGCAGAGGCAATTATTGGCATCGAAGCAAACAAACAAGATGCGGCCGATCACCTAGAGCAACTTATTCCCGAAGGTAGCAATGTGCGGGTCCAGGTGGTACCAGTTAAATACCCTCAGGGTTCGGAAAAAATGCTGATCACCGCCATTTTAGGCAGGGAAGTTCCTTCTGGTGGTCTTCCCATAGATGTCAACGTCGTTGCCGTGAATGTAGCTACCACTGCAGAGATAGGCCGACTATTGCCTCATGGCCGTGGGATTCAGGAGCGGGTCGTTACCATCACAGGACCTGGTATAGAAAAGAAAGGTAACTACCGTATCCCCATCGGAACTCCACTCAGATTTGTGTTGGAGCAGGTGGGAGCAGATGAACGAATCAGTGAAGTATATATGGGTGGTCCTATGATGGGCGTGGCTGTCTCTAACCTAGATATATCGATAGTTAAGGGGACTTCAGGAATACTAGTATTCACAAAGGATGAGGTGAGTAGGCCTGAAAAGGTCTATCCATGTATCAAATGTGGGGCCTGTGTAGATGCATGCCCTCTGTCATTGAACCCATCCAAGTTGGGGATACTTGCCAAGTTTAAAGCTTATGATTTGATGGCAGACGAGTATAATTTGATGGATTGCTTCGAATGTGGATCGTGTTCTTATGTATGCCCATCGCACATACCCTTGGTCCAACAGTTCCGTTCATCAAAAGCCATTGTGAGAAAGCGAATTGCGGGTAAACAAACTATGGAGCATGCTGACTAAGACTTTAGACATAAGTACTTCTCCCCATATTCGCCAGGGTACAAGCACGGACAGCATCATGCAAAACGTGGTCTGGGCACTGCTGCCAGTGGCCCTCTTCGCCATTTTTTCCTTTGGTCTAAGTGCATTCTTCGTTATTGCTACGGCCACCATTGCTTGTGTAGCTACGGAACATGTACTTTGTCGAATGGCCAATAAGGAGAGTACGATTTCTGATTGGTCTGCGGTGATCACCGGTTTGTTGTTAGGGCTGACCCTTCCGCCAAGTTTTCCACTCTGGATGACTTTCTGTGGAGGGATCATTGCTATTGGCCTGGGTAAATACACCTTTGGAGGTTTAGGATACAATGTATTTAATCCGGCACTGGTGGGAAGAGCCGTACTTCAGGCTGCCTTTCCCGTGGCCATTACCACTTGGCATCCTGCCTTCCTTGCAGACCGATTCACTAGTGTTGCTGCCTCGATCTTTACCTTTCCATTTATGGAACCTCCGGCAGTTGATGCCTTGACTGGAGCCACACCACTTGCAGCATTTAAGTTCGACCAAATTACAACCAGCACTTCAGATCTAGCCTTTGGAGTCATCAGTGGGTCTACGGGAGAAACATGTGCAGTACTCATCATCTTGGGAGGCATCTATCTCGTAGCAAGAAAAATGATGAATTGGCGAATTCCTGTTTCGATACTCGCAACCGTATTCCTGATTAGCGGAGTACTCTATTTGATTGATAATCAAATCTACCCTTCGCCGGTCTTCATGCTTTTTTCCGGCGGACTAATGTTGGGTGCAGTTTTTATGGCTACAGATATGGTGGCCTCTCCCATTACTCCTGTGGGCGTATTCGTCTATGGAGCCATTATCGGCCTGCTTGTAGTAGTAATTCGAATTTGGGGAGGGCTACCTGAGGGAGTGATGTATGCCATCCTCCTAGCCAATGCCATCTCTCCACATATCGATAACATGATAAGGCCACGAGTTTATGGTACTGCTAACACCAACGATGTGTCATGAGTACTACTACCTCCATACAACCTGTTGCTCAACCAAGCAGCGCAAAAATGCTTCAAGCGATGGTTGGTATTGGACTGCTCTGTGCACTGCTAATCGTACTGACATTTGAGGGAACATTACCTCGCATTGAAAGAAACAAAGCGGAGGCCCTGGAAAAAGCAATTTTTAAAGTGGTTCCAGGCATCACTTCAAAGCAAACTTTTGCATTCGATTCAGAAAATCAGTTGTCTTTAATAGCTGATGACACTGAAGCCGATCAGTTGGTATATGCTGGTTACGATGAGAATAATCAGCTGGTGGGTGTAGCTATTGAAGCCAGCGGAATGGGATTTGCCGATGTAATTCGCATCCTTTATGGCTACGACATACAACAAGAAAAGATCATCGGATTTTACGTCCTGGAAAGTAAGGAAACACCGGGTCTAGGTGACAAGATCGAAAAGGATGAAGCTTTTCTAGCCAATTTTGAAGCACTAGACGTCTCCCTGACTGATAATAAGGAGCGGGTGAAAAATAAGATTGTACCAGTAAAACAGGGAAAGAAGGAAAATCCCTGGGAAGTTGATGGAATCACAGGGGCCACTATATCATCCCGGGCAATCGGTGAAATACTGGGAGGAAGTACAGGATCATGGGCACCAAGATTGGCTAAGAGCCTAGAGGTACTAACAAAGAAAGAAGACCACAATGGCAGCGAATAAAGAATTAGGCATAACTCCCACTGCAGGAGCTGCACCTTCCACAGATGAATTTATCAAGGGATTGTGGAGGGACAACCCCGTGTTTGTTCAGGTGCTGGGTATGTGCCCCGTCTTGGCAGTATCGAACACAGCCGAGAATGCGCTGGCTATGGGACTGGCCACAGCTTTTGTGTTGCTTATGTCCAATATTCTAGTATCCATCTTGCGAGATTTCATACCTAAGCAAGTACGTATCGCATCCTACATTCTAATTATTGCCACTTTTGTCACGATTACAGACTATGTCATTCAGGCGATAAGCGTTGATTTGCATAAGAGTCTTGGTGCATTCATATCACTGATCGTAGTGAATTGCCTCATCTTGAGCAGAGCGGAAGCATTTGCATCTAAAAATACCGTGGGTAAATCTATTCTAGATGCTGCGGGGATGGGTGTGGGATTCACTTTTGCATTGCTGTGCCTAGGTGCCGTGCGCGAGCTGTTTGGCAATGGAACCATCTTTGGTCTAGGCGTTTTGCCTGATAATTTTCAAGAGTGGATTGTCATGATACTTCCGGCGGGAGGATTTTTCACCTTGGCGCTATGGTTACTCATATTTAATGTAATGGAAGCACGAAAAGCAAAAACATGACCAACGAATCACTTTCCTATATATTCATCAATGCCAGCCTGGTTAACAACTTTGTGTTGGCCTACTTTCTGGGGATATGTCCGTTTCTCGGTGTCTCCGGCAAGATGGAAACAGCTACGAAGATGGGTGGAGCGGTCACTTTTGTGATGCTGATTAGTTCGATGTGTGCCTATGGCATCCATCAATTTCTTGTGGCGATCAATGCTCCATTCTTGCAATTGATAAGTTACATTGTCGTCATTGCTTCTACCGTACAGTTGGTAGAGATGTTCATCAAGAAGATGAGTCCTACTCTTTTTAGGGCACTTGGAATCTTTCTGCCGCTTATTACTACAAATTGTGCAATCCTGGGATTGGCGTTATTTCAGACGAACAAAGGATATGGATTTGTGGAGAGCTTTGTCTACGCTTTGGGGGCTGGAGCAGGTTTTACCCTTGCGCTGGTACTCATTGCTGGATTGAGGGAACAACTAAATTTTGCAGATGTACCCGAAGTAATTAAAGGTACCGCGCTAACACTTCTGATCGCCGGCATTTTGTCCCTGTCATTTATGGGTTTTGCGGGCCTTGGAGCATAAATATGAATCACAATGATTGAATCTATGGTGGTTGGAATTGGGGTGATCGTACTACTTATGCTGGGCTGGATCGCAGTGCAGCACTGGTGGGGTCGCGTCTTTGCTGACTACGTCACGGATGAGGATGTGATGGCAGGCCGAACCAAGTGCTCAAATTGTGGATGCACTACGGCATGTGAACTAAAACAAAAGCAATTTTCTGAATCATAAAATTTAAGCTATGGCACATTTAGCAGACTACGATACTGAAACGAGGTATAGGGCGACCATCAAAAAGACAGAACGCCTCACACCCCCTGAGACCGAGGAGGTACGTGAAATTCTTTTGGAAGTTGATTCCGAATTCGAGTGCAAGGTTGATCAGAGTTTTGGCGTATTGGTGGATAGTCGAGGAGAGTTTGGTAACACCCTGCACCATAGACTTTATAGTGTAGCTGATCTTCCAAGTCGCCAGAATGGCAAGCGGTTGATTACTTTCCTGGTGAAGAGATGTTCCTATGTTGATGATTTCAATGGAGAGTTGTATGATGGCGTGGCTTCAAATTATTTGTGTGACCGAAAGAAGGGTGATCATATTACCATCACTGGGCCATTTAATCTACCCTTTGAGGTACCTGAAGACAAAAGTTCCAATCTAATTCTTGTTGGTATGGGAACGGGTATTGCGCCCTTCCGAGCGTTTGTCAAGCACATCTATGAGAATGTTGGGGATTGGACAGGAAAAATCAGGCTATTTTACGGAGCCCGAAGCGGATTGGAGCTGCTCTACATGAATGATGAAGACGGCGACTTGACCAACTACTACGACAAAACTACCTTCGAGGCCTTCCATGCTTTGAGTCCCCGTCCACACTGGTCAGACCCCATTGAACTAGATAGTGCAATTGAAGACCGAGCAGCAGAAATCATTGAGATGTTATCGCAGTCCAATACACACATTTTTGTGGCCGGATATGAGAAAATCCTTGAAGTGCTCAACAAGGCTTTTATAAACATCATGGGATCCAAAGAAAAATGGGAGACACGCAAAGCTGAACTTAT
This sequence comes from Saprospiraceae bacterium, assembly GCA_013001595.1. Classification (GTDB taxonomy): domain Bacteria; phylum Bacteroidota; class Bacteroidia; order Chitinophagales; family Saprospiraceae; genus JABDMH01. The sequence goes on along the minus strand of JABDMH010000073.1, from coordinate 46,579 downwards.
TGCCGGAAAGAAGTGGGCCGAAGTCATTTATTGAGAACATTATGACGATTGTTATTGCCTTAAGTGCATTGGGTGGATTAACCCTGATTCTAGCAGGTATGTTGGTAATTGCCAACAAGAAACTCTACGTGTATGAAGATCCTAGAATCGATGTTGTTGAAGATATGCTGCCTCATGCCAATTGCGGAGCGTGTGGCTATCCGGGTTGTCGTCCTTTTGCTGAGGCTCTAGTGGGTGAAAAGGCTTTGCCTGGAAAGTGTACAGTCAGCACAGATTCAGGGCGTCAGAAAATTGCTGAATTTTTAGGGGTTGCACTGGGTGCTGAGGAAAAACGAGTCGCACGCCTAGCATGCGCTGGAGGTACAAATGTAGCGATCAATCGGGCACACTACCAAGGGCTAAAAAGCTGCCAGGCGGCCTCACTAGTATCTGGCGGTGGCAAAGGCTGCTTCTGGGGATGCCTGGGTCATGGTGATTGTGAAGTTGTATGTGACTTTGACGCCATTGTGATGAATGAATTCTCACTACCAGTGGTGGACGTAGACAAATGTACTGCCTGCGGCGATTGTGTCGAGGCATGTCCCAAAGACCTATTTTCACTTCAACCCATCAGTCATCATCTTTGGGTGGCTTGTAAGAATCTGGAGCACGGCGATGAAGTGCTTGAGGACTGCCAAGTAGGGTGTACTGCTTGTGGAAAATGTGCCTTGGACGCTGGAGGAGACCTCATCACAATGGTAAATAATCTACCGGTTGTCAACTATCGTGAAAATCACTCGACGAAAGACCCTATCCAACGGTGTCCAACCGGTGCCATCGTTTGGTTGGATGAGAAACTTGGGATCATTAAAGGGAAAGAGAGTAAAAAGATCATTAGAAAGGGGGAGCGCGGAGTAGGGCATTCCTGAATGGAGGCCTAAGATTTTCGCAGTCTGAAATCTATGCCTAGGTCGGATCTATCCATCGACGATGCTATGGACTAACAAAGGACATGGAGTTGGCATTCACTAGCATGAAAAAAGCTCCGAAAATTTAACTTTTCGGAGCTTTTCGTCTGAGTGTGTGTTACGTTAAAGCCTTATTAAAACGTAGCATCCTACCTCAGGTAGGAATTACTATTTTGGTACTATAAAGGTAAGTTCAGATAATGAATTTCTAAACCCCATATTAATGGGGTAGCGTTTGGAGGTCCTTAAAATTATCTTCTACTAAGATAGATACCTGATGAGATCAGCAGTAACCCAAACACGTGATATAAATGTAAGTCTTCTCCATCTAAAGCACCAAGTATAATAGCGACAACCGGAATCAGGTAGCTGACAGAAGAAGCAAAGAGCGCATCTGTATCTTGAACTAGTTTGAAGTAGAAAATACTGGCTAGAGCAGTGCCAGCGATCGCCAATAGAAGGACAGCTCCAATAGAATACCAAGCGTATGTATCATTCTGAATGACCGTAACGATGTTGGTATTTAGCAGCAAGATTAATGCAGCAGGTCCGAGCAAAGTAAAAGCCAATGTACTGATAGAGAAAGCAGACCTATTAGGAAAATATTGCTTAATAAGATTTCCACTAACGGCATAACAGATGCTGCCGAGAATGATGAAAGCCGCATAGGGGGTAGATGCATGCTCCTGTGAAGATGTGGGCGCAATAAGGATTACCGCGCCAATCAAGCCTAGAGCAACTCCAATCCATTTAGACCAACTACTCTTGACTTGGAAAATCCCGATTCCGATAAGTAGGGTGAACAATGGTGTAAGTGAGTTGAGAATCCCTGTGGTAGAGCTTGCAATCTTGGTCTGTGCCAACGCATAGCAAAACGCTGGAAATCCACTGCCAGCCAACCCCACCAATGCCAGCAGAATCCACTCACGTCGACCAACATTGCGTGATTCTTTCCAGAAGAAGGGAGCAAAGGCCATGGCAGCAAAAGTGAGTCGCAAACTGGCCAACTGCATGGGGGACAAGGCAATGAGCGCCTTTTTTATCAAAATGAATGAACTACCCCACACAATGGATAGCAGGATCAGAATTAACCAACTTGATTTGGTGCTAGGCAATGGATATGGCGTCTAAGTGAGATCCGATTGACTAGTTGAATCATCGTCCTCGATAAACCAGCCCGCATACATCATATAGTTTTCGGCAATTCGACTTATGTTCTGTCTGAATACTTCAGGCGATAATGCCTTTACTTTTTTAGCCGGAACACCTGCATAAATATATCCAGACTCGCAGACCATATTTTCTAGTACTACCGCTCCCGCAGCTACCAAACAATTGGATTCCACAATGGCATGGTCCATGACTATGGCACCCATCCCGATCAGTACGTGAGATGCCAAATTGCACCCATGTACGATCGCATTATGCCCGATCGATACCTTGTCCGCAATATGGGTTTCTGATTGCTCATATGTGCAATGGATAACTGCTCCATCCTGTATGTTTACTCGGTCACCAATTACAATTTTATTTACGTCTCCTCTAATAACCGTATTAAACCAAATGGAGCAATCATTTCCTATCGTGACATCTCCCACAATGGTCGCATTTTCGGCAATAAAACAAGAACTACCCCAAACGGGACGCTTCCCTCGTACAGGTTTAATTATTGGCATCGATGGTATTGATTACAGGACTCAATGAATAACCTTCGTTTCTCAGCAACTGGATCAGTCCAAATTCTCCATTGAGATGACCAGCGCCCACAGCAATGAAGAGCGGTCTCTCATCAAGCAATCGTTGAATAACTGGAATCCAGTTTCGATTTCGATTATCAAGTAAAACTCGTCGGTATTTTTTGGTGGTGGGGTCGGCATTGATTAGTTCATCCAGCCGGTGTAAATTCTGTTGCTTGTAGTGGAACACTAGTGAATCTAAGCTTTGCTCGGTTTCTTCATCTGTCTGAATACTGGCAACCAGCATCTCCGCCTGGGCACTATATGGTATGCTGTCAAAAATGCTGAGTTGATATTCCATTGTTTCTAACCCTTCAACTTTCATTTTTCTAGCCTTGGCCATATCCGCCAGTTCCAGCTCATATGATTTTACATCTTCCATCATGTCTCCCCCCATCATATCTTCAGAGGCAAAAATGGTCAAGAACATGGGTTTGACACGTTCTAGCATAAATAGGGGCATACCCATATCGTCAAAATGCTTCTTGACAATGTCATAATCAGCGTCCGAGAGCAGATCACTAAGGGTTGTGTCATTGCGCATAAATGCCTTTTGCAGCAGCCCCATTTGGACACCCATGTCCATGGCTTTACCAATATCAAATTCTAAGGCCAATACCTGACAAGCATCAAAAGCTTCTTGCATACTGGAGGTGAAGAAGTATTCCTCCTTTTGGATCAGATGAATGGTACCGAATAGGTATGAGGTGTTAATATCCTCTCCCTCGATCTTCCAGAGAATGGAATTTGGCTGAGCAGCCGGTTCTTGGAATGCTACTTTTTGTGGTGTGCTACATGCCAATAACAATAGGATCCCAGCTACAATTACAGAAGTAAACCAATGCGCTAGCAATTTATACTTTGAATATTCTTCTATTTCTCGATTCAATCGTGGTGGTTTTAATCTGTGAGGTAGAAAATATTTGTGGTTAAGATCGCTGTCGGAAGACTTCATACATCACAATACCTGCCGCCACAGAGACATTGAGAGACTCTGTCTTTCCGATCTGAGGAATGTGAAAATGATGATCAAAATAAACTTTTAGTATGTTATTAATTCCTTTTCCCTCCTCCCCAAATACGATGGCGCAGGGTCCTTTAAAGTTGACTCCCGATAGCTCTTTATCTCCAGTCTGATCGGCTCCACAAATCTCCACTTCATTTCGACAGAGAAGATCCAGAGCAGACTGCATACTCTTGACCCTACACACCGGCAAATGCAGCAATGCACCAGCAGAGGTTTTAATCGCGATGTCATTAATGGGTGCGCTACCCTTACTGGGGATGACAATACCATGAGCGCCAAATATTTCTGCAGACCGTGCTATGGCTCCCAAATTTCTAACATCTTTAATGCCATCCAGGAGAAGGAGCAATGGGGATTCTCCCTTCATAAGAGTCACTTTGATCAAGGTCTCTAGATCTCGATACGACACAAGTGCTCCAATGGCATAAATACCTTGGTGATTACCGTGGATGTCCCGATCTAATTTTGACTTGGGTATACGACTAAGGGGTACCTCATTTTGCTGACATAGCGTTCGTACTTCGACCTCGAAGGCTCCACTTACCGAATCTTGAATGTATACCCGTTCCAGTGCACTCCCTTTCTTGAGGGCTTCAATAACCGGCATTCTACCAAAAACTTTTTCCATAAAGAGATCTTGCTCCGAGACCTGATGATCTTTGCAAGGATTCAACAGAGGTGATGGATATTATGTTGCAGAGGGCAATATGTCCAGTGAAATAAGAAAAAAGATCAACGACCAGCCCGATCTATTAACAAAATTAAGGTCAATACTGCTGTCGCTTGGGCCACCGCATTAGATAGCACTTCACCCCAGTCCACTTCTTCTTTTTCAGTCGGTACACGTTCTTGCTTTGGATCTTTTATTCCAACTTTGACAATAGATCCTTTATCCACCTTAGGATAAACACGAAATAGCCCAAAATCTTTGGCTTTCTTAATTTGGCCATTTGGGTATTCAACCGTGACCTTGCGACGATCGCTATTGTCACCAAAGCCACCAGCGTATTTCTCGATATAGTAGCGTGCCGATCTGTTGCCATCATAGACTACGGTCACTCGATTATTAGGACCAAGCAGGTCCTGACGGTAAAGTTCAGTAGTGTTCACTGCACCGTTGATAGCCACAAAATCTCTGATCTTGGGAATGATGATTTGATCCTGATCTTTAAGGATAATGTTGGCATTGGATTGGTCATTTTCTATGGCTCGGTCTAACTCTATCACGATGGGACCAACCCCAGATGTTGGACGAGTTAAGGTTGCCCCTTCAGGAAAGGCCTCTCTGGTCATACCTCCAGCCCTTTGGATAATGCTGCTTATGCGTTCGTTATCTGAAATTAGTGCATAGGGTCCCGGATACCTGACCTCCCCACTTAAGTATACCGTTTTTTGAAATTCGAACTCAGGCACCATTCTTACATAAACCTGATCATAAGGCTGTAAGACAAATGAAGGATTATTGACGGGCTGAAAAGATTCATCAATTTCTAAGGTAGCAATCACCACCTTGGTTGCTTCGTTTTGCCGGATCACCATTCTAGAGACATCAATGCGATTGGTTGCCGCTTGCATCTTTAGGCCATTGGCCAAAGTGATCAGGTCCTTGAGTGCCATAGAGGTATCGTAGCGAAAGGTACCCGGTGCCCTTACCGCTCCATCGATGGTGAGGGTAGCATTATCTATAAAAGCCTTTTTTGCCTGAATCTTGATTTGATCACCAGGTCTTATGACTAAGTTATCATTAGAACTAGGGTCGACCATTACCTGCTGAATATCTAGGGAAATATAGGTCGGCTGCCCCGTTTCTAAATCCTGTCTTATTACATAGGCAAAGTCAGTGGCTCCCGGAGTTAGACCTCCTGCCATCAATATCGCATCTCTGATGCGCATATTTTCCGATGGGTCGTAGGGTATAGGTCCGGGGTTACGTACCTGACCTTCTACGCGCAAGACATATTGATCAATAAAGGTACCCTTTGCATAAAGGGTCAACTGATCATTGGGTTGAAGCAACACATTGCTACTTGTGGTAGGGTCTTCAAGTACAGCACCTAAATCAATGCGTTCAAAATCAGCCGTCCCATCACGATTTGTTCTGCGTAACACCGCAAACGCTCTGGATGTTTCCTCTTTGAGCGATGCTTTATCTACTAAGTCTGAAATGCGCATGTTTGGCACAAATTCATACTGACCAGGTAGTTCTACTGTTCCGGCGATGGTAACAAAGTTGCGATAGGAAGTAGGAATATTTTTGATGCTGATTTGATCTCCATTTTGTAGCTGAAAGTCTTCATCTTTCCGCAATAGGTCACTATATGGGATATCGATGATGATCTGTTCATCATTTTCAAAACGCTTGAGTTGGATTAGTTGCCTGTAGGCATTTACTTTCAGTCCGCCAGCATAGGCTACTAGCTGATGTAAATGTTCACCATCTATTAATTCATAGGACATCGGCCGATTAATAGCGCCTTGAATATCGACGATCTTTTCTGCCAATGGGACTTGGATGATGTCATTTTCCTGCATGTAGAACGATTCAATTATCGTTGGATCACTCATGTATTGGTATACATCGATTTGTTGTGTCGAACCGTCAGATTTTATCCAACGGATGTTTCGAATGGTACCAATATCGGTAGGACCACCAGCAGCTACTAAAGCATTAAAAGCAGAATTAATCGCAGAGATGGTATGATTGCCAGGTTTGAATACTTCGCCATAGATGCCCACCGAGATGGTCCGAGCAAAGCGTAGCGACACCTCAAATTGATCTGGACTAAATTGATTGAAGTTGGCAAAGTGTCTGCGCAGTTTATCCTTGGCTTCAGCAAAGGTTAGGTCCTTGAGATACACCCTAGGCATAGCAGATGGATTTATGTATCCGTTGTTGTCTATAGTGTAGGTGCGTTCAAAAATCGACACTCCCCATATACTAACTGTCAATTCATCGCCCGCCCCCAGGATGTAGCCGGGTTTAGGTTTGATTTCATCTGCTTGTCGATATACCGTTAGACTTTGGTTGCGAAAAATCTGATGACCATAAATCTTGGCTGCGGGTAGGTCCGGTTCTTGCTCATCCTTTGCTTCTTCAACGGCTTCTTCAACGGTGGCCCCCTCGATTACCGTCTCTTTCGCCTCTTGAATGGTTTCTCTTTCTGTATCTGTTACGATTGCGGCAGGTGCTGTTGCGGTCAGATCTTCAGTGGCCGAGGTGTTGGCCTTTTCCAGTTCGATCTCTGCCAAGATCTCCTCGACGATCGACTGTATCTCATCATATTGCTCAGGAGGAACCTCCTCTAAAGAGCCATAGGTCACACCTCTATCCTGTAGTTTTTCGAGAAAAAGTTCTTCAGGGATCCCGCGTTCCAGCAGTTGGGTTCTAAGCATTTGCTCAGTAGCTTGCGCATGTACCTCGCTATTGATGCAAATCATCAACATAAGGAATACCCATAGAAATCTAGTCATTCGCCGCCGCTTTATACATAGCATCGTAGTATGCTTTATAAGCACCACTGGTCACGTGTTCAAGCCATTCTTGCTGCTGCATATACCATGCAACAGTCAAAGATAGACCTTCTTTCACATGTGTTTGAGGTTCCCAACCCAACTCAACACGTATCTTTTCCGCATCGATGGCATACCGTTGGTCGTGACCTGGTCGGTCTTGAACAAATTCGATCAATTGACGCGAAGTGCCGACCTTTTCGCCTAACTGTTCATCCATAATGTCGCAAAGTAGATGTACCAGTTCTATATTTTGATGTTCATTATGACCACCTACATTATAGGTATGTCCAAGATTCCCACCATGAGCAACCAGATCAATCGCTTCAACGTGGTCTTGCACATATAACCAGTCCCTAACATTTGTCCCATCTCCGTAAACTGGCAGCTGTCTTCCGAGCTTAATGTTGTTGATGATGAGCGGGATCAATTTTTCCGGAAACTGATATGGCCCGTAATTATTTGAGCAATTCGAAATGATAACAGGAAGTCCGAAGGTATGATGGTATGCATTGACCAGGTGATCTGCCCCTGCCTTTGATGCCGAATATGGCGATCTTGGATCATAGGGAGTCCATTCAGTAAAATAACCGGAAGGTCCCAGACTTCCATATACCTCATCCGTGGACACCTGATAAAATATCTTATCGTCAAATTCTCCATTCCAGAGCAACCTAGCTTGATTCAATAGGTTTACCGTACCTACAGTATTGGTACGCACGAAGTCTAATGGTGAATGGATCGATCTGTCCACATGAGATTCTGCAGCCAAGTGAATGATGGCATCAGGAGCATACTTGCTGAATATTCGAGCTATCTGCTCTTCATTAGTTATACACGCCTTTTCAAAGTGGTAATTGGTTGCCGACTCAATGTCTGTGAGATTCTCTAAGTTTCCGGCATAGGTCAGCTTATCCAGGTTAATGATTTGTATACTCGGATATTTCCTTACTAAATGCCGTACTACATGGCTGCCAATGAACCCTGCACCACCGGTAACCAATATTCGTCTAAACGATCTCATTCTTTTGTTTTACAGCCTCACGAAAATATGCAAGCGTTCGGTCTAAACCTTCTTTGCGGTCTACCTTGGGTCTCCAATCCAGCAGTTTGCCAGCTAGGGAAATATCGGGTTGTCTGACTTTAGGATCATCAAGTGGCAAATCTTGATATATAATTTCCGATGTGGTGTCTTCGACCAACTCCAGAATTTCTTCTGCGAGTTGTTTTATTGTGATCTCGGTTGGATTTCCAATATTGACCGGTCCAGTGTATTCCGAGTGAAGAAGTCGGAAAATTCCTTCCACCGTATCATCAACATAGCAGAATGAACGTGTTTGGGATCCATCTCCAAAGATCGTGATGGGGTCTCCTTTAAGGGCTTGTCCCATAAAAGCAGGAAGGGCCCGTCCATCTTGAACCCTCATACGTGATCCGTAGGTATTAAAGATACGTACAATCCGGGTTTCGACACCATGGGCAGTATGATAAGCCATTGTAATTGCCTCTTGAAAGCGTTTGGCCTCATCATAGACACCCCTTGGTCCCACGGGATTAACATTTCCCCAATAACTTTCTGTTTGGGGGTGTTCCATGGGGTCACCATATACTTCAGATGTTGACGCGATTAAAATCCGGCTGTTTTTGACCCTCGCCAGGCCCAGCAGATTATGGGTGCCCAACGATCCCACTTTCAAGGTCTGAATGGGCATTTTCAGGTAATCGATCGGGCTAGCTGGCGAAGCAAAATGCAAGATGAAATCAATGGGGCCAGGCACATGTACAAATTTGCTCACATCATGATGATAGAAATCAAAGCGTTCCTTTTTGAAAAGATGCTCGATGTTTTGCAATGAACCTGTGAGCAGATTATCCATTCCCACTACTTCATAACCTTCATTATAAAAACGATCACAAAGATGGGAACCCAAGAATCCGGCTGCGCCGGTGATCAATATTCTACTCATTTGAACGCCATTGATGACAGCTGTCAAAGGTAATAAATGTCATCCATCTGACTAATTTGTAGGAGCAGCCATCAGTGGGATACCTTACGCAGACAGTCCATGAGCTTCCAGAGCCTATTATCGTGCTTGCAGAATGAGTTTTTTGGGACTTTGCTCGAAGTTACCACATAAGCACAGTTGATCTATCTTTGCCTGACATGAAGCTTGACTGTTCCATTTTTATCTTGGCTTTTTTTCTCAGTGTGATGCTACAAGGGCAAGACACTGTTCAGAAAGCAAGCAACTTTGTGATTCCACATCTACATTATGGTGTCGGTTTGCCTGGGGGGGATTTGGCTGACCGGTTTGGCTCCCATTTTGACTTGGGTGTGGGCACCTCTGTGCTCACCCAGAAAGGACTCTTTTTTGGATTTGGGTTCAATCTTCTTTTTGGGTCTGATGTAAAGGAAAATGTACTGTCCTCCCTGTTGACAACGGAAGGTGGGATTATTGGTACAGATATGCAGTTCGCCAGTATCTTCCTCAGAGAGCGAGGGTACCATGCCTATGGACGAGCAGGATTTCTTTTTAAGATACGTGATCTTGGCAAAGCGTCAGGCATTCTATGTACCGGTGGGATTGGTGTCCTGTCGCATCGGATCCGTTTTGTTGATGATTTCGATAGTATTATTCAATTATCGGAACCTTATTCGAGAGGGTACGATCGATTAAGTCGCGGAGTCAGTTTTCACCAATTCTTGGGCTACCTACATCTAAGTAAAAATCGGCTTGTCAATTTTGTTGCTGGATTTGAATTCACTCAAGGTCTGACAAGTAATGTTCGAAGATACAACTATGATCAAAGATCAACAGATACCGATCGGCGTATAGATTTACTCAGTACGATGAAGATTGGTTGGCTATTTCCCATAGCCCTCACTAGAGAACAGAGATATTATTGATATGTGGTTGTATTCATTTGGTATCAAGGTCTATTATTGGGTGGTTGTTCTCGCTCAACTCTTCTCCCCAAAGGCCAGGGCATGGGTGAGTGGCCGGAAAACGCAAGAGGTGAGGTTGGAAGCATTCAACTTTGATGCTCCCATTTGGATGCATTGTTCCTCATTGGGTGAATTTGAACAAGGCAGGCCCATCATTGAGATGATGAGACAGAGGCATCCTTCGCAACAGATCGTCCTTACCTTTTTTTCTCCCAGTGGGTATACGACTCGCAAGGATTTTCAGCATGCTGACCTTGTCTGTTATATGCCGTTGGATACGCCTGATAGAGCTAGAAAATTCATTGATCGCTTAAAGCCCAGATTAGCGATTATGGTGAAATATGACTTTTGGTTTAATCACCTGAAAATACTGAATGATCGAGGTGTACCTTTCATCTATGTGTCTCTCCTTTTGCACCCTCGTCATTTTTTGCTTAGGAGTCACTTTCGCAGGCTATTCAACATCTTCAGCCAGCTTAATTATGCTTTTACGCAAGATGGTGCATCACAGGAACTACTAGAAGCAAAGGGATTGAGCCAGGTGTCAACGGTTGGGGACACCAGGATAGATCGAGTCTTGTCCATAAATCATGAAAAGAAATCATTCGATTTTCTCGATGATCTCATTGCCGGGCATCGCGTATTCATCTTTGGAAGTGTTTGGCCTGCCGACATGGTCCATCTGGCCCCTTTTATCAATGCCGCTAAGAAAGACAAGTATCTGTTTATCATTGCGTCTCACGAAGTTGATGAGAAGTCCCTTGAAAAGATCGACTCCTACCTAGAAGCCGGAACCGATCGCTTTTCTGCCCTGTGTTCAGGGCAAACCATGAAGACGAATATAATCTCTGTTGACACCATGGGTGACTTGGCGCAGCTATACCAGTACGGTTATTTGGCATATGTTGGCGGAGCATTTGGTCATGGTCTACATAGTATACTAGAACCGGCAGCAGCTGGATTACCGATTATATTTGGACCGAACTATCAGAAGTTTCGTGAGGCAGTAGACTTAGTAGCATTGGGGGCTGTCTTTAGTGTTGACTCTACCAAAGCATTTACAACTGTGGCCGATCGACTACAGAACGACGCCACTTATCAGACTGCACAAAATTTAATTTACGAGTATTTGCAGGCCAATAAGGGAGCATCATCCAAAATACTCCGTTACCTTTCTGAGCATAATTTGATTGGATGAGCCATTTAAAAGATCTGTTGAATGATTTCAAAGGTAGAAAGGTCCTCGTCGTTGGAGATGTCATGCTGGACAGCTATCTATCTGGCCACGTCAATCGGATCTCCCCTGAGGCCCCAGTACCGGTGCTCGAATATCAGAGTACACATACCTGCCTGGGAGGAGCCGCCAATGTGGCATTGAACTTAAAGGGTTTGGGTGCAGAAGTATATCTGGCAGGTATGATCGGCAAAGACAGTGAGGGTGCCACGATTCGTAGGTTGTTAGATACAAAATCTATTGATGGAAGCTGTGTCATCGACAGTGAGCGCGTCACAACCAGTAAGACCAGAGTCATGTCTTCCGATCAGCACCTCCTACGCGTCGACAGAGAGGAACGGCATGCACTCTCTGATGTAGAACGAATCGATTTGTTCAGTAGCCTTGACCGGTTAATGCGAAAAGTGTCTATTGAAATGGTCATTCTTCAGGACTACAATAAGGGTGTTTTGACTCAACAAAGTATCCAGATGCTGCTGGCACTATGTAAAGAGAAAGGCATACAGACTTGTGTCGACCCAAAATTTGACAATTTTTACACCTATCAAGGGGTCGATATTTTTAAACCCAATTTGCTAGAGCTACGGACGAGTTTGCCATTTGATGTAGGACTGAATGCAACGGACTTAGGTCGAGCTGCAGGATACCTGCGAGGAAAGCTTGAGTGCAAGATCGTGATGATAACACTTTCTGATAAAGGCATCTATCTCAATACGGAAGGGGAAGCGCATATGCTACCAGTGCCCAAAAAATCCATTGTTGATGTCTGTGGTGCGGGTGACACAGTGATTAGTATGGCATCCCTGACCTACCTGGTGGGTTCTGGCTTTAGAGACGTTGCCTATTGGTCCAGTTTTGCCGGTACACTTACTTGTCAACATCCAGGTGTAGTGCCGATTACTGCGGAAATGCTTTTGGCTGAGGATCATTGATTTTGGAGGGTTGATAAGGAGCGATTTGACCATCCATGCAAACAACATCTGCTCCTAGTTATACGTATATTTTATATTATCTTTGGCCGCTAATCTGAGCGACACACGCAACTGCTATCACCTCAAATTCGTTATTTATCTAATTCAAATTTCCGAACAAATTAAAAGTAGCATGTATCAATCTTACCTTCAAACACTTGCAACGGTTCTACTTACACTAGGCACAATCGTGACCATGTCTGCGCAAATGCCAATTTATAGTTATCCCTTTGATGAAGGCCTCGAAGGTTGGACTCCAGAAGGGATTTCTTCTAGTGTCGCTGACAGTAGCGCCAATGCCCTTTGGGTATGGACCCCTACCGGAGATGCGGGGACCGGAGCTTATAACCCCGGGACTACTCCTATTGCTTCTGCATCTGGTGGAGGAGCATTATTGTTTGATTCTGACGGGCTGGACAACGGCGGTGTTGAAGAAGCTTTTGGCACAGGTCCAGCACCTTCCCCGCAACGCGGTGAGATTACTTCACCACCTATGGATTTCACAGGGGAAAGCTCTGTGTTGCTTTCATTTTATCAATTCTATCGATATTTTGCCAAAGATGATGGTGATCCAGATCCTGGCACCCGAGATGCCACTACTCCTGCTTCTTCTTTCGAAATTAGTAATGATGGGGGAATGACCTGGACCAGCTTTGAAGTTAATGATGATATAGGCTCCAATGAGAGAACGGGAGCCCTAGATATTGTAGTCCAAGATATTAGTGATCTTGCAGCCGGTCAGGCAGACGTGAGGGTGAAGTTTGTATGGGATGGTGAATATTACTATTGGTTGATTGATGATGTTCAGCTTTTCGCCGACCGAGGTTTGGACTTGGCAATTACCACTTTCAACAATGTCACCTATTTTGAGACACCCGATTTCGGAATTGTGGACGACACGCTTGACTTGGAGGTGGAGTTTGCCAATCATGGAGATACGGATGTCACCGATACGGTAATGATTTGGGCAAGGGTACTTGATGGAAATCAAACGTTGGTATTCAGTGATACGGCCTACATTGATGGAATTGCTGCAGGAGACACGTTGATTCATGACTTTGAAAATTGGATCCCTTCTCAAGCCCAGCAAAATGGTCCTGATAATAATTACATAACCGCATACAACATTGAGGTAAAAGGAGACACTGTGGGAGAGATCGTCAAGCCAGATGACAATGTAGATTCACGCGCCTTTCTTGTCTCAGACTTTACGTACAATAAAATACCCACAGGAGGGTCTTTGGGTGGATTTAATGGAAGTGCAGTCGGTGATCTGAACACCTTTGCCTGGGGCAATGTATTTAAGATACCAAGTACCTTCACCGACGATCTTCAGATATCAAGAATATCTTTTAATGCCTTTATCAATGATGCAGACTTGGCTGGAAAAAGCGTCATTGCTTATGTATTTGAAATAGCCGACTCCACCATCCAGCAAGGTGATACTTTACTTAATTTAAACTTTGCTTTAAATGGTATTACTTCTATTGATCAGATGATCCAAGATGATATGATTATTGGCATCGGCACCTATTTATTCAATTCTGACGACGATGCAAGCGGCGGTCCATTTTTTGTAGAGGATGTGCTAGATTTTACGGAAAATGAAGATCCAGTTGTTCTGGAACCAGGCAAGGAGTATTTCGTTGCGATTCAATACACAGGTCCTGCCAATGAAGTCTTCCAAGTGGTTGATCAAGAGTATCCTGTGTTTAAAATCAGTTCGTTAGCCTACTTTGAAGAATTGGGTAATTTCCGATTGTTTACCAATAATGGTATTCCATGGAATGCTGCGATAGGTTTAGAGTTGGAGATTGTGAGTACGGCTGTTGATGAGAATCCACTGCCGGAGAACAGCGTACAGATTTTTCCCAATCCTGTTAGGGATTTTGTTACCGTGGATATTGACTTCGAAACGCCTAGTGATGCCACGATATTTTTAGCTGATGCTCAGGGTAAGATCCTGATGGCTGATACTAAGCAGCGCATTCATTCACAACGATTGAGTTACAATATGACCAAATATCCCAGTGGTAATTACATCATCAGAGTGGCTACCAGGGAAGGGACGAAAACAGAACACATTTTAGTGACACATTAGAGTCCTAGACTCTGTCCACTGGAATATGTTGAAAAATTTTGAGGTCATTTTTGTGAAAGACAAGGCGTCAAAACGGAATCATGGCCATAGCCCTGTTGAGTATTTGCAACAAAGGCTTTCGCAAAAAGGAGCCATAAATTAACGACAATCTTCCAGTTGACAGAGTCTTAGTTATGAAAAGATCAAAGTGTCAAGTGTGTAAAGCACTTGACACTTTTTTTTCAGTAAGATTGAGGGGATTTTGGGTATTGCTAGGCTTGAAAATACCCCAAGATTTGCTACAGACTATTTAATCTTAGTAAGCTCTCCTCCAACATTGCAATACGTTTTTCACCGTCGGCCAGTTTTTGTCGTTCTTTTTGAACCACTGCCTCAGGTGCATTATTGACAAAACGGTCATTGTCGAGCTTTTTACGAATAGAGTTGACAAACCCCTTCTGATAGGTAAGTTCAGCTTTCGCTTTTTCCATTTCTTCAGCGAGATCAATCTCTTTTTCGACCTCAACGTAGAATTTATCCGTTCCCACAACAAAAGTTAGGTATTGGGCTCCTTCGGGAGGTGAGTCGATTAGTTCGATCGATGCTATCGAAGCCAATTCTTGTAGCAGTTCCTTCCATCCTGACCACTGCATCAACTGCTGCTTTTTTGTAGACCCGATGATCAGCAGTGGTAAGGGAAGACGTGCCTTTAGTCCTTGCTTGGCGCGAAGTTCCCGTACTTTCACCACAACTTCTTTGAGATATTCGAGCTCGGAAATGGATCTTATCTCTGAGCCATCTTGCTTCGGATAGGATGATACCATACAATCTTGACCGGATCTGTCTGACAGTAAATGCCATACCTCTTCGGTGATAAATGGCATAAAAGGATGAAGCATCTGCATGAGCTTACTGAAGATTTCGACAGACTTTTGGTAGGTCTTGGCAGATGGTGCATTCCCATTTTTGGGTTTGACCATCTCCAAAAACCAACTGCAGAAATCAGACCAAATGAAAGAGTACAATTTCATTTGCACGTCCGACAATCGGTAAGACTTTAGATCTTTGTCAATGTCGATCAAGAGGGCATTCATCTTAGCTTCTATCCAATCAACGGCTGCTTGGTTAGCTGCTGAAGGCTCCGTATCTGATTGTGCATCATGCTCCCAACTTTTGATGAGTCGCATGGCGTTCCAGATCTTGTTGCAGAAATTTCGACCTTGCTCACAGAGCTTTTCGTCAAAAAGCAAATCTCCACCTGCTGGTGAACTAGAAAGAATGCCGAAACGAACACCATCGGCCCCAAATTTGTCAATTAGAGACAACGCATCGGGAGAATTTCCTAGCGACTTACTCATTTTTCGGCGCTGCTGATCTCGCACCATGCCTGTGAAATAGACTTCCTTGAAAGGGCGTTCATTCTTCCACTCATACCCACTCATTATCATTCTAGCGACCCACAAAAAGATGATGTCCCATCCAGTGACCAGCACAGTAGTGGGATAATAGTAGTTCACCTCTTCATTGTCCGTCAAGCCATTAAACACACTAAAGGGCCAGAGCCACGAACTAAACCATGTGTCCAACACATCTTCTTCCTGTCGCAGATCAGTTAGATTGAGATCTTCAGCAGTCTTTTCTCGGGCCTGAGCTAAGGCCTCTTCAGCAGATTCTGCGACGAAGACATGATCTTCATAGTAGTAGGCAGGAATGCGATGGCCCCACCACAATTGTCGGGAGATACACCAATCTCGGATGTTTTCCATCCAATGTCGATACGTGTTCTTCTGGTTTTTTGGGAAGAAAGCCACTTCATCAGTCATCACGGCATCCATGGCAGGTTTGCTGAGCGTTTTCATATCTACGTACCATTGGAGAGAAAGTCTTGGCTCCACGACTGCATGCGTACGCTCAGATCTGCCAACGTTATGCTGATAAGGCTCTAGACGCTCCAGCTGACCTTTCTCTTTGAGTGCTTTGACTATATTTTTTCGCGCAGTCAGCAGATCGTCCCCAACAAAAAACTGTGCTGCTTCGCTCATATGACCATCATCAGTGAGCACATCGATCACGGCTAAGTTGTGCTTTTTGCCAATGGCATAGTCATTGACATCGTGGGCAGGCGTAATCTTTAGTGCTCCGGTTCCGAATGTCTGATCAACATAGGTGTCAGCGATAATCGGGATTTCACGGTCTACCATTGGCACCAACGCCTTGGTACCATGGAGATGTTTATAGCGATCATCGTCCGGATGTACAGCTATGGCTGTGTCACCCAAGATGGTCTCGGGACGGGTAGTGGCGATGGTTATGAAATCTTCTGTGCCAACCACCTGATATTTTACATGGTACAAATTGGTCCGCTCTTCCGTATATATTACCTCCTCATTGCTCAGTACGGTCTGTGCCTGGGGATCCCAGTTGACCATCCGCCAGTCGCGGTATAATTTGCCTTTTTTGTATAGATCGACAAAGGCTCTGATTACCTGGGTGGATCTGTCCTCATCCATCGTAAATGCTGTCCGATCCCAATCACATGAAGCACCTAGTTTTTGCAGTTGTTCGAGAATGATTCCACCATACTTTTCCTTCCATTGCCAGGCATACTTGAGAAAGTCTTCCCTACCCAAATCCGCCTTGGAGAGGTTTTTCTCCTCCCGCAGCCACCTAACTACCTTGGCTTCGGTAGCTATGGAAGCATGATCTGTACCGGGTACCCAGCAAGCGTTTTTCCCATCCATACGAGCCTTTCGAATCAGCACATCCTGAATTGTATTGTTCAGCATATGCCCCATATGCAAGACTCCCGTGACATTGGGAGGAGGAATTACTATCGTGTACGGTTCTCGATCATCAGGACTTGACTTAAAGTATCCTTTTGACTGCCAATGTGCATACCATTTTTCTTCAACTGTATCGGGGGTATATCGGCTGCTGATTTCCATTGTTTGTATCAATCTTGGTAATGAGGCACAAAGATACATACACCATTGTAACCTAAAGATGCATCTACATGGATGAGTTTAAAATCGTACGAAGTCTCGTTATGCAATTTGGTTGACCAATGTGCCAGACTTTGATTGCTGTGACGCGTTATTGATCTGGAACCTCCGAATATGCAATACTGTTATACTGCCAGGACATGACTGAAGTTGAATTAATAAAAAAGTGTAGTCAAAAAGATCGTAAGGCTCAGAATCTGCTGTATGATCAATATGCACCGCTGTTATTTGCCATCTGCCGCAGATACCTAAGGCAGAAGGAAGATGCTGAAGATGTGCTCTTGGAGAGTTTTTATAAGATATTTGCTAATATTTCAAATTTCAAGGGGCAAGGAAGTTTTGAGGGATGGATGAAAAGGATTACCATAAATCAGGCCCTGATGTTCTTGAGAAAGAAGCAGAACTTAAACCTAAGTATTGCGGCAGTGTCACATAAACTCTACGATGCTGAATTTAATGCTGAAGATCTTCTTTTTGAGAAAGACATTCTCTGTGTCCTAGATCAATTGCCGGTGGGATATCGAACCGTATTTAATTTATATGTTGTCGAAGGTTTTAAACATCGTGAGATTGCTGAAAAATTGGGCATCAGCATCAACACCTCAAAATCTCAACTGATTCAGGCCAAAAAGAAACTGACTCAATTTTTAAAAAAAAATAAAATATCTGCAGCGGGATGAAGAAGATTGATGTGTACAGTCAGTTTAGGAAGCAAGCTAGAGATCTGAGAATCGAGCCTACAGATAGAGTATGGGATCGCTTGGAAAGTCGCTTAGAACAGGATAAGGGAAAAGTAAAGTTTTCCGTAGTAAAACTTTGGATTGCGATTGCAGCATCCATGCTCGTTTTACTAACAAGTATATTCTACCTCTTCACTAGCGAGCCAACCGCTACTTTTGCAAATCTGGAAGAGCTACAGGACGTGACAGCAAGACCTTCTTTTGCAGTCTATCATCAAGTAAACGATGTCAACGCGGCTTATCAACGGGGCAATTGGCAGCAGATCAACGAGGGATCTAACCCAAGATTGAAGCAACATAGGGGATTGAAAATACTGGAATCAGCTGCTCAGGGAGATACCCTCTAACCCTGATTATTCAGTGGATCATATTGAGCCTTAAAGGTGCAACAATGAAAGGTGCTCCAAGGGACAGAATTCGCGTTTTGATCCCTATTGCCTAAAGGAATGTCTGGTAGTATTCCAACATATTCTTCGCAGTAAGGACTTTCGGGGCTTTGGAGAATATTTACCTGTTGGTGATTTTAGCTTCAACAAATTGCAGTGCAGCTTGATCATCTTTCCAAATGATCCTTGATGTGCTGCCCACACCATATCTATTCCGGAGCCAATAGGTTAAGAAGTACTGCATCGGCTCATAGGTAACGATCAAGTCTGAAAAACTGGCAGGTCGGATGGTTTGCAATGAAGTGTCTAATGGAATGGCCAGTACTTCAGTAACCGTTTGACCATCACTTTCATATTCCAAGAGAGCAACTGGTTTTATGCCTAATATCTGACCCTTTGCTACTTGCTTTCCGGTGATCCAAACAGGAATTTGATCCTGCCCTTCAATAGGAATAAATCCGGAATGACAAATGTAAGGCAGCATGGTAGCAGATGCTGTTCCAATTGGTTCAATCTGCTTTGTCTCTATATTATAGCCTTGGGGAATGAAAGAACCCATTGGTGTCTCCACTACAGCTTGTAAGTCGCCTTCGGCAGACCTACTTGAGAAGAGATCAACCTTTTGCTCATCGACAGAGTGGTCAGCATCAGTGCACGCCAAGAAGAGAATTACACCGACCCAAACGATCGACCACTTAACTTGAAACAAATAATTGGGATTAGAACATCTAGCCATTATAGGAGCAATGGTAAGTAATAATGATAGGTATAAAAAAAATATAGTCCAATCTAGCGGATCCATTGACTCCTATCCAAGCAGCAATAATCATTAAGTATTAACCATTACCTTTATAGGTGTTAAAATTTGCATATGAAAAATATATCGATTTTGCTTGTCTATTGTTTATGCATCACTGCATGCGTGTCGACAAAGAAGTATGATCAATTGGCTTATCAGAAGAGACAATTGGAGTCAGATAAGATGACCATGCAGAAAAAGATGGCGGAGCAAGAGATCAATATTGCTGGTCTGAAAGATAAGGAGAGGCTCCTGATGGAAACACAAGATGCTTTGACTAAGAAGCGTACAGAAGCAGCAAATCTGCAGAAGGCACACCAAGATCTGATGGAAAAATATGATGAGCTGCTTGAGCAGAATGAGAAGGTCTTGCAAATTTCGACGGAAGAGAAAGCACTGCTATCTGAAGAGCTGGCGGCACAGCAATCAGCACTCGATCAGAAAGAAAGGGAGCTACAATTTCTCGAGCGAAAATTACAATCGCAAGAGGAGAATCTTGTCTCACTACAGAATGACGTGGTGATTCGGGAGCGTAGGTTAGCGGAATTGACCAGGAAACTTTATGCTAAAGACTCATTGATGCAATCGATCAGGAGTTCTATTAATGATGCTTTGAGAAGCTTTTCGGCAGAAGATCTCACAGTCTCAGAGCGAGATGGTAAGGTCTACGTCTCATTGAGTCAGAATTTGCTTTTTGCCAAAGGCAGCGATGTCTTGGATGTTGCGGGCAAAAGAGCGATCAGGAAGGTCGCTGATGTGTTGAAAGAACATCCAGATATCGAGATAAATGTGGAAGGACATACTGATTCGGATGGCACCCCAGAAAAGAATTGGGACCTAAGTGTAATGCGGGCTACTACGGTCGTGAAGGAGCTAACTTCATCAGGTTTGGATCCGCATCAGGTGATTGCATCTGGAAGGGGGCTGTTTTTTCCCAAAGTGAAGAACGATACGGAGGAGAATAAATCCGTCAATAGACGAACAGAGATCATTTTATCTCCAGATTTAAACACCCTCTACTCACTACTCGAATAATTAAATTGACTATGCGTTGTAGCGGTAGATGGCTTGTTCTTTTCCTCATCAGTATGACCTCCTTATTGACCGTGAGTTGTGGAACAAAAACCAAATTGGCAGCACCAGAAACAAGCCCGATCCTAATTGATTATGAGCAGACTGCATGCATGGGCGCTTGTCCTATATTTAAAATGGCTGTTTTCCAGGATGCCAGCATCTTATTTAGCGGCCAAAGACATACACTGATAGATAGTGCTCGTGCCTCGTTAGATGAAGTTCGATTCCATCAGTTGGAACAACTCCTGGTAGACTTGAATGCGAGCAGTAGAGCTTCCATGGAGACTATTGTCGATGCCCCTGTTTCACGAATCCGCTTTCACCATGCAGATTCCTTGGTAGAGATGTCCTATCAGGGAGAAGCATCAGTGGAATTTGATGTGATTAGGAAAATGCTCCGAGCTGTTGCCAAAGAACATGATTGGATTCCCGATGCACAAGAAATAAACCCAGAAATGATTTCAAAAGAACTGATCATAGAGATAGCTGCAGATGTGGACTATGTAGACTTGGTGCATAAATACAAGCACAATCATCTCACTTATCAGCGCAGACTAGCACCATCACAGCCTTATCATTTGTTTTCGGCACTTTTAGAGAAAGGTACCGAGGAAGCGTTCATGAAAGAATTGAGGAAAGATCCTATGATCAAGAAAGCACAGTGGAATAGGAAATTGCAAAAAAGAAATTGATACGCATCGATGCCATGAAGTTGCAAAAGAAGGAAAAGCAACATAGCACACGGCCGTTTCAGCTAGTGGGAATAAGAATTTGTATCATCATAACGCTGCTCGCTCTTACCCTCACTAAGATAAGGGGGCAGGTGGGAGACATCGATGAATTTGTTGCCCTGCCATATAACAATCCATCTCTGGTTGTAGATCTCGGAGTGGGTTTGTGGGCGTGGCCCTTACCGATGGATTTTGATTTGGATGGAGACATGGATTTACTTGTATCCTGTCCTGATGTTCCTTTTAATGGAACCTACCTTTTTGAGAATGAGCAGGGAGAAGGTGTTATACGACCAATTTTTAGTAAACCGGAGCGCCTGGCAGATGGCATGAAAAATCTGCAGTTATCAATCGTCAATCAACAGATGTATGTCCTAGGTCCTGGGATCGAGTATCAAAACTTCAGAGAACGCCTTTTTTCAGATCCCAAGAAGATATTAGATAAAAAAATCATTGAAAGTCAACACGAAAAGATTCGCTTCAGTCAGTGGAAGTTTGCTGACTACGAGAACGATGGTGATCTTGACCTCATAGTGGGTATTGATGATTGGATCGACTACGGCTGGGATAATGCTTTTGATACTCAGGGCAATTGGATCAATGGTCCCTTACATGGGAATGTCTATTGCATAGAAAAGTTTGATGGCACCTACCATATCCCAAGTAAGATCTTAGCTGGTTCAGAACCTATCGATGTGTATGGAGCACCCACACCTAATCTAGCAGATTTTGATGGAGATGGGGATTTGGATATTATCTGTGGTGAATTTCTAGATAGATTATCCTGGTTTGAAAATGTGGGTACCAGACAGAAACCTCGGTATGCACCCGGTAGGTTCCTAGCTACTCGCGATGGGATCATTCAAATGGACTTAGAAATGATCATTCCCGTCTCAGTGGATTGGGATGGAGACGGTGATGTTGATCTGGTTGTTGGAGATGAAGACGGACGCGTGGCACTAGTTGAAAACACCAGTGAGATTTGGGATGGGATGCCTGTATTTAAGCAACCTACTTATTTTGAACAGAAGGCTGAAAATGTGAAGTTTGGTGCTTTAGTCACTCCGTATGCGGTGGATTGGGATCAGGACGGTGATGAAGATCTGATCTGTGGCAATACTGCCGGCTATATTGGGTTTATAGAAAACTTAGGTGGAGGTAGCAGTCCGGTGTGGGCTAAGCCTCAGCGATTGACCAACAATGGTGATGCAATTCGCATCATGGCTGGCGATCAAGGTTCTATTCAGGGGCCTGCAGAAAAGAAATGGGGATATACAACCTTGTCGGTTGCAGACTGGGATGGGGATGGTCTTGCGGATATAGTGGTTAATTCCATTTGGGGTAAGATTGAATGGATAAAAAATGTAGGCTCAAAGGGACATCCCAAACTTGCAGATCCAAAACCTGTTCAGGTTGCATGGGCCGATTCCATCCCAAAGCCAGCTTGGAACTGGTGGCGACCTTCCAAAAATGAATTGGCAACCCAGTGGCGCACCACACCGCAGGCAATAGATTGGAATCAAGATGGTTATGTAGATCTGGTCATGCTAGATCCCGAAGGCTTCCTCAGCTTCTACGAACGATTTAAGGAGGGTGACAAGTTGCTATTAAAACCTGGTGCTCGGATTTTCCATTGCAATAATGCATCTGCATTTGACGGACGAAACACAGTCCTTGACAAAGAGCCAGGGCTGCTCAGGTTAAATGCTGATGAATATGGAAAGAGTGGTCGCAGAAAGTTCTGTTTTTCTGATTGGGATCAAGATGGAGATCTAGACCTTATTGTCAATAGCACGAACGCAGCATGGTTTGAAAACGTTGAGGAAAAGAGTGAAAAGGTCGTCTTCAATTTTCGTGGGGATCTGTCCGCGCAGAAGCTGGCTGGTCATACGACAAGCCCCACGGTAGTCGATTGGAATAATGATGGCAGCCCAGATCTTCTATTGGGTGCCGAAGATGGATTCCTCTATTTTTTACTGAATAGCTATTCCAAGTGAGTCACTGGGCTCTGATCAGAACCCGCTAATAAATTTACTGGGGGCAGTTTCTGTAAGCCTTCACATTATTCATTCAAAAGAATGATCCTTTGAAGGCTAAGAGAAGAATAGAAGCGCTAGAATCTAATATCCTGATTATTTTTCTGATAAGGGATCTTGATGAAGCTGAGTGGACCTTCACGGACGCGCAGTGTGAAGCTATAAGTGCCACGCTCAGGAGCCCAACTGAAAGCCATCTCCCAGCAGTGAAGGTTTCGAGTGAAACTTAAGTAGGGATAGGTGATTTGTTTGCGGCGAAAGTCATAGCCAATATTGCCGACAGAGAGATCCCAGTTAGGAGTCAACCGAATATTTCCTCTGGTATTAATTGAGTTGGTCGTTACGTCCAATTTTTTGCTTCCATCGCTATCGGTTGTCCACATGAGTACGATGTCGTGATTTAGACGGAAGTCTTTGAAGAGATCAGTGATGGATTCTTCTAAATCACTGCTGCGCTCAGAGCGACTAGAAGAACTTCTCGAACCTCTGCTACCTCTGCCGTTGGTTTGCTCCTCTTCGGTAGGTTTGAAGAGATCTTTGATTTGACCAACGGTCATGCCGCTGCTCAGTCTGATTGCTGCTCGATCGAATCGTATGGGCCGCTTTCGTTCATCAAAAACCAGTCGATTGATGCGTCTACCACTAGCTGTTTTGAGGTAGGGATCAAAAACTGCGCTGAAGTTAACTCTGGATAGGCCCTTAAAAAAGGTGGTAGTACCACTGAGATTGACGGGAGACCACTTTAGGGAATCAGCTACAAAATTGTAAGAACCATTGACCGATATGGTATTGAACAATTTGACTTTTTTCGCCGTCGAGTCTTTTTTGGAAAAGAATTTGGCTTCTAACAGGTTGCCGATTGCATATCCCAGAGCCATCCTTCTGCCAGATTGGGGTGGAGAGCCAAAGAGTGCACCTTCGAATATCGAATATTCGTCAAGTTCCTCACTACGTATGTCTTGTTGGACGTAATCTACATAGCCAAGCGCAGGATCAGTGTAATCGGGTGAAAAATTGAAAGATATACTTGGCTTGACCACGTGCCTAATGCCTCGAAACCAGCCCTTAGTGCGATTTACACCCAAAGATCCAAATATGTTGGTAGATAGGGCAATGCTGGCTGAGTACTCCCGCAGAGCCTGAAAGCCATCGATGGTGTCTTTTAGCACCTCTCCAAATGACAATGTGTCGTAAAGGACGGCAAAGGTACTATCGAAGGGATTGATGATGGTATCTGACCGTAGTTCGAGGGTTGGATCAAACATTTTTCGGATCGTTTCGAAATACCAGCTTTCGGAATAGTTGACGGTGGGAGTAATGTTGAAATACTTAAGCACCTGAAAAGAGGCGCTGGTATTGAGATCATGATTGGCCCCAAATTCCGCATTCTTAAACAGTGATTCTTGAAATAGGAGGCTATCTTTTGTTCGGATGCGGTTGAGGAATTTACCGGTATACAGTAAGGAGACCTTTTCATACCATTTCTGTTCCGGATTGGGATTTTTCTTGCGCTTGAAGGGAAAGATGCGGTTCATGCTCAGCTGCACATCTGGCAGGGTGAATTGCATATCACCTGTGCGTGTGTTTTGGGAATGTCTGGCATTGGCAGAAAGACGAAAGGGGGTTCCGGCGAAGGTCTTGCGAAAAGATACGTTACTGGCGTATTGATTATTGAGTACCCGCGTATCGTTGTAATTTAGCTGCTCATATCCGCTGGTCTGCATACGTACACTGGCACTAAAAGTCTGTCCTGGACGAGCCCGTTGATCTTGTGTATGTGACCAGTTGATGCTAAAAGATTTTTGTGGATCTTTCATCGTGACACCTTCTTCAGATATAGATTCACCAATTCGATTTGAGTAGCCTATATTGAAGCTGCCATTGTATCTGTACCGCTTGCGATATCTAGTTCGATTTTGCAATCCCCAACTTCCATTAAAATAGATATCGCCGGTGACTTCGGTGTCGATGTGGTCACTGATGGGAAAGTACCATCCGATCCCGCGCACACCAAATCCCCATTGTTCTGAAAACTCATAGTCATTGGGGATGATTAAGCCATTTTGTGCGCCTTTAGGAATGGGAAAAAATCCAAAAGGTAGTACTAGAGGAGTGGGAACTCCAGCTATCTCCAAGTTGCTGGGTCCCACGATCACCTGTCTATTGGGGACGATCTTTTGCTTTTTACTTCGTATGCCATAGTGTGGTTCCTCCGCACTGCAGGTAGTTAGGATGACATCTTTACTGTAGACGTAATCTACAGAATTGGTATCCGGCCCTCCGGAAACAAATTTAGTCTCTGCACCTCTTATGAACATTTGGCTCTCTTCGGTCACTACTTTGTAGACCTTTCCCTTGCGTGACTTAAAATTATAGCGTAGTCGATCAGCAGTAAAGTTTGAGTTGCCATCGTCGAAGTAAGGCCTTCCATCCTCATTCCGTTCTTTATTCTCATCGGGTTCTTCATCCCGTCTTAGGGCAAAATCAAGTGAATCGAGACCTAATGAATCCACAGGTGGAGCACTGAATTCTTCATCGACGGGCTCATCTTCCTCGGCCTGCAGGGCCAAAAATTCATCTTTGGGCTTTAGACTATCAGGAAGTTGTTCCGCCGTCGCTATGCTGCTATCAAGATCTACTTTGATGTAATCTGCGGTAATCGTATAGGTCTGATATTTAATTGAGGCCTCTCCGTACAAGTAAATGAGTCGATTTACGTTATCAAAGCGTATGGAGTCTTTTGCACTATAATCTACCAGAGCTTCAAGCGTATCTGCTGAAAATCTTACTACACCACTAAAAGAAGGAGTTATCTCAGGTAAAGCAAGGCTGTCTTCACCGATTTCCGCATCGGTGGGAGCATCTCTGTTTACTTGGGCCTCCAAAGTGAGCACAGAACACATTAAAATAAAAATTTGTATGTAAAATGCTGATTTCAAGTATTTTTGGCTCTATTTTTGCATACAAAACACATGTAAATGTTTTTTAATATAAAAATTAAGATTATGAAACGCGTCCATTCAGCAATTCATTTTATGCTCGTTGGCTTTGCGATGGCATGTGCAACACTATTGGCACCCTCCACCTCTAAAGCCGCTAAGGTAGGCTATTCGCTGCCTGAGATGGTCAATTTTAATATTTCATTAAACACCCCCATGAACAGTTTGGCTGATGAGCTGGGAAGGGGAGGTGTGAAAAGAGTTGTGTTGGATGCAGGTCATGGCGGGAAGGATCCTGGCTGTTCGGGAAAGCACTCCCACGAGAAAGATGTCGCTCTAGACGTGACCCTACGTGTGGGACAACTCATCAAAAAACATCATCCCGATGTGCAAGTCATTTATACAAGGGATCGAGACAAGTTTGTGCCTTTGCATGAGCGGGCCAATATCGCCAATAAGAGTCAAGCAGATCTATTCATTTCTATTCACTGTAATACAACTGCCAAACGCAATAGCGCAATGGGTACGGAGACTTTTGTGATGGGCTTACATCGGGCAGAAGATAATCTAGATGTAGCCAAGCGGGAAAACTCAGTCATCATCCATGAGGAAGACTATGAATCATATTATGGCGGTTATGACCCAAATTCTGACGAGGGCCATATAACCCTTAGTATGTATCAAAATGCATTCTTAGATCAAAGTATTGCACTGGCTAATATGGTGGAAAATGAGCTGGAAGGTCATGGTCAGCGAGTGAGCCGAGGTGTGAAGCAGGCAGGATTCCTTGTGCTGAGAAATACGGTGATGCCTAGTATTTTGATTGAAGCGGGCTTCCTCAATCATAGCAAAGAGGAGACTTTCCTTGTTTCGGAGGAAGGAAAAAGTAAAATTGCGCAGTCGGTTTTTAACGCGTTTACCAAATATAAGTATGAGCAGGATCACCTGTTCGCCACAAGCCAAAAGGAAGAGGCCATCCCAGCCGATACAGATCAGATAAAAGAAGAGGTTGCCGTTGCTGAGCCCAAAATCAAAGAAGAACCAATCAACTATGTCGAGCGGGCCAAACGACAAATTGAGAAGATGAAAAAGCGACAAGAGAGAAAGGACCCAAAGCCTATGACCGCTTCAATCAAGAAACATGAAGAGGTCAAAGCACAACCTGCCATGCACCATACAACTACTACCTCAGCATCTGTTCCAAAGCCGGTTCAAACCGCTGGAAAGACATCCATGTCAGAAGAAAAAACCACCGATGGTGCGATTGTACCCCGGGAGAAAACATTAGAATATGCTGTGCAAATCTCTGCATCGACCTCTAAATTTTTAAGCGGCGGTGGCAAATGGGACAAAGTACAGGATGTAATGATTCGTCGTGAAGGAAACTTATATAAATATCAGGTAGGAATGCTGAAGACTTATGAAGAAGCTGCTGCCAGAAAAGCGCACCTCCGCAAGATGGGATTTAAAGACTGCTTTGTAGTGGCATACTACAATGACGATCAAATCGGCCTTAAAGAAGCGCAGCGGTTAAATTTGTAGGGGATTATCTTTTTATAACTTTGGCAACCTCTACACAACCATTCAAACAAAGCTGTGGTTGTATGTTGTTTACAAAGATCTCTGGGTTGCCACTTGCAATGAACGATGTTAGCTGACTCATTGTTCTTTTGGTTGCTCTGAAATCTATTAGCTTCCGAGGTTATATGGGACGAGAAATAAAGATTGGTCTATTAGCAATTATTGGCATAGGTCTATTTATTTGGGGTTATAAATACCTGTTGGGTACCAATGTTTTAAAACGTAGCAACACTTTCTACATTGAATACCAGGACATAGATCACCTCCAGGTGTCGGCTCCGGTGATGATACACGGCTTTCAGGTCGGTACGGTTACAAATATCAAGCTCAATCCCGAGAACTTACGCACCATCATTGTTACCATTAGTGTTGACAATGATATCAAATTGCCTCCAAACACAGTGGCGGAGCTACGCAGTGTAGGCATGATGGGCGGAAAGAGTATAGAGTTGGCCTATGTGGGCCTTTGCGATGGAGATTGCTTAGAAAGTGGATCCCAATTAAAGGGAAAGTCCTTTGGGTTTATTCAATCTATGGTCGAGCCGAGTGAAGTGGAGCATTATTTAGCAACGATTGAACAAGGCATAGGAGGCGTAATAGACAGCATCAATTATAGTCTCTTAGAAGAAGATCCTGAAAGTGGACTAGGCAAGACTGTAGCTGACTTGCGGATAGCTATTGCCAATCTGAAGCAAACCACCATTCATATAAATCGGCTCTTTTCTAGTGCCTCTGGTAAGTTGGTGACGGTATTGGAAGACGTATCTACGGTTACTGGGACATTAAAGACCAATAATGAAGAAATCGCGGGGTTGCTACAAAACGCCAATTCTATTACTGCCCAACTAGCCAATGCTAGACTCGATACAACGATTCTTGCTGCCAATAGGGCACTAGGTAGCACCGGCAATATGATGGAGTCATTGGAAGCGACTTTAGTCAAAGCAGATCTAACTTTTGACCAACTGCAAGCGCTGCTTAAAGGAATTAATGCGGGTAATGGCACCCTAGGAAGCTTGACCCAAAGCAAAGAATTATACGATAACCTCAATCGTGCCAGCATTAATCTTGATCTACTGCTCCAGGATTTTCGCCTGAACCCCAAGCGCTACGTAAACGTCTCTGTTTTTGGAAAAAAGCAAAAGGACTATAATGTACCTGAGCAAGATCCAGCTTTTGACTCTCTGCGCATAGAAAAATAAGCAGATGATGTGCTAGTGGTGAGCTCACTAGTAAGCCACAGTCATTCTTATCTGATCCTAAGTCCTAGCTCAAAATTTCACACAAATACATGTTGGCGTGGGGATTCAATTGCTAAGGGATTGTTCAATATCAAGTTCCCGATTTAGACGATGTTATTTTGAATTTAGATAAGACATAAAATTAAGCAAAGTGGGTCTACGTGAATTATTTTTAGCGTAGTATAAATTCAAAAGAACCAGTATAAACAGGGAAGTTATATTTTATCGCGATTTCAACCCTTGGTATGGAACTGCAAGGCACGATCCCGGTTTAAGTTGTATTATAAGATATGGAGAATCCGGTTGTAAAAAATGAGCAGCGCTTTAAAGTAAGCGGCATGTCTTGCCAGGGATGCCGCTATCATGTCGAGCATGCATTGAAGTCAGTGCCCGCTGTGAAGGACGTATTGGTGGATTTAGAGCGCGCAACCGCTAGTATTAAGGTTGGTGGGCAGGTTGACATCGCAGATCTTCAGGCGGCACTTGACGATAGTAGTGATCGATATAGCATTCATCCTGAGGATTGGGTTGACAACCAGGATCTGGTTGATTCATCCGTTAAACAGGAAAGGGCAAAGTTTTCAGGCAAGGGTACATTTTACTGCCCCATGCACTGTGAAGGGGATAAGACCTATGGTCAGCCTGGAGGTTGTCCTGTATGTGGAATGGATTTGGTTGAGGAACAAAGTTTATCTGTCCATTCTGCAATGGGAAAGTGGA
The DNA here is from genome assembly GCA_013001595.1 of Saprospiraceae bacterium. Classification (GTDB taxonomy): domain Bacteria; phylum Bacteroidota; class Bacteroidia; order Chitinophagales; family Saprospiraceae; genus JABDMH01. Next base: position 16,878 of record JABDMH010000073.1, on the reverse strand, counting down.
CATGCCCAATGCATCCTGAGGTGATCAACGATAAAGCCGGTAGTTGTCCCATTTGCGCAATGGAGTTGGTAGCATTGGAACCTGATCTCTCCAGTGAAGAAAAAACCTACCAGCATCTCTTGAAGAAATTTTGGGTGGCCCTGGCTTTCACTCTGCCTATATTTCTCATTGCCATGAGTGAAATGCTATCCGACAATCCCCTCAATGGATGGTTGGAACAAAGATCTTGGAACTGGGTGCAATTTACCTTGTCACTTCCGGTGGTTTTTTATGCCACTTGGATGTTCTTTGCAAGAGCCTACCGTAGCATTAAGACATGGAATCTAAACATGTTTACCCTCATCGGAATAGGGGCGGGTGTGGCATGGTTCTTTAGCGTTTTTGGACTGTTGTTTCCAGACTTTTTCCCGGCACAGTTTAAGACAACCCACAGTACAGTCCACGTATATTTCGAGGCCGCTACGGTTATTTTAACCCTGGTGCTACTAGGTCAAGTATTGGAAGCCAGGGCTCATAGCAAAACCAATTCGGCGGTGAAAGAGCTGTTGAAGCTGGCTCCCAACAGAGCTGTGAAAGTGGTCGATGGTGAAGAGATAGAGGTCAACATAGACGATATTGAAATTGGAGATTTATTGAAGGTGAAGCCTGGAGATAAAATTCCGGTGGATGGTAGTATTTCGGAAGGCCAAAGTGCGATCGATGAATCAATGGTAACCGGCGAGCCTATACCTGTGAATAAAGAGGAAGGGGACCAAGTAAGCAGTGGCAGCATTAATGGCAACCAGTCTTTTGTAATGAAAGCCGAGAAAGTGGGTAGCGACACCCTACTATCTCAGATCATCACCATGGTGAATGAAGCCAGTCGTAGCCGTGCTCCCATTCAAAGATTAGCAGACACAGTCTCCACTTACTTTGTACCGATGGTCGTCATTACTGCAGTGATCACCTTCGCAGTATGGGCCATTTGGGGGCCGGAACCCGCTTATGTCTATGCCTTGGTTAATGCGATAGCCGTATTGATTATCGCCTGTCCTTGCGCTTTGGGCTTGGCCACACCTATGTCCATCATGGTGGGTGTGGGTAAGGGTGCACAAAATGGGATACTGATTAAAAATGCTGAAGCCCTCGAGAAGATGGATGGAGTAGATACGCTGATTGTCGATAAAACGGGTACCATCACGGAGGGAAAACCCACTGTGGAAAAAGTGGGTACTTTCAGTGACATGGTTTTAGAGGAAGAAGTTTTGCACTTTATAGTGGCGTTAAACCGCAACAGCGAACACCCGCTAGCTGAAGCTACGGTAGCTTATGGAAAGGAAAAGAAGGTAAGAGCTCAAAAAGCAGAAAACTTCAGTGCCGTCTCGGGGAAAGGCGTAGAAGGAGCTCTCGACGGCCAGCGATTGGCGTTGGGAAATCCCCAAATGATGCAACATGCTGGTGCACAGTTATCTGAAGTGATGCAGTCCAAGGCCCAGAAATTTCAAGAACATGGTAAAACCGTTTCCTATCTGGCAGTGGATCATGAGGTAGTCGGTTATGTGGTCATCGGTGATAAGATCAAAAAAACGAGTGCTAAAGCCATCAGGGAACTACAGGACAAAGGTGTGGACGTGATTATGCTGACAGGGGATAATCACGATACGGCCCTGGCTGTAGCCGGCGAATTGCATCTGGCAAATTTTAAGGCGGGCATGTTGCCTGAGGACAAATTAAGGGAAGTAGAGAGGCTACAATCTGAAGGTAGATCTGTTGCCATGGCCGGCGATGGCATCAACGACGCACCTGCTCTAGCCAAAAGTGATGTTGGTATTGCAATGGGTACCGGAACAGATGTGGCCATCGAAAGTGCTTCGATCACCTTGGTTAAAGGAGATTTGCAGGGTGTGGTAAAAGCCAAAAACCTAAGCGACGCCGTAATGCGGAACATCAAGCAGAATTTGTTTTTCGCCCTGATTTATAATTCCATTGGCGTACCCATTGCTGCTGGTTTGCTTTATCCATTCTTTGGAATCTTGCTGTCACCAATGATTGCTGCTCTTGCCATGAGTTTTAGCTCCGTATCGGTCATTGCAAATGCACTTCGGTTACGAACAGCGAAAATTGATAAATACTGATCTGTTGTAGTGATAAAATATGTAGTCCTTGTAGAATATATTGGTGTTAAAAATATATTTGTTGTCAATTGTAATTCAACAAATAGCAGCCGTTTTTTTTGCTATTTTGAGGAGGATATTTGCCGATAATATGCTTTTGTGGCAGGTAAATATTTGAATACACTCAATTCTTATATGACAATGAAGCACTCAACCTGTAATTGGTGCCATCAGGCCCAAAAAGAATCCTTTTTTACCCTACCCCCTCTCCCCACAATGGATGGTGTCATGAGCAGCTCCATTAGTGATGCGCACGCGGTGGACAAAGGTGAGGTTGAACTTTCCCTATGTACCTTTTGTGGGGCCATTTGTAATGAAGGTTATGATCCGAATAAAGTATCTTTTCAGGAATATGATTTTTCCAATGATCATTCACCACTTTTTGCTAAATATCAGGAGGAACTAATTAAGGAATTGGTGGAAAGGCACGATATCCGTAACAAGGTTGTATTAGAAATTGGTTCGGGTGAAGGTGTGTTTTTGAAGGCAATTTGTAAAGTCGGCCAGAACAGAGGGATAGGTATTGATCCTGGCTTTGATGTCAAGGATGAGAAGAAGCTGGATTGCAGTTTTATCAAAGACTTCTATAGTCCAGAATCCGTTAATTTAAAACCGGATATTGTTTTCTGTCGTCATGTGCTTAATGTGATAAGTGACCAAAAAGGCCTGCTGCAGACATTACGAAATAATCTGGATGATTGCCCCGAGACTGTAGTATATATTGAAGTGCCCGACGCCATGCATACCTTTAGAAATCAAGTTTTTTGGAATGTGTCCTATGAGCATCGGTTTTGGTTTATAGCAGCTTCCCTGCGATTTCTGCTTGAAAGTTGTGGTTTTGAGGTGATGGATGTCCGCAATCGATGGCACGATGAATTTCTGTCAATTGAAGCACGACCTACTGGAAAAGTGAAGGGGACCGAAGGAATAAAGGATAGCGAGAGAAGAGATCTGCTCGATACATGTTTTTCTTTTCAAGATGCTTTTAGGGTATTGAAAGATTCATATGATGAGAAAATAAATGTTTTGCGGAGGGATAGCAAGAAGGTTGTGGCTTGGGGTGCTGGTGCCCGTGCAGTTACATTTTTCAATTTATGTAAACTGAACGGTTTAATTCCTGCTGTCGTCGATATCAATACCCTGCGACAAGGTAAATATTTACCGGGTAGTGCACAGCCAATCATCGCTCCTGGTGATATACCTACCTATGATCCAGATGTAGTCGTTATTACCAACCCAACTTATGCCGATGAAATAATGGATTCTGTTAAGAAAATGGGATTTAACCCCGATTTTTGGGTGTTGTAAAGCGCTTGCATTTCAAAGACCCTAATTTATTATTGTTTTAGCCTGGTACTTTGTCGAGCAGTTGTTCATACAGCACTTCATATTGGCCTGCAACCACGTCAATACTATATTGTTCCAGCACCCTTTGGCTTGCACGATGTGCACGAATTTGCATCTCTGCAGAATTTTGATCTGCATAAATTAACTTATCACCCAGGTCATCAGAATCCTTGTTGACAAAATAGAGTACCTCTTCTGGATCAAATACCTCGGTGTTTTCTGGAATGTCGCTACAGATAATGGGGGTTTTTCCTGTACTAGCTGATTCTAAAAGCATTAGGGAAAGGCCTTCCGTTTCCGATGGAAAAATAAAGAATTCTGCTTTTTCGATCAATGCCATTAGCAAGGATCTTTGTCCAATATATCCTATGAACTTTACAGGCAAGCCCTTGGCTAAATCTTTGATCTGTTGCATATAACTCTGTGCATGGCTATGTTCTCCGGCAATGACAATAGTGTAGGGATAGTTCACTTTTCTGGCTGCAGATAAAAAAGTGTGTAGACCTTTGGTCGACATAATTCGACGTGCGGCAAAAAAGACGTAGTTATCTATGTTGTACTGCTGTAGAATTTCTGCAAGTCCTTGCCAGTCCCTTTCTTCGATTATGTCCACACCATTGGGTATGTAGTGCACTTTTCGCATGTACTTTTCTTGATAATATTGAGAAAGTGGCTTAGAGACTGATGTCAAGGCAGCTCCTGATCGCACAAAAAAGCGCTCCATGATGCGGAAGTACATTTTTCCGACGACACTCCATTTGTCCCTTACATAGGGAGCTTCCTGAGATGTAGCGATTACTGGACTTTTGAACCGCAGGAAAGGAATAAAAATTGCGCTGTCGGTTTTGTGTACGTGAATTAAATCATATTTCCTACTAAAGAGCAGATGCATACAGCACGTAAAGTAGTAGAGGAAGACTCCCAATGTCCCCAAAGGGAAACTTGGTATGTGCACGACATTGACTCCCTTCAGATGTTCGTTAGCCTGAGGATCTGGATAGCAGTAGATGGTAAAGTCGTACTTTTCTTTGAGAGACCTTGCAATACCTTCGGCTACCCTACTCGATCCGCCTTTTGATGGATAAAATTTGATGCCAAAAAATGCTATTTTCTTTTTTCTATCAGGCATGAATTCTTCTACTCTTGGTTTTTTAATTTTCCGCTCGGATCTATACTTGGATAGAAGGCTAGGTATCGATCCGCGATTCCTTTTTGCGCGTAATTTTTGACATATTCTCGAGCCCTATTTTTGATTGCAGAATGTAGACTTTCGTCTTGTAACAATTCGACCATGGCTTCTGCCATGAGATCGGGCCTTCGCGTAGGGAAGAGTACACCATATGGAGCGTATTCAATTTGATCAATAATTTGCCCGCTAACATCCGAATCTGGACTTAATATTTCTCTTGGTCCGGTGGGACAGTCTGAAGAGAGGACCGGGACATCACATATTAATGATTCTATAATGATATTGGGCAGGCCCTCTGATTCACTGGCAAGTACAAGTAGGTCACATCTTGAAACGTAGGCAAATGGATTTGGCATATGACCCATGAAATGGATTTTATGCGTCAGTTTTTCCCGAAGAGCAATGCTCTGGTTGAAAGATTTGCTGGGACCATCGCCCAAAATGATCAACTCAACATCTGGAATTATTTTTTCAACCTTGGAAAATGCCTCGATTATTTTAGCCACATTTTTTAATTCGATTTGCCTGCCTGCTGAAATGAGGTACTTCTTTTTCTTGTCGAAGGTAAAGCCTTCTGGTTCAGCTTTAGCTAGTGCTTTAATCCTGTCGATATCATGAGGATTTGGTATCACAACCTGATAGGGTTGTCCTTCCACTAGATTGAGTGTATCAGAAATACGATTCTGCATAGCTGAAGAAATCGACACCATGAGGTCAGCCTTAGTATAGAGCCATTTGAAAAGCGTTTTTTTCACCCAGGCGATCAATCGCCAACGACTAAATCTGAGCTGAGTGTGAAGCACTATCTGTGCATAATGTGTGGCCCCAAATATCTTGGATGCGGTATTAATTAGATTGGCTCGATTGAGGTGGCTCTGTACTGCATGGATATTTTTGTTTCTGATTAGCATTCGTAGTCTAAAAGCACAGATGGTTATCCATATTATTTTATAGATAGGGTGATGGAGCTTGTTGAAATTCGTCAGGTATATGATTTCACAAAAGTCAGGTGGTTCATACCCATCTTCTGCATCCACACATATTAAAATGGTCTGATGGTCGCGCTGATGGATTTCTTTCAGCAGGGTCAGCGCAACTCTTTCTGCGCCGCCTATCGCCAGAGAATTAATGAGCACAGCGATCATGAGGGCTCACTAGTTTTTTTGACGGTGAGGCATGTTTGATAGAGGGTGAGGTACTTTTGCTTCATCACATCAAGGCTAAACTTTTCCATTACGTACCCCCTTGCGGTTTTACCCATGTCAATCCTTAGGTTTTTATTGTTGATCAGTGCCATCATTTTTTCAACCATGGCAGACAAATCTTGTGGGGGGACAAGAAATCCAGTTACTCCATCGTCTACAATCTCTGGTGTACCACCACCATCTGTCGCAATAGTGGGCTTAGCAAGGGCCATATATTCCAATATAGCATTAGAAATGCCTTCACCATGGATTTCTGCATTGGTGGCCAACACTCCGATGTCGAACGAGTTAATTACTGGTTCCACATCATTAAGCTGTCCAGGTAAGCGGATGCGGTGCTTCAGTTGGTCTGGTATCATCGCACGCATAGCTGCTAGATTGGGTCCATCACCAATAGCTAGAAAAGTCACATCTGGATGTTCAAGAGCAATTTGGATGGCTGCTTGTAGGTAGGTTTTATAGTCTTTACGGTCGTAGAAACCTCCCACCATGCCTACGACTAGCTCATCCTCAATATGCATTCTTTGCTTGACGCTTTCTGGTCTGGCCAGATTCACAAACCGGGCCACGTCGAATCCATTGTAGACACAATGGCTTTTTGATGCAGGAGCATGGTAGGCACGAAGACCTGCTTCCGAATTTCCAACGATTATATCTGAGAATGGAAAGGTCAATTGAGCCCTAAAAAGACGTGCATCGAAAAACCCCATGTTTTTCGGAGCATCGGCAATATTGCCATTTATCAGTGGTATTCGGAGTATTTTGCTTGAGGGAATCGCAAATATGGTTGACATTGTACCCCAACTGTGGATTACATCCGGGGCTAAATCATTTATCAGCTTGTGTAGGCGAAAGAATAGAGTTGGATCTTTTTTAACTTTTCTGTCAAACTTATGAATGGGATAATTTAGGTTGTAGATTTCTTCATAAGCAATAATATCTGAAAATACGCCTACGTCGACATGTATGGAATCATGAATTTTCAAACCCTTTAACAACTCAATCATTCGTCGTTCCCTTCCACCTCTGCGAATACTGTCAATGAGAAATAGTATGTTCATTTCAGGGATGGTAGTGAACTAATTAGTGAATTATTTTATATGGCTTTGGATTAAATTCTTGTAAGCCAAGCTTGGTGGATTTGCTCAAAGGTGTCTTTGAGTCCCATGGTGATGTCCCAGTTTGGATAATGAGTTCTCATTTTGGAAAGATTAGATATATAGCAAATGTGGTCGCCAATGCGATTGTTTTCTTGGTATTCGTATTGCATTGGTTTCCCTGATATGGACTCAATCAATTTGAACGCTTCCAATATGGAAATTGAATTATTTCTTCCTCCGCCAATGTTATAGACTTCACCTATTCTTGGGTTTTCAATAAATTGATCAATAAAACTACATACATCGTGGGAGTGAACATTATCGCGTACTTGTTTTCCCTTATATCCGAAGATATAGTATTTGCGTTCTTCCAGATTGCACCTGATGAGGTAGCTTAAGAATCCATGCAATTCAACACCTGAATGATTGGGCCCAGTAAGACAGCCACCACGTAGACAGCAGGTGTGCATATCAAAATATCGTCCATACTCCTGCACCATCACATCGGCAGCTACTTTCGAGGCACCAAAAAGGGAGTGTTTGGACTGATCAATCGAATGGGTTTCGGGAATCCCGTCATAATCTTTCTGGTCAGCATATTCCCATCGTGTCTCCTGTTCAACTAGGTTGAGGCGATTGGGAGAATCTCCGTACACCTTATTGGTTGACAAGTGGACGAAAATTATGCCTGTAGAAGTCAATCGGCAGGATTCTAACAGGTTTAGGGTGCCGACCGCATTGGTGTCGAAGTCATCAAATGGTCTACTCGCAGCAAGATCGTGGCTCGGCTGTGCGGCAGTATGTACGATTGCATCTGGTCGAACGCGTTCGATCGTAACTTTAACCTTTTCGCGATCCCTAATATCCAGTTCAACATGCTCGAATAGAGGGAAAGTTTCTATCAGTCGTTTTTGGTTCCAACGAGTATCACCAGCTTTTCCAAAAAAATCTGCCCGCATATTGTTATCAATGCCATGGACTTTCCATCCTTTAGAGCAAAACCTGGATACCACTTCGCTTCCTATTAAACCACTTGATCCAGTTACGATTAGCTTCTTCATATTAGTGAATTGTTGTTCATTTAAGAGAGACCAAGTCCTCAAGGAATTTGGCTAGTCTTTCCCCATGTAATTTATAATCAAATGCTTCCATACCTTTTTTTCGACCCGCTAGTCCAATCTTATGTGCCCTTGGTAGATCAAAAATTAATTCTTCGATCTTGGTTGCATAATCATGTTGATCAAACGCATCTGTAATGTATGCTGTTTTGCCATCTTCCAAATATTGAGGAATTTCGCCAAATGCGGTAGTTACCAGTGGTGTGCCGGAGGCAAGATATTCACCGACTTTATGGGGAAATCTAGCTGCGTCCTGAATGCTTGGCCTCACTGGAATGAGAAGTCCACTGGCTGCAGCCAGCTTCTCAGCGATGTCACGATGAGGGACATTGGTAAAAAGCCGATAGCTTGATTGTTTACTTGCTCGCTCTAATACCTTTTTCGCCTGTGCAATTTCATGTGCTTTACCACCCAGCACAAGATGCAATTGGGTCTGACCTATCTGGGCCAGATCAAAAGATTGAATAACGAAATTGATGAGCGGCAGATAGCTGGCTGCCCCACAATATATGAGATGTACCGCTTTCGGGACTGAGGAGGAGGGGACAGATGAATCAAAATCTGCTACGACAGGCATTCTTATTTGCGGGGCATCCGGTGCATATTGAGCAATGTGATCTTGCAAGAAATTGCTGATTGGAATAAAACCATCTGCTAATTTGGGTGAAAAACGATCAAAAATGCGATCATTCAGCCGCTGCCAAAAAGATCGATTTGGGAATGAACTATTTAATTCCACATAATTAAGGACAATCGGAAAGCGCCAAACTCTGGATAGGAGAAAATAGTAAAGCAGCAGATGTATTTCTCCAAGGATATATAGGATTACCACATCCAACTCTTCATCTTTGCGTTTTCTGCGAATCATGCGTAGCTCATTGAGATAGCCTTTGAGTTTGTGCAGATTCCTTTCCAATAAACCGGATGGACGATAAGGTGAAGCTGTCACATATTTATATGGAACCTTCATATAGGTTCCTTCTTTCAGTAGTGGCTCATATTGGCCCTTAGGATATCGTCCTTTTCGATTAATTACAACTACTTGGGCTCCAGCCGAGACTAAACCCCTAGATATTAAGATGAGACGTTGCATAGCGCCAAGTCCAAAGGGGAAACCAGAAATACCTAGATGGACGATGTGTAATTTCCTATTGTTTTCCGCCATGATATGTACTATGTTCAGTTGACGAATACTGCTGATCCTCTAACCAGGCATGTAAAAAGACAAGGGTCCAAATCTTTTGATTCAGATCCCTCATTCCGGTAGCATGATCTTTAATCAGTTTCTTAATAGCAGCTGGTTCTAAATAGGTATGCAGTGGACTGTTGTTGGAGAGAAGCGTATCCTGTAAATAGGGTTTCAAGTCGTGCTTAAACCAATGTTTTAGGGGGACACCAAAGCCCTTTTTTTGCTGCGTCAGGATGCTCTGCGGTAATAATGGTTTCATTGCCTCTTTAAAAATATATTTGCCCTGGTTGCCATTAAGTTTTAATGCCGAAGGAATGGTAAAGGTCAATTCAGCAAACTCATGGTCAAGTATTGGTACCCTGACCTCTAAAGAATGTATCATACTTGCTCGGTCTACTTTTGTAAGAATGTCATCTACCATCCAAGTACGCATATCCAGCTCTTGCAATCTTGACACAAAGTCTTCGGTAGCAGAATTTGCCAGTACGGCTTGTTTTACTTTTTCTCCTTTCTGTTGAGTTAGTTTTTCCCATACATCTGGACGATACATTCCGGCACGTTCGGTCTCCTGCCATTTTCCGTAGTAGGCAGGGAATGATGAGCGAGGGCGTGAAAGGTAGTAGGACAATCCCGAACCTTTGATTTTTCTTGGGATCAGTTGGTGCAAAAGTCCAGCCGGCCAGACACCTAGTCCACCAGTGAAACGATGAAATGATTCTATTTTCTTGAGTTTCTTATAGTGATCATATCCGGCAAATAGTTCATCACCACCATCTCCCGACAATGCTACCGTGACGTGAGAACGGGCGAATTCGGACACAAAGTAGGTTGGTATCGCAGAAGAGTCACCAAAGGGTTCATCGTAGCATCTCACCAACGTTGATAGGATATCGATGGATTGTGGCTCTACAATATGCTCGTGATGTTCAGTCCTATATTTTTCAGCGGTAAGCCTGGCCAAGGGCAATTCATTGAACTGTTTTTCCGCAAATCCGATCGAGAATGTCTTCACGGGTCGTGTTGATTCTTGTGCCATTAATGCAACGACACTTCCTGAGTCAATTCCACCACTTAGGAAGGCGCCCAGTGGCACATCACTGACCAGACGCATGCGAATGGCTTCCCTAAGTTTTTCCCTCAATACTTCCTGCCAATCTTGGACAGATAGGGTGTGGTTGGGTTCAAATCGAATGTCCCAATAGCGTGATATCAGTGGTTTCTTTCCCTCTCTTATGACTAATGTGTGTGCTGGAGGTAGTTTATTGATTTGTTGATAGATGGTCCGGTCACTGGGTGTGTAGCCATATGTGAGGTAATAGTCCAATACATCTGTCGCCATTGATGGACGCTCGCTGACTTTCAGTATATTCTTGATTTCTGATCCGAAAAAAAAGCGCTGATCATCCTGTCGATAGAAAAAAGGCTTAATACCAAAGCGATCCCTTGCACAAAAGAGTACTTGCTTCTTCTCATCCCAGATGGCCAAGGCAAACATGCCCCTCAATCTGCTGACACATTGTGTGCCCATTTCTTCATAAAGGTGAATGATGGTCTCAGTATCGGTGTTTGACTTGAAGATGTGACCCTTTTGTTCAAGTTCTTTTCGTAAGGTTCGAAAATTGTAAACCTCACCATTAAATACGATCCAAATCGTACCGTCTTCATTGCTCAAAGGTTGATGCCCTCCACTGAGGTCTATAATGCTTAACCTGCGGAACCCTAGCCCCACATGGCCACTAATATAGGTGCCGTCATCGTCTGGTCCTCGATGGATGGTCTCGACAGACATATCGACCATCTCCTCCTGAGTGACACGACGGTTCTTATCAAATGCTAAAATTCCACAAATCCCACACATACAACACTTATGTTTATGAATGCCCTTCAAATCGTATGCAGCGGACTAAGCTGGATACATCAAAGGCACCATCTCAATTACATCAAAACCATGCCATCAGGGCCAATCCTCATTTTGATCTTTTTACTAATTCCATTGTTTAATCTTTGGTGGCTGAAGTTCAAGATAGAACACAGCCATTTTGGTGTTTAATTAGAGCAATTTTGGTCAAATTGGAGTAAAAGTTGCTTCAACACGATACAATCGGGAACTACCGTGAAGCAGAGAATTGAGTGGACGAATGTAGGCTAACTATTTATTTTTTGCAAGGATAGTTCCAGCTATTCGTGGTCCAATCGGTATCTGAAGGAAGCCGATGAGGGCAATTTCGTAATTTAGTATATAATGACGGCCAAAACCAATGTGTTCGCGTCAGCAGGTAGCATCGAAAAACGCTATTTTCAGATGTTTCTTCTTTCCATCTTAATGTGGAGTACAGGTTGTGTGACCGATATGATTGAACCCATCATTGAGGAGCCAGTTGTGCGACCAGAAGTGGACATGCACATGGGTTTTGAAGATCCTTCTGAGCCCTTTCAAGTTTTACCAGACAGACCCATAGATGCCTCAGATAGTGGTAATGGCTGTTTGCCTGGAGTGCCTTGGAATAACTTCTACGTTTATAATGTTTGTATATCACCCACGTCAGAAATTTCAGATTTTGCGATTGAGAGGAACAGTAAATACACCAGAGTGGGAGCATATAGTGCTCGATTCTTTTTAAGACCCACGAGCATCGACCAATGGCCGCTGGGTGAAGCTTCCCATCGCGCAGAACTGCGCCCAAATTCACGTGCACCCTTTGATCGCTATCCACAGGAGGGTCAAGTTCGATGGTACGGCATGAGTGTTTTTTTTTCAGAAGATTTTGTGTTTGCACCCGAGTCTTTAAGCAACGAGTTGAGGTTTATGATCGCCCAATGGCAACATGGTACGACAGGCTCACCAACCGTGGCATTTGAGGTCCATGGCAATCGCTTGGAGTTAGCTAGGTCAAAAGGGGTTAGTACGGCTTCTGAGTGGATTCAACCCAACTTCCTAGCCAATATTAGTCGCGGGCAATGGATGGATCTTGTGGTGCAAATAAAGTGGTCGAAGGAAGTTGGGGCAATTAAGATTTGGGTGAACGATGCAGCCGTTTATCAGCGGGAGAACATCCAGACCATGTACCACAATCTCTCTGTTGGTGGAGGTTTAAAGATGGGCATTTATCATTGGCGCTGGAAAGAAAAAAAGTGGGTGGAGGAAAGTCTACGCGCCGGAATTACCAATAGAGAGATCTACATCGACGAGGTCAGAGAATATCTAGGCGATGCCGGTGGATACAATCTAGTTGCCCCAGGTGCCAATTAATCATCCGTTATGGCATCCATCACAAAACGATCTTTTGTTTGGTGAAGGTGATGGCAAGACTTAAATCTAATGTGTGACTCTGGTGTTACCTTATGCACTACTTCTTCTTCATAGTGGTCTAAGGATAACTTTTTGATGACGTTTAGATTGAGTCCATATCCATAGGTACCATAGGAATTGTTCTGGGAAGGTCGAATGAATTGTGAGCCTGAGCGAAAAATGGGACCTGCATTTCGTGCCCGGCGAGCATCTATAATCACTGGGTTCTGGCGATGTGGCGTGATGGTCTTTAGTGAAAGTGAATCGATTTGGTAGATATGCAGTTGATCGTTGAAGAAATCATCGACACCCTTGTTCACAAAGAGCCACCTTTTGCCGGCATCATCTTCGAAATAGCTTGCATCGGCAATGGGTTCACCTTCAAAGGCAGTAGTAAATAATTCCCATCTATTTGGCATCTCCACGCAGCGATAGATCTCTAGCCTTCGATTTGCCGAAGTTTCTGGGATCATGAAGATGCTCCCATCTTCTACACATAAGAAGGGATAGGATAAGTGAAAGTCTTTGACTAAAACATCCTGGACTTCACCAATGACGCTGCCCTTAACCTCAGTGCAGGAGATTTTACCAATCTTGTTTTGTAGGTTGAAGTTTTCAAAGAAGAGATACACGCCTTTTGCGTCTTCAAACAGGAATGGATCTGCCCAGAATTCTCCTGGCGGAGGAATGATCGATTGGGCAGTATGGGGATCGGTGGACACTAAAGCTCCCTTGCCAACCAATAGGGACCAACATCGATATCGCTTTCCCCAATATTTGGTTGCAACTTTTCGGTAAGCTTTGGCAGCAAGGGATCTATAGAAATAGATGAGGTAGTGAATCATGTGTGTGAAAGAAGGACCTATGGCTCTTTCCAGAGGAAATGCGATTGCCCGCTGAGAAGCTGCATTTGTCTCTCGCCTTAAATGCTTGTCGAGCAGGATAGATGCTTGCTCGATCAACTGAGTCTTGTTTTGGGCCAGGGACCAGTGTACAAAGTGAAAGCTTTCATCTATCAAGTTGGCTCGTCCAGCAGGCTCTACTTCTATGAGCTTAATCGGTGTGATGGGCTGCCGATTGATCATATCGAGGAGTCCGGCCCATTTTGATATTTGATATGGACTAGTGCCGTGTTGAATCGACCAAATGCCGCGTTTGGCCAGTGTGGATGGTAAATCTCTAATTGGGCGGCAGGTGAAGTCAACAATGAGATCTAACTCAAAGGTACGTATACGTGCTATGGCGGCGTCTAAGATAGGTGGTGAGTCTCTCTGATCCAGCTTAATATGAGGTATGGTCTTTAGATTTTTGGAATCGGTTATTTTACCAACAAGATGATTTGTTTTGATGGCTAGCATCTGGGATTCGATCCATTCTTGTAACATCATTATCAGGTCAACCATAGATTTCAGGTGCTCTAGTGTATGATGATTAATCACTACCTGCAGCGCTATATGCTCGTACTGGCTTATCTCTTGAAGTAGTCGATATTGCCACTTAAAATAAGCTTGACGCTCATCGACTAGTATACCTAGCCTCATCATCTGGTATATTGAAATGGGTTGTTTACAAAGGGATTAAAGAAAATAGTGTTCTTAATAGTGATCGAGGCATAGCCATTGAGGCCTTTCCAGCAAGTGAGACTATCGAAGACGACTGCGATAGTTTGTTAAGGTATTTGGTCGCAGTTTCTGAATCGTTGGTCATTTTGCTATAAAGTAATCCCTTTATGCATTTTGAGCTGAATTTTCTGGGATGATACTTGGCTAAGCTATCCCAATAGAGCTCTTCGCTTGCTAACTCTCGATAAGTTTTTGCCTTCTGAGTTAGGTCCTTCCTTCGCTGAAGTGTTATCATATTGGAACCATGGTCAGTGGTCCATACCCTCAAGCCTTGGTGTATGTAGTACCGATTTGCTTTGGCACTGATTTTATACCAGAAGGTATCCTCTAGACCAATTAGGGATTCGTTGAATCGAATATTCTTAATTAATGAGCTCCTGGTGATGCCCCAGAATTCACCAGAGCAATAGCGAACCAGGTGTTCGAAGCTGAGATATTGGTCTTTGTCCACTCCCCTTCCAGCAAATTTCCCGGTTGATGAATCAATCACATTGCACGTGACGGCATCTATACTGGGATCTATTTGTTCCACGACCTCCAGCATAGTTGTAAAAGAAGCTGGATGAGCAGTGTCATCATCATCCAGAACAGTAAACCATTCTCCTGAGATTTTGCTCAATACAAAATTTGCTCCCCCAGTCCATCGTCGATTTTCTGCAAGGTGGTAAATTTTAATCTTATCCTCAAACTCCGCCGTTTTGTACTGGTCCAGGACTATTGCCGTATCATCGGTGGATCCATTGTCAACAATTAATATCTCGATGTTCTGATGAGTCTGATTCAGAAGACTTTCAATCGTGTCATGGATCATATTACTTCGGTTGAAGGTGACAACCAGGACACTAACCTTACCCTTTATAAATGCTTCCTGCATGTAGCTTATTTTTCGACCTTAATCATTGTTAAGTCTATATTCATGAATTGTCTTGCTCGGGATTGTGCACTGATTGGGTTATAATCTGATGGTATATATCGAGAAGGTTGTCTTTGATTTCATCACCATCATGTCTTTGCAGGCTTCTTTCCCGAGCACCCTGACCCAGCTGTCTTGCATATGTAGGATTATTTATTAGATCTAGAATTGAGCCAGCTAGAGCAAACGGATCTCCATCTTGGACAAGTAGCCCATCGATTCCATTCTTTAATAGACTTGGTATACCACCCACATTGGTCGATACGCAGGGTACGCCCAGTAGCATCGCTTCACACAAGCTGTTGGGACTGTTGTCAATATGCGATGGGTGTACAAAAATGTCAGCATCTATTAACTCAGTAGCGAGCTCTTCAGCAGATTTAAGTCCTAAAAGTTGGAAGTTCTCATCTCCCTTGAATCCTACGCTCTTTCGGCACGTACGCGCATAGGAAGAGTCTGATGCTACACCGATAATTTTCCATTTTACTATTGGCGATGCTACTTGATTTAAAAGTACAAAAGCTTCCATCGCAGTCTCTAAGCCTTTGTACAGACTATCTCGAAAAGTAGACACCAGCGTAACCTTATGTTCGTCCCGGCCTTTGTTCCAAGCTTTAGTGAAGAATGCCGGTCGCATGGCCTCTTCACCATGAAAATATTGGGCATGCGGAGCCATCATGCTCACCAACCTGCGGTCCCAATCGGTGCGTCCAAGAAAGTTTTGGCTGAGCGCAAATATCTTTTTTTCCCGAGCTACGTAGTGACGATACAATTGATAATAATGCTGGTAAGAATGGCCTACTACTAGGTCCTTGAAAGATGCTCCAAGAAGGGATTGTATGGGAGAAATGCCCACATGCCATTTCTTTTGATAAACGGTAAGATTGCCCTGAAACCAAATCAGATGCGGACAATGCAGCTGCGGAATTGACAAGGGATATGGAGTTTCTGTACCAAAGAAAGTGACAATGTCTGGCTTGAATTCATGAGCAATGCGTACACAGTCATCTGCCACATCCTGGGAGTGTTCTGGTAAGCTCAATACTCGCCTCAGTGCTCTCGTCCATTTGTTTTTTGGCCTCCTGGGAATTGTATAATACCGGGTGCGATGACTATCCAATACAAAGGAATCAATAGAGGTACTCTTCCAAGTGAAAGCAATGGCAAGTTCAATACGAGAATCTTTGAGACAAAGTCGTTCGAGCGCCTCTATCCAGCTTGTACCTAGGGTAGCATCCTTGTCTAAATGGACCCTTCCAAGCGAAGGTGAAGTGGCAAACCAAAGGACGCGGATTTTACAGCGATTGTCCTTTTTACCAGTACTGGTGGTCATCGATGCTATTGATTCCATATGCCGGTGGCAGATTTTCGGGTAAGTTTTCGAAATTGAATGGGTGCTAAAATTGGCCCGAAACCAATACATATTGTGCTTGCAAGTATGATGCCAGCAGTGCCAAGATGTAGTGACTTTGCCAATAGGTACGACAGCGGAATATTTATAATGGCTCCAGCAATCGATGTGATTATTTGTAATTTTACCTTACCGACGCCATTTATATACATGACGAAAATATTGCCCCACGCCAGTGCCAGTACATAGAAACACATCATTAAAGACAGGGTAAAGGCGACATCAATTTCTGGTACCCAAATGCTATAGAACCAAGATGATAGTGCCAGCATGACTAAAGCAACAACCAATAGTGCGAGCCATAGTTTTTGAAGGTTCTTATTGGTCTTCAAGATCCAATTG
>JABDMH010000056.1 GCA_013001595.1 Saprospiraceae bacterium | reverse complement strand
GTGGCAAAATTATGCCCGGTTTGAAAGAAGTCACTTTTTTTTCCATTTACATTGGCACTATAGGGAGAAGTGGTGGCTGGCCAGTTCGGATCGTTGGACCAATGTGGTTTCTGACTTCCATCCAATTTGGGGCCCCAGGAGCGTGCAGCATGTTCACTAAACTGACCATCACTACCTTGGCCATATTCGTTTTGAAAACTATTCAGGTATATTGGGCTGGCTGCCAGATAGGATGTATTTAAATCAATGGCATAACCTTTCTTTCCTCTGCCCATTTTAGTGGTTACAACGATCGCCCCATTATTCGCCCTGCTACCATACAAGGCAGCGGCGTTGGCTCCCTTTAACACGGAAATAGACTCGATATCATCGGGACTCAGATTATCGATTCCGCCGCCCATAATTCCGCCGTCTACCACATATAGAGGCTGACTGCTGCCAGCGATCGAGCGGTTTCCCCTCAGCAGCACTTTGGACTCGGCACCTACTCCACTACCAGTCCTGGTCACGGAAATACCGGCTACATTACCAGACAAGCCATTCACAAGATTAAGTGGCCGTGCTTCTTTCATCGCATCTATATCGGCATGCTGGACCGCATAAGTCAGCGATTTCTTCTCCCGGGAAATGCCCGCGGCTGTCACGACCATTTCCTCAAGTTCGACACCAACTTCCAACACAACATCAATCAGATTACGCCCTCTCAGATCGATCGATTGAGTGCCATAGCCTGAATAAGAGAAGACTAAACTTACATCTGCCGATGCAACTGTAAGTGAGTAAGATCCATCAAAGTCAGATACAGTACCGTTGTTGGTGCCGACTTCAAGAATGTTTACGCCTATGAGTAGTTCGCCGTCATTATCAATAACCGTCCCCGTGACTGGAACTTGGGCTACAAGACTGCTGGTGCCAAGGAGCACACTAATCAATGTTTGTAGGATTGTTTTGATCATATACGGAGTGTTTTATCCGCCCATGACTATTCGTAGAACTTGTTAAATCTCCCTCATCGAAGTCACCAAGAGACCACGAAAGCACAACGGAAATTCACGTCACAGTCCTCCACCAGTGGTGCTACCGAAGCTAGTTCCTATAGTAGTCCGAAAAAGTGATACGGACAATGACCTAGATCATGCTTCAATGTGTCTGCGACTAAAATCAATATCTCTTTTTGATTCAGAAAACCCTTTCTTTTGACTAAGATCAGTATTGGGTACCTGTATCTTAGATCACTTCATTCCCTTAGGGACCGGTGAAAAATAACTTTCCGATTTTATACGGCCCCTTAGCAATCTGTGAAGGGATTAGGATAGACCTTGTAAGTAGGGTCAATTACCTTGTTGGAAAGATGTTCCCACTTTTTGCAAAGTCCAGGGCCTTTGGATTTCCTTTGGCGGCATAGATTAGGGCTTTACCAGGCTTTTCCTGATTCTTTCTAATACCGGTTTCGATTAATCTTTGGTAATATTATTCTTACATTTCAATTTAGTATCTGTTAAGCTGCCAACGATCAATTGTGTCCTGCATTATACTTTGTGGAGGTTCTCCAACGAGAATCACCATGGCTTTTCCAATGTTCCAAATCATCAACTTGGAAAGATGATTTCCCATCCAGCTTCGTTCCAATCGATCGATCGATAGGCACGTGCCCGTACAATTGCATCCATAACCTATGGATGATGAATCCTAATCCTCCAGGACGATTAGCCTCTTACCCATTTTACCTACGGAGTCTTTCTCCTCACAGCCATTACTCCAAAGACAGTCCTTTTGCCAAAGAACTCTTGCAATCACTCAACACGAAAGGCGAAAAATCGATACATTTAAGAGTTGTCAGTAAACAGATACTAAGGTCTATTCAAGCAAGTCGTTTCTGCCGCAACGAAACTCATGGTCTCGAATTTATGTAATCGAATGAATATCCATCGCAATAAATACAAAGACTCGTACAAATTTTTTTCCTATCCAAAAAATTAAAGAGATGAATAATCTACTGATTTCCTTGGTCCTTGTTTGCCTCATTTTAATAACTTTTTCTGCATTTAATACGCCTTCACCCAGTGAAGAGGGTGTACTTCCTGATCGGCATATGAAGCATATTGGTATTCTGGTACCAGATATCGACATTGCCCTCGATTATTGGATGAAGCTCTTAGGCATACAAGACAAACCAGCCATAATCAATGCCGAAGGACACGAAGACAATCCAACGCATTTTAGAGGAAAACTCTCGGATGCTAAAGCCAAGCTGGCTTTTATTTCCTTGGAAAATATTCAAGTAGAACTGATTGAGCCTTACGGTGATGCACAAAGTCATTGGAAGGAGTTTTTCGCCAATCATGGTCCAGTGGTTCACCATGTCGCCTTCGATGTAGAAGGCATTGGAGAAACCTACGTAGACCTGTTCAAAGAAAGCGGTTACTCCGAAGCCCAAAATGGCGGTTGGGATGGTGGCGAATATAGCTACATGGACACCCAAGAAGGCCTGGGTGTAATAATCGAATTATTGGAACACTACCCAAAAAAATGACTGACCTTGAGCCCACACCGAAAAATCGCCATATCAAAAATGGCTCTTTCGAAAGTGCGCTCAAACTGAATTCTCGAGGTATCGATTTTCTGCTTTCGATCACAATAACAGCCACGAACATGTTCACTAAGACCTTTGCCATCATACCACTGCTTGCACTCATAACTTCTGTCCAAGCTGCTGAAATCCATGAAATAGAAGATTCTATAAAGAAACATCGCACAGGCATTATCGTCGTGCAGACTACACCAAACACCCCGGTTCATGTCCAACAGCTAAGACATGAATTTTGGTTTGGGGCCGCCATTTCTGATGGGATTTTTAATGGCAGAGCAAGTGCAGCAGATGTGCAAATGTATAAAGAGAAATTCCTGGAAAACTTTAATAGTGCCGTGTCAGAAAATGCCCTTAAATGGGGCAATATGGAACGTGAAAGGGGGAAAGTGAATTTTGCTACAACCGACAATATGCTCACCTGGACCGACGAAAACAACATTCCCCTCAGAGGTCATAACATCTATTGGGGCATTCCCAAACGCGTCCAGGGCTGGCTAAAGACAATGGATGACCATGCATTGCACGCTGAGCTACGTACCCGGGCTAGAACCATTGCTGCTCGATATCAAGGACGTTTTGCTGAATATGACCTCAACAATGAGATGATTCATGGTAATTATTATGAAGATCGATTGGGCCCAGACATCACCGGCCAGATGGTAGATTGGATTAAGGCTATTGACCCACAGGCGACATTATATATGAATGACTATGATGTGCTCACAGGACATAGACTAAAATCCTACGTACAACACATTCAAAACCTGCTAGATAGTAAGGTGCGAATCGATGGTATAGGAGTCCAGGGGCATTTGCATGGATCCCATTTCAATCCAGATTCCTTAACCTCTGCCCTCGATGTGCTTGCTCAATTCAAGCTACCCATTCGCATTTCAGAGTTCAATATGCCAGGGCAACGATCGAGATTTCTACCGCAGGGATCGGGGAACACTCCAGAGATGACTCCGGAGGAGGAAATGCAGCGAGCCCAACAATTGACTGATTATTATCGGATTTGTTTCGCCCACCCAGCAGTGGAAGGAATCTTGATGTGGGGGTTTTGGGAAGGTGCCAATTGGATACCAGCTTCCTCACTTTATAAAAAGGATTGGACGCCTACACCGGCTGCAGATGCTTATCGGTCATTGGTTTTCGACGAATGGTGGACAGATGTTAAGGCTACTTCTGATGAGAGGGGCATATGTACTATTCGTGCATTTTATGGAACACATAGAGTGATGGCAAATGGCTCCGAAAAAACCATTGAACTCGGTAAGAAAGATGGCTCCACCTATGTAGAAATTTATGCCAAGACATAGCATCAGTTTTTTAAGTTCATTCAAAATGATCTTCATGAAGAAGTTTGAGCGGATTTCCTTATACTTCCTTTCTTTTCTTCATCAAAAACCAACTATGCTCCCAATGCTACTGATCATAGTCGTCGCTATGCTGGGATGTGCTCAGCCCAAGGAGCAAGTAGACGTGCTATTATTCAATGGGCAGGTTATCACCATGTCTAATGATCACATTATCGCTGAGGCCATAGCCATCAAAGATGGTAAGTTTCTTGCTGTAGGAAATAGCCGGGAGATTACACGTAAATATTCCGGTTCACACCAAGAAATCGATCTGCAGGGTCTCACTGTCATTCCTGGGATTATTGAAGGTCACGTCCATCCCATTGGCGCCTCTACCAGCGAGCATTTTGAAAAGATACCAGATCTTAAAAGCATTGAAGATCTCTTGAAATGGATCCAACATCAAGCACAGATAAAGAACAGCGGCGACTGGATTATCCATCCAAAGTTCTTTGCCACCAGGCTACTTGATATGCGCCAACCGTCGATGGTAGAACTAGACGCCGTGGCGCCAGATCATCCTGTGTTTCTTAACGGATCCTATGGAGGCATGGTCAACACTCGGGCTTTGCGTATTTCCGGCATCAGTTCCTCCATAGATCATCCTGGCTTTATTAAGGACTCGATATCAGGTGACTTGACAGGCATGATCCGAAGGTCAGCATTTAATCTTTTGTCCTTACCACCCAAGAAGGAACTCTCTAATGAGCAGCAATTGAAGGACCTGGAAAAATTGCTGCACCACTACAATAGTGTGGGCATTACTTCCATTTGTGCAGGTAGTGGTTCCACAAAAGATCTACAAATGTTTCAGTCTTTGCGAGACAAATCCATTCTGACGGCAAGGATCTTTCAAAATATTAGCATTCCTTTTCATCCAAAGGACTCCCTCAATAATATGCGGGCAGCTTTAGATAGCCTGGAGTACCATACAGGATCAGGCGACGATTGGATTCGTGTGGGTGCATTAAAAGCCGTGATTGATGGAGGCGTCCTTACAGGAACAGCTTATCTCCGTGAACCTTGGGGACTAGGGGCAAAAGAAATATATGGAATTACGGACCCCAACTATCGTGGAGTTTTAATGCTGGATAAGGAACAGCTGGTGCATATGATGACGGCAGCCGTCGAACGAAATTGGAAATTCACGTCGCATGTCACAGGTGGAGGTGGTGTTGATGTCTATCTCAATGCCCTAGAAGAGGTATCCCAAACTCAAAAAGTAGTCGGAAGGAGGTTCTCCATCATACACGGTAATTTTTTCAACGATCAGGCGATCGAAAAAATGAAAAAATTGGACGTTTATGCGGACATGCAACCCGCATGGTTTTTGAAAGATGCCGACCTACTAAATCAAGTCTTGGGAGAAGATCGGATGCAAACATTTCATCCCTATAATGCGCTGATGGAAGCCGGCATTGTTGTAAATGGTGGATCTGATCATATGGTAAAACTAGATTCCTACAAAGCCATCAATCCATACAATCCTTTTCTATCAATATGGTCGGTAGTGACTCGAAAAACGGAACGAAATAGGCAATATGCTCCCTCCGAAGCCATTTCTCGACCACAGGCCATGGCAATGTATACAATCAACAATGCATATGCTTCTTTTGAAGAGGACCGCAAAGGTTCGATCGAATCTGGAAAGCTGGCAGATCTTGCAGTACTATCTGATGATATTTATAATTGTGCGGAAGAAAAGATCAAAGACATCCAAGTGGTGCTTACAATGGTTGATGGCAAGATCGTCTATGAGAACGAGTCCATTAATAGATTAATCCGCGCGCTGGAATAATAATGACCATTGCTGAATGGAGTGAGGGAGCACCAGAAATTAGATGACCAGGCCGAGTCTTCATTTACAATAGAGCAAAGAAAATCGCACGTGAGAAGGTTTATTATTATTTTCAGAAGATGAAAAAGAAGAGAAATCCATTAGGTAGAAGAAAATTTCTAGAAAGAAGTGCGGTTTTAGCAACAGCTCCCTTGGCACTATCATGGCAGGATGCCGCAACCCCATCCGGATCAGCTGCAGGAAAAAAGAGGCTGGCTATGGTCGGCACGGGCAGTCGTGGTACCGGTATGTGGGGAAGAAGCCTGGTAGAAGACTATGGAGACCAAGTTGAATTTGTGGCGCTTTGTGATGCCAATCAAAAGCGGGCAGCCTATGCTAAAAAATATCTAAACATTGACGTACCCCTATATCAGGCCAGTGACTTTGTAAAAATGATCCTGGAGACCAAACCCGACTCGGTAATTGTCACGACCACCGATTGTTTTCACGCCAAGTATGTAAAATTGGCCCTGGAACATGGTTGTGATGTAATCTGTGAGAAGCCTCTGGTGACCAATGCTCAACAGGGTCAAGAAATACTGGATGCCGAGAAGCGTTCAGGAAAAAAAATAACCACAACGTTTAATGCACGATTCGGAACCTCCTCCGAAGAAATTAAAAAGGTACTATCATCAGGTGTACTCGGAAGGATTATCTCAGCAGAATTTCAGGAGTACCTTGATATTTCGCACGGTGCCAGTTACTTCCGTAGATGGCATGGTAAAAAGCAATACTCTGGATCGCTATTGGTGCATAAAGCATCTCACCACTTCGATCAAATGAACTGGTGGTTGGATGCAGATCCAGAAATGGTCAATGCTTTTGGTCAGGTTGCGTTCTATGGTAAAAACAACGCTTTTAGGAGTACCCATTGTCGCAGTTGTGCATTCTCATCCGATTGTCAATTCTATTGGGACATCACCAAAGAGCAGCGCCAAATGGACCTATATGTCGCGTGCGAGAAAGAAGATGGCTATGTACGAGACGGCTGTGTGTGGGATAATGATATCGACACTTACGATAGCATGACAACCGAGATCAAGTATAAAAATGGGGTGCTACTCAATTATTCTCTGAACGCGTTTATGCCGTACGAAGGACAGCAGATCGCATTTAATGGGGAACTCGGTAGATTTGATATCCGCATCTATCACCGACAACCCTGGGAAGTAGATTACACAGCAGAATATAGACTTACCGAAAACTTTAAAGAGACGAAAACGTGGACCACAACCAGCGGTGCAGGGGAACATGGAGGATCAGACAAGAAACTCAAGGATCTCATTTTTCTAAAAGATCGACCAGATCCCATGCAGCAATTGGCCGACAGTCGAGCAGGCGTCATGTCTAGTCTCATCGGTATAGCCGCTTATACCTCAATTGAAACAGGTAAACCAGTGGCAATAGACGACTTGATCGAATTTCCTTTGGTCTGGGATTGGTAAGCCAGAAGGAAGTATTGCCAAGTATGTTATGAGGATCGGCAAACCACCTTACAGACCTATAGAAATACCGTACTAAAATGTCAACTGCGTGCGGAAGTTAACTGTATGTCACCATGTTTTAAAAGTGAATGCCCAAGTTTGTTCTATGATATCACTTATGTTTCACAGCTATCGAAAGTCTCTTTTTGCGCTTCCCTTCTTTTACTTATTGCTATGCCTTTTTTTGAACCGAACTGGTATTGCCCAAGATTCTCACGTCATTTCTGAAGAAAAGCTAAGGGATAAAATTGAGGCCTACTGGCTGGGGCAGCTCGTTGGCAACTATATGGGGTTTCCCTTTGAAAATGTATATCAAGAAGACCCCATCCCCATTCTTGTAGATCGCTACTACACAGCAAAAGATCTCGAGACCTATGACATACAAATGAATCAACATGATCGCCGGGCATATGGTCACATTATGGCAGATGCCATGGGTGGTGCTTGGAGTGACGACGATACCGACATCGAATTTGTGACGCTGCATGCGGTCGAGAAGTATGGGCTTGATATTAATTACGTAGAGATTACTGAAATGTGGAAAGCCCATATCAACAGATTTATTTGGGCAGCCAACCGCAAGGCAAGAGATTTGATGGAAGAAGGTATTATTCCGCCAGAGACTGGCAGTAAGCAAAATAATCCAAATTGGTATCGAATCACTTCTCAGTTGGTGAATGAAATCTGGAGTGTATTCTACCCTGGTATGATTGAGCAAGCCACGGATAGGGCTGAGTGGGGTGCCAAGATTATGTGCGATGATTGGGCCATCCATGCCACCAAAGCATATGCTGCCATGTATAGCGCAGCATTCTTTGAGTCGGATGTATCCAGATTGGTGGAGATCGCAGCCGATGTTTTGCCAGAAGACAGTCCCTATCGGAAAGGTATCCAAGATGTCCTCGGGTGGCATAGTAAACACAAAGATTGGCAGACCACACGCAGTTTAATCCACCAGAAATACTACTTGACTGTGGCTGACTTCAAGATTCCTGATCCAGGTTTTTCATCCGTAGTCAATGGACTGTCTGGTATAATGGCTATTCTATATGGAGAAGGAGATTTCTTAAAAACCGTGGGTATTGCCGTCAGTGCAGGATACGATTGTGATAATCAGGCAGCTACTTGTGGAGGTCTGCTTGGCATCATCAATGGCACAAAAGGTATTCCCGAAAATTTACTATTGGAATTGCCTTCGAGAAATAAATGGAATGTACCCTTTAATGACACCTATATCAACTACTCTAGAGATGACCTGCCCAATTTCAATCGAATCAGTGACATCGTTGATCGAATCTTGACCATTGCAGAACGAGCGATATTGGAGAATGGTGGTAGGGTGGTAAACAAAGAGGATGAAACCTTCTATGAAATAATCACAGAACCTGCTGTCATAACAAAGCAAGGCGACATAGTAGCATTGAGTGCCTTACTTAGAAAGCTGGAGAACGAAGAAGACAACCCGCTTTTGAGGAAACACTTTGCCTCGGTAAGAACTATGATCAAGGACACCACTCATGACATAGCCTGGTCGAAACAAGATAGCTTATGGGTATCAAATACATTAGCATACTTTCAAAATCAAGGTGCCGAATGGCAGACCTATGCCAACGGTCCTCGCCCACTCATCATGAATTTCACCTCACCCTCAGACGGGAAAAATACTTTCTATTGGCTCTTTTTGCCAAAGGATTTTGACCCGACCATTGAGGACTATCCCTTCTACATAGAGCTACATGGTAGCGGCGGAGGTAAGAATGACAATCCAAGAAATATGCTGTTTCGCCCCCTCCAGCCGCAAATAAAAGGAGTTACAGCACAGGGTTATAGACAAGAGGGGTTGTTTATATATCCATGGGGCAGAGGGGACAAAGGCTATCGTGGGCAGTCCGAACAAGACATCCTGGAGTGTCTTGCACATTTTGACCAACAGTTTAAGACCGACCTGAAACGACAATATATCTACGGTTTCTCGATGGGAGGAGGTGGAGCCTTTAGATTTGCTCAAAAAACATTGGACCGATGGACTGCCGTAGGTATCTACTCCGGTGTGCTTACGGAAGTATCTAATGAAGAAGCTAAGAAGTTCCTTCACACTCCTATTTGGATTGCCTGGGGAGAGAAAGAGCGGCTTGCTCCAGGGAATAGGAAATTAAAGGATTTTCTAGTAAACATGGGTGCAAAGGTTAAATGGATTGAAATACCTGATGTTGGACATCGCTACCTAGGAATCTATCAAGAAAATCTGATGGATTGGTTTTTGCATCAACAAAACTAACTTGACAGCGTCTTTGCAATGCACAAATCCAAATCAATGTCTACCTTCCCTCCTCTTGAAGTGCGTTGTAGTCCTACTTTTATAAGAAAGACACATATTTAGCATGTTAAGATCAAAGCTCACCATCATTGCAATCATCTTACTAAGTCTCCCCATATTGCTGCATGTATACGATCCTTCCTGGCAATTAGGAAGTATTGGTTTGATCTTGGGCTTCATAGGCTATTTCGTTTCTCCCATAGTAATATTCACTACTCTATTCTACCTTCTTTTTCGGCCTTCCCTAAGAACCAGGCTTTGAAAACGAGAACGAACCACACCTAGGTTAACGTAATAATTGAAATGTTTGCTTGCTAATCCGCCCTGCATACATTCCGGGGTAAGATACTTACCTTAGCAACTATGCAGCAGCTCAGCTTTTTTGGTTTCCTACTTCCTATCCTCCTATTGCCAAGTATCGGCTTGGCACAAAATCCAGTCGATTTCGAACTGCGATCTGCAACCGATTCAAGTCATTTTACCTTAAGTAAAGTCAATGGCAAATTTGTGGCACTGCACTTTTTGCTAAAAACGGATTGCCCACGATGCTTGCGACACACCAACAATTTTATTACTCGCGGCAAAGAGCTACCGAATGTAGTGCAAATATTCATCAAGCCTGACTCTGATCAGGACATTGCTGCCTGGGCAGAAAACCTAACCGACGACGAAGTTGATCCTTATCCAATCTATCGTGACCCTGAGGCGGCATTGGCAGCGCAATTTAGCATACCCGATGGATATGAGTTCCACGGTCAGATTGTACACTTTCCCGCATTTGTCTTATTGGATACCCATGGGGTGGAAGTCTATCGCTACGTGGGCAAGGACAACAGCGATCGATTTTCCTTTGATCAACTCCTTACCAAAATAAGTGAACTAAGAGAGACATCTCGGTAAGTGCCGGTGTAGTATTACCATCTTCCATTAAACGGTATGGACACCAAACCTCAATCTGCAGGTTTGTCTACTCTCATCTTTTTCCAAAGCAACTATTGCTGCCCCTCTTTTACCGTGAAAGATGTACTTCCCTCAAGACCTTTCCTTTTGATCTTGAAAGGCTATCGTGTCTTTTGAAAAAAAGCCGATTCCGTTAGGACAATTGGAGGGCCTTACTACACATGGTAGTAGAACATCAATTTCTAACAAAACAATCAAGAAAAATGAAAAAGGAATTCAGCAGTCATCTAGAAGCCATCAATTGGATCGCAGAGCAAGCAAAAACAGAGTCTCATTTTGAAATTCTGCGGGAAGAACTCATTTTCAATCACATCTATACGGGAGAATACTTCTTGGAGGACATCTCTTGTGATCAAGCGGTGGCTTGGTTATAAAAAGTAGCAATGCCATGATCTTACTTACCGTGAAAATCGCCCTTTCTCTCTACAAACACTTGTATCGTGATCCTTCTAACCGCGAACAAGTATCAGAGAACCACCTTCGTCACAGCTTGATAATTGCCTCGAGTTCACTCCACAACAATGAGCTAGTGAAGCCAACCGACGAACACTTATTCATCTGACACCTGAAGTAATCCCTAGCTTTTGAACACATATGTTGGAGCCCATGCCAACGGCATGGGCTGATCTCTTTATTGGTGAGCCCAATCCGAAAAAGTGCAAATCTCACCTGCCCGCCTACATAATTCAGGCGGGCCAAAAGAATTTCATTTTGTGAAAATAGCACCTTCCGGAAAGCGCTTACTAGTCCCCTCTGTTTCTTTTACTATCTTTTGCCAAGAGGTGCCAAATAGCATCTGCACTCGGTAGTAGCTCCAGGTAGGCCGAATTGGCGATGCATCTGGAAATGCTATGGGTAGTCATTCGTAGAAAAAGCAATATTGACCAACGCTATGTGCAAAATTTCTCTTACCTGTATTTGCTTCTTCCTGGCCATCTTGCATATTCCTGTGGCTGGCTCCACACTCTATGTGGGTGCGTCCTCGGTAGACATTACGCCACAGCTGCCAGTGGCTTTAATGGGCCAGTTTCATCTGCGCATTGCAGACAGCGTGCAAACACCGCTAGCTGCTAATATCATTGCCATCTCTTCACAGTCGGAAGATGATATACCGGACACAGCCATATTTGTCTCTTGTGATTTAGTCTACATACCAAATCAAGTGATCTCTCTGGTACGCCAACAAGTACAAAACCGATTACCAGGATTTAGTGTAGACAAGATTATCCTAAGTGCAACGCATACACATACATCCCCTGTCATCACAGACTCAACCGATCGCCCGTCTTTTTTATACAAGCTTCCAAAAGACATTACACAAGTATCCGACTATCGCAACTTCTTGGTGGATCAGATCGTGTCTGGCATCTTGCAAGCTTGGGGATCAAGAACTACGGCCAGCGTCAGTTGGGGTACTCGAAGAGCAGCCATCCCCTACAATCGAAGAGTGGTTTATCGAAGTGGTGAGGCAAAAATGTATGGAATGACGGGTGACCCTGACTTTCAGCGCTTGGAGGGTTATGAAGATCATGATGTACAAACATTGTTCTTTTGGAACACGGATGATAATCTGATTGCAACAAGTATTGACGTGGCCTGTCCAGCACAGGAGG
The DNA here is from genome assembly GCA_013001595.1 of Saprospiraceae bacterium. GTDB lineage: Bacteria > Bacteroidota > Bacteroidia > Chitinophagales > Saprospiraceae > JABDMH01. The sequence goes on along the minus strand of JABDMH010000056.1, from coordinate 281,978 downwards.
TCGAGGGACTCAAGAATGTTGATGCCGACTATTGGCACCCAGTTCGAGAAAAACTGAAACAGATCTATGGGAGTGATCTGGTAGTGGCAGGCTGGATTGGAGCTGCTGGAGATCAATCCCCTCATCCCATCTATCGAAAAGCAGCACTTCAGCGTATGGTCGATTTAAGTGGGACAACTCGAATGGAAGACGTTGCCTCACGGATAGTAGATGCCGTACAACACACATTTGATGTAGTGAAGAAAGACCGTTATGACAACATTGTGTTCCGGCATGAAATGGCCACATTGGACCTACCCAAGCGGATCATCACCGTTGACGAATTTGTAGAATCAAGGAGGATTTCACTAGAAGCATTTGATACCATACAAGCTGATCCCCAAATGGCTGACAAATTGCATACTCGGATGACCTGGTATGGGGATATCGTACAAAGATTTGAAACACAAAAGACCGACCCGAGCCCACAATACCAAACAGAAATCCATGCACTGCGCATCGGAGACATCGCGATTTGCACCAATCAGTTTGAACTCTTCACCGACTACGGCATTCAAATCAAGGCACGCAGTCATGCTTTGCAAACTTTTGTTATTCAGCTGGCAGGTCCAGGCACTTATCTGCCCACAGAGATGGCAGTTGCAGGAGGAGGTTATAGTGCAGTGTGTCAAAGTAATGTCGTCGGAGCAGAGGGGGGCCAAATTTTAGTCGCAATGACATTGGAGATGCTGAATCGGCTATGGTAGCAGAATGCTCTGATATCTGAAACTGATGAGTGCTGGAGGACCTGTATTCCAACAGCACATGAAAAATCGATTTCATTCGTTTATGTGATAACCCTCTCACTCAGGACACCTAAATATCTCGTCCACTCTGACTATTTCATTGTTCGACCGTTCGTTCAAAAAGATAATGATGAAATATTCCTGGTGTTTATCCTTGCTACTAGTGTTTTCTACCTTCAGCTATGGTCAAGATGCCATCAAAATTCTGCCCCTTGGCAATAGCATCACCCAAGGCGAAGGCAGCTCCATTGCAAATGACGGCACCACCCATAATACTTGGCGGTTAAAACTTTGGCAACGCCTCAAGGACACCATGGGCTACAACATTGATTTTATCGGCACCCTAAATCAAGCCTATCCTTGTGAAGATTTTACAGATATGAAATTTGACTGGGATCATGAGGGTCATTGGGCATGGACCATTGATGAAATCTTGTACGGTCGTAGTGGTACCTGCAATGGGACAGGCAGACTAGGCATATGGTTAGATTCCACTGGAGCTCCCGACTACGTCTTAATCCATCTGGGCACCAATGATTGTTGGGATGGCCAATCAGTATCTTCTTCTGTCTTAGAATTGGAGGCCTTGATAGATACATTACAAGCATACAACAACAGCATGACTATAATACTTGCACAAATCATTGGTCATGAATCAATAAGTGTCGATGCATGTGTTCAACAATTCAATGATTCCATCCCGGCACTAGCAACACGTAAAACAACCTCTGAATCTGAAATAGTAGTGGTAGATCAGTATACGGATTTTGATCCCGCTCTAGATCTATATGACGCAGCTCATCCCAATGACGCCGGAGAAGAAAAGATATTTGAGAAATGGTTTGCTGCACTCGATCCCCTATTGTCTGGAACCACACTTCCAGTAGAATTGTCTCGTTTTGCAGTCAAGAAAATAGAAAAGGGCATCGATATTTCCTGGTCGACAGCGTCGGAAATCGATGTGGATTTTTTTAAGCTGGAGCGGAAAATAGAGGGCCAAGAATTTGTGGAAATCTATCGTAAATCGGCAAATGGTGATGCAACCACACCCGCAGACTATGCCTATTTCGATCAACTGCCACCAAAAACTTCTGGGCATGTTCATTATCGTTTAGAAATGGTTGATCTTGATGGAACCACAGATTGGTCTCCCAGTAAATCTGTTCAAGTAGCAGCGAACAAGCAGATCAGACTGTATCCTACCGTTCTAAGCAATGGAAACCGTACCCTTCAAATACTAGTGGAAAAAGATAGCCAGTTGCAAATCATCGACTCAGATGGACGCCTACATTTTGAAACTTATTTACCCGCACACATCAATCGGATCCATTTACCGCAGCTTTCCCTTGGAATTTATTTTGCACAAATCCTAAATAATCAGGGAGATAAAACAATTCCCATATTGATTATGGAATGAAAGATTGTGAATGCAGCAAAAGACGACAAAATCTCGCCAATCCCAAAAGGGATCCTTGTCTAGCCCGGCTATCGGGGAAATAGGTATGTGTATGTTTTAGATGACAAAAGTGTACCTATATACCCAATGGTCACCATGGGTGAAACAACTTCCATCGAAGGGTAGTTCGTGCTGTATGTGGTAATAAATTACTATGTAAACAACCTGATAGTCACCCTGACTTTGTACGGTGGTGTGCTTTTTGAAGTTGTACTACTGGTGTTAGACACTTGAATTACAGCAACTTATGAAGTTGTTGTCATAGGTGGTGGAACAACATGAAATCGAAAGGCAGAACATACATAGGGTGTTTCAACTACGAATTGCTACACCTCCTATAACAGAACTTCACAATACTCTATTTTCAGGAAGTATTAATATGGGGGACACAGGTATGAGAAACCTTTGAAACCCTTGGCATTTCCCTCTTCCATTTTTGGAAAAAAAAATGAAAACTCAGCCTGACTTTGGTACTAATGATTGTTGTGGAAATACGAACATAGAATTAAAATCTTCTTGAGACATGACCAATTTTTCAGAATGGCAAGAGGTCAAATAACAGACAATTCGATAGAAATTCGCAGGGGGGAGTCTTCTTAGGTCTCGATAAAAACCAATAGTCTCCCTGAGCTTGTCGAAGGGCTTTGTATGGCTTTCGTTACGTATCTGAAAAACAACATTTTAAGGAAATCCATATGGGTAGCAGAATGAAAGTACGCTCTTCTATCACCTGCAAATAGAAGTAATGAATTCAACTAAAAGTTTATTCTATTTTCAGTACTTTGATTTGTGTTAAACCAAGGTATTTTTCATACCACAATCCCTAATCACATGACAATTCGTCTTGGCTTCACCTTTCTTTTATTGGTCATCGCCTATTCATCTGGATATGCGCAACAGCCTCCTTATGACGTCTATCCCGCTGCCGAAACTCCGTACTACAGGGTAAGATACGAGGCCTCAACTCAACCTGGGGAACTGAGCATGCCGGTAAAATATACCATTTGGATTCCCAGCGGTGTTGATACTTTGCGGGGTGTCATTGTCCATCAGCATGGTTGCGGGGAAGGATCCTGTAAATCTGGACTCACAGGGGCGTACGATCTGCACTGGCAAGCCTTGGCACAAAAGCATCGCTGTGCCTTGATGGCACCATCCTATGAACAACCTAAGGAACTAGAATGCATACTTTGGTGTGATCCACGCAATGGTTCTGGCCAGGCCTTTCAGAATGCCCTAACAGATTTGGGACAAATGAGTGGTCATCCGGAACTCACCAAGGTGCCATGGGCGCTCTGGGGACATAGCGGCGGAGCCGTCTGGGTTGGGACGATGACATTGCTGTATCCGGACCAAGTAGCTGCTACTTGGTTGCGTTCAGGTTCTCCTGTACTTACGCCCTTGCCAGATCATCCTTCAGCCAAAGTAATTGAGATTCCTTCCAAAGCACATAATGTCCCCATGATGTCTAATCTGGGCACTGAAGAGGGATATACTGTAAAGGAGGGCCGATTTGCCAAAGTTTGGCCAGCGGCACAGCAATTCTGGAAAACCGTCCGTAGCGACGGCGGTTTGTTTGGTGTGGCCATTGATCCGCTCACCGGACATCAATGTGGTAATCAACGCTACCTGGCAATCCCTTGGTTCGATGCCTGCCTAAGTGCACGATTGCCGCAACACTATAGCCAGCCTCTTCTCAATATGCCTCCTGATCAGGGCTGGCTAGCCACCATCGAAGGCAAGGCATGGCCAGCCGCTGCATTTCCTGGTGACGACACGGAAGCAATCTGGCTTCCTGGCGAAAGTGTGGCCAAAGCCTGGAAGGTCTATATGGATAATACAGAAATATCAGATGCAACGCCTCCACCAATACCAACCAATATTCAGGTGTCGGGACAAATGATCCGATGGGAGTGTGATGCAGATCTGGAAAGTGGCATTGCCCATTTCATCATATTACGTGATGGTGAAGAAATTGGAACTGTACCCGAGAACCCAACAAATCGTTTTGGTAGACCTCTATTCCAAGGTCTCCAGTATAGTGACACACCGGTACAACCCTTGCAAAAAATGGAGTACTATGATTCCACCGCAACTGATGGAAATTCCCCCACCTATCAAGTGATTGCTGTAAATACTGTGGGACTTCAATCAAACTGATGTTCCAATACTAATCGCAACCATCCATCACGATCTCAAATACTGCATTTTGATCGGCTTCGAAATTAGGTTGAAGTTGTACCTCCTGATTGGCCATAAACATAACACTAGATCCAGTAGCAATACTACCGGCAGAAGTGATGGAGTTTCCTGCTTGATAGACATCACTGCTGATGGGGTTGTCATTAATGACCAAAGTTGGTGGACAGGGTCCAGTCACCGTAACATTTTTTGCATTGATGCTGAACAAAGCACAGTCACCTCCAGACAATATTTGTGATAAAGAGTTACCCACCCAAGAAGAGGGATTCACTGTAGTAGGTGAAGGTCCTGCCCCACTGTAATATGATGCTCCATAGACTTGATAATCACCCAGCGCCAGATTTCGAAAATCAGCACTGCTACTGACCATTTGCACGTTGTCCGTTGCGCTGTTTATGGCTATATAAGAATAGCCATAGCCATTCCCAGGGCTATTGGTAGATTCATAGACGGTACCTGGCCCCTGAAAGCTGATCGATCCACTGCCAGAATCGCTACTGCCGTTCCAGACCATGGCCTTATACACCACACAAGTATTTAAAGAAATGGTTGTATAGTTTCGGGCGTAGATTGTGCTCGTTCCCCTGGCATTCGAACCCAAAAAAACTGAGGCACATGGATCAGAAGAATTAAAGCCATCGGCCTCAAATACCGACATGATGGCAAAGAAACTGAAGTTTTCAGTTAGGGTATATTCACCAGCCGTGGACACAGTAAAATCAACTTCGACATATTTTCTATTTCCCCAATTGGGAGTTTGGCAATCGGTACTTTCGTATGCCACCCCATTAGCAATTTGTCCCGAAGGACTGGAAGTATTCATGGTGCGACTGATCGAAGTGATTTCACCACCATAGAGGTTATCTAAATCAAAATTCAAATTGCTACTCCCTACCGAATGAGACACGGAATTGGCAGGACAGATGCTACTGGTGGCAGCTAGACAATCTGATGAGATCGTGAAATTGGCATTGGAAATGTCAAAAAAGACAACACAGGTACTAGTGGCAGATTCTACCATGATTCTTGCCTCCGAGGTATTTTGTACACCGGCGGGAATACTAACTGAGGTACTGCCATCATTGGCCGTATTGCTGACCAATGTATAGGGATAAGTGAGGCCTCCGTCAACAGATAACTTAATGTTAACAGAATTGCAATAGGCATTTGATCCTCCGGTGTTCCAGGTTACTGTTGTGTTACTGCCGGCTGAAAGGTTCTGCCCACCGTTGGGAGCGGTTACAGAAAAAGTGCCGGCCCCACTTACCATCACCGCCAAATCAGACCAACCAATACCCACACCATTGGGCTGCATGTCTCGTCCAATCAAGCGAAAATTCAATGTGCGGGCAACAGTAGGCAAGGGTTCAAAATTCGAGTCATAGTCATTCGCCAAGATCAATCCCAAATTGGGAAAATATCTGGTGGGATTGGGTTCGGGTGGAAAGCTACGAAATAGCGGAGCGTTGGCATTGGCTGCGGCTGCACTACCGATGAGTCCCTGGGTAGGCACACCGGCACCATCTTCGTCATATTGCTCCCATGTGTAGTAGATTAGATCTCCATCTGCATCCGTACCAGATCCAGTGAGTCTAAATGGGGTATTGACAGGAATGGTATGGCTGCCGCCACAAGGATTGGCATCAATAGATGGGGGACTATTCCCACTTGTGGTAGTCATCTCGCATGACTTTGAATTAAGGTAATTCAGAGCGCGATCTATGCTGTTGGTGTGAAAATAGTTGTCGGCAGCACCGGAGCCTGGTACATTCTGACCTGAACAGCTGCCCTGGTAAGACATAATGGTACTACCACTCCCGATTTCATAGGCACCATAGGAACTGATATTTCCGGCGCAGTTGCCGGTACCTCCATTAAATGAGTGGGGCATGGCAAACATATGCCCAAATTCGTGGGCAGCTAGACCAATCCAGCCAATTGATGAATTGTTGGATGAACCACTCCAACCTCCACCCCTGCGATACCCAGTTCCATACGAGTAATTGCTACAGATTACAGACAACTGAGCGACACCACTACCTCCAGAGTTTGTACTGTGAAAAACATGTCCCAAGTCATACCCTTGTCCTGAAAAGTTCGCTTCCACAGCTTGGGCTGCTTCTAAAGTACGATTGCTAATTGGAAATGGATCGGTCTGTGGGTTGGTATATATAAAAGGCGTTAGTAAATTGAATCGCACCGAAAGGTCGCGTTCGAAAATGGCTTGAATACTATTGACAGAGTTGACCACAACGGCCTGCGCATCAGCAACGGTAGGTCCATTGTTGTTAAAAAATTCTCCAGTAGTTACGATAGCCAGTGTGTAGGTACGAATGTTTGCGCCATTCGTTCCACTGGCCATGCGCTTGCTTCGCTGAAAATCCGACTGAACCTGATCCTCAATGGTACCACATTCCATCGGCTCCGCACCTAACTGAACCTGGGCCACCTCATGTTGTCCGGCCCCTAGTTCAGGTAAAGGCCGAATATGTATGGTTCCGTCAGGTTTGAGGATCGTTGCTTGGATCCCTAGTGAAGTAACGGATAGTCTACCAGTCGTTCCAGGGTTTTCCTTACTAACTAGTGCATAGGTCTTAAAAGAAGGAAATCTGGCAGCAAAATCAGGATGCATGATCGGTGACTCGACCACCTCAAAGGATTGCGATTCGCCTTGTGGCATTGGTAATTTGATGGTGGTTGGTGCGCTGCGCGCTTTCGAGGAAAACTCCAGCGGTGTGGTCGATAAAGCCTGTTCCCATTGCTGCTGATCAAGTGATATGACCCTGCTCGGGAGCTCTTCTTTAAGCACTTGGGCTTCTGAGGTCCAACATAGGAATATGAAGATCGCCAATTGGGTAAGGCGATACAACAGCTTAGGAAAGTGGGGACTTTCAAAATATCGATTTCTCCTGGTCATCATCTAATTCAGTGGCCCAGTGCCGGAATGAGATCGGGACATGAAACTATGTAACTTGGATATAGAGCAATAATTATGCCTTACTAAGTTGCAGGAATTAGATATCAGAGTGGAAAGAGAGGCAAGGATTGAATCTAGAAGTCGAGGAACGAAGGGTTTCTCTATCTTTCATCTTGCATTCGAAACCTTGACAGACTGAAGTGCGCCATTCAAAAACTAGCAGAATCGATCCATAATTGATGTTAACATGGGAGTGATAAAAATGAAGATACGTACTGTAATCTTGATGAGTTTATTTCTATCTCCAATATATCTAATGGCTCAAGGGTCATTGGTTAGTGTATCAGGAATCATCAAAAAAAAAGTTTCAGAAGAGTCCTTGCCTTTTGTGAATGTAGTACTTAAAGACATTGATTCGTCTTTTGTTGCAGGCACCATCTCCAATGATCATGGGCTGTTTACGATTTCAGATGTCCAGCCCAGGAATTATCTGATTGAAATATCTTATGTTGGTTTTACGAAATATTCAGCTCCACTTTTTGTAGGTTCTAATTCCAAATACATTGACATAGGTTCCATATTTATGGATGAAAACGTACAGCAGCTTATTGAAGTGGTAGTTACAGGTAATCAGGACGCCATTGCTGGAACCATGGACAAAAAAACCTATACAGTCGATGACAATGTAAGCCAACGTGGTGGCAGTCTACTACAATCTATGAATAACCTTCCTGGGGTCACCACGCACGATGGACAAGTCCAGCTTCGGGGTAGTGATCAAGTAATGATTTTGATTGATGGCAAACAGACGGCCATGACAGGATTTGGAAACCAAAAGGGATTAGATAACATACCGGCGTCAGCCGTTGCGAAGATTGAAATCATCAACAATCCTTCTGCAAAATATGATGCGAACGGAAATGCAGGTATTATCAATATCATGCTAAAGAAACAAGAGCAAAGTGGACTGAATGGTATGGTTGGATTGTCAACTGGACTTGGAGCTCTGTGGATTAGAAAGGAGAATTTACCAGGCATCCGTCCCCAATATACAGGCACACCAAAGATCAATCCTTCCTTCTCCCTGAATTATCGGAAAACCAAGGTCAACCTTTTTCTGCAGGCAGACAATTTATATACTCAAACGCTAAATAAAAATGAGTTTGTCAACAGAACCTACGATGATGGTACGGTAATCAATCAACAACTCAAGCGGAATCGAAATACCAATTTTTTTACTTCCAAGGCAGGTTTTGACTGGTTTGTAAATGACCGAAATACACTGACCATATCTGGGCTTTTCACTCAGGAGTCTATCAAGGATTATGGAGACCAACCCTTTTTCAATGAGAACTCAGATGAAAATCAAAGGCTTTGGCAATTTTTGGAAGATGAGGTGCTTACGGCTGCCATGGCATCTTTTGCCTACGAGCATACATTTCTGCAACCTGGCCGTAAGTTGAACATTGGTTTCAATTACACCTTTGATCGAGAAGATGAAAAGTATTTTTTCACCAATACACGGCCCTCTTATTCGGTGGAAGAATCCTTTTTTCTGATTGCAGACCAGAAGGTTGCCGATTTCACATTTGATTACACAAGACCCTTGAAACATGGGTTGTTGGAGACAGGGATGAAGTTACGGAGAAGGACCATTCCGACAGATATGCTGTTTAATCCGTCAGCTACAAATTCTGTGCTTGATACCGGTGCGGATGGTAAAGCCACTTACAAAGAGACAATTCCTGCTCTCTATGGTAATTACACATATGAGGTAAAAAAGTTGGAAGCTGAAGTCGGTCTAAGATTAGAATACATTGATTTGAAATATGAGGTAGATCCACGTCATAATACCTATCAAAGTGATGGCTATAACTACTTGCAGCCCTTTCCAAATGTACGTATCACCTATAAATTGAATGATCGCAACAAAATATCAGCCTTTTTCAATCGCAGGGTAGATCGGCCGGATGAGGTAGACATACGGATTTTTCCCAAATATGATGATGCAGAAATCATCAAGGTAGGAAATCCTGGATTACAGCCTCAGTTTACCAATGGCTTCGAACTTGGCTACAAGACTGATTGGAACGAAGGGTACCTATACGGTGCTGTTTACCATCGCATCTCCGATGGAACGATTGCCAGAATTGCCACCACCGTTGACAACTCTAACCTGATATACAACATTTCTCAGAATGCAGAAAAAAGCTACAACACAGGTATGGAAGTGGTAGTAACGCAAGCATTGTCAGAGATCATAGATATGAACCTTAATCTAAACGGTTATTACAATCAGATAGACGCTTTTTCAGTCGTGAATCAGTACCCAGTGGATAATATCTTCACCGCTGAAATGCAGAAAATTTATGCTGGCAACATTAAGCTAAACACTAATTTTAAATTCGGCGGAGGCACAGAAGCTCAATTGACGGCCATCTACATTACACCTGACATCATCCCGCAGGGAACCATTGATTCGAGAATATCTTTGGATGTTGGAATCAAGAAATCAATTCAAAAGGACAAAGGCGAATTGTTCTTTAATGGCACTGATCTGCTAAATACGATGGTAGTCAAGAAAAAGATTAAGGGAAACGGTTTTAGCTATACCAGCAGTGATTACTACGAAACTCAGGTTATTCGATTAGGATATAGCTACAAGTTCTAGCACGAATGTACTTTGCTTGATCCCACCGTCCCAAAACGACACATTTCCCAAGTGGAGAAGCAGGAAATCCCTGACATCAGAAGTAAAGGAGCATAAAATGACAGTGATAGCGCCATCCACAAGGGAGATTAATATTGAAAACTGAATGTAATAGCAATTCATTAAATTAGCGATGAGCAGAGAGAATCACGGACTGAATCCCGCAAACTTCAAGAAGCGAGCCTTTGTCTCACGACAGTCCCCAATTACAGACCATGACCACGGAGCCATTCAGAATTGAGGTGGTCCCTAATCGTTGGTATTTGGCAGAAATCACCAAGTAAATTGTGTTCTTATGTTTGATATTAAAACGAAATCACGAAGGAATTTCTTTAAATTCTTAACTGCTTCTACCTTGGCAGGAACTCTAGGTTTGCCTCGAATGCAAGGATCTGTTCATTACGAAAAAACAATATTGAGTCCTATAGATCCCAATGATCCAATCAAAGTGACTCGACTCGAAACTTTTGTCCTAAAAAATTCGTGGGTCTTTGTCAAGATCCACACTGACGCTGGCATCACCGGATGGGGAGAGATGTTGAAGGATGATGCCAAGGCATGTGCTGCTGGAGCATTGGAAGTGGGTGATTATCTGATTGGCAAAGATCCCAGACCTGTGGTCAAGCACTGGCAAGCCATCCACAGAAGTGCCTTTTATAAGGGTGGTCCCATAAAAACCGCCATCTTATCCGGAATTGACCAGGCTCTGTGGGACATTGCTGGCAAGTGTTATGGTGTACCTGTTTATAAATTGCTAGGTGGTCCAACTCGAGACAGGGCTTTCGTATATGGCACCCCGAATGCAGAGACAGGGGTGAGGGCCATGAAAGTTGGTCCCAATGCATCTCGTAAACCGTTCAAGTACTTGGAGGGCCAAAAGTTTGTGGAGGAAGTGGTAGAAAGGTTTGCGGCCCTCAAGGAAAAGCATCCTGGTGTTGACATAGGGCTAGATTTTCATGGGGCTGTCCAGCCAACCACGGCGAGCATACTAATCAAGGAACTTGAACCTCTCAAACCTTGGTTTTATGAGGAGATTATTCAGCCCCTAAATGTCGATGTCATGGCAGACCTGGCCAGTAAGACGCACATTCCCATCGCCACTGGTGAACGTATTTTCACCAAATGGGGATTTAGAGAAATCCTGGAAAAGAAAGCAGCCATGATCTTGCAGCCAGATGTTAATTATGCAGGAGGGATCACAGAATTGCGCTTGATCGCTGGAATGGCCGAAGCATACTATGCCCCCTTGGCACCTCATAATCCCAATGGTCCGTGCTCTCTAGCAGCAAGTCTGCAGGTGGCAGCCTGCATTCCCAATTTTATGGTTCAGGAGCGTGGAGATCGAGAACATGAATTACTGGCCGAACCGCTGCCGCCTGTAGTGGATGGTTATCGACCCATTCCAACAGGACCAGGACTTGGCATCACCATCGATGAAGACAAACTTGACAATGAGGTGGGTGAGCCGAGGGAATATCCTGCGAGATACGATGCTGATGACAATTCGGTGGTGGATTGGTAATCACAACCTATCAAGTTGTATTTCGGTAGACGGTCATTCAGCTTTTGAAATCTGTCGGATCACTGCCTCAAAAGTATGCCATCGTCTTTGGACGGAACCCATACCCATAGCGGCATGGTGTGAACTTTGACGGCACGGCATCGTCCACCTGGATTGTCATTTTAGTCTGCAACCTAGTTGCGATATTGAGCTATAAACATTTAGATTGTAGTTCAAGAAACATCAAAAAAACTAATAGCATCATGATTAATAGAAGGGCATTGTTGCGATACGTTCCACGCCTCACATTGGGCGGAATATTGACTAGTGGTGTGGCAGGTAGATTGTCATCAGCTCCGACGGTCAAAGTCACCGATGCGGCTTTTGCTAACATCTATGCATCGCTAAACGTGGTGCCATTGATTAATGCTCGAGGCACAGTGACGATCGTCGGAGCCACACGCATGCTTCCAGAAGTGAAGGAAGCCATGGATGCAGCATCGCGTCAATATGTACACATAGATGAACTTATGCAAGGAGTGGGAGTCCGACTAGCAGAACTGACCGGGGCAGAATGGGGATGCATTACTTCAGGTGCCTCTGCAGCCATCACGATGGCAACAGCGGCATGTGTGAGCGGAGGAGACCCGGACAAGCTTTGGAAAATACCTAAGCTGGCTGGAATGAATGATGAGGTTATTATCCCCTCCTATAGCAGAACAGCCTATGAATGTGCTGCCAGGGCAGTTGGAACCAAGATGGTTGAGGTCTCTTCTCCAGCGGCTTTAGAAAATGCATTGGGACCACGCACCGCGATGATACTGGTCCTGACGGGGGCCTCATCAGATGCTGGACCTCTATCCATCAAGGAAATTGCCAAACGAGCAAAGCCCTTGGGCGTACCTATTTTGGCAGATGCTGCTGCGGAAGAACTGACCGTTCCCAATAAACACCTGATGCAGGGAGCCGACTTGGTTGCCTACAGTGGTGGTAAATGCATGCGGGGTCCACAGTGTGCAGGTCTCCTGCTAGGCCGCAGAGACCTGGTAGAGGCCTCATGGATGGTCAGCGCTCCACATCATGGATTTGCTCGTGGTCATAAAGTGGGAAGAGAAGAGATTCTGGGTATGCTCACCGCAGTGGAAATGTGGTTTAGGAGAGATCATCAACAGGAAAACCGGGTGTGGAATGAATGGCTATCACATATCAGGGAAAAGATCAATCCACTACCGAAGGTGACCACAGAAATTTCTCAAGCAGGTGCCAAGCTCTCCAATCGTTTTCCAACTATGCGCATTCAATGGGATCCAACCGAGATTCCTCTAACCGGCTACGATGTAGAAAATCTATTGTGGAATGGCAATCCGCGCATAGCAGTAAGCGGTGCTGGCAGTTTTTTGCCATTTCCACCCAATATGCAGCCCAACATACAGATCAATCCTTCACAGCTGGAATCGGGGGAAGAACAAATCATTGCGAATAGACTGTTTGAAATTCTTTCCAAACCACCGACCATATCAAAAGCTACTCCAACTCCTGCCTTCGACATCAACGGTCAATGGGAACTCAACATGCATTTCTGTGCCAGCTCAGTGGACCAAACACTTTTTCTTGAACAAGAAGCACACAAATTATCGGGGACGCACATCGGCAGCTATGCGGCAAGAAACCTGAGCGGAACCCTGCATGGGAACAATATTTTAATACGCAGTTCATACACTGGCGATGGAACTAGACTCAATTTCGAATTTTCAGGTATCGTTGATGGAGATCACATGGAGGGTAATGTGAGTTTAGGTGAGTATGGAATGGCAAAATGGACAGCAAAACGTAAAACTTATTAAACTCTGATCACAGTCCAATTTTATTTTTCACCAGTGGATCTGCCCATATACTTATTCCAAAAAGATAGGCCAATGTCAGGAAATTAAATAACATACCTAGGCGAAGATTAAATAGATCACTTAGACCGCCCACTATAAATGGAGCAATGGCTCCGCCGATTATTCCTGCGCACAAGATTCCGGCAAATGAACCATGATGCGCATCAAAAGAGTTAAGCGCCAGTGAAAAAACAACGGAATACATCACCGAGCTAAAAAAACCTACGGCGGGAAATGCTATTAGAGCCACCTCTACCGAACCAAACAGCGCCAGAGCCAAACTCAAAGCTGCTAAGATGGTGAACAAGCCAAGTACCTTTTTGCTATCTATGATTCTTAACATGACCAGACCCAACAAACATCCGATGGTAAGCAATCCCCAGTAGTTGCCCACCGCTTCAGCTCCACGACCATTCGAATCAATTCCATGATAGGTCTCTAAAAATTGCGAAATCCAAAAGGATACCCCTTGCTCAAAGCCTACATAGCAAAATATACCTAAGAAATAAGCGATGACTGTACGGTTTCGAAACAGGGATCTGTAAACTGCCCATGCCCCAGACTTTTCATGCTCCTCCAATTCCACCGCAGGAAAGCGATAGAGCGCAATGATGATGGTCATTATCAGGGCAATCACCCCAAACACCCAATATATGCTGACCCATTGCATATTGCCAGGCACCATGCCAAATAGAAAGTCAGTGACTACATCACCCCCCATTCTGTTGCTCATCAAGTAGGCGAAAAGATATGGTCCTCCCACTCCTGCTAGTCCAAACGCAAACTGACCCAGCACAGAATTAAATGCAAAATGCTCCTTGCCACCAGCCACTCGCAACAATGGATTAATTGCTACTTGTAGCATCGCCATGCCTGTGCCGATCAAAAAAAGCGATCCCAGAAAAACAGCAAATACAGGAAAAATAACGAAGGCAAAAGCACCAACAGCTGCCAAAGTAAAGGCAGAGACCATCACCTTTTTTTCCCCGTAAATCTCTACCAGGAACCCTGAAGGAATGGACATAATTCCATAGGCGGAAAAAAAAGCCAACGTCATGAATCCAAGCGAAGAAAACTCCAAATCAAAACTCTGCTTGATACTTGGATTAAGTGCTCCCAAAATATTGGTCAAGAAGGAAATGACAAAAAATACCAGCAGAATTAAGCCTACAGTAAATATGGATTTCCTTTTCATATCACAAGAATCAATTAGTCATCCAAAAAACAGAGCTGACCGGCTCCAGTGTCAATGAACCCTTTGTGTACCGCTGGCCATCTAGTTCCACCATACTCCATTTTTCTACATCGTCAATGATTCCATGATGAGGATCCCATCTCTGTAGTTCCCGTCTCCCCCTCAGTAAGACCTGCGTCTTAATGGTTTCATCACTAGAATTGGCAAAGTAATAAATATCTCTTCCATCCCGAACTTTATGGATATAAGAGAATTTTCCGAAGTCCGTCTCTAGTACAGGAGGACTATCAAATCCAACGTCGAATGGAACATCTTTCAGTGCGCTTGCCAATTTCTGCTGAGTCGGTGTAGGAATAAATATGGAAATGCCTCCCGACTCATGTTTTCTGCTCGATGACTTTAGATTCTCCCGCTGTAGTGGATCGATGCCAAATATCTCTTGGATCAGATCAATCACTTTTTGATCCTCGCCCCTTTCGGATGACATAAATGGCAGCTGTGTAGTAGAAACGACTCTCCCTCCCTGGTTGTAGAAATCTCTGATCTTGGCCAAGGTGCGGTGAGAAATGATTTTACACCCTGTCAATATGATCACTTGGTATCTCTGAAAATTTTCCTGGTTATCTAAATACAGACTTCCTTTCTCTACAATATATTTTTCATCGAGAAAGTATTCAGGATGAATAAATGTAAAATCACGTCTAATATCATTAGTTAGAAATCCACTAATCTCCATATAGTCGGTTTCCGGAGAGATGAAAAAGCCTTGACGTGGGTTTTCAGGATCTTCAAACCTGTACCAGCCAGCCAATTCCTCAAATGGATACATAACGGCAATCTCCGAAACCCTACGGCCACCCCTTAGCAAAAGGCTGGATCTACCTACAAAATCTACATAATCGGGAAGGGCTGCCGAAATCTTTTCACTGTACGGCGAAACCAGCGGTGGAATATAAACCTGATTTGGGTTATACCAGAGGCCATGAGGAACGACCAGATTGATGCCTCTGATAAAAAGGTCCATCATTGGTCGATATAACATCATCGTATCAAAAATAGCTTCCTTATAAGCACCATATATTTCAGTCGACACTACTGGACGGTCGTAATAGTCAGCTGCAGAACTAATAAGCTTGTGCCCATTCTGCCCAAATTGGTAGTCTATTATGGCATCTGTAAGAGGGATCTGTGTGTAGCGAAAAAATTTGAAGATATCACCATTCATATCGATCGGAGTCGGATCATAATTACCTGGTGGGTGACCCGTACTTTTTAGGCCATGTTCAGTATTCCATTGAGCAGCTAATTTGGGAAATCCTTCTGCAAGTAGTTCGGCTCTCGTGTGATAAAACGCGTGACGCACTGCTTCAGTCCCTGGACCAATGTCGTACCATAGTGCTGGATAATAGGGTTTTGGATCATATCCATGAAGCTCTGCAAATTTGGCATTGAAGCGACCGGTCCACGTTCGTGGATGCCGCCAAAACCCGACGTCATCGAAAAAAGTCATCTTTATGGTATTGCCGAAATAGGATCCGAATCGTTCAGCATATCGATCATATGTGAGATTGATCATATGACGTACTGCGGTAGTGTCTAGAAAATCAACGCATAAATATTTCTTGTGAAAACTGTCCTTCATCAAGTCAAACAACATAATTTTCCATGAACCATCTGGCACTTCCCACCGAATAACACTATCCTGCAGGAAATCACTGATTTCAATGCGCTCGAGTGTTTCCAAATTCATTGCTACCGCTGCCATCAACTTGACCGCACGTATCGTATCAATAAATGAAGCACGACCGGTCACTATTTTCTCAATCTTATCCAATCGCTTCATGGTATGATCTGGAAATTGGTCCTGCAATTTTCCACCGGCCATGCCACTTGGAAAATCATTGTCGTCGTATAAAATGATTTCCATCTCGAGTTCTCGAGCAACATCTAACATATCTTGAAATCGGTCAAAATAGGCCTCAGAGAGGAATGCTGGGCTGGTACCGACACGCTTTCCCCTGGTCGCGAGCGGGAGCAGACTAACACCAGAAAATCCAGCTTCCCTAGCATCTCGCATCTGTTGCCTAATGCCCTCGGTAGTCAACTCACCATTGATATGCCAGAAAGGCATAGGTTTATATCGATCTGGTGGTGACTTGAATTGCTTTTCCAGCAGAGGCCGGCAAGCGAAAAAATGCATCATCAAGATAAAACACAAGAAGATTGGGTACCTGCTTTTCATTAATTCAATCAGTACTACTTAAGGATTTTCAATGATAGCTAAAAAGGATCATTCCTTATGATCCTTATCGCCCTCAAGATGAAATGAATCGCTCTAAAACATATTGATAAATACCACTTCACTCAACGAATTTGGAATACGATCCTGCGATAGTCGTACATGGAAGCAATGACATGGTGGTCAGATATTTCAAGAATCAAGTGTAAGTCTTTACCAAGTCCGTCCTTAGGAATTTGCAAAGAAACAGTAGAGGAGGAATAATCCTGAATTTCGATTGGATCTGGATACGTACCAGCCTTTTGATAAATCCACCAATGAAAAGTAATCTGGTCACCATCAGGATCTGAAGAAGCGCCGGCGTCCAGTTGAATAGATTTTCCGGGCTCAACTTGAAAAAAGTGAATCTTTTCTTCTGAATCGCCATTCACAGCTGCAACCGGATTATGGTTTGCCTTATTATAATCAGCAACACACCAATCCATTCTACATTTAAAATCATTGAAGAAGGCTTGTCTCCAGCGGTAGACGGGAGCAAAAACATTGTGATAAACCGAATCGGTAACGGGATCTACCCAATGATCAGCCACTTCCGTATATAAATTGAAGGGTCCATAACTTTCTTCATCCTTTTGGATACGCTCATACCTGGACCAAATATTGGGTACCTTCTCTGCAGTAAATCTGCCACTCCATCCACCCCAGCTGAGATGATCAACACTATAGAGCCCCTGATTTACTAATCCCAACCAGGGTATGGTTCCACCGCCTTCTAAAAAAAACAGTCGATTCCCCATCATACGCAAAGGGTAGTAAGCACCTAAAGATCCATGACCGGCAATGACATGTTCTAATGTCCATTGATGCTGTCCAAGATCGGAATATGCGTAGGGATGCCAAGTGAGAGGTCCCTTCTTCAGTCCTTTCACCTGGAGTTTTTCTGCCGTTCGAGGCATCGGTCCTCCATAACAGTAGGTCTGGTAGTTACTCCTTATCCAATGAATGTCAGGATACTTGGAGCATATCCAAGCACCCGCATTATCCTGTGCACCATTCTCAAAGACCCTCAATTTACGGACTACAGCATCCAGCTGTTGCGCAGAATATCTAGTTTCAAAATCGATCAATGCCTGCGCCAGTGTATTTGATCCTGCATTAACCACCACATAAATAGGTCTAGGATCATCCTTCAGAAAACTCTTAATGATTAATGACAATCCTGGTGAGCTTTTACCCTCGCCGATACCTTCAATACCATATTCCCATTGTCCTGAAGCCACAATGGAATGCAAATAGTCCACTTCAGGCCACCAGATGCCTGCTTGCTCAAGTTGTCAACCACTCCAGCATATGCATCAATCACACCGGTAAATAATTTCTGGATGCAACACTTGACGATAAGGTCTTTTCTGCTGGGGATTTAAATGTGCCCCTGTCACAGCAATTAAACCCTCCAGGTCAAATTCATTGCTGTACATCATCATATGCACCATCTGTTGAACTTCATCTGGTTCATTCCCCATATCTGCTAAAATGATGAGACGATGCTGATTAGTTTGTGCCGAAAGAATGTTAAGGGTAAATAGTAGAACTAGAATGTAAATGGATCTTATCATTGTATGGATCGCATTAGCTAAAAAGATGTGGTTGATTCTAAAATAGCAAAACCATCGATCACTACAGATGCTTGGCGAGGAATAAGTGAGCTGAAGACATTACCTCAAATTGCCTGGAAACCTCGGTTTAGCAGGCCGATCTTCTCATAGGATATTCAAGTGCCTTAGAAAGCATGAATTGATGCGAGATTTTCATGTTGACAACATGACATCAGTGCCATCTGGGTTCACCCTATTACCTATGCTGAAACTATTGACGGCTCGTATTTCCTAGGGCAGTGTCCGGTAGGTAAGCATCTGTTATAGGACAGCTATTTTGTGCCAGATCGAAGAAACGAAACTGTGCATAGCCGCAGCTACGTGAGGCTTTCGGTGATGAAGAGCTGGTGCAAAAGAGCATGCTAGAGCATGTGTTTATTTGCCGGACGCTGCACTAGACCAGCGTATGTGTCGCTACGAGACCCACGAAGTCTGCGGCACTAGCCATGCCAATGATCCGATTATCATCGATGACCACCAAATGATGAATCCCTGACTGCTGCATGATTTCAGCAGATTTCCGCGCAGTCGTATCTGCCTGCACTACACGCACTTTTTCTGTCATTACTTGCTTGACACTTACATTATCATCATATACACCGGCAATATCCCGATAGGTGACAATGCCTCTTATATTTGGAACATCCGATTCTACTTTCACTACGGGTAGGGCACTAAATCCCTTCAGTTTCATAATATCTCTTACCCTCCCGACATCAGCATCTATGGTACAGGTGGTAACAGGGGTGCTCATAAAATCCTTGATCAGTATGGACATATTGCTGCTGGATAATGTTTTAAAATTCTTCTCTGCCAAGGTGACATATTCATCACCTCAGATTCATGATCTACGTCAATGGGCAATATGATTTTCGTAGTCAAATTCTCTAGCTTATAGAACAACCATCGCCAAGGAAAACTGATAAAATGCACGCTTCCAACCAACTCTTGGTATTGAGAATTTACCATAACTTCGAGTCATGGTGAATAATCACAATGTGAATATCCTCTTCTTTGCCGATTCACATTTGGGATTTGATTTTCCCGTAGGCAACCGATCTAAACGCGTACGGCGTGGGCCAGACTTTTTTCGCAACTTCCGGCACATTCTTGATATGGCCAGGCATCAGAAAGTCGATTTGGTCATTCATGGTGGCGATCTATTCGATCGTTCACAGGTACATCCGAAGATTGTTAACCGAGCATATGATGCCTTGTTTGCCTTTGCGGAAAGTGGCATACCACTAGTCATAGTACCGGGCAACCATGATCGATCGACCTTGCCCACCGGCCTATTCTTACAACATCGAAATCTGCATATTTTTCGTGAACCAGCGGTATTCCGCTTTCACATAAAAGGACATGACATCAATGTCGCTGGCTTTCCCTTTGTCCGAAATATTGGGAGAGAGATTGAACACCTGCTAAGAAATTTTCAAGATCAAATCGGCAGTGAAGGCACTTCACTATTGTTAATGCATCAAACTGTAGAGGATGTGGTGGTAGGCCCTTCCAATTACACCTTTCGCCCCGGACCTCAGGTCATCGGATTATCTCAACTGGTTGGATCTTTTCATGCATATCTTTCTGGACACATTCATCCCCACCAAATCTTATGGACACCGACTTCTCCTCCCAGACCCATTTTTTATCCCGGTTCCATCGAGCGCACATCGTTCGCAGAATGTAAAGAAACCAAAGGCTATTTGATCCTCTCTATTGACAGGCAAGAAAAGCTCCAACATCATTTTCAACCTCTTCCCACCCGTCCGATGTATACCTTACAGTTAGACATAGAAATGGTAGATCAGAAATCCATCATCGAGCAAATCACAGTGGCACCATATGATGAAAACGGTGTTTTACGCATCCGCATCCCTTCTCCCCAAATCGCGGCCCAGTTCAAGATCCAACACATTCGGCCTCACCTGCCTGCCAAGATGATTATTGAAACTCAACATTTGTGGATCAGGAGGGATAAAGTCAAATACTCATAATCGGAATAACACGCCAACGCTGCGAACATCCGAGAAAGAGTCTTTCTCTTCCAGGACAGGAAATATTGATTGCTGATCTACAAATCAAACAACGAAATACGCTTTGCCATCTTATCTGATTTTGCTCCATGCAAACTTATTTTTATACATTGATTTTTCAACCATTGAAGAATTTGGATATAATGGTATTCGCTACCTTATAACGAAATAAAAAATTAAAACTCTGAGTGTAATTTAGTGTAACTAGCTTCTAAAAAATTCGCATATGATGAAATTGGCAGGGATACTTTACGTGGCATTGCTGGTGGTAGTAGTACCCAGTTGCAAAGTGTCATTTTCACCAAAAAATATGCAAAGGGTACTGGTTGCCGTAGAAAAGGGTACTAGTTCGGTGGGTTTTTACACTCCTCAAGGTGTCAGGGTCAAAAGCTTGAAGGTAGACACTTTCCCTCACGAGATGGTCTTTTACCCAAACCAACAATTCGCCTATGTAACCAACAACGGTAGCCTTAGGTACAGGGACCAGGTGGAAGGTGGACACTCCATCTCCATCATAGATCTAATCAAGATGGAGGTGATTGACGAGATTTCCGTACTACCGTACAAAAGGCCCCACGGTATAAGCTTGGATCCATTAACCAGGATGATGGCGGTCAGTGTAGAAAATCCGGACAAGGTGCTCTTGATTGATCCCAAGGAAAAGGTGATCGTAAAAGAATTCGACAACTTTGGTGACACCCCTCACATGATTCGACTTGGCCCCGGAGCACTGAAACTTTTCGTCGCTAATGTTTTGTCAAACGATCTGATCATTACCGACGTCAATACCGGAGACTATACCAGGATTCCTGTTGGTCAAGCCCCACAGGGCATGGACTTCGACCCTTCCAGAAACATGCTTTTTGTTGCTTGTAGTAACTACACATCGGTCATTGATGTGGAGAAGAAGCAGGAGATTTTTCAGATTGCCCTTGGCGGTAACAGGTTGAAACTTTCGAAAAATAAGGACCTGTTGTATATCTCTTCTTCCCGTGAAGGAATCGGCTTTGTCGATGCCCGCACTTTCGAAGTGATTCACCACCTTGATCTTGGATACAAATTATTTTCACTTAATATTTCCTCAGATGGCAAGTACATCTATGCTGCAGCCGAGCCGCAAAATTTGGTGTTCACGGTATCCACTGAGAACATGCAGGTCGTAAAGACATTTAGAACACCTGAAGGCACAAGACCCGATCCGGTTAAAGACTTTTGGACTAAGGAGATTATTTCAGACCACCAATCCAATACTTCGGTAACCACGCTGCCTTCTTTTCAACGTACAGTAGTTGACTCATCATTCCGCAAGGGATATCAGGTAAAAGCAGCGGACATTAACGGCGATGGCCTACCGGATATTATACCGGTTTCAAGTTTGCATCCGGAGATCTATTGGTATGAAAATCCCACCTGGAAGAAGCATTTGATCAGCAACCAAACGAGTAAAAATATCGACCTGGCACCTCAAGACATTGATGCCGATGGCGATATCGATATGGCACTTGCTTGCCGTTTCGATCTCCAAAATTCTAGCAAAGGGGGATACCTATATTGGTTGGAAAACCAGGAAGCGGGGACCTCCTGGAAGTTACATTATATCGACTCTTTTCCGACCTCCCACAGAATAAGGTGGGCTGATGTCGATGCAGATAATAAGCAGGAACTGATTAACCTACCGATTATCGGCATACATTCGGAAAGTCCAGAATACTCTGTAGGAGTTGAATTTATGTATTACAGGTTACCTCCCAATCCTACTGCTGATCCCTGGACTAAGCAACTTATCGATACAGCTCTTCATATGGCTCATGGTTTGCAAATGGTAAGGTGGGACAACGATCTTGCCTGGGATGGGTTAACAGCCAGCTTCGAAGGTGTTCAGTTATTCAAATCTTCACCCAACGATGCCGCATCTTGGAATAGAGTTCAGCTGGGTGAAGGTGAGGTAGCACCTCGCCCCAAGCAGGGATCGAGCGAAGTAGGGTTGGGCTTCCTTGCTGATGGCCATCGACCCTTCGTTGCAACCATCGAACCATGGCACGGCAATAAAGTCGTAGTCTATTATCCCGAATCTGAAGGAGAGCTGTGGAGCAGGCACGTGATCGACACAACTTTTCATGATGGCCATGCCCTCCTTTGTGCAGATCTAAACTTGGATGGAACCGATGAAATCGTTGCCGGCCACCGTGGAGCAGGATACAATCTCTACATCTACCAATTCGATCCATCGTCATCAAAGTGGCAACGGTTCGACCTGGACAAAGGCGGCATATCGGCTGCTGGCCTTTGTCTACTAGACTTCAATCAAGATGGTTTGCTCGACATAGTAGCAGCTGGTAGCGCTACCAATAATATAATCCTATACGAGAATTTGGGGTTGAAATAACTTTCGCAAAGATTAAAACAAAACTCAAAGTGCAAACAAAAACAATTCTCAAATCAACTTTTTTACCATTCCTTTTTACGATAAACAGCCTTGGTGCTCAATCGAATGCTGTATTGAAACTCAGTATTTGTGGATCAGGCGAAATAAAGTGAAAATATCTAAATAAGGGTAACTCGAAAGTTTGACACTTCCTTACACCTCATACCTAACCACCACGAAAAGGATGGCAGACTAATCTCGATTCTTGCGAACTGAACAGCGGTATTTCAATCCTAAAATGATATTTTCGCCCCGCAAAGAAACGCATTCATGCCCCTGGTTTTTCCAAATTTCTGGTCCCCTTTCAATATGACCTCAGATATTACACTGTGTATTCCTGCCTATAATGCATCGCCCTTCATCCTAGAAACAATAGATTCGGTATGTAATCAAACCTATCGAAATTTTCACTGCATTGTCTCGGTAGATCTTTCGAATGATGATACCTATCATAAACTTTCTTCTTCGCTTGTAGATAAGCGCTTTACCATCCATCGACAGCAAAGGCGTTTGGGTTGGGCAAGAAACGTGAATTACGTCATAAGCAAGTCAACATCCAGGTATGTCTGCATCATGCCCCATGACGATATTATACATCCAACTTACATAGATAAACTGTTACCCATCATAAAAAATGACCAAGAAATCGCAGCAGTTTATTCTGATATTGTTCAGTTTGGCGACGGGAAGGAGGCAACCATCAAACAACCGTCTGTTAGTGGATCAAAATTAGAGCGCATCCTGGATTATCTGAATCATCATTACAATTGTGTCGTATTTCGTGGCATAGTAGATCGTGAAAAAGTGGGTGATGATATTTATTGTTCATCAAATAAATTCGACGATTTTTCTCAAGATACAATTTGGGGATTAAAATTAGCGCTTCACGGAAAGTTAATCCGGCATCCCAAAATATTATATAGTAAAAGATACTTGGACACATCATACCACCATAAATGGCAGCAATGGGACACCCAAAAGAACCTGGCAGCATGGGCCTATCATTGTGCAAAATGTCTTCACATCCTGATGAAAGATGGCCAATTGCATTCGCATCGCACAGAAATATCGCAAGCCATTATAAATCGACTACTGCAAAGGAAAGCCCCCTTGTGGCGAAAGTCAGAACTACAAGATCACCTAAATTATAATGAGATGGTGCCCAGATTAATTACAAATATATCTGGCAAGGATGGGTAAATTAACTGCAACCGTAATTGGCGCCGGCATTCAAGGTTGTACGGTTGCGCTCGAATTGGCACGATTAGGGTATAGCGTCAATCTAATCGAAAAGGAATTGGATATTTTTTCCCGTGCCAGCATAAGTCAAGAGGGTAAGGTCCATACCGGAATGATCTATGCCCTCGATCCGTCTCAAAAAACTCCTCATCGAATGATTGAGGATGCATTGTATTTTGCACCCATTCTGGAGAAACTAACTGAGCAAACGATTGATTGGTCAGCCATGCAGTCAACAGCATTTCATTATCTGGTTGACCGAGATTCATTATGGTCTGCTGACAAGCTAGAGGAAAAGTACATGCGTTTCCAAGACATCTTTGCAGATGTTTTAAAAAAACCCTCGCTTCACTACTTGGCAGAAAGGCCTGAGTTCTACTATCAGAAAATCCCTATGCCCGCCGTGTTTAATCCTGAACGATTCCAGGAGTGTTTTATCTCATGTGAGAAAGCCATCGATCCGATCTCTATCAAAGAGATCTTGAAAAATAATATTATAAGTAAATCTAACATCCGATTGTGGTTGGGGCATGAAGTCCGAGAATGTATCAGATATGATGGTGGCTTTAAAACATGCGCTTCAAGAAAAGACTACCAAGTTGTAGCACTTAGCTCAGATATTGTGATCAATGCTACCTGGGAAAGGAAGCAACAGATTGATCGAATGCTTGATGTTGGCGATGCGCATCAATGGTCTGTCCGACTCAAACTTGGTTTTATTGGCAGACAAACAGCTGGACCACCTTTGCCATCTTTTGTGATTGTACATGGCCCCTTTGGCGATTTTGTGCGTTTTCCTAAATCGGGATACGATTATTTCAGTTGGTATCCGACATGCAGAATAGGACTTACTGCAAATATTGAAATACCTCAACATTGGGAAGATATACTCAAAGGCAGCTATCAAAGCATCGAGCTTGATACCATAAAGAATACTTCCTTGCTGGCACTAAAGCGCATCGCTCCCGACTGTACTTACGAAATCAGCAAGGTCCTTGCAGGAACGGTAGTGGCGCGCGGAGAAAAAGACATAGATCAAAAAGAGAGTGGATTACACCTAAGGAGTGAAGCACCCATAGAGACATATGATGGCTATTTTAGTATGAACACAGGCAAATTCACCAGTGCCCCAAACAACGCCAGAAAGCTAGGTAGGATGTTAAGTTGAAGATTCGCGATGCTAAGCCGTTTGGAGATTGAAAGCATTGTTATTGATGAAAGGCCGGGACTGATCTCTAATCTTCATACTTCATCTATTTGTTAGGTAAATAAATGATCTAATGCCATCATATCATTCTGGTGGCTTGCCGCTCTCTATCCTCTCCACCCTTGCCATAAGGTCATTTATGGACCGCTGCATTTCCAAATGCTCGCGATGCAAGGTGAGATTCTCAGCTTTAAGATTTTCCACCTGTTCCTTTAGGGCTTGAATAGCCAGAAGGGCCACTCCATCGGCATCGATGGTAGAAATCGTGTTCGATCCTTGGCCCAGATGAAAGGCAGTATAAAAGCCTTCGGCTACCGGACCGATGTGCCGCACATGTGAATCTTCCCTTGTAGGACCATTCCTGAATATCCAGCTGAGTTATTTTGTTCAAGACTTCCATGCGGTCAACTGGGACAAAGTTTTCTTTTAGGGTAATGCTAGATGGATTGGTTAATCCGGCAGTCACTTCGAAGGTGCCATTGATCCTGACGAAGTCATTGTCAAACTCCCCGTAAATTAAAGAATCATCACTTACTTGTACATCGATGTAGAGACGGTTGTTCACACTAGAGGAGGGACCGGAGTTGGCACCGATGCAAATCACTGAGTCTCCTGAATAAATTCCATATCCAGCACGATATCCGAAAAAGGAGTTTGCAGAACCTTCATTGTTACTTCCCGCACTACGGCCAAAAAACGAGTTTTGTTTGCCAACTGTGTTTTCATATCCGGCATTATCTCCAAAAAAGGAGTTTGAATTACCCATTCTGTTTAAACCACCTCCTTCAAATCCAAAAAAGGAGTTCCAAGAGCCGCTAATATTGTCATGTCCGGCAATTTTGACCAAAAAAAGAGTTGAAAGAATTATGAAATGATTAGCTATCATTTCTATTAATCTATTTTAAGTTAAGACACCCCGATCCATTTCTGGCTCAAGGCTACTTGTTCTTGAAAAGAACCAAATCGACCTCTCAAATGTCTACTATCACTAAGGAAGAATGACAATTAGCCATAGCAGTAGCTTGGATATATCAACCCACTAGCACCTTAGAGTCCGCCTCATATGCATCTAAACATAGCAGATACTTTCAACAAAGAGCTACCCGCCGATCCCAACCGGAATAATACCAGGCGACAAGTGCATGATGCCTGTTTCTCCTATGTTATTCCTCGAAAACCCTCCAAACCTCAATTGGTGCATGTCTCCGAGGAAATGTTGAAAGCCATCGGTCTTTCTCATGAGTACAAAAGCACGGAGCACTTCCTTCAACTTTTTTCAGGAGCCGACATCTTGGAGGGCATGGATCCTTACGCCACGTGTTATGGGGGTCACCAATTTGGCCATTGGGCTGGTCAACTTGGAGATGGTAGGGCCATTAACTTGGCTGAAGTCGTCAATGATAATCAGCGGTGGGCTCTGCAGTTGAAGGGAGCAGGTGAGACGCCTTACTCACGCTCCGCTGACGGATTAGCTGTCCTGCGATCTTCGATTCGTGAACACCTCTGTAGTGAAGCCATGTACCATCTAGGAGTCCCTACGACCAGGTCATTGTCACTAGTTTTGACCGGAGACCAGGTTTTACGTGACATACTATATGATGGAAATGCCGCTTATGAAAAAGGAGCCGTTGTATGTCGAGTGGCACCATCCTTCCTTCGCTTCGGTAATTTTCAAATTTTTGCAACCAGAAAAGATCTGAAAAACTTACGCCTTCTTGTAGACTATACCATTCGCCATTTTTTTCCAGGACTCAAGGAGGGAACAAAGGATGGATACATTCAACTCTTTAAGGAAGTCACCGACCGAACATGTAAGATGGTAGTCCATTGGCAGCGCGTGGGATTTGTGCACGGGGTGATGAATACAGACAATATGTCGATGCTCGGCCTCACCATTGACTATGGTCCCTACGGTTGGCTAGAAGGGTATGACGACAATTGGACCCCGAACACCACAGACAAAGATCAGCGTAGATACAGGTTCGCGAATCAACCGGGAATTGCGCTGTGGAACTTGGCGCAATTGGGCAGTGCCTTAAATCTGATCATTGACGACATAGCACCTCTACAAGAGATTCTTGATGGCTTCAAAAAGGACTATACCGAACAGTATATGTATATGATGCGAAGTAAGCTTGGCTTGCAGCTAGCGATAGGATCTGATCAGGAACTAATTTCTGAATTGGTTAGGATTATACAGCTGACTGAAACTGATATGACCATCTTTTTTAGAAATCTAAGCACATACAAGAAAGATGGGGACACACAAGATGATATAGACCCTCTCAGGCCCATAAGGGATGCCTTTTACTCGCCGGAAGAATTAACTAAAGAGGTCCTACAAGAATGGCAAGGCTGGATAGGAACCTATCTGCAAAGGTTGCAAAAAGAACAATCCTCGGATGTCGAGCGACGCATCAGAATGAAAGCCGTCAATCCAAAATATGTACTAAGAAATTATATGGCCCAAATGGCCATCGAAAAAGCTGACTTGGGTGATTATTCACTAATTGATGAACTGTATCAATTGCTCAAGAATCCATACAAGGAGCAATCACAGCATGAAGTTTGGTTTGCCAAACGTCCTGAATGGGCAAGGAACAAGGTTGGCTGTTCAATGCTATCGTGCAGTTCTTAGGGTCCGATAAAATAATAACTTCCCATTTAGACTGGTTCTTTTAAATTTATACTGCGTTATAAGAAAATCCCATAGCTCCACTATGCTTATTTTTTATGCCTTTCTTCGGCACCGCTCAGAACAGGTTGTCTAAATTCAAAGTAACGTCGTCTAAATCGGGAACTTATTATCTGACGATCCCTTAGGTTTGGAACAAGAATAAAAACCAATTTAATTTAGATGCTATTGCAATAGTCCCCATTAAGAAATCAAATGAAATACACAGGAAAAACCGGCGAACATTTCGAAATACTTGAAATCAATAGCGAAAATTGCCATCTGCTCAAAGAACAATTAACTGACACCCTTAGACTTATTTGGTTTACTTCGGACGAAAACAGGCTGATCATTGACGGTGTTCCATTAATGTTCAACACCAATGACATCGTTTGTCTCACGCAATTTCACACTTTGGAGTATGATCAAGTAAACACGGTCAATTTATTGAGATTTAATCGCCCTTTCTATTGCATCCTAGATCACGACAGTGAAGTGGGATGCAAGGGCATCCTGTACTATGGTGCTTCCAATGTTCCAGTCATGCATCTGAATGACCATCACGTGGAGATCCTAGAAACGGCATGGAAAATGGCAAGCCTCGAATTCGAAATGCACGACAATTTGCAATTAGAAATGTTGCAAATGATGCTAAAGAGGATCCTGATCCTATGTACCCGTATTTATAAAGAGCAACAAAATCTTGCACAACTCAATCTTACGCAAAATGACCTGATAAGAGATTTCAATTATCTAGTGGAGACTCATTTTCGCAAAAAGCATACCGTGGCTGAATATGCTGAATTATTATTCAAATCACCGAAGACCATCACCAACGTCTTTAAGAAACTCGGTGAGAAGTCTCCCTTGCAATTTATTCAGTCACGAATCCACCTCGAAGCTAGAAGGCTCTTACAATACTCAGCCAAGGACGTATCAGAGATCGGCTATGAGCTTGGATTCAATGATGTGCAGTCATTTAGTCGCTTTTTTAAAAAGCAGGAAGGCCTTTCGCCATCTAGATATCGAGATAATCCGTAATCGGGAAGAATTGACAAGTCTGCGGGAATAGAAGCATAGCTGCACACCAGTGCAAGGCTACATATTTGTAGCGTACAATTAAATCAAAAAAAATTCCAGTTATGGAAGCTATTCAAACTCAATTGAGCGTGCCTGCAAGGTCAGATGTTTCACAACAGAATCAGCAGATTTTCGAAAAGCTTAGGGACTATAATTAAGCCTAAAACTTACATGAAATGATTAAGGAGTTAAAATTCTATGGAGCCGATTGGTGTCCCGATTGTCGCAGAGCCAAATCCTTTCTGCGAGATAACAACATTGAATTTGAATACATTGATGTTGACCTAGACCAGGAAGCGACACTCATTGTAGAAAAGATTAATGGCGGTAAGCGCATCATCCCTACCCTTGAGATCCAGGGTAAAACTTTGTCAAATCCCAATAATGGTATACTTGCATCCGTACTGGGAATCAATGATGTTGGGAGGGTGATTCTTTATGGAGCTGATTGGTGTCCCGACTGCCGCCGTGCCAAAACCTATCTCGCAGATAACCACATCAACTTCCAATTTATCGATGTCGACGAGCATGAATTTGCAACTGCCAAAGTGGAATCAATCAATCATGGTAAGCGTATCATACCCACCATCTTAATCAATGGCAAGCCGTATTCGAATCCTGACAATGCCATTTTGAGGAATGTGTTAAAGATCGATGAACAAAAGGAGGAAAAATTTTATGACAGCATCATAGTAGGTGGTGGAGCCGCGGGTCTCACTACTGCCATTTATGCTCAAAGGGATCGTTTTGATACGCTTATACTTGAGTCGAAAACCATTGGTGGCAATGCATTTCTCACAGAAAAGATTGAAAACTACCCGGGGTTTACATCCATTTCCGGACCAGCGTTGATGGACAAAATGGCGGACCAGGCACTTACTTATGGTGCAACGATTAAAACTGGAGAAGAAGTCGTCGATATCAAAAAAGATGGAGGCCATTTTATTGTCAAGACAAAGTACAATCAATTTACCGCAAAATCTGTAGTCCTTGCAACAGGATCGACCTATCAGAAATTAAACATACCTGGTGAGGACGAATTGATCGGATCAGCTGTTCATTTCTGTGCAACATGTGATGGAGCATTCTATCGAGATAAAGAGGTCATTGTCATTGGAGGAGGAAATTCAGCACTTGAAGAAGGAATCTTTTTATCAGGATTCACCAAGAAGGTAAAGATCATCAATCGCAATGCTCAATTCAAGGGATCCAAGACCTACACTGACAAACTGCCTGATGTCAAGAATATTGAAGTTTGGCACAATCGAGAAGCCATTGAGTTTAAACTCGATGAAAAAGGCGGATTTGCAGGCCTCCTTGTGCGAGATCGTTCTACGGGAGCAGAAGAATTAATCCTCGCCAATGGAGTGTTCATATTCATTGGTTTAGTGCCAAACAATCAGTCCTTTGAAGGATTGGTAGATATGAATACATCTGGTTTCATCACCACTACCGGTTTAGCTAAGACATCTGTGCCCGGAATCTTCGCAGCTGGTGATAATCGCGAAGGAGCCATTGCGCAAGTAGCGGCAGCAACTGGCGAAGGTGTTTTAGCAAGCTACGGTTTACGTGAATATCTCCATTAAACTGCCTTAGCAGAGAGAAAGTATACCATTACAGATTTCTTTCGCCCGTAGCGGGACAAATTGATAAATGGTAGGGAATTTTGGCCTATCATAATCAAGGCCGATTGTCACTTCTTTGAAGCGTCTTAATTCAATTAATTAAAAATTTAGTCATGAAAGAAATACGAAATGTAGAAGATCTCAGAAGAATTACTGAAGGGGGAAAGCCTGTTTTATTGGATTTCTATGCCGATTGGTGTGGACCATGTAGAATGCTGACACCCACTTTAGAGGAGCTGAGTGAAAAGCTGGGTAATGATGCAGTCGTTGCCAAAGTGAATGTGGACGAAAACCGAGCACTGGCAACTGAGTTTCAGGTGCGTAGCATTCCGGCATTGTTCTTCCTGAAAGAAGGAAAGGTCATAGACCGGTTGCAAGGATTACAGAGCTTGACCACACTCGAGCAGAAGCTTAGACCTTTACTGGAAGTCACGGTGGTACCGTAAGCCGTACAATTATTGATATGAGTCGTGCAAGTGCATTTCCATGACGTCAAAGGCCCAGGGAAGAGGGGCAACATGTGTGATACTTGTACGACTCAACTTCCCAAAGACTCAAATAAGCCGACAGACCATTGAAGACGCTTAATCATCATAAGCACATTTTGGGCATGCATAATAATCGCTCCATACAACTGGCCTCGATTCAGCACTGGTAGTCTGTCCAGTGGAATATGTTGAATAATTTTGAGGTCAATTTTGTGAAAGACAAGGCGTCAAAACGGAATCATGGCCATAGCCCTATTGACTATTTGCAACAAAGGCTTTCGCAAAATGGGGCCATAAATTAACGACAATCTTCCAATGGACAGAGCACTAGCAATGTCGATATAGAACAATAGTAGATTTATGATCATACTTTATTGTGATCACCATACCCACTATCATTGCATTCGCTTTTCATACTTGATCCCTGGTAGTCGTATCCGGTAGACGAATTCATCTATTGCCTGATAGCGACTATTTTCCATTATGTCTTCTACCAAAGTATACAGTTTATAGTCTTCTGCTATCGAATGCTAAAATCAATGATCATGAGAATGGTGTGGAACTA
The DNA here is from genome assembly GCA_013001595.1 of Saprospiraceae bacterium. Taxonomy (GTDB): domain Bacteria; phylum Bacteroidota; class Bacteroidia; order Chitinophagales; family Saprospiraceae; genus JABDMH01. Next base: position 250,096 of record JABDMH010000056.1, on the reverse strand, counting down.
CTTAAAGTATTGTTCTCATAGGATCATGACGGGTTTACTTCAAAGTTCTATCTTGTATGTTGATGAGTTTCACAATCAGAATGGAATGGCTTTGCCTAGGATTGGCAACCTTAATGTGCTCATGTGGCTACATTGGGAGAAATAATATTGATTTTAATACTCAGGTTCGCCCCATTTTGAATAAGAAATGTATGACCTGTCATGGTGGAATTCGTCAAAAAGGCGGCCTTAGCTTTCTATTCAGAGAAAGTGCACTTGACTCTTTGACTTCTGGAGATTTTGCCATCGTTCCAGGCTCTGCAAATAAGAGCACTGTGATCGAGCGAATCAATGAAAGGGATCCGGAATTAAGAATGCCTCCAGAGGGTAGTCCACTCGATCCTAATGAAATCTCCATCCTTACCAACTGGATAAAACAAGGTGCCCAGTGGCAAGATCACTGGGCTTATGTAGCACCGAATCCAAGTCTCGAGCCACCTGAGCTTTCAGAGAAAAAGGGAAAGAGAGATCTAGATAAATTTGTATTAAATAGGCTAAGGGCTGAAGGACTGACTTTATCTGAAGAAGCCAGTAAACCTACACTACTGCGCAGAGTCAGCCTTGATCTTATCGGCCTTCCACCGCCTGAATCTTTGGCCAATAAATTTTTAGATGATGCAAGTGAAGATGCTTTTGAAAATTTAGTGGACAGCTTATTGGCTTCATTACATTTTGGTGAAAGGTGGGCTTCTTTCTGGTTAGATCTTGCCAGATATGCCGATTCACAGGGCTATCAAAAGGATAACCTAAGACCCACCATGTGGATGTATAGAGATTGGGTGATCGATGCCTTCAATCAAGATATGCCGTTTGATTCATTTACTATTTATCAGCTTGCAGGTGACCTCCTAACAAGGCCAAATGAAGACCAATTGCTGGCTACAGCATTTCATCGCAATACCATGAGCAATGACGAAGGGGGCACTGATGATGAAGAATTCAGGGTTGCCGCTGTATTAGACAGGGTCAATACTACCTATGAGGTATGGCAAGGTACCACCATGGGATGTGTTCAATGCCACTCACATCCTTATGATCCCATCAGACATGAAGAGTATTACAGGGCATATGCCTTGTTTAACAATACCCAAGATAGAGATCATACTAGTGACGAACCAAAAATGGAGCTGCTATCCTCACCACAGAGGACATTGAAAACCGATTATTGGAAACAAATTGAACTGCTGAGGGAAACGGGTGATACCATAGGCAAAACCTATGAGGAGATGGTAAATGCGTTTATGGCCATAAATCCGCTAAAGGTGCCCGTAATGCGCGAATTACCGCTTGATTCATCTCGAACCTCGCATGTATTTGTGCGAGGGAATTGGCTAGTTCATGGGGAGGAAGTACAACCAGGCGTTCCAGAAGCGCTGGGCCAACCTCAATCGCGACATCCAACCGACCGTCTAGAGTTGGCACAATGGCTAGTACACTCAAAAAACCCTTTGACTGGCAGGGTCATGGTTAATAGGTTTTGGGAGCAATTATTTGGCAGAGGGTTGGTAGAAACCCTGGAAGATTTTGGTAGTCAGGGATCAGTGCCCATACATCAGGAGTTATTGGACTGGCTTGCCATCCAGTTTAGTGACGAACATCGTTGGAGTGTAAAATCTCTGCTCAAACAAATTGTAATGTCGGCTACCTATAGGCAAACCTCCAAAATCAGTCCGCAACTATATCAAATGGATCCTTACAATACCTTGTTGGCAAGAGGTCCGAGAGTCAGACTGTCAGCTGAACAAATTCGAGATCAAGCGCTTTCGGTAAGTGGTTTGTTGAATGGCCGGGTTTATGGACCCAGTGTCATGCCGCCACAGCCCGAAGGTGTTTGGAATGTGATTCGACATGTTAAGGGCTGGCAAACCTCTTTCGAGCCAGAAAATCAAAACAGACGAGCCATATATACTTTTTGGCGGCGGGTAAGTCCATACCCCTCGATGATATCCTTCGATGCAACCAGTAGAGAACTTTGCGTATCACGAAGAATCAGGACCAATACTCCATTACAAGCATTTGTCACCTTAAATGATCCGGTTTTCTTTGGTGCCGCTCAATCACTTGCCACAAGGATGCTGGAGAATTCAGATGATGTATTAAACCAAATAAGCTTTGGCTTTCAGCAAACATTATTTAGAGAACCTACCCATCTTGAATTAGAAACCATGCAGTCTCTATTTCGTCATTCACTTGATCTATATGGCGACACGCCAATAGAAGTCTCGAAAATTACCGATGGAATTGGAGAAGAATCTCCCTCTATGGCAGCCCTAATAAATATCGCTTCTGCAATATTAAACTTAGACGAAACAATTACTAAAGGATAATATGAAAATTATTCGGGAGCTATTTCATCGGGAATGTGAACACCTCACACGGAGGCACTTTTTGAAACAGGGATCCCTCGGCTTAGGTGCCGCTGCTTTGTCCTACCTGACTGGGTGCCATACTTCCCTCTTAGAAGATCATTCTGATAAATCCTTCTTGGGCACACCCAAGCTGGTTCCCAAAGCCAAAAGAATCATATTTCTCCACATGGCCGGGGCACCATCCCAACTGGATCTTTTCGATTATAAACCCTTATTGCATCAACTCGACGGTAAACCTTGTCCTGAGTCCTTATTGAAGGGAAAGCGATTTGCCTTTATTACTGGAATACCGGAGATGCTTGGTCCCCAATTCAGATTTAGTCAATATGGTGCTTCAGGTTCGTGGGTTTCTGAATTGTTGCCTCATTTCACAGAGGTAGTGGATGATGTGTTGTTTATGAAAGCGATGCATACCGAGGAATTTAACCATGCTCCTGCCCAGCTTTTTATGCATACTGGGAGCCCAAGACTTGGACGGCCGTCATTTGGTTCTTGGGTGAATTATGGATTGGGTTCAGAAAATGAGAATTTGCCAGGATTCGTAGTATTGGTATCCGGAAATTCACAACCTAGTGGCGGCAAAAGCTTATGGGGAAGTGGATTTCTACCTTCCGTTTACCAAGGAGTTGAATTCCGTTCTAAGGGAGATCCTGTGCTGTATGTCTCCAATCCTGAAGGCATACGAAGAAATGTTCGCAGAGTAGTTACTGATGCGATTAACAAAATAAATGAGTCCGCATACCAAGAAGTTGGAGATCCTGAGATTCTCACTAGAATGGCTCAATATGAAATGGCATTTAAGATGCAAATGTCTGTGCCTGAAGCAACAGATATAGGTGATGAACCGGAGTACATTCATAAAATGTACGGCACAGATCCCGGAAAGCTTTCTTTTGCTAATAATTGTTTACTGGCACGAAGGTTGGCCGAACGGAACGTACGCTTTATTCAATTGTATCACCGTGGGTGGGATTCACATGGTAGCAATGATTTTGAGAATCTCCATGGAGGCTTTGTTCAGCGTTGCGCTGAAATAGACCAACCTATGACCGCCCTGGTAAAGGATTTGAAACAGAGGGGAATGCTTGAAGATACACTGGTGGTTTGGGGTGGTGAATTTGGAAGGACTCCCATGCAAGAGAATCGTCAAGGTAATACCAATCCCTTTAAAGGAAGAGACCATCATGGAAATGCCTTTACCATGTGGATGACCGGAGCTGGCGTAAAAACCGGTATAACCTATGGCGAGACCGATGAAATTGGTTATGATGGAATTAACAGCCGAATTCATATCCATGATTTGCAGGCTACCCTATTAAATAGATTGGGATTGGATCATGAAAAGCTAACCTATCCATTCCAGGGTAGGGACTTTAGGCTCACCGATGTGCACGGAAGAGTGGTCAATGATATCATCACTTGATGTAATATGTGAGACCTACATAAAACTATGGCATTTGAATCAACATGCGATTGTTCAATATTTCTAGGAGCTTTCCAAGCACGCGACAATAAAAGGGAGTAAATCCTCGGAAATTGGTTGTCGTCTATCTGGACAACTTGCCGCCATACATCATCAGAAATACACGCTATAATTGGTCAGGATATTCCACCGGTTTCCCAGATCGTTTATCAATCGGCATGGGCGCATTGGTCTCACGCAATGAGTTTGACAAAATCTTAGCCAGTGCGTCCTTAACTTCCATATTTTCCTGGGAGCGATCATTTACCTCACCTATGTCTTCTGCAATATTAAATAATTCAAGTCTTCGATCTGCATGATAATAAATCAATTTCCAATCACCCTGTCGAACAGAACTATAGGCAGGCTGGTCATAGGTGTTGGGAAAATGCCAATATAGGGGACGGTCTGTCTGCGAGCCAGGCTGCCCTTGCAACATAGGTAGGAAACTCACTCCATCAATCTCACCACCAATTTGCTGAAAAGACTTGATACCAGCCATTTCGAGAAATGAAGGAAAAATATCCTCAATTATGACATAGTCATCTGTGTGCGTTTCAGATCTAGTTACACCTGGCCAGTATACTATGAGTGGCACGCGCACCCCGCCTTCATAAGCTTGAAGTTTATGCCCACGCAATGGCAGATTTTCATCTGCCTGCTTAGGTTGTCCATTGTCTGACATAAACACAATGATCGTATTTGATTCGATGCCCAGAAGTTTGACATTTTGCATGATATCTCCGAGAGATTTATCCATACTTTCGACCATAGATGCATAGGAGGCTTGAAAGTCCGTTAGGCCCATCGACTTATATTTATTATAAAACCTGAAATCCTTTTCCCAGGGTGCATGAATGGCATAGTGCGACACGTACAAATAAAAAGGGACTTCATCGCTAACCGCTTGACGCATGGCTTGATTAGCCTCTATCGTTAAGGCTTCAGTGAGGTAGATATTGGTGCCATGATATTTTTCAAGACCTGGAATGTCCCAAATTCGATCGCCATCTCGGAATGCCGCACTGAAGTTATTGCTTGCATAATAGCTGCCTGGACCTCCAGCGGCATGTCCAGCGATGTTAATATCAAAACCAAGATTTAGTGGGTCTTCTCCTGGAGTTTCTGTGGCACCAAAATGAGCTTTGCCTACGTGAATGGTTCGATAGCCCGCTTCTTGCAAAAACATGGGTAGTGTTTTCGCGTGGACAGTGTGTGCTATTCCAGGCTCCGCAGACATTCCATTTAGGTTCCATTTGGGTGGCAGTAGATCTGGATGCTCGGGATCTGGAGATTTATCTCTCCTTAAGGTCCAATTGGTCACTTGGTGCCTCATGGTGTTTAGGCCAGTCATCAGACTAATCCTGGATGGAGAACAAACTGCGCATGCATACGCCTGGGTAAATTTCATCCCCTTTGCAGCAAGTAGTTCCATGTTTGGAGTGTGGTAACGCTTGTTCAAATGTGTTATCTCCGTATGAAACGGTACCGAAGTTTCCTGCCAACCCATATCGTCAACAAAGAAGAAAATGATGTTGGGTTTTTTCCCTGTAACCTGACCAGATGAAATATAGTTGGCCATTGACAGAAGTAATAATAGGGTCAATTTCTTCATACTGGATTTATCTGCATCTATCAATTAATATTCTTTAAGACATAGCTAATGGTGCAGTCTCCTCCATAGATGTTATGACCGGAACTGACATACAAGTATCGAGGTTCTCCATCGATAATCAGTAATTGAGGGCGTTCTGCTTTGGTATACGTTTGACTTTCAGGTCCATAATGCATGGCAACTTTGGAGAGATCCACCTGCGTATAGTCTGAAATTCTATGCATTCCCTTTTCGAAATTCTCAAATCTAATGCCATCCGTTGAAGTCCAGAGAATACCAGCTCCAGGTTCGATCATGCCGTGATTGTCGGTGGTGAGTAGTTGCACTTTGCCATCTGACATGAACGCATATCCATCCTCAATAATCTTGTCATTTTCAGTAACAGGAAAAGGCATTTGTACATAAGGTCCTATGAGACTTTCGGCCATCGCCAAGCCCATTTTAGCTTGATGCGATTTAAAATATAGAAAATACCGACCAGAGGGATGCTTAAGAAATGCAGGATTATTTACACCATTACTAGATTGATAGTTCCAAGAGTTTGCATCGTCTGGTGTACTCAAAATCATTCCATCCTTCCCGACCTTTCTCCAGGGTCCACCAAGTGACAGAGCTGTTGCCATGCCAATTTTTTGATTTGCCGGATGTGGTGGCTGAGTCGGATTGTCATTTGCTATGTACAAAAGGACGTACAAATTATCCACTTTATGAATCGTCGGATTATGTAGACCGAATTTGTCCCAGGTTGCGGCAGTATCCCTTTGCAAGGCAACGTCTGAAAATAGAAAGGGACCTTCTGGTTTATTTCCCACATAGTGAGCAATTTCACTGTGTGATCTCCAACCGGGATCTACCTTTAAGGAGCATGGCCAACGTGCAACAAAGAGGTGGATTCTTCCGTCTTTACCTACAATGGGTGAAGTTCCCCAAATGGTGTATCCTGGTTCCTGTACAGCGACACCCACATACTCCCACTTATCAGCAAAAACTTTGGATGGCACTGTGTCTGCCATTTGACCGAACGCAGATGTCCGAAAAACTACTAAAACTATGGCCATCCACACCAGAAATCCTCCACAATAACAGCATTTCAGCATAAGTATCAATACAATTTGTTCATGACATCATGAATATTTCAATGCCTATCCTTGGCACATTTATTTACTAGTTTCATAGGCCTTCAATACTTCCTTGATTTGACCACTATCGATACGCGCTGAACTTAGATATTTGTGCGCTTTTTCGGCCTTAAATCTATTTCCTTGCTGGAGAAGTTCAGCCACAGTGGCAAGGATCTCAAGACTATAAATCTTATGTTTTTCATAAAGTGCCAACAGGTACCCCAGTTGCACTCCATTCATGCTTGATAAAAGCTTGCTGGTTCCTTCGATCACCAGTGGCGAAAGTGCAGCTGCTTCCATAAATTTTTGCAAAATTGGCTTCCGCAGGTTGTACTCGACTGTATTATATGTATGTAAAAGGCCAACCTGCAAGGTTTCAGAACTAAGATGTCTTGGGCTTATCATTTTTAAGGTTGTATGGGCAACAGAGAAATCGCCATTTTCAACAAGATCCAATAGTACTCTTTCGATTTGAATATCTAGTATTGCATTTGGTTCAATCTTTTTCAAGCCCCAGATCTTATCTGCGTCTGAGTCACTCTGAAGGATCTTTGTCAGCAACTTTGATGTCAGTTGATCGGTAGTAATTTCCTCTATGTAGCTCCTCATAGGGCCATACACAATATTCCACATCGTATAAGTGGTATACGCAGCTCCATGAACTACGTAAGACGAAATCGCTGTAGATGTTGCACCTGATATTCCATCCACCGATGTGTGGTCTTCGATTTCTGTGGGTTGAATAAGCGCCTGAAAAGTAATCCCATAAAAAGGTAAGTATGGATCTGCCAGCAGGGAATTAAGTTGTGTATAATCTGGTTCTTCGAAAGCCTCATGATCATATCTGCTGAGGTATTCTCCATCTGGTAAAGCAAATCCCAAATACCTTCCAGTAATGTTCCAATATATCGTGCCTCGAAGCGGACGACAAATACTGTCGAAACACACTTCTGTCAAAATATCCCGTGCATAGTAGATGGGTATGTCCATGAAATTTCGCACTTGGTACAATGCAATACCAGTTAATGAATCCTGAAAATAAATGGTGTCATGACGTAAGTCCTGCCAATCAAAGGGGATCGTCTGCGTTGACGCATATCTTATGGTCTGAGCCATGCATGGGAAACATGAAAAATAGCCCACGATCATCCAAACGAAAAACATTAAAAGTGAATGGTACATATGGTATTTTCCACTGAACAATCAACGGGGAACAATGCCTCCATATTCTTCAATCAAAGCTTGCACTTCAGCCACCGGCACGTCAATAGGGGTAACGTTCCGCTGATGGGCCAGCACTGCTGCTGCACCAGCTGCCTGACCCATCCCCATACAGGAAGCCTGAACACGCAGCGCTGAATTGGCCAATCGATCACTGCTAATGCAACGTCCAGCGACCAAAAGATTTTTACTGTTCTTGGGAATAAGTGCTCTAAGGGGAATGCTAGCTACCACACCAGGCTTGAGAAATTCTTGGTAGATCGACTTGCCATTCCGATGAAGATCAATAGGGTAAAAAGAATGCGATACGGCGTCTTGAAATACTTTTCCCTGAACATAATCTTCGTGAGTTACCTGGTATTCGCCCTCAATACGGAAGGTCTCACGCACCGCTGTTTCTGTCTGGATATCCAGAATCCGGATTTTTTCACAACCTGGAAAAGTCCTAAGTGTTCGCAACAACTCAAGTAGGTTTTCTCGACCTTCCAGATTAGCTTTGGTATGGGTCATTGAAGTTGTAGAATCTGCCCCCGGAACATACACGTACCCATATGGTACACTCGGAGGGAAAGGACCCTGGGGTGTCTTTAATTTCAGATTATTGATCATATTTTGTCTAAGCACTCCATGAAATCTTTTTGGAATCTCCGCTAGATCCAAGTCCTCAAAATCATATCCGCCAATCCGAAATATTAAAGAACCAGGTTGTGTATCCGCTTCCCGTAAAACCGAAAATCCTGCCAATGAGGTAACAAATGCATTACCTGTACAATCGATGATCTGCTTACATTTTATTTCCGCCTGCACGCCCTTTCCTATGGTTTGAACTGTCCACTGTCCATTATTGTAAGAAACCTCCATTGGTGTTTCATAATACCGAATATCAACTCCTGCCTCCATACATTTCTCTTCAGCCAGCAGTGCATAAAGCGGTCCATTGACGGCCACCTGATGTCGCCAATGTCGTACAGAAGTGTTGTTGGGAATGATTGAAAAATTTGGCAGCTTGCCATCATTCAATGTTACACATTCCATAACCAACTCCCAGCCAATGCCACCAATGATTTGCTTTCCCCAAGCATGAAAGATTCCAGGAAATGATACACCGCCAGTAGTAGTGGTTCCTCCCAATTGGCTGCCATTTTCAACCAGGATGGTGTTGGTACCCATCCTCCCAGCTTGTATTGCCGCTATTACACCTGCAGTACCTCCACCAACTACCAATACATCCGTTTGTAGTTTTGGTTTATCAACGTTATAGACCACTTCCAATTCAGCACTGTTGGTCAAACTACCGGCGGCAGCACCAATAGATATGGCACCCAGCGATTTCAAAACCCGTCTCCTTTCGATTTTATTCATCATTTTCAGTTTTTGCTATGGGATAGGCCCTACATTGAATATTCAAGATAGGCTAAACAAATAATACACCCTAACCGTATTTCGCCAAGATCTTATTTTTACTACTAGTGGATCGCTAAGTTGATTTGACGAGATCAGCGCTAGTGCAGCATTTCCGAAATACCTAATACTATTGACGGCTTCTTTTCCACCTGCACTTCATCATTGAAAGCCTTAGATAGCTACGGCTATCCTCGATTTCACTTCTTCGATCAGCAGAAAAATAAGCTCGCCAACTAGTATCATTTACTTAAGAAATGCTGCACTCGATCCTGGTGATCTCGGTAACTGGTAGCATCCATCTACAATCTTGACTGGATTGCGAAATTTTGAACTTAAGTGTGGAATGTGTTCTAAAAAGACCACTTCGTGTCCTAATACAATATGATTAAATAGCACTAAATGTTGATGAATTTGCCCCATGTCACCCACATGCGGAACAACTGGAATTCGGAATTTACGTGATAGTAGGCTAATGGTAATAAATTCAGAGATGCCTCCAACTCGCAAGGCATCAACTTGGTTGTATCCCATACAGCCCGATTGCAAGTAATTCTTAAAAACCACTCGATTCGGCAAATGCTCTCCCATTGCAAGCTTAATTGGATGAATCTCCTTTGCCAGCCTATAGTGGGCCAGCAAATCATCCGGATGAGTGGGCTCTTCAATCCACAAGGGGCTGATGTCTTTCAAGACTGAGCATATAGAGATCGCTTGGGGAAGGCTCCATTGCTGGTTAGCATCAAGCATCAAATCAACGTCTTTACCTACTGTTTTCCGTACCAATTCAACTCGATGAATATCCCGCTGCATATCGTTTGAACCGACCTTGAGTTTCATCGCCAAAAAGCCTGCATCCATTGCCCTTAGTGCATTGTCTCGAACTTTTTCATCACTATAATTGAACCAACCTACAGATGTATCATATCCTGGATACCCTGAGTTGAGGATCATCTTGCGCTCTTCAACACCAGCGCTTTCTTTTTCAATCATGGCAATGGCCTCCTCCCTAGATAATTCATCTTCCAGGTATGATAAATCTAGGGTATTGATAATTTCCTCCGCTGAAAGGTCGATGAGTAACTTCCAAAGTGGCACCCCTCTAGATTTTGCCCAAAGGTCAAAGCAGGCATTTGTGACACTGGCAAGAGCCAGGTGAATCACGCCTTTATGAGGTCCAAGCCATCTCAGATTCGGGTCTTCGGCCATACTGTGCCAGACCGTTCCAAAATTTGACATAAGTTCATTGATCTCTCTTCCTTCGATCTTCTGGGCAAGATGGTCGATCACACGGCAGACCAAGTCATTGCCAGTTCCCAAGGTAAAAGCCAATCCGACACCCTCCCAGCCTGCCTTAGTCTTCAGCTTGCATACCGCATATGCGTAGATGGGATTGGTGTGTACGGCATCCGAACCTGCACCAGCCTCCAAAGGAAAACGGACATCTTCAGATGATGAACCTGTAATGATTGTGTATCCAGACATGTTCCAGTGTTATCGCGAATTCGCAGCTTCCATGAGTATTCGTTCTCCAGGTTGGGTAGAAATGATGATCACACCTCCTTCCTCCAGTGTATAATCCTTCGAACATTGCAGACCCGTACTTCCAAATGGATTCCTAATACGTAAATCGCCCCCTTTCTCAGCATGGATGCTGACTGATTTGGTCCAACCTTCTTGCCTTGTGGCAGAAATGACGAAAGCACCCCTAGCACGCAGGTGCTGGAAATTGACCTCTTTCCAGTCTGGAGGTATGGCTGGAAATAGCTGAATTATACCTGTATGACTTTGAATCAACATCTCTTGCACTGCAGCAGCAAAGGCAAAATTGCCCTCTAGCGTAAAAGGTCGGTAGGTCATGGTAGAATAACCAGCCTTGCATTGATCTCCATTGGCATGAAATGAATTCTTCAAGCAGAAGCACTTGGCAAAGGTTCGCAATGCCTCTCCCGCTTTATCTCCTTTGAAAGCCCGGGCATATAGATTTCCCAGCCAACTATATGAATATCCAGTCCAGTAGTCAGGACCAATTTTCTCCAATTGATCCAATGTATTTAGAATAACCTTCTGATCTCGGCTGCCGTTTGAAAAATCTATGGAGTTGAGCGGATGGTAAGCCATCAAATGAGAAAAATGACGATGTGATTCATTGTAAGGAAATCCAGGTGCAAACATCAGCCCCGTCGATGAATCAATAGTCAATTCAGGCCATTCTAAGAGATGTCTTTGCCATTTTTCTGCTTCAGCATCTAGACCTAATTCCTGAGCTAACTCGATGGTCTTCTCCAGATTCCACCGAATGAGCGCCAAATCATAGTTTGTAGTTTCCGCAAACCAGGCTTCTCGTGAATTATTGTAGATCTCCGGACTTGAACTCATCCTCAATGAACGCTTGCCATCTTCGACCACTGCAACTTCTTGGCAAAAGATCGACACCTCCTTCAACCAAGGATAAGCCCTTTCCCTCAGAAAGGTTCGATCCTGAGAAAATTGCCAATGCAAATAAAAATGATGAGATAGCCACGCTCCAACTGATTGACCGAGAGAATATTGAATCCAGCCCCCCATTGGTTCCCCAGCCAACGTGGTCACGCCTGGAACATTTAATCCATCGACCCGAAAATAATCGCGCGTGTATTTTTTGAAAGTAGAACGATGTTTCCACAGCCAATCGATAAAACCCAGTTCTAGGTCCAGATGATTTCCAGCGTAAGAGGGCCAATAACTTAGTTGTGTATTTAAATCATGGTGGAAGTCACCTTTCCAGGGCGGTAACTTTCCATGATCAGCTGTCCAAACGGCCTGTAGGGAGATGGGTGGCGCATCCGGCCTGGCCACTGCACCGAATTTATACATCTCCAAATAGTATTGTCGCTGCAGAAGTGAATCAGGAATCCGGATCGAAGATTGTTGCCAATACTGGTGCCACCACGCAGTGTGTTTTTTCAATGAGGATGCTACATCACTCATCCTGACCTGAGCGACTACTTCTTCCGCCGAAGGGCTGGATTTCCATCCTTCATTTGCCGAAGAAATGGACCAACAACCTACCAATTCGTTTTCTCCCTCTTCCCATGAGGTATGAATTTGATATGAAAATGCACCATAGCCTTGTTGATTATACGTGAGTGTATTTACACCCTCAACAATTTCACCTTGCTGATAGCCCAATTGATTGAGATCATTCCGAGATTGACTGGTGTAGCCATCTTCATTAGGTCTATCATATGCAGGTGATTGTAAGGTGATGTCGATGGGCTCAGACAGGCCACTAAACTGATACCAACCCATTGGCTTCTCGGCATGCACAAATGTTCGTAGGATCGTACCGGTCTCCCACTCGACGGTGCAAATGGCATCTTCTAAGTTTAATGTAACCGTCTTCACTTTCCCCAAATCGGCGACATCAAATTCCAGTGCACCGGCAGGAATCTTTGAAGGCGCTGGCAATTGATTGTAAGGGACGTCAAACACCTCCTGTACCACTTCGTATTCATCCCTTTGCCAATGCTCAAATACATCCTGAAAAGTCCACTCATCGAAATCAATATTCTCCATGGGTCGAAGATCCCAAAGGTCTGATCGATCCAATGAAAAGCGGAGGCGATCATTCTTCAGCCACACCAGGTTTCCGATTACCCCATTGCCTAATGGGACTGCCTCATCCCATGTGGATGCCAGGTCCTGAAAAACTAAATCATGTCCAGGAAAAACCCTTTGGTCTTGCCCTGTTGCAATTGCAAAAAACTGCAGCAATAAGAAAACAGCCAATAAAGACCTCATACATCAAAAAATTAATTTGCCAGAAAAAAAGGGGACGAGATATTTCCTAAATTTAAAATGTTGAAACACGGAGACTTTATCGTTTTGATAAAATCAAATCTACTGCTACAGATCCACACCAAATCAATTTATTGGTTTTCGATAAAAGCTCATGTAGCTAATTTTCAAAAACATACCAATTGTACCAATTGGGCTCAACAGCTATTTCTAGCTCTACCTCAAATTTCCGGTCAAGTTTTAATCGAGTTAACGGACCTTCTTTCTCTCGGACATTCGCATGTGTAGATAAACCAGTATAGTATAGGGGAACGCTTATTTTCTTTCGGATTAATCGATCGGTTGGATTAAAAACCAACAATAGGCCCTTTTCTCTCAATTGAGGGTTGACATGAAGCATGTAATCCACATCTCTGCCATCGGCCCGTCGCAAATGTAGTATGTCACTTTCAAGAATAGTTCGATATTTTTTAAACCAGCTCACAACCTCTGTCACCATACCCTTGGTTTCTTCCGTATCGTAAAGTCGAGGCCCGCGCAAGGCAGACTGAATGCCCATACCCAAATTGCTGACCAACATCATCTCATAGTGATCAAGGTGCTGATGTAACGGTTCTATGGTTGCAGCCGATCCACCACCATGATATTGTGCCAAGGGAATAAAACTCCAACGCATAGATGGCGTACTTTCCCAAGTTCCATCGAAAATATTTTGCCGCGTATGAATCAGTTGGTGCCTTCGAGGTAGTGACCAATTGTTCTCCCGGTATCCAATCCCACATTGGTTTCCTCCATTTAGAAAGTAAAAATCGGGAATGCGCAAGTAAACACCTTGCCCCTTACACCACTTATAAAAGTCTGATATAATTTTCCATTGTTGGTACTGAGAATCCCCTAGTCCATCATGACCTGGATGGGAAGAAGAAGCACAAACATCGCCTGGATAACTTCCATCATGCGTAAAAGTCATGAATCCAGTTTCTCGAAACAACTTGTACATTTTGGCAAAATATTGTTTCCCCCAACTGCTAGCCAAGCATGGAGAATTGCCAAAAGTTGAAAACCCACCAGGTTTTTCGGTCTTGGGATTAACCACATCGGTTTCATCATCAATTCTCCGTGATGCCAGCAATGAATAGGTTCCAATTTTTATGCCTCTAGATTCTGCGTAGGCAGCATACTTCTTCATTTCCTCATAGTTCTCTTCAGAATCATCTTCGGCGTTAAATCCGCTTCCAAAAGAAAAATTGACCATTTCATATCCTATTTGGGCCGCCTGGTCTACCGCATTGGTATACTCCTCCCAATTGGATCGTGTCGTATGAAACATCAATGGGTTTTCGGTAATCCATGGAGCGATTGTTCGATACATCCTTCGAATCGCTAGTCCATTTCTCTCTTTGTCAAAGGAATCAAAAGGAAGGATAAAAGTCCTTATAGATTCCAGCGAATCTCCGCTTTGCACACCTATGTGATATCCGTGCAGTGGATAAATGCGCATGGTATTTAGAATATCTTGGACCCAAGAAATTTGAGTGACATACGCTTGATCGGTACCCCAGTGTACTGCTTGACCATTAGCCACCTGACTTTTCATACCCGAAAAGGCGTAGTCAGTTTCAAAATGAATATTTGGCTTAACTTTCAGGTCATCTCGCCCCCGATAGCCACCGTAGGGATTGTGATCGGCAATACCTAAATATTCTGAAATAATTTGATCCACTTTAATATCCCGGGAGGAACCATTTTTTAGGGTTAGCCATTTTGACATCACTGGAACATGGTCGTAGAGTTCATAATTAACCGATATTTTAATGTTCTTCAGGGCCTCCAATTTTGAGCCTATGCGTAATATTTCATTTTCGTCCACATTTGAATAAGCTGCAAAAGAATTAATTTTCATACGAATCATCTCTCCAGGATATTCGTGATCAACACCCGCTGCGGCCGCTCCCAATTTACCCACTCGAACAGCTTGAGGGTCGGATACAAGTTGGCCATTGTCGATGGATTGATAAGTCTTCCATTTGCCGTCTTTAGGTTTCGCTTCACAATGAATAAACTGCCCGTCTATGCGAATTCTCAACAACCATGACCCATTAAAGTCAACATTATCTTTCCCACCTGCCCGCGTATTTTCTTTTTGACCATCAAAAACTATGAACCGCCAAGCTCCGGTGTTTGGAGTACCTGCTTCATTGCCTGGCCTCAGGTTAAATTTAACGCTGCGATCTTGCCAAAGCAGGGCGATTCCAGGACCCCACAATCCACTTTTGTCTGTCCCCACATCCAATGAGGTTTCTACTAAACCGGTACCTGATGGTAGGGAATATTCTGCGAAAACAGCTGTATTGTTGGGTGTGTAGATTTCTCCCGGCTTACCTTCATTCACGAAAGAGCTGCGCTCATGGGAACTGCTGGAGTGCACGGTCCACTCTCGAGACAATTGGGAAAAATCGTCCAAATAGATCACTTTTCTACCCATACTGCTCTCTTCCGAAATCGTGAGCACGTCCTCAGGATGTATATCCCCAAGACGATAGTCCATTTGCAATCTAATTCCCGGGGCTGGCCAATCGGCCATTGGAGCATGATGGCGCACCTGTTTCCATTCCATTCGCCGATCAGGGATGCCCACTTTAAAATCATAAAACTCGAATGCCAAAGGGTCTGACGTTAGATTATCCAGCCAATCGGGATATAAAAAAGCCAGATTGGATTGGCCTACTAAACCACCAATATCCAAGCGCATTCCATCGACAGAAATAACCGCTTCTGGTTTGACAGCTCTGATGTGTTCCTTTTGAGTCTGCAATACCTTTAAACTTGTTGTTGCTGCATTCGGGAAAAGCCGAAAAGTCCGAGAGATGATTCCGTTGGATAAAGTAATCTCATTCATCGCCTCATTTCTGAAAACCGCCGTTGGTGTCTCAGGGATCTGGATCAGCCAATCATCCCTTATTCCGTCAATGTATTGCTTCTCAGCTAGCGGCAATGTCTTAATTCTTTCCTTCCAGGGTTGCCCCACAGCGGTGCAAATTGGTAGCAGGAGGATGGCCAATAGCATTATTCTCACCGAATCAATCATGTATCTCTTTGTTTTATCCCTATTACCCTATTGAGCATCCCATATTCATCTGCCGGACAGCCGTCTAAATTTCAGCACCTATTCCGAAAACTCTTGATGAAGATTTCGCCAATGCTCTCTTCCCCATTGCGATGTGATATAATATTTTTTGTGAAGACTTTTTCTTCATGCATCACCTTCCCTCGAAGCTTCATC
This sequence comes from Saprospiraceae bacterium, assembly GCA_013001595.1. Lineage (GTDB taxonomy): Bacteria > Bacteroidota > Bacteroidia > Chitinophagales > Saprospiraceae > JABDMH01. The sequence continues at coordinate 233,805 of JABDMH010000056.1, read as the reverse complement.
ACACAATGCGGGCTCAAAGGACTTGTACAATAATACAAACTCCTGATGGCCCAAAAGCTCTGATGCAGTGGGACGACCTGCTGCGGTGTCCACCATCTTATGCAGGATTTCCGCTGCAACCTCATCAATGGAAGATGCACCAGTGATGATTTTTCCAGCATTTACATCCATGTCTTCGGCCATGCGGTGATAGGTTTCTGGATTTGCACAGATTTTCATAACTGGAGCTATTGGGGAACCTACCACAGATCCTCTACCAGTTGTAAAGAGAATAATATGAGACCCGCAGGCCATTAATTCTGAAATCTCAGCATTGTCATTGATGTTGGGAAAACCAAAACGGGGTTCGCCATCTGGCACCACATCAAGCAGATATAATCCATTATGCTTAGGGACGTCGCCAGGTTTCAATAATCCCGAAATCTTTGATTTACCACTTTTACTATAAGCCCCAAGCGACTTTTCTTCCATGGTAGTTAGGCCTCCATCGGCATTCCCAGGAGCAAAACTTGCATGACCCATTGTCGCGTAATAGTTGGCCGCTTTTCCAATACAATCGCTCAATTCTGCTGCCAGTGCTGGAGTTTTCGCTCTCTCTGCAAGATGATCTTCAAAACCAATCATCTCTCCAGTTTCTTCAAATATTGCGGTTGCACCTAAGGCAACCAGGTAATCAAAAACCCGACCGACTGCTGGATTGGCACTTATCCCACTAGTGGCATCTGATCCACCACAAATCGTACCAACGATAAGATCTTTCATGGACATCTTAGTTCTGAGGGTACTTTTCAGATCTGAAAGCGCTCCCTGCACCCAGCTCTGGCCTTTCTCTATGGCTTTTCTTGTCCCTCCAATCTCTTGAATTACTACAGTTGACACGGATCGACCGCTTTCTTGAATCCGCTCAGCCAATCCAAAACGATCAAAACTTTCACATCCCAGCGAGACCAATAAAACGGCTCCGACATTGGGATGGGTACAGAGTTGCCCCATGACCTTGTCTGCATGAGTGTTCGGATAACAGCCCCCGAAGCCAATCACTTGAACATCCCGATCATCAAAGACTCTTGCTATTTTGGTACTTACATGATGGGCACATTCCACCAGATAGGCCACCAATACTACATTGCGAATTCCTTTCCTTCCATCGGAACGTGAATAACCAAGCCACTCACTACTTTCCATATTGCCTTTGATTTTGGATCGTATAGGTGGGCACATAATCACTCTGCAGGTTATGCAGGTGGATCAACTCACCTATGGAAATATTGCTCGTGGCAGATCCGATCGAAACTCCACACTTAATGATTTTCTCACCTCTCATGATGTTACAGCTCGCAATTTTAAACCCTAATCCAAGGTCTTTCTCTAATTTAATTTCTTGGCCAGCAATATGTAGCAATGTACCTGCCGCAAGTGATTGAGTGGCTAACAGTACATTATCTGACTCATCCAATTGAATGAACAACTTAGAATTTTCCATATTTTAAATAGGCCTCTTGAGGGTCCATACCTGCAAGAATAGCCTTGCGGACCAAGCTCTCAGTTTTCAAAACCTCCTCTGTCTGAATCACTACATCTTCGGCAATCGACTGCGGAATGATTACAATTCCGTCGTGATCTGCCATTACATAATCTTCCGTTGCAATTTTGACATCCCCGATGGTGATGGGTGCGCCCAAATCCTGAGCTTTCCATCGCCCCACAATATCCACTGGTGTTAGGTAGCTACAAAACACTTTAAAACCAATCTCCCGGATGAACGCCGAGTCTCGGCATCCTCCATCTACAATATACCCTCTTACACCCTTTCCCTGTAGCGTTTCAGCAGACAGCTCACCCATATGCGACAATGTACGATCATTGGGTTGGCAAATGACCACAGTATCACTGGGGGCTTTTGACAGAAAAGCAGTCCAGCTGAGCAACGTCTCGTGCGGATCAAACTGGACATCATATCGACCACTCACTGTATATACTGGGCCCGCCAATTTCTGGTCCAATTGCAGGGGACCAATATGATGAGGTAGGACCTGATTAGGATATCCCATTGCACGCAACACATCATAAACCGCACCTGAATAGCAGCGCTCCAAACGTTCAGATAATATCCGTTGTTTTGCTTCCATACTTATTAGATCATTATTTAGGTAGCTGGATGAATAACAATACAACCCAACTAAACAAAGTGCACCCGTATTCGCTCCTGAGTTTCATCAACTATTGAACTGGATCAATGAGCGCCGAAAGCCAAACTTCGATGGGCTGGTAATCTCCACTCCAGTTTGCACCGAAAACATCAGGCAATCCATCCGCATTGATGTCAACCACTTCAATGCTGTGTGAACCCTTACTAGATAATACCGTCTTTTGCCAATTTCTTCCCTCTTGTTGGTTAATCATAACGACCACTTCATCCAAACCTTCTCCCTGGTGCATCTCCGAATAGGCAATGTCTATAACTCCATCGAGGTTGAAGTCTGCTACTTGCACTCCATGAATAACGCACTCAATAGAATCAACCAATACATGTTCTTTCCATTTGCCCCTAATCTGATCCGGCTGCTCGAACCAAGATAGCTTGTAAAATTGGCCAGCTAGTTCCGATGGTGTCAAGACTACATCCATCTTTTGATCGCCATTGAAATCCCCCAATGCCAGATTTGCACTTGAATGCCATTTTGTGATGGTATGTCTTGCCCAGTCCTCATCGGGCATGTTTTCAAACCAAAAACCAGTACCAACGATATCGATTTCATTATCTCCATCCAAATCTCCCACTCTCAGCCCTTCTCCATGATCGCAATTTAGGATCTTTTCTTCCCAACGATCACCTCCCAAATTCATCCAACAATGGATCGTATTTCCCTTCTTCGTTCCAAATTCTGACTGGTTTCTGGTAATTACATCCAATGTCCCGTCCGTATTAATGTCCGCCAATTCGACATCGTGTGTAGGATGATTGGCAATTAAATGCGCTTCCCATGGTTGCTTGGGCGAATCCGTCAATCCTCCGGGATTTTCATACCAATATAAACCTCCCATGACAACATCCATATCGCCATCGCCATCCACATCTCCTGATTCACCATCGACTGTGTCGTAGCCACCGGGAGATATCTCGAAGCTTGTCCAGTCAGGATTTCGGTACCAGACCAGCGGCCCGTTTCTACCTCCTACGATGATGTCAACAGCTCCATCACTATTTACATCGGCAAACATCTTGGCCCAGGGATCCCTAACTGTCAATGAGTCTATGACCTGATGCTCAAAGCGCAATTCTTTGGAGCTTTGGCTTGGTGCAGCCTGATTTCTGGGTGTTTCTGTACAAGAGATTGTACTCAAGATAATCACCATGACAATCGAAAATGCTAGCATTGATTTCAGATAACATAAACTTTGGATCAATAGGATATATCCGCTTTTGCTTGCATCTGCACTGTGTGTCAGACATCGCTTGAATGCTATCTGCACGTAATAACTTTCCAATACTCCTGAATATTCCGTTACAATCGGAAATTGTAATAAAGCCATCTTCTGAAGTTTGCTGGTGTAATTCTCAAGATAGTAAATCAATACATGCAATCCTATTGTAAAACTGGGATGAATCTCTACACCAAGAGTAGTAGATATGCCAAGGACCTACTCCGCTTTTATGTACATTGGAATGCTCAAGCTCTTTTTAGGCAAAAAATTGCACCTATGCATGAAACATCGCGCTTGGGCTTTCTGGATGCCACCCAGGAAGCAGGTAAAGCATTTTACAGAAGACAGATTGAAGGAAGTGTGGTCATGATGAATCTATTGAAATTCAGACAAATAGCCGATTACTCGGGCGACCAAGATCTTGCACCTTCGCATGAAGTCTCTGGAGAAGAAGCTTATCGTCTATATATGAAACATACTTTACCATTTCTACTGGCGGCCGGAGGTGAGGTCATATTTCGAGGAAAGGCTGGACCTTTTCTAATTGGTCCGGCAGCAGAGGACTGGGACCTAGTATTGTTAGTGAGACATCAGAGTGTCTCTAAGTTTTTGGCCTTTGCAAATGACGATGAGTATCAGAGTGGAATCGGTCATCGAACAGCCGCTCTGATTGATTCAAGACTTCTCCCACTGGAGCAAGTTTCTTAAATTAAGGTGCAAATTATATCAGAGTTACCTAACATTCCCTGAGGATATCTTATCATATACTTGTCAACAAAATGTCATGGCCTCTATGATATCTAGAATGTCTTTGTCAGAAGCAGAGATGCAGTAAGTATTCATTAATTCACCCCTTATGAAAAAACAGGAATGGAGAAAACATGAAAAGGAATATTACATGCCGAAGAGCAAGCCCATGCAAATCGACATCCCACCTTTTAAATACATTACGATAGCCGGAGAAGGCAGTCCCGCCAGTGAATCTTTCAGCAACTTCATTGGTGTTTTATATTCGGTGGCGTACGCCATTAAGATGAATCTTAAGAGAAACTCAGTCAAACCAACTGGGTACTGTGACTATACCGTTTATCCGCTAGAAGGAGTCTGGGATCTTAACGAAGAGGCTAGACAAAATTATGATGGTACCTTTAATAAGGATGATTTGGTTTTTAAGCTAATGATTAGACAACCTGGCTTTGTAAAAGCAACTTTCTTCAAAGAGATGATAAGAATAACAAAGGTCAAAAAGCCGAATGAGCTTTTGGATTATGTGCAATTCAAAGAGATCAAAGATGGCCTGTGTGTACAAATGTTGCATATGGGAAGCTATGATGATGAACCACAAAGCTTTGCCATTATGGAGGAATTTGCAAGCAAGGAAAATCTTCAGCGAACATCGAAGGCTCACAGGGAGATCTATTTATCCGACTTTCGTAAGGTACCTTCTGACAAACTCAAAACAGTCTTGAGATTCAAAGTTCAGAATCTCTAGTACCGAAACAATATGACCTATGATTATTACAGAAACCATTGAGTACACGATTTCAAATAGAATATATGAGGGCAAGATTAGTTGGGATAATTCCATGAAGCAGCAGAAGCCAGGTGTTTTGGTGGCACCCACCTATGCCGGTCAATCAGCATTTGAAGAGGAAAAAAGCAGGGCATTGGCCAAGCTAGGATATGTTGGATTTGCGCTAGATATCTATGGCAAGGGCATTAGAGCTGACTCACCAGATCATGCACAAAAGCTGATGGATGTGTTGAACGCCGATCGTCGGGAGCTTCTTGTACGGATGGAAGGTGCCTTGACTGAACTAAGACACCATAGTGAAGTAGATGAGCATTCGATTGCAGCCATCGGTTTTTGTTTCGGTGGCAAGTGTGTGCTTGATTTGGCTCGCTCAGGAGCGGACATTAAAGGTGTCATTAGTTTTCATGGTGTTTATGACAGTCCATCGATTGAATATGCATTCCCCATCAAGTCTTCCATTTTGATTTTACATGGCTGGGACGACCCACTAGGCACACCTAGCCAAACCGTCGCCCTGGCTCAAGAACTCACTGCAAGGTCGGCCGATTGGCAAATGCTTGCATTTGGACATACTGGTCACGCATTCACAAATCCGAACGCCCAATCTCCAGAATCGGGAATGATGTATAATGTGCAGTCCAATGACCGAGCATGGAAGCTGATGCGATCCTTCCTTGCTGAAGTCCTGACGCAACACTAATAAAGTTGGTGACCTTTCTCATGGTCATCTTTCGAGCATTTAAGATCCAACATGGGGATCGAGAATGATGCTTGTTGGAATCCATTGCGAAAAGGTTATCTCTTCTCATGAACATGCACTTAGCGCAGAATTCTCAAAGTTGAATAGCTGGAAACTTATTCGGAGCACCTACATTTCTATACAGTGCAATCGTTGTACATTGCGAGCATAAACCTACCTTAGGCTCTATGCGTCCACTATTATCCGTTTTATTGACTCTCGCGTTTTCGGTGGTGATTGCTCCACCTACATTCGGTCAAGGCCATTATTATCAATCTGTCATCGATGTATTGCGCGATTCGATTATTCTGCTAGCCAATCAAAACCTCGCTTCTGAACCCATCACCGTAAGTTCAGCGCTCTGTGAGCGCAGTTCGGGTGGTCGTCATGATTTCTATTCAGAGGGAGACTACTGGTGGCCGGATCCCAATAATCCTGATGGCCCATATATCCGAAAAGATGGGATAACAAACCCAGAAAATTTCACTGAACACCGCAAAGCGCTGTTGCGCTTCAGTGCACTCACGGGCAACTTGACATCCGCATTTATTATCACCAAGGATGCTAAATATGCACAGACTGCACTGAAGCATATACATGCTTGGTTTGTGGACCCTACAACAAAAATGAACCCACATCTTCTCTATGCCCAAGCGATCAAAGGTAGACAAACCGGTAGAGGAATAGGTATCATCGATGCCATTCATTTTATGGAAGTAGTGCAATCATTACGTGTGCTGGATCATTATCAGCAAGTGGAAGAAGAAGCCCTGGCAGAAATCAAAGCATGGTTTGGAGCATTTATCGAGTGGCTAACTACCCATCCCTACGGTCAAAAAGAAATGATTCATCCGAATAACCATGGCACTTGCTGGAATATGCAAGTGGCGTCATATGCTCGCTTCACGCAAAATGAAGAAATGCTGGAATTCTGCAGAAATAACTACACCCAGACATTATTGCCCAACCAAATGGCAGCGGATGGAAGTTTTCCACTTGAGATGGAGCGCACAAAACCCTACGGATATGCCTTGTTCAATTTGGATGCCATGGCGATGAATTGTCAGATTCTTTCTGATAATGAGCATAACCTTTGGAACTTTGAAACTGAAGACGGTAGGGGAATAGCTCAAGGTCTGGCATATATGTATCCTTTTGTCATCGATAAAAAATCATGGCAACTAGATCCTGATGTAATGTACTGGGATGATTGGCCAGTAGCCCATCCAGCTTTTCTATTTGGTGCGATGCAGTTTGATAGAGCAGGCTATTTTTTGGCTTGGCAAAAGCACCGGCACTTTCTTAAAGTACAAGAGGTCAGGCGCAATGTACCCATTAGAAATCCACTCATTTGGCTAGCCATCGAGAATTAGGTTTCTAGGTGAAATAATATCATAACGAAATCCGGTAACAAAAAAAATTAGCATATGAAACTTGTCCAACGCCTCATCGATTATCTTAGAAATAAAGCAGCATCTGACATTAACAAAGATGTTCCTGATGGACTATGCCCAAATTGTTGGGGTCGAAATGAATATGGTGGTAAGTTTTTCGAAGCGCTAAAAACACATGGTATAGATGTAAATAGTAAAGATCCTAGTATCGGCTGGATCCAGGACTACGCAAATAAACACTTGGCAGCCATCGAGCTAAAGCGAGAAGATGACAACCTGGTATGCCAAAAGTGTAAACTTACCTACCATGTGAAATAGCCAGATCAGAGGAGCATGGGGGTCGGAGGAATGCACTTTTGGATTTTAATCTGCTTCCTCCAAATCGAAATGCTAGATGGTTCCGATTCCAAGTTGATTTAACGTCCTGAAGTGACTTTTTAGCGCACCATAAAACGTCCGATGATGATTGTAAGGGATATCAAATTCTCTTGCTGTGTCTCTTACTATGATAGAAATATCTCTGTAATGGACGTGACAAATATTCGGAAAGAGATGGTGTTCGATTTGAAAATTTAAGCCTCCGACAAACCATGAAAAAAGTCGGCTGTTATTGGCATAATTTGCTGTTGTCCGCATTTGATGAATTGCCCAGCTGTTTTTCATACTGCCTGATGCGTCGGGTAGAAAAAAATCTGTCTCCTCGAGTACATGGGCACATTGAAAAATCAACGCTAAGATCTGACCACTTATGGCATGCATCAATAAAAAACCTAGCAGTGTTTGCCACCATACAAGGCTACTAAAGAGCACGGGAAGAACAATGAAAAGTGCAAAGTAACCAAGTTTAGTGAAGAACATCTCTACTCCCGCTCTCTGTAGCGATAAACCCTGTTCCTGCACAAGATTTTCTCGACCATATTTTCTGATCTGTTCTATATCCTTACCTATGAACCAATAGAGTGACAAAATACTATATAGGATAGGCGCATAAAATGCCTGATAGCGGTACTTTTTGCGTTTCGGTTGATGTGGGGATAATCTAAATGTATGATCTTTAGCTATGTCATCATCCAGGCCATGGATGTTCGTAAATGAATGATGGAGGACATTATGCTGAATTCTCCAATTAATATGATAGCCTCCAACAAAATTAATAATGAGCCCAATTAAGTGATTGGTCCTTTTACTGCTTGAGTATGATCCGTGGTTTGCATCATGCATCACGGCCAATCCAATCCCGGACATGCCCAACCCCATTAGTGCCCACATAGACATGTTTCCAGCAACCGATGTCACCACCTGCGTAGTAATCAGAACAAGCGGTATGAAATATAACATACACATAAAAATCGACTTAAATACCATGCTGGCATTGGCATGTTTCGATCGATTATTCACTTTAAAGTGGTGGTTTACTCTTTTGACCAGCTCTTTAAAAAACTCAGGTCGGTTGTGGATACTAAATTTTACGGTATCGGATCGCATAGAAAGGACGGTTTAGCAGTGTAATGGATAGCTAATTGGGAGTTACTAGATGTAAGGTACCCTTTTAAATGCAGAGCGTACCAATCATTGCCCATCAGCTGGAGTCTCATCGTGAGTGTCTGCAGATTCATTTGCCACACAACATCAATTGGATTATCCTCAATCTGATGATCGTTCGTCAAAATGAACACAACTTGCTACATCTTTGGATGCCGTTGAAGCAATATCTATATTGGGTCACAAAATCTAACACTCTTGTACGTAAATAAAAATTTTAGTTGGCGAGGCGTCTTGAACTTTTCTGGAGGCCACATTGTCTGGATCGGAGCTTGGGCAATATTGGTAACCACCCTATTTTATCTATTTGACCTGGGTTGGTTTTCAATTCCATGGCTACCATTGTCGGTGATCGGTACCGCAGTTGCTTTTTATATTGGTTTTAAGAACAATCAAGCATATGATCGTCTGTGGGAGGCACGAAAAATCTGGGGTGCCATTGTCAATTCCAGTAGAATGTGGGGAAGCAATGTCAAAGCATATGTAGGAAATAAGTTTACCAATGAACCATATCCTGAGGAGGCCTTGGAAAAGCTGCACCAAACTCTGCTATACCGACATATTGGTTACCTCTACACATTGCGCAGTCAACTTCTAATTCCCACAACATGGGAACACATAAATCAAGGGGGACATGTGGGCAGAGTAACAAAAAAGCGTATGAAAGAATGGGGTGTCGGCCTACACAACGATGAGGTTACTGAACATGAACTTAGGACCTTCATTCCCAGCGAGGAGCTAGACACATTAATCAACTATAAAAATACGGCTACACAAATTCTTGACCGTCAGAGCCAGGAACTCAAAAGGCTTAGGGTGCTAGATCTGATCGATGATTTTCGACACATGGAGCTGCAGAAATTACTTAATGATTTTTACACCCACCAGGGCAAAGCTGAACGGATTAAGAAATTTCCACTACCCAGGCAGTACGGAAGCATGAGTTTTATATTTATTGGTCTCTTTATTTTCCTTCTACCTTTCGGTATGGTTTCTGAATTTTACAAGCTGGGTGAATGGGCCATTTGGCTCTCCATTCCATTTACCGTTATGGTGGGCTGGGTATACATTATGATGGAATTGGTAGGAGACTATTCTGAGAATCCTTTTGAAGGACTTGGCAACGACATTCCCATGCTTTCCCTTTGTCGCATCATAGAAATTGATCTCAAAGAAATGCTGGGGGAATCGGATATTCCTCCAAACATCGAAGCCAAGAATGGCGTACTTATGTAGAGATTCAAAGGTACCTCGCCGATACTTATATCTCAGTTGGTCCATGTTAGCTAAATTGTGAGCAGTCTTTTAGGACCCAAAGGATATGTAAATAGCACGTGTCATGAATCGTTACAAGATGAAGGCTTCAACGCGAACCATCTACGGTGATGCTAAAGTCTTAGATATTAGGGAAGTAGGCAGACCTAACCTCAAGGAAGATGAAGTATTGGTGAGAATTCATGCAGCGACGGTCAATCGGACAGATGTGGCTTTGTTGCGTGGCTATCCTTTGATCATGCGGTTCTTCAGCGGCTTACGCAAACCCAGATTGTCCATTACCGGAACAGATTTCGCTGGCGAAATAATTGAAGCAGGAAAGCATGTGACCAGATTTTCCGTGGGTGAACGAGTATGGGGCTTCCACGATCAGGGTCTTCAATCTCATGCCACCTACATGAGAATACCTGAGAAAGGGAATATCGAATCCATACCAGATGGAGTCGAATTTTCCATCGCAGTTGCTTCTGCAGAGGCGGCCCATTATGCCATTAATATCCTCAATAAAATCACCCTTGAAAAAGGTCAGCAAGCAATGGTGCACGGAGCTACCGGTGCCATTGGTTCGGCATGTGTGCAGCTACTCAGAGCCAATGGGTTGGAGGTCAGCGCTACCTGTCGAGGCGAACACGCACAGATTGTTCATGGCCTAGGTGCCGATCATACCATCGACTACACACAGGAAGACTTCACCCGTGCACCAGGATCATATGATTTGGTAATAGATTCGGTGGGAAAAAGTACATTTAATGCATGCAAAAGAATCCTACATAAAGATGGAACATATATTTCTTCAGAATTGGGTCCGGGAGCTCAGAATTTATTTTTTGCCTTGTCTACACCTGTGCTTGGTGGCAAAAAAGTCATTTTTCCTTTTCCCAGTAATATTAAAAGCAGTTTGTCAAAGATGAATGCTTTACTTACCAAAGGCATCTTTAACCCACTAATTGATCGTACATATCCACTCTCAGAAATCTCCTCCGCCTTTACATATGTGGCCTCCGGTCAAAAAATCGGTAATGTCCTGATTGCTGATTTTTCGTAAAACCACACCCACTCACTAATACAAAGCCCACGGCTGCAGCATAGCGCCGTTGGCAGCAACATCCCAAGCTGCAACTCGTACCCATTTCTTGCTGTTGGGTCACTCTACGCAATTCCGATACAATGCGATATTCAGGTACTAAGTTTTCAGCCAAAAGATGTTTGCTCCTATCTGTGGCTTGGCTGGATATAGATGAAATGGTAGGGACACCACCATTGATCGTAAAACTCATCTCCATGGTCTCGTTATTCCCTCCAAACCACCTTACCACTAGTGTATCTTTAGATACCATGGCACGCAATCCCTCCTGCCTCTGGTAGTCACTCAAATCGAATATGGAAGATTGAGCTACCAGTATGATCCCTCCTAATAAGAGATATCGTACAAATAGATCCTTTAAGAAATAACATTCTCATTATGGTCATTTGTGAGTCTGGTAGATGCTAAATATAGTGGAATGACGTTTCAATAGTTAACGAAAACCACAAAACCAACGTTATCTAAATTTAACTATTTCCGTCAACGCTAAATGATAGGTAGCAAAGCCACTGACCTCGTGAAATCCAATTCGAAATGCCCCTAGATATGTCAATGAGGTGTTTATGCATACTTCTATTATCGCTACAGACCATCCATATTGTGGCGCAGAGAAATACCATGAAACTTCAATTATATAATGAGCAGGCTTCCGACGGAAGTGTGGGTATCTATGCAGACAACAGTGAATTCTATCCAATTTCCATTCAATTAAACCCTGAAACTTCGCATATGGATATTGATCCGACCTACTCAAATCCAGCGGTTGTACCACCCAGGACTGAGGGTTATCAGATTGCCCGTTTGGTAGGTAGGGCAGGAAAATCCTGGAAGTTCAACTATGCCTTTGCTTCCTTTCCAGGAGATGTATCTACTGCGCATCACGACGACTCCCATATCTACCAACTACCTTATGCCACTGATCAGATATTTTGGATTTCTCAGGGATATCAAGGTGTACTGTCGCACCAAGGTGAGAATGCTTTGGATTTTGATATGCCGATCGGAACACCAGTTCATGCGGCCAGGGGAGGAGTGGTCGTTGATCTTGTAGAACACCATGATCGCTCATGCTCAGATGAATCCTGCAACCAGTTTAATAACTTCCTACACATCCTACATGATGATGGTTCGTTTGCTGCCTATGCCCATTTGCAAAAAGATGGCATTTTAGTTGACTTGGGGGAAGTCGTAGCTGCGGGAGACCTCATCGCCTATAGTGGCAATACCGGCTGGACAACCGGGCCTCATCTGCACTTTGTTGTTTTTATAACGATTGTGGGCAGGCGCGAGACCTTTCAAACACAATTTGACCTTCGGAATGGGTCAAGTGGATTACTGCGTGAAGGATCCGAGTACTAGTACTTCTGTCCTTTGGAAAAATGCCGTTAATCTATAGCCCCTTTTTGCGAAAGCCTTTGCTGCACAACGATATCCCATCGGGGCAACAGGGCTATGGCCATGATTCCGTTTTGACACCCGTCTGAATGGCTTAGCCGGGCGGGCCTTGTCCTTCACAAAAATGACCTCAATATTTTCAACATATTCCAGTGGACAGAGTACTAGAAGGCCTTCAAATATTCTCTGTGAAGTTATCATCCACTATTTTGCTCGAGATGCCTCCCTAAAAGCCTGGCTGCGGTGATATAATGATGGTGGCAGATCAGATAATCAACTATATTAAGAGGAATCGTACAGTGAATTGATACGATCTCTTCGATGACCTTATGTATTTATTATCTTGGAGCGACCTGTGAAAACTAGGCACATTTGAAAAAGTTATTGGAATCTATTGGTCCGGGAATTATTACAGCAGCTTTGGTTTTTGGACCCGGCAGTCTAACTGTGAATACCAAATTAGGTTCGAATTTTGGATACGCACTCATTTGGGTCATAGTCATCTCGATCTTCTTAATGATTTCCTTCACCAGACTTTCTGCACGCATCGGTCTCCGGGAGCAAGCTTCTTTGATGGAAATGATTCGCAGGCGATATGGACAAATCTGGGCGGTGATCATCGGGATTGGTATTTTTTTAATCACCTCTTCTTTCCAAGCAGGCAATTCCATTGGGGCTGGTATTGCTTTTGCTGAATTATTTGCCATGAGTGCTACACCATGGATTATCTTTTTTTCTCTGGGAGCCATCTCGTTGCTTTTTTTCAAATCTTTTTACAGGATTCTCGAGAAGATCATGATTGGGTTGGTCATTATAATGTTGGTTTCCTTTTTTCTGACCTTGTTACTCAGTGGCCCATCACTAAAAGCTTTATTCTCTGGATTTATACCATCGATTCCTTCTGGATCTGAATTGCTAACGATTGCCTTGGTCGCCTCTAGTTTTTCCATTGTTGGTGCCTTCTATCAAGCCTATTTAGTACAAGAAAAGGGCTGGACTGTTAATGACGAAAGACGTGCTTCCATCGAGAGTCGAAATGGAATCATCATCCTTGGACTCTTGAGTGCCATGGTCATGATGTGTGCAGCATCGGTCCTACATGGCAACGAAATCGATGTGAAATCTGCTTCAGATCTTGGGCTCGCCCTGGAACCTCTACTGGGAAAATCAACGACTATAGTTTTTATGATCGGATTTTTTGCTGCGTCCTTTTCATCCCTTATTGGCAACGCCACGATAGGCGGTACGATCTTGGCTGATGCATTTGGAATGGGTAGACGCTTGCGCTCATGGCCGGTTCGGTCCATGATCATCTTGGTCATTGTCATGGGTAGCACCATCGCCATACTATTTGGTAGACTCCCACTAGAGTTAATTGTATTTGCGCAAGCCATTACCATTGTGATCGCCCCAGCTGCGGCTACTTTCTTGCTACTACTGGATAAATTCGGTCGGGAGAAAACTGTAAATGAATACGTAAGAAGCAACCCAATACCTATACTCGGTCTACTCGTGCTGCTTTCTCTAGCCGTTTATAATGTAAATAAACTTCTCCTGTAGACATAAATAAAGCCGTCGATGTACATCGGTGGATAAATCACATGTTCAGACACTATGACACCAGAAAATCTTGAAGAAAAGCTTTGTACACCTAGCGAACGACTGATCAATGACTTTAAAAAAGTTCAGGGTAATATCTTGATCTTGGGTTTAGGAGGTAAGATGGGTCCTAGCTTAGGAAAATTAGCAAGAAATGCTGCTGAAGCTGCTGGATCTGATATACAAGTGATGGGTGCATCGAGATTTTCCAATGCTGATTTAAGGTCCGAAATGGAGACTTACGGAATCCGCACTTTCGCCGGAGATCTCCTTGATGACACCTTTTTGCAGCGGCTTCCAGATGTAGAGAACATCATCTATATGGCGGGACAGAAATTTGGCACTGATGGTGCAGAGTCTTACACCTGGGCTATGAATACCTTCCTTCCTGGCATGGTGGCTGACCGGTACAGAAATTCAAATATCGTGGCTTTTTCCACAGGTAATGTATATCCCTTTGTTTCTGTGAAAGGTCAAGGTGCCACAGAAAAAACGAACCTATCTCCCCTCGGTGAGTATGCCCAATCTTGTCTGGGAAGAGAGCGTATTTTCGAATACTTTGCTAAAAAAAATAATACCCCTACCCTGATCTACCGTCTGAACTATGCGCTGGACTTACATTATGGAGTACTAAATGACATTGCTCTATCAGTCAAACATGGCAACCCTTTGTCCTTAGATATGGGCTTTGCCAACGTCATTTGGCAGGGAGATGCCAATGAGTATGCCATCAGATCACTACTACATTGTCAAGTACCGGCCAAGCCATTAAATGTTACTGGACCGCAAGTATTGTCAGTAGAAAAACTAGCCCGCACTTTTGCAGAAAAATTTGGCACAACACCTAACTTTGAGGGACAACCTAAAGAGACGGCATTGCTAAGTGATGCAAGTCACGCGTATGAGCTATTTGGGAAACCGCTGGTGTCTATTGACCAGATGATCGATTGGACGGTCGACTGGATAAACAGCGGTGGCAAGCAACTGGGCAAACCCACACATTTCCAAGAGAGAAAAGGAAACTTTTAGACATGCCTTTATCTAATCAAATTTATACCCTGCTTCATGATGGCACAGTCATTCCGGCTCACCCCCTAGCCTTGCATGCAGATCGCAGCTTAGATGAACAAGGTCAGCGTCTGCTCACCAAGTACTATCTTGCTGCTGGTGTGGGTGGTATAGCCGTGGGTGTACATACCACTCAATTTGAAATTCGTGAACCAAGCATTGGACTTTTTGAACCGGTCTTGACCCTTGCTATGGAAGAGGTTGAGACAGCTGGACGAATGCAGGATTTGATCAAAGTGGCAGGGGTCAGTGGGCTAACAGCAAAAGCCGTTCAAGAAGCTGAGTTAGCCAAAAAACTGGGTTATGATTTGGCGCTGGTCAGCACAAATGGGCTTAGTGCACTATCTGAAAATGACCTTATTGAGCGTGCGAAAGCCATTGGCGAGGTGATGCCACTTTTTGGGTTCTATTTACAACCCGCAGTAGGTGGCAAGGTATTGTCTGAAGAATATTGGGCAGCTTTTTGCGAAATTGAACAAGTCTTTGGCATTAAAATGGCACCTTTCAATCGCTATCAAACTTTAGATGTGATCCATGCCGTTTGCAATTCTTCTCGCAACAAGGAAATTGCACTGTATACTGGCAACGACGACACAATACTCGTAGATCTGCTCACCACCTTCCACATCAATACTGCCCAAGGGATTATAAAAAAAGACATCGTGGGTGGTCTCCTTGGGCATTGGGCTGTATGGACTAAGAAAGCTGTTGAACTGCTGGAGGAAGTAAAAGCCCTGAAAAAGCTCGGGAGTGATCTTCCGTCGTCTATACTGAGCAGAGCTGCAAAAATCACTGATAGCAATGCCGCGTTTTTTGATGCAAAAAACAATTTTAGAGGTTGCATCGCTGGCATCCACGAAGTACTTTATCGGCAAGGTCTAATGAGAGGGGTTTGGTGCCTCAGTGAACACGAAAAATTGTCGGCAGGACAATCTGAGGAAATTGATCGTGTCTATCGGGATTACCCTGAGCTAAATGACGATGCATTTGTAAAGGACTTCTTGAAAATAAATTCCTTGTAAGTCCTTCAAAGACTATTATTCATCTTCATGTGCTTGTCAGCAATGAAATATGTGGTACGAGCAATGGTTGAAAAAGACCTGGTCAATGGTCTCCAACTGAGTGAGATGTCAGGTTGGAATCAAAAATATGGCGATTGGCGATTTCTATTTGATCTGCCCAATGGAAATCATTGGGTGGTAGAAAGGAACAGTCGTGTTGTGGCCACTTTGATGTGCATTAGTCATGGACCGAAACTCGGTTGGATCGCGATGGTTCTTGTGCATCCAGCGCACCGTCGAAAAAAGTTGGCCACCCGATTACTAAACCAAGTCTTTATCAGCAATGCATCTATTGCCTATTATTTGGATGCAACCTCCCAAGGATCCCAAGTCTATAAAACCCTAGATTTTATGCCATTCTCTTCCTATGAAAGACTAACCCTCGATCTAGAGCAGAAGAATGTGCGAGTACTAATAGCCAGTGAACAAGTTACCGCCCTCTCCAAAGACATGATGCCCCTTGTGCTAGAAAAAGATCTTACTTGGTTTGGTGCCGATCGATCTGTCATCCTGGAACGGTTATTCACGATCTACCCCAAGAGATGTTGGGTAGTAAAGAATCACGAAGAAGTTATTGGCTATTGTTTTGGTAGGCCGGGCAGAAATTTCGACCAGATTGGACCAGTAGTGTCACAAGATGTTGCGGTAGCTCGATCCCTGGTAGCACATGCATGTAATGCTACCCAAAGAGTGCCCTTGGTTATAGATATACATTCCGATCGACATCAGGTCAAACAATTTCTCCAAGATGTTGGATTTGTCCGTCAGCGTTCATTCGTGCGCATGTGTAAAGGTTCGATGCAAAAAATGTCTGACCATGCAATAATTGCATCCGCCGGCCCAGAACTTGGTTAAATCAGTAGGGACCAGCTATCGTATATTCAACCGAATGGGGAAGTGCCCTCAGAATAGTCAGTGCCTCAAGTTTGGTGTAACAACTTCGCCTTCGTAATCTCCTCCCTGATCACTTCGTGTGCAATCCTCGATCCATTTCAAAAGGGCATGCTTCATCGAATCGACCTTGGCAGGATGTTTAGCTGCAATATTATTGGATTCTGTACGGTCACTTATTAGATCGTACAATTCAAAGTTTTCTCCCTCGGGACTAATGAGCTTATAGCGATCTTCTACCCAGGATCTTTTTCCGCCAGTACTTTGAAATCCAATTGGACTGCGACGCTGCTTTGTTTTACCATCTAGCAGCTTTCGTAAAGTAATGCCATCAAGCGGTCGATCAGTTTCTGGGTATTCAATCTGCAGAATATCTAAGATTGTTGGCAGATAATCACTAGTCACGGCGGGTACATCCGCAGTGCCAGATGACCAGTTATCAGGCCAGAGACAGAAGGCCGGAACTCTTACTCCGCCTTCATATAGGCTACGTTTTCGAGCCCTCAGTGATCCTGCTGAACCTGGAGTCTGCCGCTCGGGACCATTATCGCTACAGAACCAGAGCATAGTGTGCTCAGAAACATTCAACTTTTGCAACGTTGACCACAGTCTACCAATCTGCTCATCCATTGCAGAAATGCATCCATAGTATAGTTGTTCTGAGAGATCATGCTTTGGGTACAAATCTCTATATGCCTTGTGAGTAACGACGGGCAAATGGGGAGTATGCAACCAGATGGTGGTAAAGAAGGGTTGGTCCCTTTTGACAGATCGCTCAATAAAAGGGATGGCTCTATCCATGATGACCTCTGAATTATCGCCCCTAAGATTATTCAGTTCCATCTGATCAGGACCTGACCAGTAGAAGGTTCCGTAGTTTTCACTTTTCTCACCATCTAGGAGTGCAGGCCAACCGTAACGCAGAGAAGATCCGGACTCTTCTTGAAAACTGGTTGGTTTCAACATGGGATCCCAGGTCGGAACTTTCGATTCAGTACAGAAGTATTCGTGGTAGCCA
Source organism: Saprospiraceae bacterium (assembly GCA_013001595.1). Taxonomy (GTDB): domain Bacteria; phylum Bacteroidota; class Bacteroidia; order Chitinophagales; family Saprospiraceae; genus JABDMH01. The sequence goes on along the minus strand of JABDMH010000056.1, from coordinate 215,779 downwards.
TGATCCGTAGGTCTAGACAAATGGCTTGAGTCTCCCGGCATGCCTCTATTCGCATCATTTAGAGCCGTGGTCAATGTACCGAGGTGCCATTTCCCGAAGTGGCCAGTAGAGTAACCGGCCTTGCTTAGCACTTCCGCCAAAGTGATTTCTTCACTTCGCATATGACCGACATTGGCTGAATAAATGCCCATGCGAAATGGATTTCTGCCCGTCAAACAACTGGCCCTGGTGGGGGAGCACACGGGAGCAGCACTGTAGAAACGACTGAAGATGATGCCAGCACCTGCCATTTCATCCAAGTTCGGGGTCTTGATGGTGGAACTACCATTAAATCCTACATCACCCCAACCTAGGTCATCGCACATGACGAGGATAACATTTGGCCTTTCTCTTAAATTGATATGCTCCTGAGCGGCCATTATTCCACCCATCCAAATGGCTAGGAACCCCAGCAACCATTTGGACTTTTTTATGCTCAAAGACCTAAGTACATTATGGCAGTACTGCATAGAAAAACAATATCAGGTTGGCATCAATACATACTATCCGAGAAGACGCTCCCGTTTATCCCAAGGCCCTTCTATAGCTAGGGTCAACCCTGGTCCCTGAATATTGACGAAAAGGGTTTTCCCGTCTGGGGAGAACGTAGCTCCCGCAAATTCAGATTTGTATCCGACATTTCGAGCGATGTGATAAATTTCACCTTCAGGCGTAATACCAACTATTCTGGGTGTTTTCTTGTCTTCACAGATCACCAAATCCCCGTGGGGTGCTATAGTCAGGTTGTCTGCACTCTCAACCAAATCCGTATTATTGGGTTCGACGAAAATCTCTACAGTCCCAGGCACATCACTTTCGCCAGACTGTCCCTCATAAGGAGAAGGAATATAGCGGAATATCTGTCCGTGCTCTAGATCACCTCCATTGGTACAGGCAAAATAAGCCTCTCCTTCACCAAACCACATGCCTTCACCACGTGCAAATCGGGCAGCACCCTTTTCATATCCACGCAATCTAAGATCATCATCTGGTGCATCCACACCATCGATGTCTAGCCATTCGACTGCATATTGTCGGTTGACAACCATTTTCTCTGATTCTAAATCTGCCCAATTTCGTGTATCGAAACTTGGCTTTCCTTTTATCGCTAGTATCTGTAGTTTACCTCCTGCTTGCATTTGCCCTTTCTGATTTGGCAAGTAACGATAAATCAATCCATCACCACGATCTTCAGTCTGGTAGACGATGCTCGTGCGGGGGTCAACACAGATGGCTTCATGATTAAATCTTCCCATTCCTTTAATGGGTTGCGGGTCAAAGAGCTTTGGACTAGCTTGAGCCGGCACCTCAAAATTATATCCATGATCTTTCTCTAGCTCTTCGTCTGCCTTGCTTGTATTCTCTTCACAGGTTATCCAGCTCTGCCATGGTGTAGGCCCCCCAGCACAATTACGAATGGTGCCAGCAAGGCTCAAATATTCTTGCTCTACTGCACCTGTGACAGGATTATATAAGACAGTAGTTGTACCTCCCAAGCAAGGTTTGGTACCCCTACCATAGTCGTAGAGTTGATTAGAACTGACCTGGGACAATAGAGATAGATCTGACCCAAATGGTCCACCAGCAAGATCTCCAGGAGATACTTCATGGTTACGAATGATCAATACCTTGCCTTGTGGACCGGCAAAGGTAGCCATACCATCAGCAGCACCTGGCACCAAAAATCCATCACTCATGGGTTGCCCCTTCTGGGAAATGATTTTGTAAGAGAATCCCTTCGGAAGCTTCAAAACCCCAACTGGATCCTCCAGGAGCTTTCCATATCCAGGATGTAAAAGTGAAGGATCCTCTGAAAGTTGGGCAGTAGGATCAGGATTTCCCGACTTACAGGCACTGACAAAAGTCTGCAATCCAAGAAAGCCTAGACCGATCCGGCCAGAATTATGTATAAACGTTCTCCTTCTCATTATTTAAAGTTGGGCTGCCAAATTAAAACTGGCTCTCTTGGTGAAGAAAGCACTTTTCACGGTACATTCAAAGTTACGACTATTTACAAATTGAATTGGCTAGAGTGACTTTTCATAGTTTAAAGAATCCATTAACTGGGTAATAACAAAAATCACCCTTTTGGGTGACTTTCAAACAAGGTATCCTATCTAGTTTTGAACCATTAACTTAGCACCCTGAGCGGAACCTTATGTCAACTCTCTATTCCATCTTTGTGTTTACAAAGCGAAATGCATTCTTCTGCATACTTGCCTTGACTTCAATGGAGCTGATTGGACAAAACGTTTTCTACCCTTCGGATCAAAAGATGTTCATCAATGGAGCTTTCAGTGATCTAAACGCAGCCTGGATGGGTAGATGGGATGGATTGACTGCTGGTGTAGAGTGGTCTCAGGATTGGTCTGGATTTGAGGGAAACCCTCGGACGGGTATGGGGTTTTTCGACACTCGAGTTGGGGAAGGAAATTCTTTTGTAGGGGCAACACTGAAATTCGATCGAATTGCTGCCTTCAATCGCAGCCAAATCGGTTTTGGGTATGCCTATAGCGGCACCTTATCTGAAAACAACGGTTACAAACCCATTCGACTGGTCATCGGATTTCAGCCACACTTAGATTTTTTCAAGGCCGACTATGCAGAGGTTCTTGATGCGCTATACCCGGCAGCGGTACCCCCTGATGGAATTAACCAGACTACTTTTGGATTTAATGTCGGTCTATTACTCACAAATGGAGGTTATGGTGATGAGCATGAAAATACGTGGTACATCGGTGCTTCACGTCGCAATACGGGCATTTCACTTAGTGGTGGTTTAGATGACGAAGAAACTGACCTAAGTTATCAAGAATGGGGATTTATGGCGGGTATTCGGCAAAATATCAATTATGAGGATCTATACTTTGAGAGTAATGCATATGCCATCCAATCTCCAGCAGGTATTGACTTGTCTCTCCTTCTGAGTATGGAGAAAAATGATCTTTCGGAAGGGGGGAACGGTGGTGGTTGGTTTGCCTTAGGTGTGAAAAGTAATGCACAGACATTCGAAGGTGCAAAACAGTTTGTTGCTCAGCTGGGTCTAATCAAGCGCCTCTTTGAAGGTCAGGATAAATTTATGCGTTTGGGATTCTTTGCAGAAACAGACTTTGGTCCATTTTCGCTTCTTGGCAATCGCTATGGCTTAATGATGACCTATCGAAAATAAAAAAAAAGAAAATGACTACTAATAAAGAATTTAAGCACAACATGGTCCAAAGAGTATTTGCATCGCTGCTATTCCTATTTGTCTGCGGAATTTCTATTGCCCAGGTACCACAAAGCTTTATGGTACAGGGTTTGGCTCAGGATGCAGATGGCATTCCATTAATTAATGAAGAGGTAACCTTAGAAATACTACTGGATGGAACAGCCTTAGATCACGAATCGGTAGTGACTACATCTTCTGCCGGAGTGTTCCAAGTTGAGGTGTCAGGGGTTGACCTGCTAGATCTCCTACAAACTGGCAGCGCATTCTTGGAAGTTTTTGTCAATGATATTGCGCTTACCACTCCGCTATTGTCAGTACCGTATGCCCTAGTTGCAGAGCAGGTTGTCAATGATCAGTTTGAAGATGATGATGCCGACTCGACTAACGAATTGCAAGTGCTTTCTTTTGTTGATGGGATGTTGCAGATCTCCGGAGGTAACGAGATCAGCATTCCGACGGGAAATACCGATGCAGATGCTGATCCTACTAATGAATTACAAACATTGGCCATTAATAATGGTGTCTTAAGTATATCTGATGGAAATGAGGTGACCTTACCTACAGGTGATGGTGGTGTTGATGATGATGCCGATCCCACCAACGAATTACAACAACTCAAACTCGATGGAACGACACTTAGCATTGTGCCTCCGGGAGCAGGACAAGACGCCGTTAATTTACCAACTGGAGATGGTGGTGGCACCTCTCTTTGGTCTGAAAATGGCCAGGATATCTTTTACAATACGGGCAACGTAGGCATTGGGACTTCTGATCCCGAAACCGCTTTGCACGTCGATGGAGATTTGTCGGTAGGCAATGGCAATACCCGACAGGTTACTATGTCTAGCAATGGCTCGAAGGGAGAACTAAAAGTATTTGATAGTGACAATGATGTAATTGCCGAAATAAAGGCCAATGGTTCTTTTAATGACCCACAGGGCGAGTTTGGCTATATGGAGTTATTTGGACCTTCGGGAGGTACGAATATTATTCTTGGATTTATTGGGCCCCAAAATGAACAAGATCGCGGCGGCATAGGCATCTATAATGAAAGTAATCAAGCATGGTGGATGAGTACGGGAGCCTCGGGTGATCAGGACCTCTCGCTGTACTACTTTAATGGTAACAACCTCAATCGACTGGGAGAGTTTTCTCGCAGTACAGGGCAATATTCTGTACTCTCAGATAGACGAGTCAAAGAGAATATATCATCCCTGTCAAATGTATTGACGGGCATCAAAGCACTCAGACCGGTAACTTACAATTATATACATGATGCAGAAAAAAGGAAAGATATTGGATTTGTCGCCCAAGATGTAGAGGAAGAATTTCCTGCATTGGTCAGCCGAATTGATGAACGAATGGGGCTCAACTATGCTGGTTTTTCTGTGCTTGCCATTAAGGCCATTCAAGAACAACAGACCATAATTGAAAATCAACAAGAGACGATAGCAAACTTATTGAAGCGTGTAGAAGCTTTGGAAGAGAAAACTGAATAATAAAATGAAGCGATTCTATTTGTTGGCTATATTGCTATTGATTTTGGGACAAATCTCAGCGCAAGAGGAACAGATACCCTACCTGATTTCTTCGGGTGGAGATGTACAAACTGATGGATTTCAGACCATCCATATTGCTCTGGGAGAGCCCGTAGTAGCAGCTGCTGAAGGCACTACATTCATCGGACTTGGATTTCTTCACTCAGTAAGTCGATCCGAACCTTGTCCTCCTGAAGACAGCGTCTGTATTTGTTTACGTAACCCCCTTGATCCCAGCTGTTTCGTTGCCGAGTTAGATGATGTCAACTTTCTTATTGATGTCAACAATAATATAGTGCCGCCACCTTCCTTAGATATAGATGGGACGTTTGATCTAACTGTTTTCAACCGATGGGGTAAATTAGAGTTTAGTACTAAAAATGAGGGCACACCCATTTCTAGTTGGGATGGGACAGACCAGGATGGTGAAGAACTACTTAATGGTGTTTATTATTACGTCTTGGAACACCCGGGTTGTAAAAAAGGAAAGTGCAAAGGTAGTTTGACGGTATTAAGACCATAATTACCAGATTATTTAGGAACCCTCGGATTAACAATCTTCCATATCGTAGTTGGGTTTTAATTCGCCTCGGTGATCTTTGCTATAGAAATCATCGATGTAGCGAATCACTTCTTCTGGATCATCTGTTAAATAAAATAAATCTAAGTCTTTTGGACTAATATTATGCTCCTGTTCAAGCATCACTGTTTTAATCCAAGAAATCAGTCCACTCCAGAATTTCGAACCTAATAGGATGATAGGTACCCGAGTGATCTTATTAGTTTGAATTAGTGTCAACACTTCAAACAATTCATCCAAGGTTCCAAAACCACCTGGTAGTACTACAAAGGCCTGAGCATACTTTACAAACATCACTTTACGTACAAAGAAATAGCGATGGTTGAGCAATTTATCTGGGTCAATAAATTGATTGTATCCCTGCTCCGCAGGTAAATCAATATTGACGCCTACAGATACTCCTCCTGCCTCGGAAGCCCCCTTGTTTGCAGCCTCCATGATACCGGGACCACCTCCGGTTATGATTCCATAACCTTCATCAGTCAGTCGCTTGGCTATGCCAACTGCCATCTGATAATAGGGTTGATTAGGCCTAGTTCTTGCAGATCCGAAGATGCTTATACAAGGACCAATCCGGTTTAACCTTTCGAAGCCTTCAACAAACTCTGCTAAGACTTTAAACATAGTCCATGAGTTTTCGCCCTTCATCTGGGTCCACTCCCTCATGTGCTTTTTTGAGTTTGCAGCCATATTATTATAATATTCGGATAATAAGAAAAGAGAATGGCACCATCGACACCATTCTCTTCTTTCTAATTTTTTACACCGCCAATACTAAATTTTGGCTTCAGATTTATACTTGGAATATGCCTCATTGATGAAGTCCGTGAGTTCATCAGCATTCTCAAATTTCTCAAAAATATTTGGGAATGGAAGTTGGCCTTTTCTACTACTGGGTACCACATAGTTGAGTACATCAACTTTGGATACCGTGTCCTTGGACAGGATTATCAATCTTTCCACCACGTTTCGCAATTCTCTGATATTTCCACTCCAATCTACCTCTTGTAGTGTCAACATGGCCTCCTTACTGAATTTCTTCCTGGGGCTCCCATATTCCTCGCAGATCATATGTGTGAAATGATCAATCAATAGTGGAATATCTTCAGCTCGTTCATTTAGTGTGGGTACATTGACGATGATTACAGCAAGCCTATGGTAAAGATCTTCCCGAAATTTTCCGGCACGAATTTCCTTGCGCAGATCCTTATTCGTGGCTGCAATTACGCGTACATTGACGGATATGGATTTTTCTCCACCTACCCGGGTAATCCTGTTTTCTTGCAGTGCCCTTAATACTTTGGCCTGGGCAGAAAGGCTCATATCACCAATTTCATCCAGAAACAGCGTACCACCATTGGCCTGCTCAAATTTTCCTATACGTTGCTTTACGGCCGATGTAAATGCTCCTTTCTCATGTCCGAAAAGTTCACTTTCAATAAGTTCTGACGGTATTGCTGCACAATTTACCTCGATGATTGGGTATTCACATCTCGGGCTTTTGGCATGAATCCAGCGTGCTACGAGTTCTTTTCCGGTACCATTCTTACCAGTGACAAGTACACGAGCTTCCGTTGGTGCTACACGTTCTATGGTCTCTTTAATTTTGCTAATGGCTTCAGACTCCCCGATCATCTCTTGTGTCTTGGATTTTGCCACCCTTCGCTGCAACACTTTTTTCTCCGTCACCAACGAAGATTTGTCCATTGCATTCCTAATGGTAATGAGCATGCGGTTTAAATCCGGTGGTTTGGAAATGAAATCGAAGGCACCCTTTTTCACCGCTTCTACCGCCGAATCTATGTTGGCATGACCGCTAATCATAATTACAGGGGTATCAGCAGCGATCAGTTGAATGCGCTCCAACGCCTCCATGCCGTCCATTTTCGGCATCTTAATATCCATGATCACCACATCGTAGTTTTCTTTCTTTAGTTTGACCAGTGCCTCCATACCGTCTTTGGTCTCATCTACTTCGTATTTCTCATACTCCAAGATGTCACGCAAAGTTCTGCGGATAGACGCCTCATCGTCAACTATCAAGATCTTAGCCATAGAACTGTTTGTTTTAGAATGATTTACAAATTATAAATTATTTGTATGTGTAAAATAACAGAATTGCATTCATAATTGCAACGATTCAGTCAATGAATTACAAAAATTAATTAACTAACAATGCATATTGTGCTGATAATCAATATTTTGTATTAAAACAAAATCGTACCAATGTGTATTCTTACGAAGGCTGGCCAGCAGGTGGAACCCGATGAGCCACGAATGGGTTAAGGCAGGTACATATTATTACCTACTATATCCATGCCAAACTTCTCAGGATATGCGATTTATCGTAATAACCTGGTCCAGGCGGGTAGAATTTTACCAAAAAACCCACCCTTCAGCTACCTCTATAGAGATCAAGCTTCCTTTTGCAGGTGTAAGGTGAGGATTGAGCAAAGCAGTGCTTGGACTTTTAGGCATTCAACGATTCTAGTTCTGAAATAGCACAATGGGCCATGAGACCCGTACTCAACTGCAGGCAATCCTCATCAACGTTGAATGTAGGTGTATGTAATGGAGATATTATACCCCTGGCTTCATTTCGTACACCCAAGCGATAAAAACAGGCTGGTATTTCATGCGAGTAGTAGGAAAAATCCTCTGCGGTCATACGGATGGGAAGATCCACGACCTGTTCTGCTCCGAGGTAATTAATCGCATATTGCTTGAATCGACCAGTGAGGTCTTCGTTGTTCAGTAAATATGGATATCCCTTATCAATTCTAAGCTCCGCATTACCTCCATGAGCTAAAGCAACCTGCCCCACCATGTGTTGCATCAAAGCATGGGCCTTCTCGCGCCATACCTCGTCCATAGTGCGAAATGTACCTTCTAACTTTACTTCACTAGGAATGACATTGGTTGCACCACCAACGGAGGCGATCTTGCCAAAAGTTACCACAGTTGGTGTAGTAGGATCTCCGTGTCTACTGACAACTTGCTGTAATGATTGTATGATGTTTGCCGTTAGGACAATTGGGTCTATACCATCGTGCGGCAACGCAGCATGGCCACCTTTACCAGTAACTGTAAGAAACAATTCATCGGCTGAAGCCATGTACATACCGCTTTTCACACCTACCTTTCCCACCTCAAGCGGGGGATGGACATGTTGGCCAAAGATGGCACTTGGAGTAGGATTCGTTAAAACTCCATCCTTAATCATTAGTGAAGCTCCGCCTGGCAAACGTTCTTCAGCTGGCTGAAAAATGATCCTAACGGTTCCTGCAAAGTGATCACGCAGACTATTGAGGATCAGTGTTGATCCCAGCAGCGAGGATGTATGTACATCGTGGCCGCAAGCATGCATGATTCCCGGACGTGTAGACCTATACGAAACTTGGTTTTCCTCCTGAATAGGTAGTGCATCGATATCTCCTCGCAACGCCACGACTCCCTTTCCTTTCTGCTTGCCTTCAATGGTAAGTACTATGCCATGACCACCAATATTTGGCTCAAAGGAAAACCCTTTATTCCGTAGAAGGTTTCCTAGATAATCAGCGGTCTCTTCTTCATGATATGAAAGCTCGGGATGTTGGTGCAAATGTCTACGAATACCTATGACCTCCTGGTGGATGTCTTCAGCTAGAGCTTTGATCTTTTTTGTAATCACCTGTTTCCAAGTTTAGAAAATTTCGAAAATATAATTATTACATCTTTCCAAGGCGTATAGTCCCTAGCATAGTAAAAATCTGCATCATGCATCATGGATTCCGTCACGGTCACATCTGCCTTAATGGATAATGGGGTAAGGACTCCAGGTCTCAAACTTGGAAAACTTAATTCACGATTGGAACCACTATAAGATACCCAAGAATTCCTACCTCTAACGACAGAGATGGCATTGAGAAAGAAACCGGATCTATTATTGATCCACCAGATGGCGAAAGGTGACAGAATGAATAGCATGAATACCACAGCAATATCCAATAAGCGCTTATTTCTCTTGAGAAAGGTATCGTCAATATTGTAGTGAATATCCATCGTATAAAGCTCTCCCGGTAGATCTTTGCTCCTACTTCCTATGATGCTTGTTGAGCGATCTGGCGCCATTTTGTATCGATACTGCTGTCCAAGCCTAGTCATCCATCGCATAATTTCGGTTGAATCCACATATTTCGACAAAAAGATGATTTCTTCGACGTTGTAAAATCTACAGATCTGATCTAACTGCGAGATGTGGCCGATAATTTGACTACCCAGCGATCCCTGAATGCTTGACACATATCCTTGAAATTGATACCGAGGATGATTGAGTTGCACCAGCTCTGTGACTTTAGATCCCTCATTGTGGTCACCCACGATGATATAACGATTCTGTGGTTCTGCAAAAATCTTCCAATTCCCTTTGCGCAAGCGAAAGACCAGCACTCGAACCATCATCACGGTCGCTAAGGCAAGGAAACCCGCGGCAATGACCAGAACTCTGGATGGCCGCATAGTAGCACTCAACAAGCCATAGAAAGCTGCAGTAAGTATCCAACCTGCAATTATGCCACGCAATAGCCTTAACCAAGAATAGAGTCGATCATATGCCCCCATTAAGTAAATGCAAAGGATGTAGATCGCTGAAAAGATCGAGATATTCACAGTCAGCAATGCGCTTTGATAATAATTGATGTCATGATAATAAATCAACGCCCAAAGCTGGGTGAAAATCCAGAGGGATATAGAAATACACACAAATTCTATAACTGGCAGCCCAAAACGTCCAAGGACCGTCCTGATTGCTGCAAGGCCAGCGCGAAAATAAATAGCGATGTTAAGCGTCAAGCCCAGTATAGATGCCTTCTGGCCGGAGTAATGCTTACGGGCAAAACCTTTCATAGCTCCATAAAAAGTTCGGATGTATTGTAGTGTATCTTTCTTTGTGCTTTCACCCTTAAAATGTATGATCGTTGTCGCTGGGTGATAATAGATCTTGTACCCCCCTTGAACTATTCGATAAGAAAGATCAATATCCTCACCATACATAAAGAAGCGTTCATCCAGATTACCAATATCATTGATGACCGATCTCCTTATCATCATAAAAGCTCCCGTAAGTACATCAATCTCATTGGTATCATGTTCAGGCAGATGACCTAGATAGTAGGTATTAAAAAACTTGGATCGAGGAAACAATGAAGACAGTCCAAAAGCTTTGAAAAAAGCTACTTTGGGACTGGGGAATCCGCGTTTGGATTCTGGAAGAAAATGACCACTCCCATCTATCATTCGACATCCTAAGGCACCAGCTTCCAGATGAGCATCCATAAAAGAGACACATTCCTCCAAAGTATCTTCCTGGACAATGGTGTCTGGATTCAGCAATAGAATATAGGAACCTTTAGCGATGTCGATGCCTTGATTATTCGCTTTTGAAAAACCAACATTGACAGAATTTTCGATATAAACCAAATCGGGATAGCGTTGGGCAATAAGTTGGGCTGATCCATCGGAGGAGGCATTGTCCACGATGATGACTTCATATGGAAACGAAGTCCTACTTTGAAATATGGATCCAAGGAGCTGTAAGAGAAAATACTTTACATTGTAGTTGACTATGATAATTGAGAGCTTCACCTCATCTTATACTTTGACAAATCATTAGGATTTCCCATTTATTGCATATGGGATACGAGCTAAAATAGATCTGCCTAGCGTGATTTCATCGGTGTATTGAAGTTCACCTCCAAATGCTACTCCTCGAGCGATTTGCGAAACCGAGACATCCAACTCTCCCAACTTCTGAGAAAGATAGTAGATCGTGGTCTCGCCATCGATGGTAGGGCTAACGGCCATGATAATCTCACGTACATTGCCTCTTTTTACCCTAGACAGTAGGCTTTCTATATGGAGATCATCAGGTCCAATGCCCTCGATTGGAGATATGACGCCTCCCAGTACGTGATACAGACCATTAAATTGTCCGGTCTCCTCAATAGCCATAATATCTTGTATGTGCTCAACGACGCAGACCACGGAAGCATTTCGGCGCGGATCCTTGCAGATGGCGCAGATTTCCTCGTCCGACAAATTATAACAACAACTACAATTTCTTACACCTTCCAAAGCCTCAACAGCCTCCTTAAAAATGCTTTTCTTGTCCGTGTTATCAGCAAGTAAATGAATGGCTATCCTCAGGGCACTCTTCTTTCCAATACCTGGTAAGGTCGCAAAAGCATTTACCACGCCCTCTAATTTTTTGGATTGGACTTTCATATGGCCAAAAGTACGAAATCAACCGACCATCCAGAGATCGTGTCATATGCATTTGCACGTCCTGATCGCCATCTTACAATTAGCCCATCGATTGGACAAAGTCTCATCTCAAGATATTTTGGCCTGAGCAAGGAACCAGCACGGGTACAATCGCTGATTCTTTATTAATTTAGCATGCTAAATTTAAAGTCAATGGCTGAAGTGATCAGAATGCCCAGATTAAGTGACACCATGGAAGAAGGTGTGATTGTGGGGTGGTTAAAAAAGGTTGGTGATGAGGTAGAACCTGGAGATATCCTAGCTGAGGTAGAAACAGATAAAGCCACTATGGAACTCGAAAGCTATCATGAAGGCTATCTGCTCCACATTGGCGTGAAAGAAGGTCCTGTACCGGTAAATGGGGTTCTAGCTGTAATTGGAGAAAAAGATGAAGCATATCAAGAAGAATTGAATGCGGCATTGGCTTCTGACTCTGCTGCAGCAAATAACGGAACTGAAGAAGTTTCAGCGGCAGAAAGTGCCCCTACGGAGACTATACCTTCAGGTGACGATGAAGTGCCTGGGTCAGATTCAGCAATTACTGCAGATGATGAGGATGGTCGTGTCAAAGCATCTCCGCTGGCACGAAAAATGGCTAAAGAACAGGGTATTGATATCAGCAAAGTACGGGGAAGCGGAGCGCAGGGCAGAATTGTAAAACAAGACATCCTATCCTATAAAGATGATCCGTCAGCCGGTCAGACCTATAACACTGATGTGTCACGCACCTATCAAACTCTTGAAGGAAAAGAGGTGCCTGTGAGTCAAATGAGAAAAGCTATCGCCCGAAGATTGGGCGAGAGTAAATTCTCTGCACCGCACTTTTATGTTACGATGGAAATAGACATGACCGCTGCCATCGAATCAAGGAAAGCGCTTAACGTCAGTGCGCCACCAAAGATCTCTTTCAATGATATGATTGTGAAAGCTGTCGGGTCTGCTCTAAAACAACACCCTGCTGTGAATGCTTCTTGGTTAGGTGATAAGATAAGCTATCATGGTGAAGTGCACATTGGGGTAGCAGTGGCGGTAGAAGACGGGCTACTGGTTCCAGTGATTAGGCATGCTGACCAGAAACCGCTCTCAGTCATCAATGCGGAAGTAAAGGCATTGGCAGATAAAGCACGCGATAAGAAACTACAACCGGACGAAATGCAAGGCAACACCTTTACGATTTCCAATCTCGGAATGTTCAGCGTTGAAGAATTTACAGCGATTATCAATCCTCCCGATGCAGCGATCTTAGCTGTTGGCGGCATCATCGAGAAACCAGTAGTGAAAAACGGGCAGATTGAAATTGGACATCGGATGAAAGTCACTTTGTCGTCTGATCACCGGGTTGTGGATGGAGCAACAGCAGCGCAATTTCTACTTACCCTGAAGGATATGCTAGAGCATCCTGTTCGTATGCTGCTATAAGCGAATCGCACTGCCTCTAGTAAAATAATTGGAATATGGCTCCGGGATGAATTGCTCAGAAGTCATTTCCACTGCATCCTTAGATGGAATGTACTTGGTTCACTGCCACCCTCCCATGTACCAAAGATATGGCTAATTAATCGTCAAGTTTAGTTCGGAATACTCGTACTGGGCTTCTGAAATCTAGTATCCAGAGTTACGATTGCCACTATACTTCGTTCCAGGTCGAGAAGATCCCGGAGTACCAGAACCTATTTTTTCGGGATCTATACCTTCAGGAAGGTCCATCTCTCTATCATCTGGATTTGCAATTTGAAACTCTACCCTCCTATTTAGATATTGCTGCATTTCTAATCGCTTATCAATGGCATGAGATTCTGGAAGGTCAGGAATCAATGGATTATCTTCACCTGCGTATTGGATAAGGAAACGCTGACGCGGAAGGTCATAGCGATCCATCAAGAAACTGACCGCTGCATCTGCCCGCTTGTAGGACAATACATCATTGTATTCGTCGGGATTTCTTGCATCGGCATAACCCCGCGCGACCAAATTAATATTTGGGTGTTGTTTTAATACTGTGGCAATCTGATGCAGTTGACCATAAAATTCTGGTTTGACATAATACTTGTCGAGGTCAAAATGCACCATTGGTAAGAACCAATCTGTGCGGATATTGCTGATCTTTTGATTGACAATCTCATTCACATCATCTTCATTCAGATATCCAGGGTCAGGAACTTGTGCCACCCCTCTGGAATCAACTTCATAACCAGCCACAGAATATGGTTCGGCATCCTCATAGTCTGCTACTCCATCTGCATCGCTATCCAATACAATACCACGGGTATCTACTGGGGCACCATCTGGACTGGCCACTTCCTGATCCAACATATCGATGATTCCATCGCCGTCCGTATCTGTAAGGTCTAATATTGGTCTAGCTTTTACTTCAGCAAGGTCTCCCAATGGTCCACTTAATGGATTTAGCCAATATAAAGGTTCGGTGCGCTTACTGAAATCACCGAGGTTAATGCCTACTCTAATGCTGAAATAATGCGGGATATCGAGGTTAGTACTTTCATCCTGAGGGGTCCTAAACTCAAAACCATCATATAGATCACTGTCCGAAACGAGGACCTGATATTCTAATCCTATATTGATACGTTCATTAATGCGTCGAGAAACACCCAAACCAAAATTTAGATGGGGTAGCACAGACTTCTTATCGCCGAGTGCGATCACGTCGTTAGCGACACCGCCATCTGTTTCGTAGTCACCATCCAATAGATCCTTCAATCTCTTTCTTGATTCTTTTCTACCATCTCTGGTTGTCAGGTCGAGGCCCTGAGCTACAGACTCAAAATTGTAAAGGACAGATCCATTGAGCAGGTCTACTTTGGTGGTCGGAATATTGAGGCCAATGCCTGCCACTGCATACACATTCCAATCGGTACGTTCGGCATGAAAAAGCATATTACCAATATTCAGTACAGCTTCTGCGCTACCTCCTAGGATGGATGTCTGGTAATTTCTGTGAACCGGAGCACGATTGTTTACGTAACCTTCTATCGCATTGTTTTCTCGAAAGCGATACAATCTTTCTGACCTAAGTGTAGCTGGATTAAGTGACCTTGCATCGAAACCCTTTGATCGAGTAAACCAGCCATTAAATCTAACCGAAAGTGTATAGTTAATTGCCTTGCGTAGATGTAGCCCCAGACCAGCACCAGCCCAAACCGGTGCTTCCACATCTCCCGAAATAAAGGAATATCCGGCGTGCACTCCCAATTCCCACATGCTCTTCGGCTTTGCGGCATAAGGATATTGACCTTGCCGCCACTTACTATTTTGATCGGCATCGATGGTCATTTCGTCAGTAATATCGGGAGAGGATTCCTGAGCATGCCCAAAAACGATACCGAAAAATATTACGGTAAATAGAGCCACCTTTTTTGTCATAGGGAATATATTTAAAACGGTTAAGGAATGGTCAAAGCTCTCCCTTATAGCAAAAATATCGTTTTTTTATGAGCACGCAAATAATCTGCTTCTTTTATTGGGCACACCCTATCTTCTTTTATACTTTCGTCTTTCTCAAAGATTTACACATAAAAAATTATGAAACAGCATTTTGTCGATGTCAAGTTTGAAGTGGTGAAATCCAACAAAAAAAGCCACTTTTTCGAAGCATACTTTGATGCTGAAAAAGCGAGCACAAATCCAGGAAATCGTGTGCAAATCATCGCAGACTCAGAAATCCTGATTGACCGTTTCTTTGGACGCTTTGGTTCCTATCAATTTCCATTTCGTCAAGTACATCTCACCCGTGTAGGAAAAACATCGGATCACCTTTCTTCCTTGATACCCATGCTTAATGACGCCATCAAGGAGGATACCAATACGATCGTCCTTAGCTCAAAACAACCGACCATCAAGGCTTGCTATGATGCCTTTCAATTTGCAGAAAAGTACTTCAGTGTAGTTTTAGCCCAACCATATGCCGGTAAAGGCGTAGCAGATGTGTTTATGGAGCTAAGACAACCGTGGCTACATAGACTTTCGCTTGTGGGCACTCAAGCACATAGAGTAAATGAACAATTTCTGGATCAGCACCAGGATCTGGGACTCAATACGTACAGACTGGGTGCCCTGCGCCGAGAGTTTGGTCAGATGGAACCAGATCTAAGAAATGCCGACCTCTGTGGCATCGACCTCAATGCTATGAAATATGCTGATGCACCCATACAGCAAGTGCCATCGGCAATAGGGCTAACTACCGAAGAAATGTCTCAGATAGCATACTATGCGGGTAGGGCAGAAAGGAATAAGGTATATTGTATTTATGGATTTTCTGAAGATACTATGGATTCTGTACCATTGGGTACAGATATCTTGGCTTCGTTAGTATGGTACTACTTACATGGTCTGGAAAATCGAAATGGTACTTATCCACCAGATATGAATCGGCTAAATGCTTATGTCTTAGACCAGCAGGTCGCAGATATGAGCCTAACTTTCTATAAAGATGAGTCAAACCAGAAATGGTGGCTTGCATCCCCCTATAAAGAGAGAAAGCTCACACAGTTGATGCCTATAATCGCTTGCGACTATCAGGAGTATGCGCTTGCCGCAAATGAGCAAATGTTATCTGACAGGCTGCAATCCATAATTGATTTGTATGAGCAGTCGCCACCAGTAGAATCCCAGGAAGCTAAAAATCTATAGCATCAGGCCACTTAATGGTGTGCTCCGAGGGTATTAGGATAAGAGTTGACATATGATCTATTTATACTTTTCAAAGGCAGTTGCCAAACTTTCAAGTCTCATCTTGCGTGATCCCTTCAATAAAATATGAGCAGCTGGCAGATCAACCAACTCGCCAGAATCGATCAGTTCTTGTGAATCTGCCATTGCGGCAACTCGGGCATCGACTAGGTCAAGTTGACGAAGGGATGCGAGAAAAATAGGGCCTAAGAGGATGATTCGCCTAAAAGAACTTTCCGAGACACAAGTCTGGATTAGTTTGGTGTGCGCTGAATCAGACCACTTTCCCAACTCCAACATATCACCCAGGATAATGACTTTGTATTTTGCTGAAAGACCCTTGAAGAAATCTACTGCCAATCTCATACTGGTAGGGTTGGCATTATAAGCGTCCAGATAGATCGTATGGCGTCCTACTTGTAACAGCTGCGAACGATTGTTTTTCGGCGTATACGACGCAACGCCCTTAGCTATTTGGTCAAGTGAAACACCGAAAAGGCCACCTATAGCTAGCGCTGTTACCACATTGTACCGGTTATAATCTCCATATAGTTGTGTCTGCACCTTCAACGCCTTTCCATCTACGCCCTCCATTTCTATGTTGAGTTGATCAGCATGCACACCAAACCTAACATGTAATAGCTTCCCTAGGAGATGCGCTTCTCCATATTTGCTTACTTTTCGTAATTCAGGATGCACCCATGGTAAGAGGGACGCCTCATCTTGATTTACGAGGATCTCACCTCCCTTTGCATCTAGATATCGATATAGTTCTGATTTGCCAATTCCTATTCTTTCCTGAGAGCCAAATCCTTCAATGTGCGCGGATCCTATGTTGGTTATTAAGCCAATGGTGGGAGCAGCAATATGACACAACCAGTTGATTTCACCCACTTGATTGGCCCCCATTTCTACTACTGCGAGATCAGCATCACTGTTCAGACCAAGTAAAGTCAGCGGAACACCTAGATGGTTGTTTAGATTTCCCTGGGTGGCATGTACCCGGAACTTTTGCGAAAGCACACTGGTTATGAGTTCTTTGGTCGTTGTCTTTCCATTCGAACCCGTCAGAGCTAGCACCGGGATATCAAATCGATCTCTGTGGTATCTGGCAAGCCTTTGCAGTGCCGTTATCGTATTTGGCACATAAATGCATCCCGGCTCATCAGCCAGTTGTTGATCATCGACTAAACTACAAAGTGCACCATCCTGGATAGATTGAATTGCATAGTGGTTTCCATCAAAACGCTGGCCTCGTATGGCTATAAACATACCATTGCGCAGCACCTTGCGCGTATCAGTAAATACACCTGCACTCTCCTGGAAACGCTGATAAATCTCCGGTATACGTATCATCTTGATGACAAAGTAACTTCAATCAGATTCAACTACGCAAAAATATCTATTCTCAACTGAAAGATCATAGCGTGAAACGAATCTATGGCTGTCTCTCGCACAAGAAGCCTACAGCAGCTTACCTACTCCCCAAAGAAATGGTCCCAGCAGAAGACTGCTGAGACCATTGTCAATTCTTATTGTGCCTTCAGAAATCTACTTATACTTTCTCTTCTTACTGCTTTTCTTATTTTTATTGGCAGATTTGAAATAATTTCCTCCCTTACTTTCATTGCCTACTGGAGAACCCAACCGATCCATGGCACATCTAAAACCAATGGTTTTATCAGACTTCTCTTCATCCTTAAACCTCCTGGCGCTTGGTGCCAACCAGAAGAGTCTATCAGCCCAGGAACCGCCTTTGATTACACGAGACTGCTTGTTGATCAAGGTAGTGTTTCCATAATCATATACGGCATGACTGTCCTCATCGCCATCACGATAGTCCAGCAATTCGGGACGATGGTAGTTTTCGCGCTCAGCAGCATCCGTTGAATCAATTAATTTCATCGGAATTCGGCCCAGGCTATCTTTTTCAGCTGTTGCACCCTGTTCATCTTTTACGACTTCATAAAATTCATTTCCACGGAAGGGATTTATATCGTGTTGATCTTCATCTCTTAATGTTGTACTTGTCAGAGGTCTGTAGACATCGGCCACCCACTCATTCACATTACCTGCCATATTATAGAGGCCATAGTCGTTGGGCCAGTATGACCGTACGGG
Organism: Saprospiraceae bacterium; assembly: GCA_013001595.1. Classification (GTDB taxonomy): domain Bacteria; phylum Bacteroidota; class Bacteroidia; order Chitinophagales; family Saprospiraceae; genus JABDMH01. The sequence continues at coordinate 197,304 of JABDMH010000056.1, read as the reverse complement.
AGCAGGATATGGTGAATTATCATTCAAATTACCCGCAAGTCCCATGTAATCGCCCTTACCTCGCTTGAAGTTGGCTAGCATCTTACCCTGATGCCGATCACGTCGTTTATATCTTGCCGTATTGTTATCCCAAGGATAGATTCTCCTTTCAGAAATCAATTCATCTTGTTTAGCAACACGCTTGCCAATTAGGCCAAGTGCTGCATATTCCCATTCTGCTTCAGTTGGTAGACGATAATCGGGAACAAATATCCCATCTTCCACCTGGACTTTTCGCTCACCACCAGTCATCTCGTCCTTAAGATTCTTCTTGACGTTTCCTTCATATTGGCCCGCCAGGTAGGACTTAGTATTAAAGTTGTCGGCATCTTTTTGTTCTGGGTTCGGGTTAAGGATGCCCTTTTCAATCATCAACATCTCATTGACACGGTCAGTACGCCATTTGCAATATTCAGTGGCTTGCTTCCAGCTTACGCCCACCACTGGATAATCATCAAATGAAGGATGTCTGAAATATGTTTCCACCAGCGGTTCATTGTAGGCTAGTTCCTCTCGCCAAACTAATGTATCTGGGACTACTTCATGGTATCGGTCGGGGTAACTTTCCCCAAAAGTATTCCGCGTCCAGAACACGAAATGTCTGTAATCTATATTGGCTATCTCCGTTTCATCTATATAAAATGATGGGACGGTGATCCGCCTGGGGATGTTGTTCCACTCATAAGTTACGTCTTCTTGTGTTAGGCCCATAGTAAACGTACCGCCTTCCACCAACACCAGGTTGGGAGCTGTAATTTGGCCTTTGTAATCTACTTTTTGAAAACCACCCCATTTCTGATCGTTGTATTTCCAGCCTGTTGTGGCGGAACGCTCAGATTTTTTACAACTGATACCCACCAATCCTATAGCGGCAATCAAAAAAATAAGCTTTGTGTACTTTCCCATCGTGTCCTGTTTGAAAATTGAGCTCGAATTTATATTAAATAGTTCTATTTCAAATTGCTAAACGACCGATCAACGCATTCTATTATCTGAATAAGTTGAAACAATCGTTGTACTTAGACTCTTTTCTTCCGGAATCGAAATTCATGATGACGCTTATCTCATGGGCCCCGCCTGTTCCATTCAATGAAGAAAGGGTCAAGTCGTAAGAGTAGCCGATTCGAAATTGATCGTATCTACCCTCAACCAAAAATATCACTGCATCGGGATTGGTGTTGGTCTGTCGAAACCAAACTCCGGTTCCGACCTTATAGTATCTAAAAATCGTGCCAATATTCAGCTGACTGAATGCCCCCTGGCGGATATATTGAATATTCGGAGCCAGAAAGCTATTTCTCAGACCTCCAAGCTTTCTCAAGTCTATCTCTGCCCCTCCATGGATGGCAAATTGAATGGGCAGACCAGCATTTTGATTTTGGTTCACTTCAAGAAAAGAAAATTTGGGTTCATTGAGATGTTTGAGTGAAATGCCCACATAATAGTTCCTATTATAGAGCAACAATCCAGCTGAGACGTCTAAAACGGAGACGCTACTGCCTACCGCAGGAGGTACTTCATCACTTGGAAAAGGAATCCCCCCTGGGCTTGACAATCCAAATTCTGGATCCAACTGATCGAGGAAAACCAATTGGGACCAATCGATTCGTGAATTGATAAGACCCGCTTGGATGCCCATTCGCATCTGTAGATCTCCATTGAATCTGGCTTTATAAGCGTAAGAAAGTTGGGCATTTATTGTCTTATAAAGTCCATTTCCAGCATTATCAGCCAAAACAGCCAGACCGAAACCACTATTTATCCAAGGAAAGAACTGGTCATAAGATGCCGCATAAGTCACATAAGCTTGACTGATACCCGGCCATTGATTCCGGTAATTGAGTGCAACTTGGCCTCCTTCGGTATTGCCCGTGAAGGCAGGATTTAGATTAAGTGGTGCTGCATAGAATTGACTAAATACCGGATCTTGAGCGTACAAACTGCCCTGCAAACTGAGCACCATGGCAGATGCCAATGCCAGTATTCTTTGAGCACATCCTTTAGTCATCACTATAGCATCAAACAATTGTATCGTCCCTTAGTCTAGTACAGGGCCACTACCATGGTCTAAAAAATCCATGCCATCTTTCCAAACCCCTGCAATCGATAGCAGCACGATTTATTCCATGACAACGTGGTTAGTTAACTTCGTTAAATTTAGCGGCAATCTACAAACCTGTCTTTTGAACACCCTACGGAGGTATACAGTTTTCGAAAATTGGCAAACTGCCAAAATACCTCTATTTGTGTGTTTTGTCATCATCCTATCCATGTGGCAATTAATCACCAATCAGTATACCCTCAAATGGGATGCCATTGACATCACCTTGCCTTGGAGATATTTCGTAGCGGATTCACTACGTCATGGATTTCTACCGCTATGGAATCCATTCCAACATCAGGGCTTTGCCCAAGGAACCATTCCTGAAACATGGTACCCAATAGGCATCTTATTAGGCCTATGTAAAGGTTATGGACTCTATAGCCTCAGTATAGAATATGTACTGCATTTGCTGATAGCAGCGATGGGATTCTACAGACTGGCACGGACCTTAGGGATAGACCGCACCAGTGCACTATGGGGAGCAATGATTTTTCCCTTATCGGGATTCTTTGTAGGCAATGCTCAGCACATGGGTTGGATCATTGCTGGAGCTTGGATGCCGCATGTATTTCATACTTATTTACAATTTCGTCGTAACTGGAATTGGCGCTTTGGAGCTTATTTCGCGATGGCCTGCTTTATGTTGGCAAGTGGTGGATATACTGCCTATTGCATCGTATCCGCCTATATCATCGTAGGGGCGTTCATCTATGATTTGGTTAAACAACTCAGAGAAAGGACCAACATCAGACCATTTCTGGCTCAATATGCTCGGTTGCTGCTACTCACTGTGTCGGCTTGTGCTGTCATCCTGGTCTGCCTGATCATGCTCAAGAACGACATTTATCGTGGTATTGGACTATCCGGTGAAGCCAGTCTCAAAGGTTCACTACGCCTCAGACATCTACTCAGTCTGCTATTCCCATACCCATCAGTGAAGGATACCACCGGTTTTTGGCAGGGAGACCAATCTCTGATCAACATGTATATTGGTCTAGTTGGCATCATACTCGCTAGCTTTAGCTTGCGCTCACTACGTCAAGCGTTTGTCAGCAGAGCCTGGCTCCTATTGTCTTTATTCCTGCTGCTGGCATTGGGGCATGAGCTTCCTATCCGCTCCTGGTTTAATGCGCTTCCACTCTTTAACTTATTTCGATTACCTAGTCTTTTTCGATATTTTGTAGTGCTCATACTTCTCCTTTTGGCGGCGAAGATGCTCACCAACCGAAAGGAAGAAATTGCTAGACATCTTCCAAAAATCGCCTTGATCGGAGCCATTTGTTTCTTTGCCTCGTCTATAGTATACGCACTGCAAGACATGCCGGGCATTGTCCAAGTGTTTAAAGGTGAAATCCATAACCTAGATCATGCTTTCGCAGCTCAACTTCTAATTCATACCTGCCTTTTTTCCTTGCTGTACATTCTCCTAAAATCCCAGGCATTTAAGAAAAACTTAATCTTCGCACTGCTATTTTTTGGCGCAGTGGATATGATGGTAGCTGTGCAATTGAATGGCCGCGTATCCATCTTTTCCGAAGATAAGGTTGCAACTATAGCTTCTTGTATGGCACAGCTTCCACAAGGCTATCCACAACCCCATTGGGACGACTTTATCGGAAGCAATGCTGACCAGGGCCTAGCCTCTAGCTTTTTGTACCGCAATACCAACACTCTGTATAAACGGATTGGCTGGAATGGATATACGCCCTTTCAGTACAAGAAATATATCGAAATGGAGCAGAGTGAGTTTTTCAATAAAAACCTAGGTTTACCCGCCATCTACATTTCACCCTACAACCATAAGCCACCGGGCATCAACTATTTCACTGCTGAACCCGACTTGCACCTGACCGATAAGGAAATAAAAATCAACGATTTTGGACCAAATCACATCCGTGTTGCAACCAATGCCGCCGCACCTAGACTGTTGGTATATAATCAAAATATGGTGCACGGGTGGAAAGGATTTATTGATAATAATCTGATCCAACCCGTGCTGGTAGATATCGGTCTGGTTGGTTTTTTAATTCCCCAGGGGGAGCACGTTCTTGACATCGTGTTCAAACCAGGGTACTTAATCAATGGATTAATCATCTCCGCAAGCATCTTAGGTCTACTTCTATTGGCGATTACTATACGATGTTTACGGCAGTGTCAGGTTTGGCAACCGCTAGTCATGGTCGGGACAATACCCATATCCTTTATCTTCTACGAGCCCGTGCAAACCATGGTGTCTCCGCCATTGGTGAATCAACCTACCCTGTTGAATAGCGTTGATAAAACGGCAGAACCATCCGCATCGGAGCTCCGCACATTCGCACGCTTTCTTGATAAGGCGGATTTACCAAATTTTAAGCAATCTGTGGCTAACCTGACACCACCTTTCACCTACCTTTACCGACCAATGTGTGCTGGGCAATATGGTGTTTTCCCCGCTTTCCTCAAATCACATTTCACTACCCATGATACATTATTACCAGGGGGATGGAAACAAATACACTGCAATTCTCCCATGACACACAATCTGCTCTTCAGCACATCAAACCGATTTGAAGGACCTGCTCGTGGCTGGATAAACAGCTCATTTCAAATCAAGTCAGAGACAAATGGAAATCGATATCAAGACTTAACCGGTGGTGAGTACAGTAGTACCTTTGAAGAAATAGTGGACACTAACTCGCACATTGCGTACATCAATATTGACATAGATGTTCGTACCAGCGAAACTTCAAATGCATCACTCATTTGTAGTATTATGCATGGAGACACTAGCATCTTCTGGCAAAGTTGGCAGCTGGCCTATCAGACCGAACCGCATTGGAGTTCTAGACAATGGCAGGTAACGGTTGATCGACAAGTACCTGCAGAAAGCAGGGTAGGAATCTATGTCTGGAATCCACAAAAGGCTGAACTATTGATTGACAACATAGATGTGCAAGCAGCACGACAATAACGATAATTGATTGAGACAAAAGTCTGCCATAGACGTTGGTATTTATGTATCGCGCACAATTAAGGCAATACTTGTGTTTCACTGTTGGCAATAGGCAGACACTGAGGTCGTTGAAACATTGTATACTTTAATTTTGTCACGGCATGGTAAGGCGAATGGCAGGACAGCGATCACAGAAGTATGTTGATCAAAACTGATTCGTTACAATTGGGTTATAAGAGAGACGATAGTAAAGACATGAGCACCAAAATTATTCTTGCCTTTCTGGCCGGCACATTCGGAATTTTGTTTACCGGATATGGTCAAGTCACAACCTCTGTACTGGCAGATGGAGAAATCTACAAGTTTGCCACGGATCGAAATGGTGTGTATAAACTGGACTATGTATTCATAGAACAATTGGGTCTAAACCCAACGACTTTCAACCCGCAGCAGCTATCTATTTATGGCCAGGGAGGAGGCCCCCTACCGGAACCCAATCTAACGGAAAGAATTGATGATCTGGTCGAAATTCCGATTCGAATAGTTGGAGAAGAAGATGGCAGATTTGATGTTGATGACTACATCCTCTTCTATGGAGAGGATATGGACAAGGTGTCCTATTCTACTACTAGAAATAGGTTTAGTCATTTGAAAAACCCATATGATGCCAGAAACTACTATTTCATAAAGATTAATGATTCAAATGGCCGTCGGATGGCGACTAGCAGCCCGCCAACCGAGGTAGACTATGATTCAGACAGCTATACTGATTACCAGGTTCTTGAGGACGAATCCTACAACATCTTGCACAAAGCGGATGCTAATCTACAAGGGTCGGGCCGGAGGTGGTTGGGCGATAGATTTAGGGGCGAACGTGAAAAATCTTACGACGATCGATTTGACCTCACCAACATGGTCTCAGGAGAACCGACCCATGTGCGCATGGAATTTGCAGCACGATCCGATAGAACCTCCAGTGTCTCTTTAACCATCAACGACCAAGTCTTATCCACAAATATTGCTCGGGCTCAGGTGACCGATATTGAAAAACCCTATGCAAGGGTAGGCATCATCAGTGAAGAGATCCAGTTCAATGCGGAACGACCCAGCATTACCGTCAAATACCCACAACTCGGAAATAGCAATGAGGGTTGGCTAGATTTTATCGCTTTCAACATCCGTCGCAGATTGGTGTATGACAACGATCAGTTTTCCTTTTCAGATCCGAAGACATATGATTTTAGCAGTGCAAAATATACCGTTGCCAATGCTGTGGGAAGCACGATATGGGATGTTTCAAATCCCCTCCAACCAGCTGCAGTGGAAGCCGTGACAACGGGTGATGGCGGGATCAGCTTTTCAACGGCAGCTGGTGCCAACACCCGGTACGTAATATTTCGAGATGAGCATGGATTCAGTGGAGAACCGGTTGGAAAAATTCCAAATCAGAATTTGCATGCGATCATAGATGCTGAATACTTGGTCATTTATCATCCAGATTTTGAAGCTGCGGCAATGCGCCTAGCTGAACACCGTAGAAATTTTTCACGTTTGCGGGTGGAATTGGCATCCATTGATCAGGTCTTCAATGAGTTTTCGTCCGGGAAGGTCGATCCATCTGCCATTAGAGATTTTGCCCGCATGTTGTACAAGAGATCTACCGATTTCGGATATCTCGTCCTCGTTGGTGATGGCTCATTTGACTATCGGCACATCTATACAGATTTTAATGATGAATCTTTCATTCCTGTATTCGAAACTGAGGAATCCTTCGACCCCATATTGTCTTATCCCAGTGACGACTATTACGCATTGTTGGACGATCTGGAAGGAGATAATATAAGGGGGGCACTGGATATTGCTGTCGGAAGATTCCCCGTAAGGACTTTGGAGGAAGCGAATGTGATCGTAGATAAGATCGTCAGGTATGAGAAGGGAGAAAAAACACTCGGAGATTGGCGTACCAACATCTTATTTGCCGCTGATGATGAAGACGGCAATCGCCATGTGAATGCCGCCGATCCCATTGCTGAGAACATACGATTTCAATATCCAATGTTCAATATCAACAAAGTTTATTTCGACGCTTTTGAGCAGGAAAACACACCTGGTGGAGTGTTCAACTTTAATGCAAAGCGAGAGCTCAATCAGAGTATGTTTAAGGGTCAGCTAGTGGTCAATTACCTGGGGCATGGTGGATCGAAGGGGTGGGCGCAGGAAAGAGTGCTCCTAAAAGAAGATGTGGATCAGTGGAATAATATTGATCGCCTACCCTTAATGATCACAGCGACCTGTTCATTCGCCGGGTATGACAATCCCGTTGAGATCACAGCTGGTGAATATACTTTAACGAACCCAACTGGAGGGTCTGTTGCACTTTTCACGACGGTGCGTGCAGTATACGCTACACAAAACGAAAGACTAACCAGATCGGTGTTTGACCACCTCTTCGCCCAGGTTGATGGTGAATTACCGCCGATTGGAGACCTCCTGATCAATGCCAAAAACTCGAATGCACAGGACACCTCTAGTCACAATGCTCGGAAGTTCACCTTATTGGGTGATCCTGCTATGCGCCTGGCGGTACCGCAGCATTTCGTTCGCACTAGTAGGATTAATGGTGTAGACATCAACGATGTAGATCTTGATACGTTAAAGGCACTAAGCAAAGTGACGGTCGAAGGTGAAGTGGTCAATGCAGATGGAAGTTTGGTGACCAGCTTCAACGGCAACTTGTACCCCACCATCTATGATAAGGCGGTCAATCTTAAGACCTTGGGGCAAGACAAAGGCAGTTCGGAGCGTGCCTTTCAGTTACAGAAGAGCATCATTTTTAAGGGATTGGCCAGTGTGACCAATGGCCAATTCAAATTCTCCTTTGTGGTCCCGAAAGACATCAATTATGCCTATGGTAAGGGCAAGATCAGTTACTACGCAGAAGATGGTTCTGCCATCGATGGTGCGGGTGCATTCAGTGACATCTATGTGGGTGGGACGGATAAAAATGGCATCAATGACGACACTGGACCATTGCTTGACATCTTTATGAATTCGGAGGATTTTGTTTTTGGAGGCATTACTGATCGCAATCCCACTTTACTTCTTAAGCTCTCTGATGACAATGGCATTAATGTGATCGGCAATAGCATTGGCCATGACCTCACCGCCGTACTGGATAATGATTTTCAAAATACCATCATACTTAATGAATTTTACGAGTCGGAAAAAGACGATTATACTCGAGGGACGGTGCGATATCCGATGAGTGACCTCGAATTGGGAAAACATACATTGACAGTGAAGGCCTGGGATATCGCCAATAATTCGACGGAAATGTTAACAGAATTTGTAGTCATTGACGAAGCTGAGGATGGCCTCAGACATGTGCTCAACTACCCCAATCCATTTTCACAAAGTACTTGCTTTCAATTTGAACATTCATTTTTAGATCAAGATCTAGACATTCGGGTCGATATTCTAACGCCTTCTGGAAGGCGGGTAACCACACTAGAAAAAAACATTAAGGCATCGGGTAATCTATCCCGGGACATCAAATGGGATGGAAGGGATGACTTTGGAGATCGTTTGGCCAATGGGATCTATATTTATCGGGTGACGGTACGCGTTACCGATGCCAGCAGTGGCCGGGTCCTCAAAAACACCAGCGACTTGCAGAAACTGGTCGTATTGAGGTAAAACGCGACTCATTCTCTCTGATGCTAACAAAGATATTCGGAAGCTTGCCGTGTCATACATCTATGTATTTTGCTCTGACAAACTAAAAATCAAGGGACTACGTTATATTTGCGACCATTTTTATTATTTGACAGATTTTTAACACGCGATGCAACGGACACCATTACTTATCATCACCCTTTTAATGCTATTGGGTTGGCAAAATGGGCTATCTCAGTGTATTGAGAACCCATTGAATAGTGGTAACTATGAATCTCTCGGTGGCGGTCCCTGTGCCAACGCCATTCCTACAGCTGTTCCATTCTTACGCATCACACCGGATGCTCGATCAGGCGGAATGGGTGATGCGGGCATAGCCATATCACCTGACGCAAATAGTATGCATCTGAATTCTTCCAAACTGGCTTTTGTGGAAAATGATTTTGCGTTATCGGCTACCTACTCACCTTGGCTTAGGTCCTTAGGGTTGCAAGATGTATACCTGGCTTATTTATCCGGTTATAAAAAAATTGACGACCTGCAAGCCTTAGGCTTTAGTCTACGTTACTTTTCACTGGGGGACATCCAATTTACCAATGAAAATGGCGAACCCATTGGTTTTGGTAGACCAAATGAATTTGAGCTGGCCGTAGGATTTGCCAGAAAGCTTGGTGAAAATTTTTCTGTCGGCATCAATGGTAAATTCATTTATTCCAACCTAGCTGCAGGTCAAGAGGTTGGTGGTATCGAGATCAATCCAGGCATCGCAGGGGCCGCTGATATCGGTTTCTATTATGGACTACCTTTAGAAACCAGCACCTTAACCTTTGGCTTAGCACTTTCAAACCTAGGATCTAAGATATCTTACACCCAGGAGACCAATGATTTTCTGCCCATCAACTTTGGCTTTGGCTCGGCATGGGAATTTTTCTTCGACGATTACAATAGCCTAACCATCACCGCCGATGCGAACAAGTTGATGGTGCCCACCCCTCAGCACAATATTAAAGACGAAGATCCTATGAATGGTATCGCAGATTATCGGGAAAAAGGTGTCTTCAATGGCATTCTAAATTCTTGGTCGGATGCTCCAGAGGGATTTAGTGAAGAGCTTAAAGAGTTTACCTATTCGTTGGGTGCTGAATACTGGTATGATAAGCAGTTTGCCTTGCGAGCTGGTTACTTTCATGAGAATATCCTTAAGGGTGCTCGCGAATACATCACGCTGGGGTTGGGCTTGAAGTATAACGTATTTGGTATCAATATGTCTTATCTCATTAGTACCACTCCGACCTTACAGTCTAGCAACCCTCTGGATAAAACCCTACGGTTTTCTTTGCTCTTCGACTTTGGTACGTTGAGTGATGGTGCTGATCTGCCTACAAATTAATGCATGTACTCCTAAAAATCGCCATATTAAAAATGGCTATTTTGGCGCTCTTTACATATGTGAAGATGGCACTTTCCGGAGTGTGCTCTATAGCAGAACAAAAAAGACTGTGAGGTTATAAACCGGATTCTGTCACCTACATCTCGCGTAAGTTCCTGTCATTTATCTAGTCTTGGCTTCACAGCCAAGATCAATCTGCCCACCCCTTCCGATTGTCAATAAACAATTGGGCGAGCAACCCAACCTACTTATCGTAGCTCGAAATATACGTGGCATTTCAACCCACAAGGTTTATCCCATCAATCTGTTGCCAGACTGATGCGTGCGCTCTTACCGCACGTTTTCACCCTTACCCTGACAGCAAAACTGGCATGGCGGTTTCGTTTCTGTGACACTATCTGTTCTCACCTAGATGAGACCCATCCGTTAGATGGTGTGGTGCTCTACGTTGTCCGGATTTTCCTCATGGTGGGCATATTGCTCACCATGCGACAGGACACCTCACAGCCTGTGATTATAATAGTAAAAAAAACCTGATCTATACGATAAACGGTTTATAAATAATAAATTTGTTTAATATGTTGATTCACGGCATGCTAATTGTAAACTGAAACTGTTATCAATCAGTTCAAAAACACGCTTCTTTTCTGGGTACTGGCTGCCATCCTCGTAATGACAGCGGGCTATACGCATTACAGTTTTTCTGAAGGAGATTACATTGTTAAGGTAAAATCTCATTTTGAGGAATACATTGCAGGTACCCAGGGTACTATAGAACAGATCTTTGCTGATACCTCCTACCTCACTGTACTTAGCCAGCTAACCACAAATGAGGACATTGAACAACCTGCAGTTGCAAGGGCTGTGGAGCTGTCTGAACAAGTCTTTACTGTATTTATTTATGATTCATCCGATCACCTGATATTCTGGTCAAATAATCATGCTGTCAAGCCAGATCTAGAGCAGCTTCAGGATAGTTATCCCTACCTACAAGAACAAGCTACAGGCAGTCACTACTTGGTTATGAAGGATTCCATGACACTTCAGGCGAATCCATATCATGCGTTGGCCTTGGTACCGATTCGTATAGCTTTACAAGAAAATCCATATGGCCATGTTCATCCTGCCATTCCACCAAACTTAAAGCTAAGTACTAATCCTGGGATTCCCATCGTCACCGCTGATCAAGAGCCATTCATTTATTTCGAGGATGATCTTGAAGCTCGTCTTTCAAAAAAAGAGACCGGCATCTTGATCCTTCTCTACCTTCTGGCAGTATTGGCTTTATGTGTACTAATTCAAAAAATTGCCTACTTGATCAGAGACCAAATGGGGGCATCCATTTCAATAGGTTTCTTTGTTTTTACAACTTTGGGCATTCGCCTGGTGTCTCTACTATTTGACTACTCTGGTCAGTTTCAGGCCTATCGTGTTTTTGATCCTGCGATTACAGCACCGGCCTTTAGGGGCGCATTGAGCGACATTCTGATCAATGTATGCCTTTTTCTTTGGGTCTCCATTTTCATTATCAATACCCTCACTTTCCAAATACCGGAAAAACTCAGTGCCTGGCGATCCAGCCTTTACTCTTTTATTGGACATTTTACGATTTTGAGTGGTTTAGTATTCTTGGCAAGGTTTTGCCAAAAACTGATCCAAAAAACATCCATCGATTTTAATTTCGAGAGTGTATTCAATTTAGATCAGATAAGCATATTGTCACTGATCTCGATCATCCTCCTGATGTTCACCCTTTTCATATGGTCGACAAAAATCGTTTCGATCATCAAGCACTTTCATGTGCCTGTGAAATATCGAGTCTTCAGTGGAATTTCTGCCCTACTTCTGTCACTTCCTTTGTTGTTATATTTCGGATCCACAGTACCCTTGATTCAGTTTGCTTTGGTCGCAAGCATCTACGTCCTTCTTTTGGACATTTTTTTAGAGGTGAAAACACCCAATTTCACTTGGGTCGTCCTCTGGCTCGTTGTACTGTCTGGATTCTCATCTATCCTATTATTCAAGTTTAATAAGGACAAGGATATTGCCTTGCGAAAGGAGTTGGCGATCGCGCTGACAGCAGGTATTGACACGGTTGCACTTGGAGAAATTGAAAACTTATTGGTGGCTCTTGAGGAGCCGTTACGTAGTGCAGATAGTCGACAAACTGTACGCTCGTTTGTCATAGACATATTGAGCACTTCCTCTTACCTAGACACCTACTATGCCGCCTCATTCCCGCGTAATTGGGAGCTTAGTGAAGCAGAAAAAATCGACTATGGAAATGGAAATTTCCTTCGCAAAAAGGGTGAGCTGGATCATTATTTGATAAATATCAAAGCGGGGAAAAATATTAGTGTGGTCATACTCTTTGAGAAAAAGAAAATCAATCCCTACTCACCGTTAACCAGTCTACTGCCCATTAAAAACTTCAAAGAAAGCGATCAACTTTCACTTTATGACTATGCCATCTATGAAAACAATCGTTGCATTGAACGGAGTCATGCTGGATACAATATGATCCTTGAAGAAGACATTCCAGATGTTGGAGAGTCTTTTTTGTATTACTTACCAGGCAGATCAGAATTGATATTTAATAATGGCACATACATCACACTTATTGGAAGAAAATTAACCGGATTAATAAAGCCCGTCTCTCTGTTCTCCTACTTGTTCGTGATCATTGTAATTATCATTTTGTTATTGCTTATCCTTAATTCGCTTTTTCCATACCTCCCCACTGAATTTAATTTTACCTTATCCAATCAAATTTCGCTAAGAAATAAAATTCAGACTTCGGTTCTGGCGCTTATTATTCTCTCTTTCATCATTATTGGTATTGTGACTGTCTACTACTTTCAGAACACTGCTGAGAAAGCGCAGGAAGACAGACTGGAAAAAACCGCCTCTTCCTTGCAATACGAACTCCAGGAGCGAATAAACAGCAGAAAAACCAGTACTCTAGATTCACTATTTAGGACAGTAGTAGAAAATCTGGCACTTAAATACAATTCCCATATTCAGCTATATGATGAAAACGGTCTTCTGGTCACGACTTCAGATCGAAATGCACTGGACAAAGGTTATCTCCAAGATCGCATGAGCCTGACTTCCCTATTACGGCTTAAAAAATACAATGAATCTATTTTCATTGACAACAATAGACCTGCTCACGGGCGGGATATTGACGCCGCATATTTCACCCTTACCAAGAGCAACAATGCAAAATTGGGCTTCGTGGGTCTACCGGTTCATCCTGGTCATACGGTGGCCTCAAATCAAGTAAAAGACTTCATGGGCACTCTGCTGAATGTCTATGTTTTCCTACTACTTATTGCCGGTGCATTTGCCTTGGCCGTAGCCAATAGCATTACTCGGCCACTCACCGTCTTGGGCCAAAAGTTAAAGGAATTTAAACTTGGCACTTCCAATGAACCACTTGAGTGGAAGACTAAGGATGAGGTCGGAGTTTTAATTCGAGAATATAATGAGATGATTGTCAAATTGGACGAAAGTGCGGATCTCCTTGCCCTCACTGAGCGTGAAGTAGCATGGCGAGAAATGGCCAAACAAGTGGCCCATGAGATTAAAAACCCGCTGACTCCCATGCGCCTAAGCATCCAGCACCTGCAGCATGCCATGCAGAATGCTGATCCGACCGAATCAAGACAGCTCGTACAACGTGTAGGTATCACCTTGATCGAACAAATAGATAATCTGTCTCGCATCGCCGCAGAGTTTTCCACTTTTGCTAAAATGCCCAAACCTGAAAACGAACGTATCATCCTTAATGAGCTAGTGGCCTCTGTACATGATCTTTTCAAAAAACGGGAAGACATGGATTTTAACCTATATGTCCCAATAGATGAAGTTTATGTAAATGCTGATAAATCTCACCTACTCAGGGTACTCAATAATTTGATTAAAAATGCCATCCAGGCCATACCTGCTAGCCGCAAGGGCATCATCGATATAAAACTTGAATGTGATGACCATACCGCTACCATACAGGTAATTGACAATGGGAAGGGTATAAGTAAAGAGATGAAAGAAAAGGTATTCTATCCCAATTTTACAACGAAAACTTCAGGTACTGGCCTAGGATTAGCCATTTCGAAAAACATTATCGAATCCTTTGGTGGGAAAATCTATTTTGAGACCGAGGAGAATGTCGGCACTACATTCTTCTTTGAGTTGCCTTCGTTAGGTAGAGTTGATGTGGATTATTATGCCAGACATCATGTTTCTTAATCCGTCCTCTATGATATTACTTTAGCTCAAAAGAAGTAAAACAATTGAGAAGAATTCCTTTCTAATTAAGTCCTGCTTCCTACCAGTGAGCGTACTCTAGAAAGTGCCATTTTCACAAAATGAGACAATTTTGGATGAGATCTGCACCTTGAGATTTGAGCTGAAGACCTTTTTGCAGAAGAATTAAGCATTAGCTCATACAGTCTCCAAGTTAGCTGGGCTACCATTTCGACGTACTACAGCATTTGTCCTGTTGACTATGAAATTACCAATAAGATAGATTAAGATGCATGCACCTTTCCAATCGTTGATCCAGGTACGTACTTTGAAAATGGATAGAGCAAACCACCCATTTTGCAAGCGTAGAGTAGGATAATTTGGGGAAATCTATCCTCGTTTACTACATGTAAGACATCGATGATGCGCAAACAACCGGAGATCTAAAATGGGAGTAAGCTGAGTACTTTGTCAAGATGAAAGCTTTGCAAGCCTCTTACTCTTTGGTGCTTTGCTAATTATTTAAGGCACTGCGCATCGCCGTACCGATATCGGCAGGAGATTTTACCACATCGATTCCGCATTCCTCCATGATCTTCATCTTTGCTGCTGCGGTGTCGTCGCTTCCACCTATAATGGCACCAGCATGCCCCATGGTGCGGCCTTTAGGCGCCGTTTGGCCGGCGATAAAGCCAACCACCGGCTTAGTTCCATTCTCCTTGATCCAATAAGCTGCATCTGCCTCCATACTACCGCCGATCTCTCCAATCATGACAATGCCCACCGTCTCTGGATCCTTCATTAGCATTTGGACAGCATCTTTGGTCGTTGTACCTACGATTGGATCACCACCTATACCAATGCAAGTGGATTGGCCTAAGCCTACTTTGGAAACCTGATCGACTGCCTCATAGGTCAAGGTGCCAGACCGAGATACGATACCTATGTTGCCCTTTTTATGAATAAATCCTGGCATAATACCCACCTTGGCTTCTCCTGGAGTGATGACACCTGGACAATTGGGGCCAACCAGCACACAATCACGATCTTCAAGATATGACTTGGTCTTAACCATATCCTGGACGGGAATACCTTCAGTAATGCAGATGATCACTTTGATGCCAGCATCTGCTGCCTCCATCATTGCATCAGCTGCAAAAGCTGGTGGTACAAAGATCACGGAAGTATCAGCACCAGCCTGTTCAACAGCATCACTGACTGTATTAAAAACTGGTCGATCCAAGTGAGTCTGGCCGCCCTTTCCAGGGGTGACTCCACCTACGACATTGGTACCATATTCTATCATCTGACCAGCATGAAAAGTTCCTTCCTTCCCGGTAAAACCTTGTACGATGATCTTAGAATCCTTATTAACTAGTACTGACATGATATATTATTCAATGATGAATACTCGTTCTCCAGGTTTTTTCATAAAGAATTTTTCCCTGGCATATTTCTCTCGGTTTTGCGACAAGTCCTTTTTTATTTCTTTGGTCAATTCAATCTCCTTGTGAAGATATGCCTTCTCATCTTCGAGCTGATGAATTGACTGTCTCAAGCTCCATTGGGTAATGATTGAATTCTTGTCAAAAAAAAGTAGCCATACGACAAATATCGTCATGGCCAAAATATACTTGTTCAAAAGAAGCTGAGCTATCTTCCTTACATAGAAGAAAAGCCTATCTCCGCTATTGCTCATAATACTACTGATAGTGTTGGCATTAAATATAAGAAATATATCTAATGTCTTAGTAAAGCCTTACCAGGGTATACAGCACATTCCCCTAATTGCTCTTCAATGCGCAGCAGTTGATTGTACTTAGCAATTCTATCAGACCGTGATGCCGATCCAGTTTTGATCTGACCTGTATTAAGTGCCACGGCAAGATCAGCGATCGTGGTGTCTTCTGTTTCGCCAGACCGATGACTGATGACACTTGTCATGCTATTGCTGGTAGCAAGCTGAACTGCATCTATGGTCTCTGAGAGTGAACCAATTTGATTTACTTTGACCAATATCGAATTGGCTGCCTTCGTGTCAATTCCTTTCTGTAGCCTCTTAGTATTGGTGACAAAAAGGTCATCTCCGACCAATTGTACCCGATTTCCTACCCTCTGCATCAATTTTTGCCAACCGTCCCAATCATCTTCATCCAACCCATCTTCAATGGAAAGGATGGGATACTGTTTGGTCCAATCTTCCCAATAATCAACCATTTCATCACCTGTAAGCTTATCACCAGTAGATTGATGAAAATGATACACTCCGTCTTCTGCATTATAGAATTCAGAAGCAGCAGCATCCATGGCGATCATCACCTCTTCCCCAGGGCGATAGCCGGCAGCCTCAATGGCTTGTAAAACCGTCTCTATTGCCTCCTTGTTAGATCCAAGATTTGGTGCAAATCCTCCCTCATCTCCAACGTTCGTTGAATGTCCTTGATCACCAAGCACTTTCTTCAGGTGATGAAAAATCTGTACCCCCATACGAAGTCCACCTGAAAAACTGCTGGCTCCTACAGGCATCACCATGAATTCTTGAAAGTCTATGCTATTGTCAGCGTGCGATCCTCCATTAAGAATATTCATCATTGGCACCGGCAGTACATGTGCGTTGACTCCACCCAAATACTTATAAAGTGGCAAATCGGATTCCAATGCAGCTGCTTTTGCAGCAGCTAAGCTAACTCCTAGAATGGCATTAGCTCCAAGTTTTGATTTGTTGTCGGTGCCATCCAACTCAAGCATGAGCTGATCAATATACACTTGATCCCTGACGTCGACTCCAATAAGACCTTCTGCTATGATGTCTTCCACGTTCTGGCAAGCTTTCTGCACCCCTTTGCCTAAAAATCTTTCCTTGTCTCCATCACGAAGCTCCACAGCCTCGTATTTTCCCGTAGATGCACCTGATGGCACTGCTGCACGACCAATGGCCCCAAGTTCAGTAGTGACTTCCACCTCTACGGTTGGATTACCTCTTGAATCTAATATTTCTCTCGATCTGATATCTACTATACTGCTCATGTTAATGCTGGTTCTTTTTTATGGATGTTGATCATTTCTATAAACTGGTCAAATAAATATCGTGAATCATGTGGACCAGGATTTGCTTCGGGATGGTATTGCACTGAAAATGCATACCGGTCCTTGATCCTAATGCCTTCTACACTATCATCGTTCAAATTTCGATGAGTAACTTCCACATCTTTAAAATCTCGCTCCAGGTCTTCACTCTTTACACCAAACCCATGGTTCTGGCTAGTGATCTCACATTTACCTGTATGCAAATTCTTGACAGGATGATTAATTCCCCTATGGCCATGATGCATCTTGAACGTACTAATTCCGTTAGCAAGAGCTAGCACCTGGTGACCCAAGCAGATTCCAAAGACGGGTGCACCAGTGTCCAATATATTTTTTGTGTTTTCGATGGCATAGTCCATTGGTGCTGGATCTCCAGGCCCATTAGATAAAAAATAACCATCTGGTTGCCAAGCTTGAACTTGCTCAAAGGGAGTCTTTGCGGGAAAAACCCTGAGAAAAGCACCTCGCTCTGCAAGACAGTCCAGAATGTTTTGTTTTACACCAAAATCATAGACAGCAATTTTAATCGGTGCATTTTCGTCACCATGGGTATATTCTACCTTAGTAGATACCTTGGAGGCCAGCTCCAATCCTGCCATGGATGGTACCGCCTTCAGTAACTTGGTAAGTTCACTGATGTCTAGAATCTCAGACGAAATAATGGCATTCATGGCGCCTTTATCTCGGATATGACGAACGATCTCTCTAGTATCTACATCATAGATCGCAACCAGTTCTTCAGCTTCAAAATAGTCTTGAATGGCCTGATCTGCCAAGGGACGAGAGTAGGCATTGGTAAAATTCTTGCAGACGAACCCAGAAATTTTAATGCCGTCAGATTCGGCATCGACGTCTCGAGTACCATAGTTTCCAATGTGCGCATTGGTAGTTACCAGAATCTGTCCGAAGTATGAGGGATCGGTAAAAATCTCCTGATATCCGGTCATACCGGTATTGAAGCAGATTTCTCCGGTGGTTGTTCCGATTTTCCCTGCAGCCTTACCTTTGAAAACAGTACCATCTTCAAGAAGTAGGATTGCGCTACTTGTGGAGGTATTTTGCATGTGAGGTTGGTTGAAACTCCTGCAAATATAGAACTAATCTGATATTAGAAAAGTGTCTACTGCAGAATGCTCATGCAGCTAATCTTGTCAGTTCCTATAGACCCTGTGAGAAGGTAGTTACAACCCTCTTTTTAGGCTGTGCTGGAAGGTTTATAGCGTGATTTTGGCCTATTCTTCTTCAGCTGAAGCTGCTGTTGCTGCAATTGTTGCAGCTCCAGGTCCGCTACCTCCACGACGACGACGTCTGCGTCTGCCTTTGCTAGCGGTCTTTTCATTGCTATAGACGGTGTTGAAGTCTACCAGCTCTATCATGGCCATCTCGGCTCCATCGCTGGGGCGAAAACCTAGTTTGATGACTCTAGTATAACCTCCAGGTCTAGTTCCTATTGCAGCTGCAATTGGGCCAAACAACTCTTTGATGGATTCCTTATTCTGTAAATAAGAAAAAACAGTCCTCCGTGAATGGGTGCTGTTCACTTTGGACTTGGTAATTAGCGGTTCAATATAGGTGCGCAGTGCCTTGGCTTTTGCCAATGTCGTATTGATACGTTTATGTTCAACCAGTGAAATTGCAAGGTTTGCCATCGTAGCTCTACGGTGTCCTTTCTTGCGGCCAAGGTGATTGAATTTTTTACCGTGTCTCATAAGAATTCTTTTTACAGAAAGTTATCGTCGCAACACTCTAGGATCTAATCAACTAGGTTATTGCACTTTAAAATTACTAGGCTGAAATATAGAACTTAGTCCTCATCCAATTTATATGGAGAAAGGTCCATTCCAAAAGTCAAGTTTTTATTGGCCAACAACTCTTCAATTTCCACTAGGGATTTCTTTCCGAAGTTTCGGAACTTGAGTAACTCATGCATCTCATACTGCACAAGCTCTCCCAAGGCATTGATTTTTGCAGCCTTTAAGCAGTTGTAAGCCCTCACCGAAAGATCCAGGTCTTCCAAGGAAGTCTTTAGCAACTTGCGCATATGTAGAATATGTTCGTCAACAACGGTATCCTCACTACGAGTTGCATCATCAAAGGTGATGTTCTCATCGGTAATTAATACTAGGTGCTGGATCATAATCCGTGAAGCTTCCTTAATTGCCTCTTCAGGATGTATGGTGCCATCGGTTTTGACGGTAATGGTCAGCTTTTCATAATCTGTCTGCTGACCCACACGCGTATTTTCTATCTGATAAGATACATTCTTGATGGGTGTATAAATCGCGTCCACCGGGATGACTCCTATAGGTGCATCTTTGGGCAGATTATCGTCTGCAGGAGCATACCCACGTCCTTTAGTAACAGTGAACTCCATTTCAAGATTCACTGAAGAATCCATAAAACAAATGTGTAAATCAGGATTCATGATCTTGAAGATGTTGGTATGCTCTTCAATATCTCCAGCCTTAAACTCTTCCTTTCCTCGCAGGGTGATATATATCTTTTCCTCGGTAAGGTCACCATCGACGATGGCCGGTTTGAGTCTAATTTGCTTGATGTTGAGTATGATATCAACCACATCTTCCATCACGCCCTTGATGGTTGAAAATTCATGGTCAATGCCGGCTAGTCGAACAGAAGAAATTGCGTATCCTTCCAGCGATGACAATAGCACCCGCCGAAGAGAATTTCCAACAGTCTGGCCAAAGCCAGGTTCCAGCGGTTTAAATTCGAAGGTACCTTCAAACTCATCTGACTTCTGAAGGAGGATCTTATCTGGTTTCTGAAAATTAAGTACACTCATGATTTTCAACTGCTTCTGTAATTAAGGAAATGTGGTCTAACAACGCGTTCTCAACCCTGCTATTTAGAATAAAGCTCAACGATCAACTGCTCGTTGATATTCTCGGGAATTTGTTCCCTACTGGGAAATTCTAGAAATCTTCCCTCCATCTTATCTGCACTAAATTCCAGCCATGGAAATTTCCGTACATCGGACTTTCCAGATACTGAATCTCTTATGGCTTCCATAGCTTGTGATTTGTTTCGTACGGAAACAATGTCTCCAGGTCGCAAAAGGCAAGACGGCACATTGGTAACAACACCATTCACCATGATGTGTTTATGGGACACAAATTGTCTAGCAGCTCGGCGTGTAGGAGCGAGTCCTAAACGAAATACCGTATTGTCCAGTCTAGACTCGAGTAGTTGGAATAGCACTTCTCCAGTAACCCCACCTTTGCTACTGGCCTTTTTGAATAGATTGCGAAATTGACGCTCTAATACACCATAGGTATATTTGGCTTTCTGCTTCTCCATAAGCTGCATTGCATAGTCTGACTTCTGTCTTCTTCTACGCTTATTGCCATGCTCTCCAGGTCCATACTTCCTCTTTTCATAGTTCTTGTCGAAGCCATAGATGGATTGCCCGAATGCTCTGGATTTTTTTGTTTTGGGACCCGTATATCTTGCCATGTTTCTCTATCGTCTTTTTTGAATAACCGAGTTGCGCTAAACCCTTCTTCGTTTGGGTGGTCTGCAGCCATTATGTGGAATGGGAGTTACGTCTTGAATTCTCCTAATTTTGATGCCCACATTGTCTATAGCTCTGATGGCGGCTTCCCTTCCGGAGCCTGGTCCTTTGACATATACTTCAGCGGCACGCATACCGGCATCAAATGCCTCTTTGGCAGCATCCGATGCAGCGATCTGTGCGGCGTAAGGTGTATTTTTCTTTGAGCCTCTAAAGCCCGATTTACCAGCAGACGACCATGAAATGACTTGTCCTTGGAGGTTAGTCATAGATATGATGATGTTATTAAAGCTTGCCTTGATGTACACAAGCCCTTCTGCTTCTACTTTGACTTTTCTTTTCTTCTTACTCTTAGCCATGGATCTGCTTCCTCTAGATTTAAAGCTTGAAATTCAAAATATTATTTAGTAGCCTTCTTCTTGTTGGCCACTGTTTTTCTTCTTCCCTTACGGGTTCGAGCATTTGTTTTAGTTCGCTGTCCCCGCACGGGCAAGCCCCTACGATGGCGAAGTCCTCGATAACTGGCTATGTCCATCAGACGCTTAATATTGAGTTGCACTTCTGATCGGAGCTCTCCTTCTACGGTGAAATCGTCCTGAATAATGCTCGATATGGAGCGCACATTCTCATCAGTCCAATCTTCCACCTTGGTATGCTCATCTATTCCAGCTTTAGCCAGAATTTCACCTGCTCGAGATTTACCTATTCCAAAAATATAGGTTAGTCCGATCACACCTCTTTTAGATCTGGGTAAATCAATACCCGCTATTCTTGCCATTTGTTACTGCTTTATCCCTGACGTTGTTTAAACTTTGGATTCTTCTTGTTTATGACGTATAATTTGCCTTTTCGCCTGACAATCTTGCAATCACTAGATCGTTTTTTTACCGAAGCTCTAACTTTCATAACAAGTTATTTGTATCTGTAAATAATTCTACCTCTGGTCAAATCATAAGGAGACATCTCCACCGATACTTTGTCTCCCGGCAATATGCGAATGTAGTGCATACGCATTTTACCTGAGATGGTAGCTACTATCTCATGTTCGTTTTCCAGTCGCACCCTAAACATGGCATTGGACAGTGCCTCTTCTATGATACCATCCTGTTTTATTAACTCCTGTTTAGCCATATCTCAAAATTGGGAGTGCAAATATCTAATTTTTTAGCGAAACTTCCTTAAGATTCGCGTTATTTTTGATGGCAGCCTCAAGGAGGGTGTGGTCTGAAAGAATGTCTGCTCCTTGCTTGCCAATAGCTACCGTATGTTCGAAGTGAGCTGATGGCTTACCATCCTTCGTATTAATGGTCCAACCATCTCTGGCTTGAACTACACTTTTTCTTCCCATATTTACCATGGGTTCAATCGCAATCACAAGTCCTTGCTTTAGTTTTGACCCCATCCCACGACGTCCATAGTTAGGCACTTCAGGAGCCTCATGAAGTTCTTCCCCAATCCCGTGTCCCACCAATTCACGCACAATACTATACTTGTGTTCCTGCTCACAGAAGTGCTGTACTGCATGTCCGATATCACCCATGCGATTGCCCTCGACCGCTTTAGCAATGCCACGGTATAGGGATTCTCTCGTGACAGCCAGCAGCTGCATCACTGCATTATCGACTTCACCCAAGGCAAACGTATAGGCTGAGTCTCCATAGTAGCCATCGAAAAGTACCCCACAATCAATGGATAAGATGTCGGTTTCTGTAAAGGGCACATCGTCGGGGATGCCATGCACCACCGACTCGTTCTTGGAGATGCATAACGTAGAAGGGAAGCCATTAAAGCCCTTGAAACCAGGTAATGCTCCGTAATCACGAATTACTTCTTCTGCCGCCGCATCGATGGTCAATCCGTCCATTCCTGGCTTAAGCAAATCCGCCACACGAGTGAGTGCTTCAATCACCATTGAGCAGCTCTTGCGTATCTTCTCTATTTCAGCCTGCGTTTTGTAGTGAATCATAGCAACCAAAATCTAGCCAGTGACCACCAAAACAATGCATGAACGTCGTGTTGGATCACGTCAATATGACTATACATAAATAGATGTGTTCTACTAGAGATCCGAACCGATGGTCTGCATCGAGGATGATCTTCCCTTCAACTTACCTGATTTCACCAGCCCATCGTATTTGCGCATCAGCAAATGACTCTCGATTTGTTGGAGAGTGTCTAGTACAACACCAACCATAATCAGTAGCGACGTTCCTCCAAAAAAGAGGGCAAATCCCTGATTGACATTGAATAGTAGATAGACAATGGCAGGTAGTATGGCAATCAATCCTAAGAATAGAGAACCCGGTAAGGTTACTCTAGTTGTCACAGAATCTATGAAATCTGCTGTCGGCTTCCCTGGTTTCACACCAGGAATAAATGCATTCTGGCGCTTCAGGTGGTCAGCATATTGCTGTGGATTAACCAGCAGAGCAGTGTACACAAACGTAAATGCGACAACCAAGATGAAATAGATGATGTTGTAAGGGACCGCAAAAGGGTCGGATAGATTCCTAACTAAGGTATTGGCAGCTAAATCAGTACCAGAGTCGCCCCCGATAAAACCAGCTACTGTGGCTGGTAAAAACATGATTGCCTGAGCAAAGATGATTGGCATTACACCAGCTGCGGCGACTTTCACAGGAATATAATCTCTACTTCCAGCTACGGGCATATTGACATTTCCCCTACCTATCATCCGCTTGGCAAATTGAAGTGGTATTTTTCTAATACCCTGAATAACCAGCACGGTAGCTGCAGTGACAAAAAATAATGCCGCAAGTTCCAACACGAAAATGATCAATCCACCACTACTCAATTGCGACTGAAATTCGTAGATAAACGAGCTTGGCAGGGTTGCAATAATTCCAATCATGATCAAAATAGAAATACCATTTCCAATACCCCTATCAGTGATTTTCTCACCAAGCCACATCGCAAAAATAGTACCTGTTGAAAGGATAATGATGTTGGCTATCCAAAATACACCCGGCGGTACGGTAGGATCTACGGCACCTTGCGAACGAATATAGGTTAGATAAGCTCCACCCTGAACCAATGTAATGGCTAAGGTCAAGAGCCGAGTGATTTGAGTAATCTTTTTTCTTCCGGACTCACCTTCTTTCTGCTGAAGCCGTTGGAAGTATGGCACTGCGAATCCCAACAATTGTATAATGATAGATGCAGTGATGTACGGCATGATGCCAAGAGCGAAGACAGCGGCTCTATTAAACGATCCCCCTGAGAACATGTTGATCAGACCCAATAGATCCGTAGCTCCTTGTCCTGGATCTGTGGCAAGTACAGATGGATCGACACCAGGAAGCACCACGAAAGAACCAAAGCGATATACGGCAATCATTCCCATGGTAAATAGGATGCGTTGGCGCAGATCCTTGATTTTCCAGATATTTCTTATGGTGTCGATAAACTTCTTCATACGTACCTTATTATATAAGATCTATAGAGCCTCCACTCGCCTCGATCTTCTCTTTAGCCATTGATGAACAGGCATTCGCGGATACTTTCAGTTGCTGAGTCACTTCTCCTCTACCTAAGATCTTAACTTGATCATTCTTGCGCACATAGCGCTTTTCCACAAGCACTTCTCGCGATACTTCACTGAGATTGTGTTTCTGCGCAAAAGCCTGCAGATCATCTAAGTTAATGGAAACGTACTCTAAACGGTTGGGGCTTTTAAATCCTCGCTTAGGTAGACGCATTTGCAGAGGCATCTGGCCGCCTTCAAATGCTCTTTTGGACTTGTACCCTGATCTTGATTTAGCACCTTTATGACCACGTGTAGAGGTACCGCCTCGACCACTCCCTTGTCCTCTTGCTATTCTCTTACGTTTCTTCGTGGCTCCATCCGCGGGCCTTAAATCATGTAATTCCATCGCGCTCTAAATTAAAAAAGTCTTTAAAGTGTTTCCACATCAACAAGGTGCCTCACTTTGTTGATCATACCTTCTACTTGTGGAGTGAGTTCATGCTCAATGCTTTGAGATATCTTCCTCAAGCCCAATGCCTGCATAGTTGCTTTCTGCTTCTTGGTCTGGTCTATAACGCTGCGTACCTGTGTTACCTTTACTTTTGCCATCACATTTTCTTTCGTCCCTAATTGTATTATCCTTCGAATAATTTCTCTACACTAATGCCGCGTTGTCTAGCGATGGTTTGAGGGCTACGTAGTTTTGATAAGGCATCAATGGTGGCTTTGACCACATTGTGAGGATTTGAAGATCCTTGCGATTTGGCCAATACATTATGCACGCCTGCACTTTCTAACACGGCCCTCATGGGTCCGCCAGCGATTACACCTGTTCCATCAGAAGCAGGTTTTATCAACACCTTTCCTGCACCATATTTACCACGTTGCTCGTGAGGTATTGTCCCTTTATAGACAGGTACTTTGATCAGGTTTTTCTTAGCATCGTCCACTGCTTTTGCTATACACTCTGACACATCTCGTGCTTTTCCAAGGCCATGACCTACGGTTCCTTGGCCATCTCCTACTACCATGATGGCTGCAAAGCTAAATGTTCGTCCTCCTTTAGTCACTTTCGCCACTCGATTAAGGTTGACAAGCTTCTCTGTCAGCTCAGTATCTGCAGGATTTACCCTTTGTCCTTTTTCTTTTGCCATAATAACTTAGTGATTTAAAATGCCAACCCACCTTCGCGTGCGCCATCAGCCAGTGCTTTAACACGGCCATGATAGAGGTATCCACCTCGGTCAAAAACTACTTTTTCGATATTATTTTCTTTACCGCGTTGCGCTATCAATTTACCGACTTCCTTGGCCATATCGGACTTATTGCCTTTTACTTTTGCAATGGCTGCATCGAGTGTGCTGGCCTGCGCTAATGTCTGACCTCGACTATCATCGATCAGCTGACAATAAATGCCTTTATTAGATCGATACACCGATAGTCTGGGACAAGCACTGGTACCTTCCAGCTTGTTTCTAATTCTATATCGGATGCGCCTCCTTCTACTTGATTTTATACTTGGCATTTTTCCTAAACTTTAGCGATTATTTAGCAGCTGTCTTCCCCGCTTTTCTTCTAATTTCTTCTCCCACAAATCGAATACCTTTTCCCTTGTAAGGTTCTGGCTTTCTAAATGCTCGAATCTTAGCTGCCACCTGACCAATCAGTTGTTTGTCTACCCCTTCAAGTTTAACCGTGGGATTCTTTCCTTTTTCCGTGACTGTTTCTAGTTTAAGCTCGTCAGGGATGTAAAACATAATGGGGTGTGAGTACCCCAATGACAATTCAAGAAGGTTTCCAGAATTGGAGGCTCTATATCCGACACCAACCAGTTCGAGTTGCTTTGAGAATCCTTCAGATACACCGATGACCATATTCCTCAAAATGGAGTTGTACAGACCGTGCATAGACTTATGCCTTTTTTGTTCTGTAGGCCGATCAAGAGTCAATTTACCGTCTTCATTCTTGATGCTGATATCTGGATCGATCTGCTCCTTCAGTTCTCCCTTAGGTCCCTTTATGGTCACCATGTTGCCCTTACTCACACTAACTTCAACTCCTGACGGCAGCGCTATTTCTGATTTTCCTATCCTTGACATATTCAGTGCTTAGTTGAATGATTAATATACGTAGCAAAGGACTTCTCCCCCCACATTCTGCTTTCTCGCGTCCTTGCCAGTCATCACCCCTTTAGAGGTAGATACGATGGCAATTCCCAAACCGTTAATAATCCGAGGAAGATCATCAGCTTTGGAAAACTTACGCAGTCCCGGTCTGCTAATTCGGCCCATCTTTCTAATAATGGGGTCCTTACTGTCCTTCTCGTATTTAAGTGCGATCTTAATCACTCCTTGTGGAGCTACGTCTTCAAATTTGTATTTGAGAATGTACCCTTGATCATATAAAATCTCCGTGATCCTTTTCTTCACATTAGAACTAGGAATCTCTACGATGGTATGACCAGCAGTCAACGCATTGCGAAGTCTGGTGAGGTAATCTGCTATTGGATCTGTTACTGCCATTTCTTAAATCTTCTATGAGTCTACCAACTCGCTTTTGTTACTCCAGGAATCTTTCCATCCAAGGCCATCTTACGAAATGCCACTCTGCATAGACCAAACTGTCGAATGTACCCCTTGGGTCTTCCGGTCAACAGACAGCGATTATGCAATCGCACAGGAGAAGAGTTCTTAGGCAACTTATCCAGTTCATCCCATCGGCCCTCTTCCTTAAGCTGCTCACGCAACTCCTTGTATTTGGCGACCATCTTCCTCCGCTTTTTCTCTCTAGCTATGATTGATTTCTTAGCCATACTTATTATTTTCTACTCTAATTTTGCTGATTTTTAAAAGGCATTCCCAATTCCTTAAGTAAGAACATAGCCTCGGCATCCGTCTTGGCTGTCGTTACCACGGTGATATCTAGTCCGCTAATCCTATTTACTTTATCTAAATCAATTTCAGGAAAAATGATTTGTTCCGTGATGCCCATTGAGTAATTGCCTCGACCATCGAAACTCTTATCGTTGATTCCACGAAAATCCCTCACCCGGGGCAGTGCTACTGTGATGAGCCTATCGAGAAACTCATACATCTGCTCCCGCCTCAAGGTCACCCTCACACCAATCGTCATCTGCTCTCGAAGCTTAAAATTGGATATGGCTTTCTTTGATACTGCTGGCACAGCTTTCTGACCTGCGATCAAACCCATTTCTTCCAGGGCATTGTCTATCAGCTTCTTGTCCTGAGTAGCTTGACCGATGCCCTGATTTAAACAGATCTTACTGATCTTGGGCACCTCCATGATAGATTTATATTCGAACTTCTCTATCATCTTCGGTACAACCTGCTCGCTGTAATGGTCCTTCAGTCTCGGTGTATATTCCATTATTTTATCGTTTCTCCTGACTTTTTAGCAAAGCGTACCAGTTTTCCATCTTCTTCTCGTCTTCCTACCCTTGTTGGCTCACCACTTTTAGGATCTATCAGCATCAAGTTGGATAGGTGAATGGGATTATTTATATCTCGGATACCTCCAGCACTTTCGTTCGTAGGTTTTGCATGCTTTTTGGCCACGTTTACTCCCTCTACTATCGCTCTGTTTTTCAACCGCTGAATCTCGAGGACCTCTCCTTCATCACCCTTGTGTTCACCTGCAATCACCCGCACTTTATCTCCCTTCTTTATTTTTAACTTTTGGCTCTTTATTTTAGGCATAGCTTCTTATCGATTTAAAGCACTTCGGGTGCTAATGAAATGATACGCATATAGTCGCGGTCACGAAGTTCCCTTGCTACTGGTCCAAAGATTCGAGTTCCGCGAGGTTCATCGGCAGGATTTAGCAGCACTACGGCGTTATCATCGAACCTAATGTAGGACCCATCTTTGCGCCTTATCTCCTTCTTAGTGCGAACCACAACCGCAGTTGACACGGTTCCCTTCTTTATACCACTTGGTGTAGCCTCTTTAACCGATACGACAATCTTATCTCCGATAGAGGCATATCGCCGCTTAGATCCACCCAGGACTCTAATACAAAGCACCTCCTTTGCACCACTGTTGTCTGCTACTTTCAAACGAGATTCTTGTTGTATCATGGCTAATAAGTCTTACTACTTTTCAATTTGTTATTCAGGCTACGATTATTTCGCCTTTTCGATCACTTCGACTAAACGCCAACGTTTATTCTTACTGATTGGCTTTGTTTCCATTATCCTAACGGTATCTCCGATCTGGCATTCGTTTTTATCATCATGTGCGGTAAATTTCTTGGAGCGCTTTACATATTTACCATACATGGGGTGTGGAATTCTGCGCTCTACTAGTACCGTGATTGATTTCTCCATTTTGTTGCTGGAGACCACACCTACCCTTGTTTTTCTAAGATTTCTTTCACTCATGATGACTATCTCTTTGCCCTCCGGGCCCTAATTTTTGATCTTTTTGCAATAGCTTGCTCATCCATCGCCTCTACTTCTCTACGTCGAGCTTCTGTTTTCAAGCGAGCAAGATCTCGTCTCACTTCTCTTAGCGCCAGCGGATTATCCAGACCTTTGATCGCATGATCAAATTTCATCTTTTGGTATTGAGTTTCTGTCTCAGCGATCTCACTCACCAGATCTTCTAGTGAAAAGTCCCTCAATTCTAATGTTTTCTTGCTAGGCATATCCGCTACTATATTTTCTATATATAATGCTTACTCAGTGTAATCTCTCCTGATGACAAACTTGGTAGCTACTGGAAGTTTCTGTGCAGCCAAGCGCAGAGCCTCCTTTCCTCGCTCCATATCTACACCATCAATTTCGAACATGATCTTGCCCGGTTTGACCACAGCTACATAATGATCCAGCGCTCCTTTACCTTTTCCCATCCGCACCTCTTGTGGTTTGGAAGTAATGGGTTTATCTGGAAACACACGAATCCACACATTACCCTCTCTCTTCATGTATCTCGTCATTGCAATCCGAGCAGACTCTATTTGCCGACTGGTCAGGAAACCACGATCGAGAGATTTTAAGCCAAATGTTCCAAAGGAAATGGTACTACCACGCAGTGCCATACCCTTATTTCTTCCTTTCTGCTGCTTTCGATATTTCGTCCTTTTTGGCTGTAACATCTTTGATTTTTTACTTTTTTTTGCTTCAAAACAAGACCGTTCCGAAAAAGCTTGGCAAAGGTACGATCTTTGGAATGAACTTTCTAGCGATTTTTCATATTTCTTGGAGGGCGTTTTCTACCCTTACCCACTTCGCGTTTGGTTGCCCCAATATTTGGTGAAAGGTCTCTTTTACCCAACACTTCTCCGCGACATATCCAGCATTTCACTCCGATTTTACCATAGACAGTTTGCGCTTCGGTAAGTGCATAATCGATGTCTGCGCGAAAGGTGTGCAAAGGAATACGTCCATCTTTAAATTCTTCTGATCGGGCCATCTCAGCTCCGTTAAGCCTACCACTCACACGCACCTTAATCCCTTCAGCTCCTGCTCGCATGGTGCTTTGTACAGCCATCTTAATGGCGCGTCGAAAGTTTATCCTTGCTTCTAGCTGCTTAGCTATGGACTCGGATACGATTGCGGCATCAAGCTCTGGTTTACGGATTTCTACTATATTGATTTGAACTTCCTTACCCGTCAGCTTCTTAAGTTCTTCCTTAATTCGATCCACTTCCGAACCACCTTTACCTATGATGATTCCAGGGCGACTAGTGTGGATGGTAATGGTAATACGCTTGAGGGTGCGCTCGATGATAATCCTCGCAATTCCACCCTTTTGTACTCTGGCATTGAGGTATTCGCGGATTCGGGCATCCTCAATGACTTTCTCGGCAAAATCTTTACCACCAAACCAGCTAGAATCCCAGCCTTTGATAATGCCTAATCTATTACCTATTGGATTTGTCTTTTGACCCATTGTTTATGCTTTGCTGTCTATGATTATTCTTCTTCGTCGAAGTATACGTCTTCATCGATCTCCAGTGGAATGCGGTTCTCTACTACTAGAGTCACATGATTAGAGCGTTTCCTAATGCGGTGAGCCCTACCATGAGGAGCTGGCCGGAACCTCTTAAGCATCCCTGCCTCATCAACCATAATGCTCTTGATGATCAAATCGTGGTCATCTGCACTGGTGGTCATGTTTTGTTTATACTCCCAGTTGGAGATAGCTGACAGCAGGACTTTCTCTAGCCAGCCTGCAGCTTCCTTCTTGGTATAACGCAGGGTATTCAGGGCATCATCTACCCGCTGGCCGCGCACCACATCTGCCACCAAGCGCATCTTGCGAGCAGACATCGGACAATTTCTAAGTTTAGCAACAGCTTCCATGATAGCTATCGAATTTTATTTTGTTCTCTTAATAATATTAATGCTTAACGCTTTCTATTTCCCGCATGACCTCTAAAGTTGCGTGTTGGTGAAAACTCGCCTAATTTGTGTCCCACCATATTTTCCGTAATGAATACAGGCACGAAGGTTTTACCATTGTGCACTGCGATCGTCTCACCAACCATATCCGGTATAACCATAGATGATCGCGACCATGTCTTGATTACGGTCTTCTTGTTGCCCGCTTTGGCCCTCTCCACCTTTTGAAGAAGTTTGTGATAAACGTAAGGACCTTTCTTTAGTGATCTGGCCATTATTTATTCTTGTTTTTTCGCTTAGAAATAATCAATTTGCTTGAATGCTTTTTACCGCTGCGCGTTTTCTGTCCTTTGGCCATTACACCAGTCCGTGATCTTGGATGACCTCCGGAAGACTTACCCTCACCACCACCCATAGGGTGATCTACCGGATTCATGGCTACACCACGAACTCTAGGTCTTCGTCCAATCCATCTCCTACGACCAGCCTTCCCGTAGACCTGCAAACCATGATCGGGGTTAGAAGTTGTTCCGATGGTTGCCTTACATGTTGACAACACCCTACGTACTTCTCCCGATGGCAGTTTAACAACCACATATTTTCCTTCCCTACCGACAAGAATGGCGCTAGTTCCAGCAGAGCGGGCCAAAGCTGCTCCCTTGCCAGGAGTTAACTCGATGGCATGAATGGATGCACCCAGAGGTACCTCACCCAGATAGAGGGCATTTCCAATATTAGGACTCACCCCTCTTCCTGTCTCGATAGTATCTCCAACCTGAATCTTATTTGGTGCAATGATGTATCTTTTTTCACCATCTGCATAGAAAACCAAGGCGATAAAAGCTGTACGATTTGGATCATATTCTATGGTCTTCACAGTCCCAGGAACTCCCTCTTTATCGCGCTTGAAGTCGATGACACGATATCTCTTCTTATGACCACCTCCAATATTTCGCACGGTCATTTTCCCAGAGTTATTTCTACCTCCGGAGCGTTTCTTGGGAGCCAAGAGACTCTTCTCAGGTTTATCTGTCGTTACCTCAGCAAAGGTATTACCTACCCTGGTACGGGTTCCTGGAGTAACTGGTTTAAACTTCTTTATGGGCATTCCTTAATGCTTTAATAGTATCTTAAATATCTCCGAAAAAATCAATCTCTTCTCCTGCTGCCAAAGTGACGATCGCTTTCTTGAAAGGACTGACAGTACCCTTTTGTGTACCCGTCTTGGTATATCGCTGTTTGGACTTTCCGGGCATAATCATCGTATTCACCGATGCTACTGCTACATTGTACATCTTCTCCACTGCTTTTCGGATCTCAATTTTATTTGAGCTCTTATCTACCACAAATGAATATTGCTGTAGTTGATCTGATAAGGACTCAGCCTTCTCAGAGATGATGGGTCTTATCAATATGTGCTTAGCCATGCTTTTTCTATTGTGCGTTAGATAACATTTCTATAATGGGCGATACTGCACTTTCTGAGAGCAGCACTTTACTTGCTTTCAACACTTGGTAAGTATTGATGTCCTTCGCTTCCAAGACTTGAGTGCCCGGAATATTTCTTCCTGCCAAATGCAGTGTATGGTCGTGGTCACCAGTGACCAGCAAAATCTTTTGATCTTGTAGTTTTAGATTTGTCAGTACGCTCACCAACTCTCTAGTCTTAGGGGCATCAAAAGTAAAATCTTCCACGATCATAATGTCGCCGGCCGTTGCCTTTGCAGACAAAGCCGATCGCTTTGCAACCGCCTTCAACTTCTTATTGAGTTTGAAGCTGTAATTCCTAGGACGTGGACCAAATATTCTACCTCCGCCTCTAAAGATTGGATTCTTGATGTCTCCCGCACGGGCTGTTCCAGTACCCTTTTGCTTCTTGATCTTTTTCCGAGATCCAGCCACTGCATTTCTTTCCTTGGTGCTGTGCGTGCCTTGCCGCTGGTTGGCATGATATTGCTTCACAGAAAGGTAAACTGCATGCTCATTGGGCTCTACCCCAAAGACTTCATCAGCGAGATCTACAGATCTACCTGTAGAATTTCCTTCAATATTTATAACATCTAGCTTCATGATAGCTACTTTTCTATGATTACAATTGAACCCTTATGACCCGGAACTGCGCCTTTCAACAGTAACAGATTTTTTTCCGGAAAGAGCTTCAATATGGTTAAGTTGTTTGTCTTAATTCGCTTACCACCTGTTTGGCCGGCCATTCTCATTCCTTTGAATACCTTGGCGGGATAGGAAGCAGCTCCGATAGAGCCAGGAGCACGTTGTCGATTGTGCTGCCCGTGTGTCGCGTCATTGACCCCTCGGAAATTATGTCGCTTCACAACTCCTTGAAATCCCTTCCCTTTGGAGGTACCTACGACATTGACGATATCACCTTCCTCAAACACATCATCAATGGTCACCACATCTCCCAAAGCTTTATCAAGATCAGCATCACGAAACTCTACCACCCTCCGCTTTGGTGTAGTGCCTGCTTGGTCAAAATGACCGATCATCGCCTTACTTGTGTTTTTGGCTTTGGCATCTCCATAGCCCAGTTGAAGAGCACTGTATCCATCTTGCTCCGCACTCATAACCTGAGTCACAACGCAAGGACCTGCCTCAACAACTGTGCAGGCAACATTTCTACCAGCGTCATCAAAGATGCTGGTCATACCTATTTTCTTACCTATAATACCGTTCACCTTTTATGTTATTTAAAAGTGATAAATCCTTGCAAAAATTCAGCTGCGGATGTAGCGTGGCCGGCACGAGACATTCCAACAGATGTGAAAAAAGTCCGCTAGGTCAACTTAACTTGGATATCAACACCACTCGGAAGCTCTAGTCTAGATAGGGCGTCCACGGTTTTCTGAGTTGGTGTGTAAATCTCAATCAACCTTTTATGTGTACGCAACTGGAACTGCTCCCGAGATTTTTTATTTACGTGCGGCGAGCGCAATACCGTAAACACTTTTTTCTCTGTGGGCAGCGGAATCGGTCCAGTTACGACAGCACCACTTGTGCGCACTGTCTTCACAATCTTCTCCGTAGACTTATCCACCAAATTGTGGTCATAAGAACGGAGTTTGATTCTGATTTTTTGATTCATACCTAATTATTATATAACGAATTACTAATTTCTATACACTGACTTCGCCCCTTGCCTTCTCAATAACCTCTTTAGCTATCCCTGAAGGTGCGGCTGCATAATGTGAAAACTCCATTGACGAAGAAGCCCTACCAGAGGTAATGGTTCGAAGTTGTGTCACATAGCCAAACATCTCTGAAAGCGGAACATCAGCTTTGATGATCACCGCATTATTTTTCATGTCTTGTCCTTTTACCAAGCCACGACGTTTGTTTAAATCTCCGATCACGGCTCCAGTATACTCATCAGGACTAGTCACTTCAAGTTTCATCATTGGTTCGAGAAGCACAGGTTTTGTTCTGTTTGCTGCTGCCCTAAAACCTTCTTTCGCACAGAGTTCAAAGGCGATGGGTTTTGAGTCAACTGCATGTGTTGATCCATCATATACGCGCACCTTCATACTGTCGATGGTATAACCTGCCAAGATGCCATTTTCCATCATCGCCTCAAATCCTTTCTGAATGGAAGGCATAAATTCCCTAGGAATGCTGCCACCAACAATATTGTTCTCGAACTGCAATCTTTTTCGTCCGGAAATAAAATCATCAGAATCCAGGAATTCTCCATCTGCTGGGCCCAACTCGAATTCCATATCGGCAAAAAGACCAGAGCCGCCTGTTTGCTTCTTCAGACGCTCTCTATGCGATACAGTTTGCTGCAATGCTTCCTTATAATTTACCTGAGGTGCACCTTGGTTACATTCCACTTTGAATTCGCGACGGAGTCGATCAATGATGATCTCCAGGTGCAACTCACCCATCCCACTGATCACAGTCTGATTGGTCTCATCATCATAGCGAACACGGAAAGTAGGATCTTCTTCAGATAATTTAGCTAGTGCCATGCCCAATTTCTCCACGTCTTTCTGAGTCTTTGGCTCCACAGCCAAACCGATAACGGGATCTGGAAAAGTCATGCTTTCGAGGACGATCGGAGAGTCCAAGCTCGATAAAGTATCTCCGGTCTTAATGTCTTTAAAACCAACGGCCGCCGCAATATCTCCAGCCTGCACTACCTGAACTGGGTTTTGCTTGTTGGAGTGCATCTGATAGAGTCTTGATATCCGCTCTTTTTTACCAGATCTTGTATTTAGTACATAGGAACCAGCATTCAAAGTCCCTGAATACACCCTAAAAAATGCCAGCCTTCCTACATAGGGATCGGTGGCTATCTTGAATGCAAGGGCTGCGAAGGGTTCATTAGGATCTGGCTTCCGCGCCACTACTTTGTCTTCTTGATCAGGTAGTGTGCCTTCAACGGCATCTACATCGAGCGGTGATGGCATGTAGGAACATACCGCATCAAGCACTGCTTGCACTCCTTTATTCTTAAATGCTGATCCACACAACATCGGGATGATACTCATATCGATTACAGCAGCGCGAATAGCGTTTCGGATTTCATCTGGTGTAATTGAATCAGGGTCATCAAAATACTTCTCCATGATACCGTCATCATATTCGGCAACGGATTCTAGTAACTTCTCTCTGTACTCCTTAACCGTATCTATCAGATCTTCTGGAATATCAATTACCTCATAGGTCATACCCTGATCTGCGTCATTCCAAATTCGAGCTTCGTTAGTAATCAGGTCTACCACACCGCGGAAGGTCTCTTCCGCTCCTATGGGCACTTGCAAGGGCACTGGATTTGCACCGAGCATATCCTTCACCTGATTCACCACTTCAAAGAAATTTGCACCAGATCGGTCCATTTTATTCACAAAACCAATGCGTGGCACCTTATATCTATCAGCTTGCCTCCAAACCGTTTCTGATTGTGGTTCTACACCACTCACTGCACAAAATAGGGCGACTACACCATCGAGTACACGCAGAGATCGCTCTACTTCGACGGTAAAGTCAACGTGACCCGGCGTATCAATTATATTAATGGTATATGGTTGATCTTTCCAGCGCCAGCTCGTTTTGGTAGCGGCAGAGGTGATGGTAATTCCACGCTCTTGCTCTTGCTCCATCCAGTCCATTGTTGCTGCGCCATCATGCACCTCACCGATCTTGTGGCTCATTCCTGTATAATACAGAACACGCTCAGTAGTGGTAGTCTTTCCCGCATCAATATGTGCAGCAATTCCAATATTCCTTGTGAACTTTAAGTCTGCCATCTCCTTCTACCTTAAAATCTAACTATGCAATTTATATCTAAAGATCTCTCCCACCTAGGTCCTAAAATGTGCGAATGCCCGATTGGCCTCAGCCATGCGATGTGTATCCTCTCTTCGCTTGACCGCAGCACCCTCTCCCTTGCTGGCTGCAATGAGCTCTGCCGCTAGCTTTTCAGCCATGCCTTTTCCGTTTCGCAAACGCGCAAATCTGATGATCCACTTCATACCAATAGACAATTTTCGGTTTCCTGGTATCTCCGTAGGTATCTGAAATGTTGCTCCACCTATTCTCCTGCTGCGCACTTCCACCTGAGGAGTGGCATTATTCAGTGCATCTTTCCAAATCGCATGAGGGTCTTCGCCTGTTCGTTCCTTAATGATGTCCATGGCATCGTAAAACACTCGATAGGCAAGGCTTTTTTTGCCACGCAACATTAGATTATTCACAAATCTTGTAACCATGACGTCTCCAAATCTGGGATCTGGAGTAATGATTCTCAACCTTGGTTTACGCTTCCTCATAGCTCAATTACGCTGTTTAATTATTTTGGTCGTTTGGTGCCATATTTACTTCTACTCTGAAGTCTATCATTTACTCCAGCAGTGTCCAATGCTCCTCGTACGATGGTGTAACGTACACCTGGCAGATCTTTTACCCGACCTCCGCGTAGGAGCACAATCGAGTGCTCCTGAAGGTTGTGGCCCTCTCCAGGTATATAAGCAATAACCTCAATTCCATTGGTCAATCGCACTTTGGCCACTTTTCTCAGTGCCGAGTTGGGCTTTTTCGGTGTGGTTGTATACACACGCGTACAGACCCCTCTTTTTTGAGGACTTCCCTCCAAGGCACGTGTTTTACTTTTTGTAATAACTCTTTTCCTGCCCTTGCGCACCAACTGATTTATCGTAGGCATATCAAATTTTATATCAAATAATTAGAGGGGTTTCCTATCCAAGAAGGCAATGCGAAGACCCTACTTTTTTCAAAAGCGAGGGCAAAGATAGCTTTAATTTCCTGCATTTCAAACATGTGGTTGTTAATTTTCCCTGATAACCGAAGCCGACTTCCCGACGTAACACTTTGGCCAATTTAGTGGCGCCAGATCTTGTTCTTATTCTTTTACTTTGCGGAACTTAATCCACATGATCGCTTCCAATTAATATGTCTACTAAAACAACGGTAAGGGCGGCTGCTTCGCAAGACTTGGCAGCCATTTTTAACCTGGTTCAACAGCTGGCACATTTTGAAAAAGCTCCTGAGCAAGTCACTTCAAATATCGAAGCTTATCATACAGCTTTTGATCAGCGGATCTTCAATGCCCTAGTGGCAATCAAGGAATCCAAAATTGTCGGCACTGCCATATATACGTTGACCTGGTCTACGTGGAAAGGCCGAATGCTCTATTTGGAAGACCTAATTGTGGAAGAGTCTGCCCGCAATCAGGGGATAGGCCAACTCCTATTTGATGCCTTTATAAAGGAGGCTAAGGAGCTCAAATGTGCGCTGGCTAAGTGGCAGGTTCTGGATTGGAATGAAGGAGCTATAAAATTCTACGAACGCAACGGAGCAACGATAGAAAAGGAATGGTGGAATGGCAAAATCACTTTCTAATTGTGTCTCGACATAAAGATTAGGGATTAAGAATCCCGATGTATCATGGATGAAAAGAGGGCCCTCAGCTTGTCCTTACCTGACTCCGGTACATCAATGGCATCCAATGCAGCAAATCCCTGATTTAGAAAGTGCTGCTTCAATCCGTTGCAGTGGGATTCTACTTCAAGAGATTGATAAATCTCTGTAACTGCACGTACTTTCTCGCTTTCACCCAACTCACTATTGCCGATCAAGCTGCGCAGTTCAGATTTCTGCCGATCGTTAGATAACTCGAGCGCCTTAACAAGTAAAATTGTCTTTTTACCTTGAATGATGTCACCCCCCTGCTGTTTTCCTGTCTTAGCTGACTGTCCAAATACATCCAATAGGTCATCTTGCATCTGAAAGGCCATGCCCATTGCCTCACCACAATTCCATAGCAAATGACTGGTATCATTATCTACGCTGGCTTTCATCCCACCAATGGCCATCGAAGCTCCCAATAAAACAGCGGTCTTAAACTGTATCATTTGTAAATATTCATCCAGAGTCACATCTATTCGGGATTCAAAATCCATATCATATTGCTGACCCTCACAAATGGCTAAAGCTGCCTCATTGAAGACATCTAGACATTTGGTTAGAAGATCTGGTGAAATGTGTTCGGCCAGCAATTGATAGGTCAAAATCAACATGGCATCTCCACCCAGTATGCCTGCATTCAATCCAAATTTGCGATACAAGGTGGTTGCACCACGACGTTCCGGCGCCTCATCCATAATGTCATCATGAACTAAGGTGAAATTATGAAACATCTCTATGGCAGCAGCTTGCGGCAGAACTTGCACATAATCAGACTTAAAAAGCTCATATGACAACATGCAAAGCAAGGGCCTAATGCGTTTGCCTCCCAAGGAGAGATGATAATTTATGGGATCATACAGAGTGGCGGGTGTACCTCCAAGATCCAGATCTTTGAAATAGGTCTCCAATGTTGTGAAATACTGCTGAAACATGGATGGTTGATGATAAATGATGCAGAATCTCGACATTCTGCAACTCATTAGGAGCAAATATGGTGAATATAGCTAGGTTTAATTAATCGTTAACCTACGACTATTTCGGCATCTGAATCTGGATCTTCCACCTTCTCAATAGGTATGAAGTTCATGGATAATGAATTTACACAATGACGAAGGTTCTTTGGAGTCAGATACTCGCCTTGGAAAACGTGTCCCAAGTGTCCTTCACAATTGGCACAAATGATTTCAACTCGGCGACCATCAGCATCTGGAACACGTTTGACAGCCCCAACTATCTGATCGTCGAAGCTTGGCCAGCCACACTGTGATTTAAACTTATGTGCAGAGGTATATAAGGGTGTTTCGCAACGTTTGCAAATGTAAAGACCTTCTGCTTTGTGGTCATTGAGTTTTCCAGTAAAAGGTCTTTCCGTTCCTTTATGTTCGATGACCCTAATTTCTTCCTGTGATAATTGTTTAGGCATTTGTTTTATCTGATTTAAGTTGCTCGACAAATTGCTTTCTGAACTTAGCCATCTTCGGTGTGATTACCGTACGACAATAGCCTTGATTCGGATTTTCTTCATAATAGTTTTGATGATAATTTTCAGCCGGATAAAACTGAGTAGCCGGTTTAATTTCGGTGACGATCGGATCTATCCATACTTGTGTTGCAACATCACTTTTAGATCTTTCAGCTATCATCTTCTGCTCTTCACCATGGTAAAAGATAACCGACCGATATTGGGTGCCGCGATCATGACCTTGCTGATTTAAAGTGGTCGGATCATGAGTGCTCCAAAAGACCTTTAGCAAGTCAGCATAACTAATCACATCTGGATTGAAGTGTATCTGAGCCACTTCGGCGTGTCCAGTAAGTCCGGAACATACCTCGCGATAGGTCGGATCCTTACTTTTTCCCCCCATATACCCGCTGACCACTGATCCGACACCCTTCAGTTGCTGAAATACAGCTTCTACGCACCAAAAACATCCTGCTCCCAGTGTTGCCAATTGAAATCTGTCTTGCATGCGTTGGATTTATTAAAAGTTTGAGTAAATGACGCCTTTAAAACGATATTGAACACGGAAAGTTTTCTCGGAAAAGCTTGATAGAAAGCCAAAAACCACAGCTCCATGTGCGTGTCTAATCATCAATTTGATCATGACCATCTCTGAGTTCATTGACCAAGAGGGAAGCTGCGGGAGCGTTCTCGCTTGGTACCATCAAATCGATTTCACCAAAAATTATATAGGCACTATCTTGCTTATTCATTTCAATAACAGGAATATCGTGGTCATGTAGGATTCCTTTGACAATACCTACTTTCATGGGATCACTAGACGTGAAGATTTTTACCCAACTTGTTTCTTGATCACTCACGATTCAGAATATTTGAGTGTGTATGTCTGCAATCTCACTAAGCAGAAAAGCCGATCTTCTTATGTGAGCCATCGCAATACGGTTTATTCTCGGAGGCCCCACATCTGCACAAAAAACAGGATTTCCCCGAGATCACTTCATTACCCATTTCAATAGGACCTCTCATACTAGAGAGTTTTAGTGGGCCATCAGGAATTAACTCGATCTGGACGCTTGGATTGGGATTTGAAGCACTGGCATCAGATTGGTCGTCATCAAGGGATAAGGCGCCTGAAGGACAGGCCAAAACCTGCTTTCTAATTTTATCCTTTTCAGCTCGCTCAAGGTCTATCCATGGTTTTCTCTTTGGATCAAACACCTTACCAAGACCCTTAGCACATATCTCGGAATGGATGCACAAATCTGGCTTCCACTGTACGATGAGATCTTCGCGTTGATACTTTTTCATCTTTATCGACATATATATCCTGACATTTTCTTGTTAGCTATTTCAATCATTTGAAGATCATAGGTAAAATACTCAAAATAAATCGATGCCATCAATTTCCATCAGCAACTTTAAGTCGTTGCCCCACGAGTAATGCGCCCATACATATGAATACCGACAAAAAGCCGACGATATCATAATGCACAAGCTTTCCTCCCTCTCCAATCACTACGATTGCACCACTGAGGAAACTGGCCAATGCAATTGACAATTGTTGCAATGCTGATTTCATGCTCATAAAACTACCTCTGGAATCTGGACCCACGGCAGCAGTGATCATTGTTTGTGGAGCGATCATGCGACCACTACCCAATACAAAAAATAAACTCGTTGCAACAAGGCCGATCACCAACGATGATGGACCCATCTGGGTGATCCAGATAACAGGAATGAATGACAAAACCATTACCACAATAAAAGTAGGGTATGGGCGGAATCGATCGGTAATGCGACCGATTAAAGGGGCTGTAAATACAGTCAGTATGCCACCGAAAAAATAGACCCAGGTAATCTGGCTCTGGAGGAAACCAACGTTACGTGTCATAAATGGAGCAACAAATGGAATGATTAGGAAATGTCCGAGTACGAGTACCATACCTAGAGCTAGGGCATTCAGCTGATTCGCATCGGTGATGATGTTTCGTAGAACTTGCATTGGTCTGACTACTTTAAAATCCCGTAAATGCCCATCAATTTTAGGAAATCTAAAAGCTATGGTCGATAGCAATAACATGCCCAATGTTCCAATGAAAAGAAAAGGAGCATTCCATGAAAATACATCGGCGAGATACAGTCCCAATGGTACGCCAAGGGCTGCAGCTGCAGAAAAGCCAGCCATAATGATTCCAATGGCACGTCCTCTGCGCTCATAGATAAATACGTCGCTGACGATAGCCAATACCAATGCACCCATTATGCCACCAAATAAGCCGGTTATGAATCGAATCACCAGTAAAAAGAAATACGACGGTGCAATACCGCAGAATAGTGTTCCCACAGCAAAGCCACCATATGCAAACAATAGCGCACTTCTGCGATCAAACCGATCGATGAAAAATGTGGCTATCAGACTTGAGGTAAATGCTGCAAAGGCATAGGCGGAGACCAAATAAGAAAATTGTGCAGGATTAATAGAAAACAGATCCATAAAAATGTCGCCCAGCGGCATCATAATCATGGCATCCATGATATGGGTGAAATTTAAACACGCTAGGACAACAACAATGAATCGCTCATTGGAGGACATTTCAAAATAACAATGAATACTGCATAAGGTTACCAAAAATTGTTTCCATTTCGCATATGTTAAATAATACAGTAGCTAAAAAATCATACTTTAGACAAATTGGGGATATACATGCTTCAATTTTAAACCACATACGAGTAGAAAGGCTCCTTGCGACTGCTAAAGACTAGTGATCATAAGGTGGTGTGGTAAGATTTGGATCACGCCATCACCGATAATTCCTTTAAAGATTCCAACATAGACGCATGACTGACCAGGACGCTAAGACCAAACCCTCTCCGTTTGCCCACTTTAAGGGTGATCTCTTTGGTGGGTTGACGGCAGGCATCGTTGCGCTTCCCTTGGCACTGGCTTTTGGTGTTCAGTCAGGTCTGGGGGCTCCTGCAGGCCTTTATGGTGCCATCTTTATTTCATTTTTTGCAGCAGTTTTTGGCGGTACACCTACACAAATCAGTGGACCAACGGCCCCAATGACTGCGGTCAGCATGGTCATCATCGCTGGTCTTGTTCAACAGTTCAATGGGGATATGGAAGGGGCCCTTCCTTTTATTCTCATGGTGTTCTTCCTAGCTGGCCTTATTCAGATTCTGCTGGGCTTCTTAAAGGTGGGGCAGTTGATCAAATACATACCCTATCCGGTGGTGTCGGGCTTTATGACGGGTATCGGCGTAATCATTTTAATTACCCAAATTCCTCCGCTTGTAGGTTATGATGCAACTAACGATCAGGAACTAATCAATCGCTTCAAGCCACAGGCTGAAGAGGTACTCTTGGACAAGATCTTACGTGACGAGGCTGATGAAGGATTGTTGGTATTAGAGGATTTCAGGGAAACAGTACGAAGAGCTGAGCTAATCACTTCTCAAGAGATTTTAATCGAATCGAAAACTTTGGTGGCAAGAGATGCTGCAGGCGTCATTGGTTCACTCAAGTATATTCTCCGTGCCTTTCAACAAGTAAGTTGGCTGGAACTCGTACTAGGTTTGTTGACCATCATGATCATCTATGGCTTCAAATATATTACCGAATCCATACCGAGCACCTTGGTGGCCTTACTTGTCGTTACTTTATTGGTGGTTTTCGCTGGTCTAAATGCCTCCGCAATAGGTGAAATCCCCACAGGATTTCCATCCATACATCTGGATATATTTGCCAATTTTTCCATTTGGGAAATAAGCCCTTTCATCTTCTCTGCACTTTCACTCGCTCTTCTTGGCGCAATAGACTCCTTACTCACTTCGGTGGTCGCAGACAATATGACCAAGACGAAGCACGACAGTGATCGAGAACTTTTTGGACAGGGAATTGGGAATAGTATAGCGGCACTGTTTGGTGGACTTCCTGGTGCAGGTGCCACCATTCGAACCGTCGTCAATATCCAGGCAGGTGGTAAAACCAAGCTGTCAGGTATGATTGCGGGTTTGCTCTTGTTGGTTATTCTGTTGATACTGGGACCCTATGCCGAAGCTATACCTCAGGCTGTTTTGGCTGGTATTCTCATCACAGTTGGATTTGGAGTGATGGACTATAAAGGTTTACGTGCACTCACCAGCATGCCAAGAACCGACGCCATAGTGCTGATCATAGTCTTAACCCTTACCGTCTTCTGGGACTTGATATTTGCTGTAGGGATCGGTATGGTCATCGCCTGTCTGATGTTTATGAAAAAAATGTCGGAAGTGACTGCCGAAGAATCCAAAGTACAGCCTATGGAGGACTCAGAGGTCTGGTCAGATGAGAAGATTTTTCCCGAGCACCTCCGAGAAGAGGTGTTTATCAAACACTTACATGGTCCTGTCTTTTTTGGTAGCACAAGTGAGATGCAACAGCTGGCAAATCAAATACCTCGCACTGCCTCAACGGTGATCATAAGGATGGAGCGTGTACCCTACTTGGATAAATCTGGCGTGAATGCCATGGACAGCATTATTATTGATTTGATCAACAACGACATGAAGGTCCTCTTAGTTGGGCTCCAAAAGCAACCTAGGTACTTGATGGAGGTAAGCGACATTATTCCAGATCTGATTTCTGAAGAATATATTTTTGAGCATGTTGAAACATGTTTCACTTGGATTAGTGAAAATGTTGAGGACAAATATGGTCCAGACCAAACTTGATACCAGTGGTAAGAAAAGATAAAGGAGCAGCCTTGAAGAGTTGACTGCTCCTTTATTTAAGTGATCCTAGACCTTAATGGAT
The DNA here is from genome assembly GCA_013001595.1 of Saprospiraceae bacterium. Taxonomy (GTDB): domain Bacteria; phylum Bacteroidota; class Bacteroidia; order Chitinophagales; family Saprospiraceae; genus JABDMH01. The sequence goes on along the minus strand of JABDMH010000056.1, from coordinate 153,241 downwards.
CGCTAATTTCTCTGAGACTAACTGTTTACCGTCAAAAATGGTGATCAGGTACAGACCTTTGCTTAGGTCTCCAGTATCCCAATCTAGTGTGACCAAACCTAGGGCATTACGAATGGTTTCACTTCTGATCTCCACTCCGTGATAACTATGTAAACTTACCTGCAGGTCTGTTCTAAGCTCAACTGTGATTTGCCCCATTATGCGACCAACGACTGGATTCTGAAGCATCAACGCTAAACTGCCGGATGATGGTTTTCCAACCTGAGGTCCTCGCTGCAGAGCTAGCCCTGCCCCCGATTCTGACCGTGTAATGGTAATAAAGTTGTCCGATAAATCGTAGCAGTCGTCTGACAATGCTACACTGTCCGCATCATCCCCTACTTGTGCAGTGATTGCTCCCGTGTAAGCAAGTCCCCACACCCTGCAAACTCCTGCTCCGGCACCTTCAAAATCCTGGGAATCTCCATCTGGCAGACCCAGTATTTCATTTTCAACATTGGTAATAACATACGCGTATTTGCTATTGGATGCATTCAAATGCGTAAATTGTATCAAGTCTGCATTGCCATCACCAGCAATTGTAGAAACTTCGGTATCACCTAAATTTGTAGCCACTGTTCCACCGTCTATTGAATCTCTGATTACAGTAATATAGTTGTCCGAAAGGTCTGCACAATCCGAGGAAAGATCGACCTCATCAGCTTGATCTCCTACTTCGGCTTTAAGCTCACCTGTGTAAGCCAAGCCCCAAACCCAACAGGTACCTGGAGGTGCATCGTCAAAATCATGGCTATCATTAAACTCTATTCCCAGAATTTCCAATGAAGGAGATGTGATTACATATGCGTACTTGCTATTCGAAGCCCCCGTCACGCTAAATTCTACCAAATCTTCAGTACCATCTTGGGTGCAAGTATAACGTGTAGTTTCTCCTGACGGCATAGCAATCATACCCCCTTCCGGGATGTCCCTAATCACCGTAATGTAATTATCGGAAAGATCGTAGCAGTCATCAGTAAGACTCACAGCATCGGCTTGATCGCCCACCTCGGCTATAATGTTTCCAGTATAAGCTAAGCCCCACACCCAGCATGTACCCGGGGGTGCATCATTGAAATCATGACTATCATTAAATTCTATACCCAGAATCTCCAGGGTGGGAGAAGTGATGATGTAGGCATATTTTGAATTCGATGTATTTATTGTCTCAAAGGCGACCACATCTGCAGAACCGTCATGCGTACAGGTATATCGGGTAGTTTCACCTGATGTCATGGCAATGGTTCCACCCATCGGCATATCCCGTATCACGGTAATATAATTTTCTGATAGATCGAAACAAGCATCAGATAAAGCAACCTCCCCTGCATTTTGTCCAACCTCGGCTGTCAAATTGCCTGTGTATGCCAATCCCCATACCCAGCATGTACCTGGAGGCGCATCGTTGAAGTCATGTGTGCTATTCGTCTCAATTCCTAAGATCTCCAGGTCCGGAGATGTGATGATGTACACATAGTTTGGACCACTATTGTTTTGGTGGCTTAATCCAACCACATCTGCAACACTATCTTGGGTGCAGGTATGAACTACTGTGTCACCCGAAGGCATTGAAACCTGTCCTCCATCTGGACTGGTACGGATAACCGTAATATAGTTGTCACTTAGATCAGCGCAACCACTGGTAAGCTGAACTTCATCAGCCTGTTCACCAACTTTCGCAGTAATTTCGCCTGTATATGCCAAGCCCCATACCCAGCATGTACCTGGAGGTGCATCGTTAAAATCATGGCTATCATTAAACTCAACGCCCAAAATCTCTAGGGATGGAGCAGTAATGATGTATGCGTATTTGGAGTCACTTTGACCACTTGCTTCAAACATGACTACATCTCCCGTAGAATCTTGTGTGCATGTCTGTACCTCGGCGTTTCCTGATGGCATTGCTACTGTACCACCCTCGGGTTCTTGTCTGATAACGGAGATATAATTGTCAGATAGGTCGAAGCAATCATCAGACAACATAATTTCTCCTGCATTATCACCGACGCTGGCGATGAGGTCACCTGTGTAAGCCAATCCCCATACCCAGCAAGTGCCAGCTGGTGCCGCATCAAAATCCATCTTCTCTTCTTCAGTAATGCCCAATATTTCCAGCGATGGATCTGTGATGATGTACGTGTATTTAGAATTAGATGCACCACTATGTGCAAAGTTTACGAAATCCGCTTTACCATCTTGAGGACAGGTGTAGGCAACTGTATCTCCAGTCGGCGTACTTACTTGACCACCATCGGGTATGTCTCTAGTTACCTTGATGAAGCTATCTGAAAGGTCGAAGCAATCATCAGAAAGAGCGACTTCACCAGCATTTTCACCCAACGAAGCTGTCAAAGATCCAGTATAGGCAAGTCCCCATACCCAGCAAGTGCCTGGGGGAGCGTCATTGAAGTTCATACTATCAGCGTCCGTAATCCCTAAGATTTCCAAGTCGGGAGTGGTAATCACGTAGGTGTATTTGGAATTGGAAGCACCTTCATGTTGGAATCGAATAAGATCGGGATTTTCATCTTGGGTACAGGTATAAACCTCGGTATCTCCCGAAGGCAAGGAGACTGTGCCGCCATCGGGAACATCTCGTATAACCTCCACAAAGTTGTCAGATAAATCATAGCATCCACTTGAAAGTGCCACTTCACCAGCATTATCTCCAACCATGGCAAGCAATTCACCAGAGTAAGCCAGTCCCCATACCCAACAGGTGCCAGGAGGGGCTCCATCAAAGTTTTGGATACTATCCACGATTCCAAGAATCTCTAGATCTGGTGTCGTGATCACGAATCGATGATGCTCTCCCATGGCTCCCTCCGCCATAAACGAGAATATATCGTCGATGTCATCTTGCGTACACGTATACACTCTGGTCAAGGTATCGGAAGTACTCACTGTCCCCCCATTCACTTGGGTGCGATTTACTTCCACATAGTTTTCAGTTAATTCTGAACAACTTGAGGAGATGTTCGCCTCAAGAAGATGTTGACCCATTTCCAATAAGAATGATCCAGTATAGGAAACTGCCCAAACTCGGCAAACACCTTGTCCGGCGCCTTCAAAATCGACTAAAAGTCCTGGGGGTAATCCAACAATATTATTTTGATCGTCGGTCACGACGAGTCTGTATCCAGCATTAGACTGTCCTTCTCCAGCAAAATCGATTTCATCGGAAATGCCATCTCCAACGCATAAGCTAATCTCTTCTTCACCAGCCATGGTTAAGATCTTACCAGCTGCAGGTGTTGCTCGGGTCACTGTGATACTATTGTCCGTGAGTCCGAAACAACCAGTAGCCAGTTGGTCATTTAGTGCATGTCCACCTACTTCAGCAAGAAGATCTCCCTGGTAATTTAGTCCCCATACCAGGCACACTCCTACTCCTGCTCCCTCAAAATCCTGCGACTCTCCCTCTGGAAGCCCAAGGATCTGGTAATTTTCATCTGTTATGACATAGGTAAAACCAGCCTCACTTGTCCCATCATAGGAAAAAGAAACAATGTCCTCGATACCATCACCTGGACAGGTATAGACTTCTGTAGCACCGTCTGCGGTCTGCACAGTGCCACTACCTAATGAGGTTCTGGTAACCTGTATATAATTCGTAGATACCTCATAGCAAAAATCACTAAAGACTGCATCGTGAACTGAAATGTCAATAGGTGTCTGCAATGTACCCCACCAGGAAATGCCATATACACGACAGATACCCGGAGGAGCCCCTCCAAAATCTATTTTACTACCATACACTACATCCAATATCATATCCTGTTCATCGGTGATCGCATAGACGGTCGGACTAGATTGGTATTTTGGCCTGGCATAAATACTGGTCTTATTGCTTCCTAAGCAGATCTCAACCTCAGTCTCGCCCCGGTAGGTCATGACTGATTGATCTGGAATACACTGACTGTAAAGCAATTGATGTGTCATGGTAATCCAACACATCATGATAAGGGTAATTCTTTTTGCACTCATTTTGATCTTTTTTTGTAACACTGTTAAATGTAGAAAGACCAGATCATCAATTCATCACTAAAAGATCACAAGAATATCACAAGGAGACTTTGATCACGCTATCAGTTATTTGCTCATGCATATATTAATGATTAATAATCATTTACGATATTTTTGCAGTCCAACTTCGCTTAAAGTAGCTGCCGGCAATTAACGATGTATGTCCTGCGCACGACAAAGTCATTTTTATGGGAAAGTCTGCTGAAGTATAGTCTCACTTACCCATCCGCAAACTACAAGTTCATCCTGGATCACGACATTGGTGTACTTGCCAGTCGTTGATCGAGGACATTGCATCGAAGAGAAGCATCCAAACCAACTTAAGTGCTGCCTTCTGCCAATCTGCCGCAAATTTACAATGGTGCTTTCGAGCGCGGTGGTAGCTTGTGGATATCGTTTAAAGCCAATTCAGAATGGTAACAAGTCAAGGGTAGAACAGTTACAATCGATCGCTAAGAATTATGTAACAGCCCTAGGTTCAGGAAATTTTGATCTAATACAGTATCATGATCAGGTGAGTCTGAGGGCACCTTTGAATTCAAGTGGCCCATCAAAGCCGATTGTGGGAAAGGAAAATATTCGAGTCGAATGGTGGGCTCCCCTACCACAATTAGTCAAAGGAACAACCTTCATCGATTCATACTTCAACAAAGATCTCACTTCAGTGGCAGTGGGGTTCAATTGTGACATTGCTCAACCATCATGCAGGCTGAGGATACTTGATAGATTTAGAATAGATGGTGATGGAAAAATCACCCATCAAGAAAACTTCTTTGATCCAAGCCCATTAACGAATCCAGATTGAGGTAGATCACGGAAGTTCATCCTTACAGCTTTCCAATCAGGAGACTAAGATTGATAGGCCGGTAATGCGAACCGAAAGGACGCGCCTTTGCCAGCTTCAGAGAAAACATTGATGCGTTGGTTGTGGATTTCCAGGATTTTCTTGACAATGGCCAGACCTAATCCTGCACCCTTACGATTTGATTTGCTTCGATCAAATCTCTTGTATCGTTCGAAAATAAAAGACTGCTCCCCTTCGGGAATACCCGGCCCATCATCAGATATGGTAATCGAAACTGCATTGTCATCGTCTGAGTCCGTCAGTCTGACCAAAACTTTTCCATGATCATTGCCATACTTTAGGGCATTGTCAAGTAGGTTACTGATAGCCCGTTCTACAAGACCGATATCGGCAAAAACCATGGGAAGATCCTGGGGAGCATCTAGCTTAATCTCTACCCCCTTATTATCAGCAATCACCTTAAACTTCATGATGATGTCATGAATCAGGTCTGTGATGTGAAAGGGTTCTTTTTCAGGAGCAATTTCTTGAGCTTCCAATTTTGAATATTCAAACAATTGCTCAATTAATTTGGAAAGGTTTTCCGTGCTATCATGAACGATGGAAAGATAGCGCTCTTTGTCTTTTGGTGAAAGGTCGTCCTTCATCACCAACGTTTCGATATACCCTCGAATGACAGATAAGGGCGTCCTTAAATCGTGAGACACATTAGCAATGAGTTCTCGGCGTAATTTTTCTACTGATTTTAACTCATTGATATTATTGACGATCTTATCAGCCATGGCATTAAATGTCTCTCCCAGTTCATAGAAATCTCCATTAGCCTGCACCCTGGCAGTCATGTCTCCCTCCTTAAATCGACTGACCGTATGAATCACACGCCGCAGATTTCGAGTTAAGTAGAGGAATGTCAAAATGCCCAGTACAAGTGCAAATGATAGAGAAATCAAAAATGTCTTAGTCCCCAATTTGAGTACGTAACTACTCAACAAGGTAGCAAGTACTGATGTCTGCTCTTCACTGGCCAAAATAATATATACGTACCCTGTGATCTGGTCATTTTCTTTGATGGCTGCTGCAGAGAATACCTTTTGTTGGCCAGGATTACGGGGATCATCACCCTTTACTATTTGCACATTATTTCCCTTGACAAAATCAAATATTGGTTGCATTGAAACGCGCTCAAGTTTCACCTTCTTATAGGGAGCCACGTAGGTAATAATGTTACCCTTGGTATCCAATAAATATACTTCTACACTGGGATTGATGACCATCATGGAGTGCATGATCTCTTGAATGGCATTGGTGTCTACCTCTCCATTTACTAGTGGTGTAACCTCTTTTACGGTATGCTCTGCAATCGAGCTATTCAGCTTCTGATTCGCCTCTTCGAAATATGTTCGGGAAGTAAAAGCTGCCAGATAGATATAGATCGACCCGATGGCAATGATAATTAATAGAAAGACAAGAGAGATTTTCCAAAATAGTTTGTTGTTCATGGTGTGTCCTTAGCTGGTTGGAAAATATATCAGACTTCTTCACTGAATCTATAACCAATGCCCCACGTTGTTAAAATGTATTGCGGTGCTGACATATCGGGTTCGATCTTCGCCCTCAGTCTATTGATGTGAGAATTAACAGTATGAGCAAAGCCCTCAAAATCATGCCCCCAGATTAGGTTCAGCAGACGATTTCTACTGTAGCTAACACCGGGGTTCTTGGCGAGTAGGGTCAGTAAGTCAAATTCCTTCGGCGACAATTCTATGCGGTTTTCGTCAATCGTGACTTTTCTTTTGGCCACATCAATGACTAAGCTGCCTGCTTCAATTCGTGTTTCTTTTGAGGGCTCTTCGCTCTCTGTTGCTAATTTAGATCTCCTCAGTAAAGCTTTAATGCGTGCGATCAATTCACGAATGCTAAATGGTTTAACCACATAATCATCTGCACCGATCTCCAGGCCAAGGATCTTATCAATCTCTTCCGTCTTAGCGGTGAGCATTAAAATTGGAGTCAAGATTTGATGGGATCGTACTTGTTTGCATATCTCAAATCCGTTGAGGGATGGTAACATGACATCCAATATCACCAGATCATACTTGTTTTCAAGAATTTTTTGCAACCCTTCTTCGCCATCCATTGCCGTATCCAATTCACAATGAATATCACGCAAGTGAATTTTGAGCAATTCCAATAGACTAGGATCATCTTCGATGGCCAAGATCGATTTCATGAAACCAAAATAACCACTTAACTATCACAATTGTATCACAGGATCCAGATTCTGTCTTCTTCTAGACCTCTATTGCCATGATCCATCTACGAAAAAAGTGAAGTAACAGGTGCTAGTTAGAAGGTCTTAAGTACCGAAAAAGGTCTTTTCCAAATGAAGTAGGGATGGTCACTGCACATTTGCAACCAAGCTTTTCCACAGTCTATCCTTCAACTCCTGAGTCCCACTTTGGTCAATTGCACTGATGAAAATGGGCTCCCAACTGGTGGGTAAATCCGCCGAAATCATTTCTCGAAGTTCTTCATCGATGAGATCACTTTTAGAAATGGCAATGACTCTAGGTTTATCAAGGAGTTCTGGGTTGAATTTCTCCACTTCATCCAAAAGGGTATGATATTCAGTTTGAATATCAGCGGAATCGCAAGGCACCATAAAAAGAAGGACGGCATTGCGTTCTATGTGCCGTAGAAAGCGCAATCCAAGTCCTTTCCCTTCGTGAGCCCCTTCGATAATACCAGGAATGTCAGCTACAACAAAGGATTTGTTGTCGTAGTAGGATACAATACCTAAATTGGGTTTTAAAGTTGTAAATGGATAGGCACCAATTTTAGGCCTGGCAGCGGAAATCACAGAAAGTAAGGTCGACTTTCCCGCATTGGGAAACCCAACCAGACCCACATCTGCCAGCATCTTTAGCTCCAATATCTTCCAACCTTCTTTTCCTTCTCGGCCCGGCTGGGCGTACCTTGGTGTCTGTCTTGTCGATGACTTAAAGTGGGCATTCCCCTGTCCGCCTATGCCTCCCTCGAGTAATATCTTGCGTTCACCATGCTGGGTAATTTCACACTCGAGCAGGTCTGTGTCCACATCGTGAGCAATCGTACCCAGCGGGACTTTTAAGACGACGTCCTCCCCGTCTGCTCCTGAACGATGACCTCCGCCGCCGGCTCCACCTGGACCTGCAATCACGTGCTTACGATAGCGCAATGGTAGCAGGGTCCACATATTGCGATCACCTTCGAGAATGACGTGTCCTCCTCGCCCACCATCTCCACCGTCAGGTCCTCCTTTTGCATTAATCCTGTCGCGATGGAAGTGCACAGAACCTGCACCACCATGACCCGATCGGCAATGGATTTTGATATAATCTATGAAGTTGTCATCGGCCATTTGAAGTATACAAAATAGGCTTCAGATTGCTTCTAAAGTGAATCTATAAGATTGCACAGGCGTGTGAAGATTGTGTGAATGTCACCCTTACCTTCGACCTTATGGGCTTTTCCCATTTCTTCATAGTAGGCATACACTGGTGCAGTCTCTTTTTCATAGACTGCTATGCGATTTCTAATGATGCCTTCATCTGCATCATCGGCTCTTCCAGAAGTCTTAGCCCGCTCGGTAATGCGGTTCACTATCTCGTCCTCTTCTACGTCGAGGGCAATCAGCCCCGATATGACTTGATCACGTCGAGCAAGCATCTCATCCAAGGCCTCAGCCTGTAAAATGTTTCTTGGGAAACCATCGAATATCACTCCAGAAAAATCGCCTTCCTCATCTAGTTTCTTACGCAGCATGCCAATCGTTACCGAATCTGGGACCAGTGCTCCCCGACTAATGTATGATTGGGCCTCAAGGCCTAGGGTTGTCTTATTCTTGATCTCTGAGCGAAATAAATCACCGGTAGAAATGTGTAGAAATCCATACGACTCGGCGATCTTTTCCGCCTGAGTCCCTTTGCCCGATCCAGGTGGGCCGAAAAGTATTAAGTTAATCATGGTTCTTGTCCCTTGGTAGTTGGCGAAAGGGCGACAAGATAAGAACTTTGCCGTAGAACATCTATGTATAGGGGGGAAGGAACCATCTAATGAATGAGGTGAGCCAGCATACTGGTTTTACACTTCGGTTACAATAGAAGTAGGAATCAAGAAAATATCTCCGACAGTTAATGCAAGCAAATGAATTTGTACAGGCGTGTGTTTAGGAAGATTTATTTTCATTAATTCAACACATCCCGCACCTGCCGTAAACGTTTTGACCAATAGGGTGATCCGAGCACTTCCTCATGCACGACTCCCATGGAAGTTGTACTGTGAATTACCCAGAGTTCCCGCTGATTGGCCTTGGTAACCAATGCTACATGATCGACTTTGTTCCGAACAGAAAAAAACGCTAAGTCTGCTGCTCTGGCTTGATGGGTGTTCACTTTCCTACCCTGAGTAGATTGCTCACGAGCACTTCGAGGTATTAATACGTCGTGATCTTGAAATACCCTATACACCAGACCCGAACAATCAAAACCTTTTTGTGTCCGACCGCCATATCTGTAAGGTGTACCAATATAAGATCGTGCATGATTTACCATAGCAACCCTATGCTGATCCACCCGTGCAGAATGTCTGTTAAGATCACGATCTACCGGTCGCAAGGCAGCACAACTCATGAGCAGTAGTCCAGAGATCCAAGGTAGGATCCTGATAGCACGAAAACCAGTCATCAGATTACATTTCAATCTTAAAGGAATCGGCGTCATCAAGAAACGGAAGATCGCGTCGAGTTATTTCATGGGAAATGGGGTCTAGTGTTGCAGAATGTATGCCTGATGTATCAAAGGCCTCAAGAATGACATTTCCCAGACCATCGATAACGGACGAGGCTCCATCATAATGGTGCTGATTTCCGTCCCATCCTATCCGATTTAATCCCAAGACATAGGCCTGATTTTCTATCGCCCGACCAATAAGGAGTTGGGACCATGCCCTAGTACGCTTATCCGGCCAATTGGCAACGTAGATGAGTACGTCGATCTCACGATTGACCCTCGACCATACCGGAAATCTTAAGTCATAACAAATAAAGGGACAAAATTTCCAACCCTTAAACTCAAGCATCAAACGTTTGGCCCCTGCTTGATAAACTTGGTCTTCACCGGCGAGCGTAAAAAGATGTCTCTTGTCATAGCAACCTTTGATGCCTTCCTCTTCCATCCAAATGAATCGGTTGTAGTACTGGCCTCCCTCCTCAATAATCACACTCCCGGCTACGGCCGCATGAAATCTCGAAGCAATGGTCTGCATCCAAGTGACCGTTTCTCCATCCATAGGCTGAGCCATCGCCTTAGCGTTCATGGTAAAGCCTGTCGTAAACATCTCGGGCAATAAGATCAAGTCTGTATCAGGTTGTTCCTGTTCTATCATTCGTTCTAATGTGCGTAGGTTCAAGGCTGATTGCTCCCATTGGATATCAAATTGAACCAGACTGAGGTGAAGTGTTGACTTGGCCATAAAAAAAGAGATGCACTAAAAGTACATCTCTTTTAATTCTAATATGTTCTTTTTGAATTTATTCTGTCGCCTCTTCAGTAGAAGCGGCCTCTCCTTCTGACTCTTCACCAGCACCTTCTTCTCCTTCCTCTTCCTCTTCCAGCTCATCCGCACTTTTCAATGCACGTGGGATAGCAACGGTGGCAACTGGAATGGTGGCGCCATTCAGAATAGCCACCTCTTCGGGTACATCTATGTCACTCACACGCAGAGATTCTCCCAGCATAAGCTCCGAAATATCCATTACAATGGTATCAATCAGATTTTCAGGCGTAGTTCTGATCTCAACTCTGTGCAGTTTTTGTGTCAACGTGCCACCTGACCTCACTCCCGGGGAAGCACCTTCAAACTGAATGGGTACCATAACCTTTAAAGGGCGACCCTCCTCTAGCTTTAGGAAGTCAATATGCAAAATCTCATCTGTTACCGGATGAAATTGGATCTTCTTCAAAATCGTCTTATGCTTTGTCCCGTTTACTTCAATTTCGGCAAGCTTGAAATCAGGAGTGTAAACGATGCTCTTGACAGCATTCGGAGTTACACTAAAATGGATGTTTTCTTTTGATCCGTAGAGTTCACAAGGGACCTGGCCTTGGCGCCTTAAAGCCCTTGCAGCACTGCTACCTGTACTGGTCCTTTCTTCACCCTTGATACTTACCGTCTGCATAACAACTTATCTTATTATTTAGAAAAACGGTCGCAAAGATAACTAAAATGCAAGATTTGCCAAGAAATAAGGGGCTATGATTTCAAACGACCATCTGTGCAATAATGGGCAAGTTATTTGCCCAAGAAGAGTGCAGCAATGGATTTATGCTCGTGTGTATTCCTAATCGCTCGAGCAAATAGTTTGGCTGAGGAAAGCACCTTAATCTTATCGGATTTTTTTCTAAGTGGAATGGTATCTGTGACGATCAACTCATGTAATGCTGACTGGCTGATATTCTCATAAGCTGCACCTGAAAGTACAGCGTGCGTGCAAATAGCCTTAACGGTTCTCGCTCCCTTTGCAATTAAAGCGTCTGCTGCCTTGCAAAGAGTACCGGCAGTATCGACCAGGTCATCAACCAAGATGACATCAGCACCATCGACATTGCCAATGACATTGATGCCAGCCACTTCATTGGCGCGTACACGATGTTTATCGCAAATCACCAACTGCTTATTGAAATGTACAGAATACTGCCTGGCCCGTTTAACCCCGCCTACATCGGGAGAAGCAAAGATTACGTGCTCCAAATCCTGCTTACTAAGGTGCTCCGTATAAATGGCATCAGATAGAAGATGATCAACTGGTATATCGAAAAAACCCTGAATTTGATCTGCATGAAAATCCATGGTCATCACCCGATTTGTACCTGCTGCTTCCAGCAAATTAGCCAGTAACCTTGCTGATATTGGGACCCTAGGTTTATCCTTCCGGTCTTGGCGAGCATATCCAAAATAGGGTATAACCGCTGTAATGTATCCAGCAGATGCCCTTTTAGCAGCATCGATCATTAATAGAAGCTCCAGCAAATTGGATGGTGGTGAAAAAGTTGACTGAATAAAAAAAACATAAGACCCCCTGACAGACTCATTGATAACCGGTTGCATTTCACCATCACTGAAGCGTTGTAATTCAAGCATACCCAACTCATCACCATAGAAGTCAGCTATCTTTTCTGCTAGGTAACGTGATGAAGTACCTGAAAATAATTTTACGTCTGCCATTTGGAGATCGACCTAATTGCGTTTGACTCAATTGGGTAAAAATAGCAAAATTAGCTACTAGCTCTGGACAGATCCAAACCACAACCAATGCTGCAAAAACATGCATGATTGTAATGTTAAAAAATCGACGATACGGAAGATAGGGCACCCACCAAACTCCAATCTAGCTTTTTCTTCTCAGGAAAGAGAGCAAGGGTTCATATTCTGAGATCTCGGTACTACTTGAAAAGACTATTGGAACAATGTGAACGGTGAAAGTCCATTGGGCTGATATTCTTGAACATTGGTCGAACTTTCGTGTCTTAAAGACGGATTAGTTTTAAATTAGAAAATACAGGATTATTTTGTCCTCAGTTGATATTAGTAGCGAAAAAGCTACCTGTACTTAGATGTAGAATGATGGTGTTATCGATTACAGATTGGTGGAATGATCTGGTCACGACGGAGCAGATATTCTGGGGAATAGCAATTGTCTTCAGCACCCTGTTCATCATCCAATTTGGATTAAGCATCTTTGGTCTTGATTTCGATTCGGATGTAGATGTTGATGGATCCGATACGAGCTACAGTCTCGATCCGTCATTTACTTTGCTTTCTGTCAGAGGTATTATTGCATTTTTTGCCTTTTTCGGTTGGACAGGCATCCTAGCCCTAGGTCGAGGATATAGCAACACATTGGTTATTGCCATGTCTCTTCTAGCCGGATTGCTGGCTATGGTTACAGTGGCTTACCTTATGTTTTTGTTTCATCGATTGGCAGAGCGTGGAAATGCCGACCTGAACGATCTGATTTTTCAAGATGGCACGGTATATCTGACCATCCCTGGACACCGTAAAGGTCGTGGTAAAGTCCATGTCACACTAAATCATTCTTTACGCGAAATGGCAGCAGTAACTGAAGGAGAAGAATTGGTCACCGGTCACATTGTAAAAATCATTGAAATAATAGACAATAACGTGCTCGTGGTAGAGCCCGTTGAAATATTCGAAAGTACAAGAACTTGACATTTTAAATCATACAATTATGACCCTTTATCTTATTCTCGGCTTAATCGTATTGATCATTGCTACGGCACTCTTTCTCGTTTCTCGTTATAGAAGGTGTCCCTCTGATCGCATCCTTGTTATCTATGGTAAGACCGGTCAGGGCTCAGCCAAGTGTATCGCTGGTGGAGCGGCCTTTGTCTGGCCAGTTATTCAAGATTATCAATATCTCGATTTATCCCCCATCTCGATAGATGTCGACTTACGCAATGCACTAAGTAGGCAGAACATCCGGGTAAATGTCCCATCGCGTTTTACTGTGGCTATTTCCAATGATGAGGGTACTATGGTGAATGCAGCGGAGCGGCTATTGGGTAAATCGATGGACTCTATCAGGGATATTGCCAAAGACATCATATTCGGACAGTTGAGGCTGGTAGTGGCCACCATGGATATTGAGGAAATAAATTCAGACAGGGATAAATTTCTTACCAATGTGGCTTCCAATGTGGGAAGTGAACTCAGGAAGATCGGCTTAACGCTGATCAATGTTAACATCACAGACATTGAGGATGAATCAGGCTATATTGAAGCGTTAGGTAAAGAGGCCGCAGCTCATGCGATTAATGAGGCGAAAGTTCGTGTTGCTGAAAAGACAAGAGAGGGCGCAATAGGAGAAGCTCGAGCCAACCGAGAAAAGAGGATTGAGGTAGCCAAAGCCGAAGCAGATGCCAAAGTAGGTGAAGCCGATGCACAAGCCAAGTCCATTGAGGGAGAGAATTTAGCTCAAATCTTGATTGCAAAATCCGAAGCTACTAAGCGAGAAGCGGAAGCCGAGGCGCTCAAACAAGCTACTTCTGCAGAAAAGATTCAAGCTGCCAAAGCATTGGAAATGGCTTATCAGGCAGAGCGGGAAGCTGAAGAAGCCAGGGCAGCTAGAGAAAAGGCCTCCAAAGAAGCAGACATCATCGTAAACGCTGAGATCAGCAAACGCAAGGCCGAAATTGATGCCGAAGCAGAAGCTGAGAAACAGCGACGGGAAGCTCAAGGCCAAGCCGATGCTATTTTTGCCACGAAAGAAGCTGAAGCTCGTGGTCTCTTCGAGATCTTGCAAAAGCAGGCAGATGGCTTCCACCGAATCGTAGATGCCACCAATGGTAACACAAAGGATGCCGTGCTAATGCTGATTGCCGATAAACTTGAAGACCTTGTAAAAACACAAGTAGAAGCCATCAAGAATCTGAAGATTGATAAGGTCACCGTTTGGGAAGGGGGGCAACAAAATGGACAGGGAAATGCAACCTCAAAGTTTGTTTCCGGACTCTACAAGTCCATCCCTCCTTTACACGACCTTTTCAACATGGCAGGAATGGATTTACCTACTTATCTAGGTAGTCAGCAAAACAAAGAATCCACTGACGAAGAAATAGAGGAAATCGTTGAAAATGGAAATGCCAAGGTTGGGGTTCACGATCCATTAACCAATGGGCACTAATAACTGACGAATCTTTGCCGATTTCTTCACACCAGCTATAAACAAAGAAAGCTCCGAAACTTTTAGATTTCGGAGCTTCCGTGTTTTGAGTGCGAGTGTTACGTTAAAGCCTTAAAAAAAGTATCAAAATCAAAAGGGATCACAATTTTGATACCATAAAGATAAGTTGAGGCAGTAGATTCTGAAACCCCATATCCATGGGGTGACGTTTGACCCCATTCACATCGATGGTGAGCGCTATAAATACAAAAGCTCCGAAGTACTTCAACTTCGGAGCTTTCGGTTTGAGTGTGTGTTACGTTAAAAGCCTTATTTAAAAAGGATCAAAATCTAAAGGATCACAATTTTGATAAAACAAATATAAGATGGGGTATTCGATTCTAAAACCCCATATTCATGGGGGTCTAGCGCGGGTATACTGTACTCCAGAGTATAGTATTGATGCTTATTTGGAATGCTCCCTCATACAAGTCTTGCCGGCTATCATGGCATACTGAAGAAGGGCGAGATTTCACTATTTGAAAGATTTATAAATCTCCATCCACAGAGAGTCGGATCAATTCGGCCTTACTATTGATCTGCAGTTTTTTATAGATCTTTTTGATATGATCACGAACGGTCTCTATTGATATGATATATTTATCTGCAATCATCTTGTAACTAAGACCTTCGACCAATCCTGAAACGATCTGTTGTTGCCTTGGAGTTAATAGTTCCTTCTTTGAATGATCGGATGGCGAGAAATACTTGACTACTTTCCGTGCTATGGAAGGACTCATATAGGACCCCCCCTGACTTACCACTGTGATCGCTTCTAGTATTTGAGAAAGTGAAGATCGTTTACTTAGGTAAGAGCACGCACCGGCACAGAGGGCCTTAAAAATAGTCTCTGATTCTTCGTAGGTAGTCAACATAATCACATCCGTATCGGGTGTAATTTTTTTAATGACTCGAATACCCTCTAGTCCTGACATGCCAGGAAGTCCTATATCCAAAAGTAAGACATCGGGTGCACTATTACTGCCATCACTGTACATCTGCTCAAAGGCCTCCAAAGAATTGACTTGGCATACTACTTCTAAATTATGTTGATCGTCAAAAAAAGTAACTAAACTTTCCCTAACGATAGGTTCGTCTTCAACAATGCCTACAGCAACGTTTCCCATAATTTATCTTTTTGGCGATTCACAATATTAAAACCAACAAATTGAGCCACATGTTCCAGTATTACAATAATCAATCCCAAAATGATAGCCCACCTCCTACACGAAGGATTTCATATGTAGTGCAACTGAAAATCCGGTCGATTTATCGATCACCAAGTCTGCATCAATATTTTCCGCTCGTAATTCCATGTTCTTTAGCCCAGACCCATTCAATGAGGAGGTAACCCCATTTATTTGTTTGTTATACTGTCCATTGTCCTTGATCTCCAGGCTCAGTTTCGAACCCTCCTTTTCAAATTTAACAATCACGTTGGTGGCATTGGAATGCTTAGCTACATTGGTGATTGCCTCCTTAAATATCAAATATAAATTTTGTCTGATCTGGACTGGAATCTTCTTTTCTCGATTAATATTCACCACATTGAAATCACAAGTGATTTCTCTAGGGAATAATATTTCGGCGGCGTACTCCTTCATCCTAATCAGCAGATCTTCAAACTTATCCTTACGTGCATCTGTGGCCCAAATGACATCCCGCATTTGTGCCATTGCATTGCGACTCATCTCACTTATTCTTTTCAGTTTAGGCTTATCGGAATCCTTGGCGGTGTATTGAAGGAGCTCAGTCTGCATCGCCAACCCCGATAATAGCCCACCAACATCATCATGTAAATCACTTGAAATCTTAGTGCGAAATCGCTCCATATTAATTGCCTGCCTGAGGGTAAGTCGATGCACAAAATAAATTACTAAAGAGATCAAACTAAGCACCAACAATAGGAACCATCCCTTGCGATAAAAGTATTGCTCTACCTTTATTGGTATTGAAAACTCACTAGAACTGACATTGAGATTTCGATCTGCACCTCTAATTTGCAAAGTGTAGTTTCCAGCGGGGAGATTATTAAACCGAATCTCATTTTGAGTCCCGAGGTAATTCCAGTCGATGTCAAGTCCTTCCAGTTTGTATTGATATTGATTCTGTTTTGGATGGGTATAGTCTGCTAAAGCAAAAGAGCATTCAAAATAGCGATTGGATGCAGGTAGACGCACCTCTTCTATTTGATGCAGATTATGCAATCTTTCTATGATGGCACCTTCCTCTTGATCATAATAAGATAGTGAAGAAAGGATAATTGGCGCATTCAGATCGCGCTCTAGAAGTTCATTGGGGTTAAACGTACTGAGTCCGTTTACACCTCCAATATAGAATTGACCTCTTTCCGATCGGTGATAAGAATATCTATTAAATTGATTTTGACTAAACCCATCGGAAACGCCAAAATTTCTAAATGATTTCAACTGGGCATCAAAATAGGACAATCCATTGTAGGTACTAAACCATAGATTATGTTTATCATCTTCTAGGATACCACAGACATTGTTATCCGCTAATCCGTCTCTCGTATCAAAGAGCTTAAACTCATCGGTAGCAATGTAATATACATTTACACCTGCATCGGTGCCAATCCAAATATTTTGTTCATGGTCTTCGGAGACACAATAGACGTAGTTGCTGCTCAAGCCAAAGTAGTCACTTTCGGAAAAGTTATGTGTGGTCTTCTCACCTTTCTCAACATCGATCTCCAATAGTCCATCATGGGTACCCACCCACTTGACACCCCGGGAGTCTTCATAAATAGACGTTGGTGTATAAGCAGCCAAGGGGTTGATGTCATCGGCACTAAAGTAATGGAGGAATGTCTTAGCATCTAGATCAAAAGCGGTCATTCTACCGGCAACACCTTCCTCGCCGGACACTAGCCAAAGATTACCATCATTCCCAAGAGTAAGGCTTTGGATTTTATAGGGGAAAGCATAGATCGAAAATGTGCTTGTAGACAGATCTAATCCGATTAACTCACCAGCATAGAGGTCACTGTAGCGGACACCCCAAACCATTCCATTTGAATCCAGGACCAGCTCTCTCGCACAATTGCAGTAGCTCACTGGCTCAAGGTGCCGCCTCGACATTGTCAATGTGGTTATCGAATCTGATGCTGGGCTGTGCACATACCAGGTGTTTTTCTCACCATTAAAAATCACATGGCCACTGGGTGTGGTTGCGATTCCACGCAAACTAGTTTCAACTTCTATTCGCTCATCATTATGTAGGTAGTTGGAAACGTGCTTTTTGGTCTGGTTGATCTTCTTGACACCGCGATCTGTTCCCAGAAAAACCAATCTTTCAAAATCCTTGCTGTATATCTCGTTTATTGTAGCCCCTGCCTGCAAAAATTTATTGTACGAGACCGTCCCATCGTCCGATTTGATTAGATGTAGATCAAGAATATGGTCGCTCACTTTATATCCAACTAAGACTTGTCCAAGGCCATCCTCCCAAATGCTGTTGAACACATTTTGCGACCCTACCTTAAATGGAGTAAAATCCCTAGCAGCCTCATTGTATTCCCAGAGCCCGGGTGCGTTTTGAAAGGCTAGCCATATTCGACCCTGATCGTCATGATGCAATATGCTAATCTGACCAAATTGGTGAGGTACACCGAGGCTGTCGTGATAAATGGTATTGGTAATTTGCCCTGCTGTATCGACGCAAAATAGTCCCAAGTTGTTGTCATTGATCCACGCTTCGTCAGAAGGCAAGACCACAAAATTGAATAGGGAAGACCGCTTAGCTACGTGACCTTGGACTTGGTATAGACTGTCAAAAGTGTATTGATTATTCAGTTTCTGAACCACTAAACTAGAGTCTTGCTTGACCAGCAGATGCAAGTCTCCTGTCTTTTCAGACAATTGTACTTTCTCCACCACTCCTACCACCCCATTCTCACGATTCAAAAAAAGCTTCCGTGCTACAGTTTCCTCCGCAAATAGCACATCGAGAAATCTCCGATTGGTCTCATATTGGACTACCAGTTGCCCATCTTTACGGGGCAACACTTTCTTGATTTCCTTAGCACTTATGCGCGTTTGTCTTTCAGGGTGGTTGTCGTAGATCTCTACATGTAAACCATCATATCGGTTGAGTCCATTTCGAGTACCAATCCAGAGATACCCTAGATCATCTCTGACAATATCTTTTACATTTCGATCCGAAAGACCTTGCTCTAGTGAAATATGAGTGAAAGGGCCAAGTTTTTGTCCCATTAGCTGCACACTATGAAGTATACAGTAGAAGATAACCGCTATGATTCTGCCCCTATTCATTGTGATCCCAGTGCTAAAGTTACTTACAATTCCAAAATCGATCCAAAAACCGATTCCAACCACTTAGATATAGTCCTGATGCTGTGTCTTGTACCTGGGAAAGGCCTCGTTAGTAAGTGAATTCGATAATGAGACGAAATCTCGAGCAAATTTATTTTCCTTGCATGGGGTGGAAGATCTGTTTTTCCTGACCTGGTTAAGCAATTAGAAAGCAATAAAAATTAATACCTTCTACCAATGAAAAGACAAATGACCCTGTTTCAGCCCGCAAAGTGAATATGCAGGGCTGGTTGAATATCAATAGACCATTGTATGGAAAAAATCAAAGAAAAAGACTTCCCGACTTCTCGACGCAAATTTATTCGAAATACAGCAGCAACAGCAGCTGCCGGTTTTCTCATTGTACCCCGCCATGTACTTGGTGGTAAAGATTTTATCGCTCCCAGTGATCAGGTAAATATTGGTTTGGTAGGTGCCGGTGGACGAGGTCGTCGCAATGTTGAGGAACTCCTAAAGCTACAAGATGTTAAGGTCACATGTATTGCCGATCCTGCCAGATATTGGGACCTCAAGAACTTCTATTATAAGAGCAAAGCCGGTAGAGGCCCGGTCAAATCACTCATCGAATCCTCCTCAGGAAAAAATGTGAGGGTATACCAGAACTTCCTCAGAATGCTGGAGGCAGAGGCAGAGCTTGATGGAGTATTATGTGCCACTCCAGATCATACACATGCCTTCGTTTGTCTCCATGCCATGAGGGCAGGTAAACACATCTACTGCGAAAAACCATTGACACACAACATATGGGAGGCCCGAGAGGTAAGAAAAGTGGCTAAAGAAATGGGTATAGTGACCCAGATGGGCAATCAAGGACATAGTACACCAGCTATTCGCAGTGCTGTAGAACATCTGCGTGCAGGCACCCTAGGTACCATACACGAAATCCATTCATGGGTTCCAGCATCTCGCTGGAATAGACACCTGACCGGTCTACCGCTCGATACAAGTCCTGTGCCTTTCGATTTTGACTGGGACATGTGGCTTGGTCCACGCCCATATCGTCCCTTTCATCATACCTATGCACCAGTAAGTTGGCGTGATTTCTGGGAATTTGGATGCGGAGCACTAGGTGATTTCGGGTGCCATGATATGGATGCTGCCACATGGGGTCTTCACTTGCCCCTGCCAGACACCATCGAAGTGCGGCCTGCTGGTCTAACCAATGATGAGATCACTCCATATGGAGAAATTGGTTATTACCATTTTCCAGCTTCGGAATATCATCCGGCGGTCTCATTGACCTGGTATTCTGGTGGCCTAAGACCACCAAAGATCGCAGCGTTGCCCAAAGATTTTTCCTTTGTCAACCGTGGTGGCATGTACATTGGCGAAAAAGGAATTATGGTAACGGACAGATCCTCCGATTTACCGAACTTTTTCCCCAAATCACTCGGCGACCAACCTCCCAAACCAACCTTACCAGAGACGAATGGGCATCATAGAGATTGGATCGATGCCATCAAAGGAGGCGCCGAAGCCAGTTCTCATTTCGACTACGGTGCACACCTTACAGAGATCACGTTGCTTGGCGTCTTATCGTTGCGATTAGGCGGAGCAAAGATCAATTGGGATGGCGAAAACATGAAGGCAATTGGTATGAGTGAAGCAGATATCTACATAAAAGAGCCTGTCAGAACAGGTTGGGAAATGTAATCCCTTTAACGATAACTTATTGTCGGGATTTGCTCTAGACGTTAGTGCCATGGCGACTCATATAGCCTGATCTCGTCTGCCTCGATTGCTTTACATCTATTTACCATAGAAACGCCAAGACTAGACCTAGGTATAGTGAATCCCATCGGTCAGCAGTTGATCTTTGAGTATTCCTTCATCCATAAAAGACATACAATGAGATTTCTGAACACCATCTCTCAACGTGAACAACAAATCTTGAGATTGATCGCTTTTGAACTAACCTCTAAAGAAATTGCCCAGGAATTGTATATTTCCACGAACACCGTAAACACACACAAGAAAAATCTCGGGGACAAATTGGATGTGCGAAATCTAGCCGGTATGGTTCGTAGAGGTTTTGAACTCGGTATTTTAGAGGCAGAACAGCGTGCGTGAATTACTTCCTGCTTTTTGACACCACCATACCATCCAATATTTATAGTCCTTCAACTAGCATAGTGTCCCTATGACATCAACGACGTCAAACATATCGATCCTCATCATTGAAGATGAGGGCGTAGTGGCACATGACATTGCACGACGCCTCAAAAAGCTTGGCTATGATATTGCTGCGATTAAAAATGTTGGCGAGCAAGCACTTAGCTATCTATCCATCTATTCACCAGATCTCATCCTGTGCGACTTCATGATAGACGGTAGTAAGGACGGCATAGAAGTGGCTGAAGAGGTTTTTAAGCGCAAAAAAATACCCCTGATTTTCCTCACTGCACTCTCCGATAGAGGTACGCTGGAACGTGCAAAAAAGGCCTTGCTAGATGGATATATAGTCATGCCTTTTGACAATCATGATCTCCTTACTGCAACAGAGCTAGCACTCTATAAACATAGTGTAGAATTGGAGAAACTAGCCATCTCTCCAGCCAAAATCAACATGATGACCACTCAAGAGATTACGACTCGTGAATTTGAAATGTTGCAAGACATTTGCAAAAGGCTCACCAATGCACAAATTGCCGAAGGCAAGTTCATATCTGTCAGTACGGTTAAATACCACATTGGCAAACTCCTTGAAAAAATGGAGGTGAGTAATCGCGCAGATGCCCTGCATAAAATAATCAAAATGCTCACCACCTAGATATCTTTCCAATAGGCACGGGCTACACATAGTGCAAGAATCGGAGGATCTTGATGCTGTGTCAAAGTTGAAAAAGAAACTAGAGGATGAACAAAAAGACTAGAATATCCACCGCAGAGTCTGAAAGTAAAGTGAATGCACTAATTATCAAATTGTCACAGAGTTTATGGAAAGATCTGGAATACACCCTCGATGACAATATACCTTCTGCCACTCGTACAGAACACGATATCAACAAATTATGAAATGTCGCATGGAGTGACAAAGACTTAGCGTAGCATGAGTCTTCATTTTATGTAGTCCTCAACATGGTAAAAGCCATAGTATCAGGTGATTTTCCCGCTAACCTTAGCAAGGTTTGATCAAAAATCTGTGAAGCACCGATTTTACCCGCTGCCTTCTGTGACCGAATATTTTCACGATCAATAAAAAGAACAACCTTGCTTACGTGTTCAAATGCATATGTCATCATCAGACTTTTTACGGCTAGGTTGTATTTACCTCCCCAATATTTTCTTGCTAGAAATGTCCAACCAATTTCCACGGCATCCTCCATAGAGTCTCTATATTGAAATCGTGAGCTTCCGATTACCACTTGCGACTGTTGATCTAAGATGACAAGGGCTCCTTGAGAGTCAAGTGACTCCCTGAAGAAAACACCGAAACCATCCAAGGTACTTCGCTTCTTAGACGGATGTTGTTCCCATACTAATGGATCCTTAGCCACTTGAAATAGGGCATCGAAATCAGCATGATGCAGTGGTCTGATCTTAACCCATTTATTGGTAAGATGTGGCTGCCAGATCATTTTATTTCATTGGTAGAGTTTGAGAAGTTTCTATCTTGCTAGTGCTGCAATTTCCTCTTCGAGGGTTTCTTCATCACCTGGTAAATAACCAGAATGGGTGTACACGATCTCTCCCTGTTGATTCAATAGAAGGGTATGCGGAACCGACTGAAACTGCAGAGCCCGCATAAGCTGTTGATTTGAATCAGTAACTACAGTATATGGCCAATCCTTTTCCGCCACTAAAGGTCCAACCTTGGCAAGTGCCCTGGCATCATCTACAGAAACGGCGACAAGTTGCAAACCATAGTCATCTTCCCAATCGGGAAATATCTCTGCTATCGCATCCAACTCTTTCTTACAGGGATGACACCAAGTGGCCCAAAAATTGATCACGGTAATCTGACCTTCCTGGGCGATGTCATTGATATTCACGGACTTACCATCAAGAGTCCTGACTTGAATGTCTGGCAGTGTGGCCTGTCCAGAAACCGCTGAATATATTAAAATTAATCCCATGAAGGTCAAAAGCTCAATAACAGTGCGCATATTTGTATCGTTTCTAATCATGGCATTCCATATCGATAAAATTAGACCGCCATGGCGTTTAAAGTTAGGTTAAAGATCCAAATTAGATGGAACTTCCAGCCTTACTTTAACGAGACAATAACCAAAAACGTACCATGATCCGAATCATCTCAATAGCATTCTTTTCGGCATGTGCCTGTGGAGTATGGTCGCAGGATAAGGGGGTGTTTACTGGTCAGTTGCAATTGGGTGCCAATGCTTTCATCAAAGATGAGCGCATTGGTGCAGCTAATACACCACAATATGAGTCGGAAAAATTTGGAGCAGATGCATGGTTAGACCTAAATTATAAGATTAAGGGATTCGACTTCGGTATAAGAGGAGACCTCTTCATTAATTCCAACTTGCTTAATCCGACCGACTCCTATAGTGATGAAGGTATTGGTCGATGGCACATACGCAAGCGGTGGAAGTCTCTCTATCTACAGGTCGGATACATTTATGATCAAATTGGCTCGGGTCTGATATTTAGATCTTATGAACAACGTCCTTTACTTATTGATAATGCTTTGCGTGGAGGATCGATCGAGTATCAATTGGGTTCCAATCTTACACTAAAAGCTTTTGGGGGAAGACAAAAAAACCTATTCTCAACCTATAGCAGTATTATCAAAGGGGCCTCAATCGAAGGTTTTGTCTCTTTGGGCAGTGAAAAAGCCATATCCTTGGTGCCTGGATTTGGCATCATTGATCGAACCTGGTCCAATAAGCAAGTTGATGACTTAATTAGCACTTTGCAGAATTACACCCCAAAGGATAGCATCGGATTTTTCCATCATTCATATGCCTTCACATTCTACAATACACTCTCCATCGGACCAATTGCCTGGTATAGTGAGGCGGCTTTCAAGAAGCGAGGTATTTTCTTTGATGCCGATGCCGATCGACTCCTGTATACAGGTGATAACACATTGGGCAAATTCCGCAACGAAGATGGATCAGTGCTTTATAATTCTATCAGCTACGGTGTCAAGGGTTTTGGTGCTACGTTGGAGCATAAACGCACTAAAAATTTCACTTTTCGGGCAGATCCATTTACGACCCTAAATAGAGGTCTAATCAATTTTCTGCCACCAATGACCCGTGTCAATTCCTTTCGTCTAAAATCACGATATGTTCCTGCGGCACGAGAAATATCAGAAAATGCCTGGCAACTCGAGTTGAGATACACACTTTCTAAGAAGTGGAAACTAGAACAGTACTTCTCTACAATCTCAGACCTCTCTGGGCAGCTACTATACAGAGAGCTCGACCATGAGTTTC
This sequence comes from Saprospiraceae bacterium, assembly GCA_013001595.1. Taxonomy (GTDB): domain Bacteria; phylum Bacteroidota; class Bacteroidia; order Chitinophagales; family Saprospiraceae; genus JABDMH01. The sequence continues at coordinate 128,827 of JABDMH010000056.1, read as the reverse complement.
ACTTACGCCGATCTAGCAGGCAACTTTACACCTTTGGTCTCCAGTTGCAACGCTATAATCAGGCGATATATGAAGGCAAATCCGGGGTGCCGATGGTCAAGACTTGGATTCCCTATTTTGAAATACTGCGCAAATTTAAGAAGCGTAGAACTCTGCGAATCGAAGCTCAATACATGAATTCTCAAGAAGATTTTGGGAGCTGGACGTTTGCCTTGGTCGAATACACCTTAGCCCCAAAATGGTCATTTGCTCTATCTGACATGTATAATATCAAGCCCAAAAAAACTGAAAAAATTCATTATCCCCGCGCCGACATTACCTTTGTACATAAGGCCACTCGATTGGCACTGAGCTATGTGAAACAAGTGGAAGGAGTAGTTTGCGCCGGAGGAATATGTCGTCTTGAGCCTGCCTTTAGCGGCGTCAAGTTAGGTTTATCCTCCACCTTTTAATGAGATCAGCAATGACAAGATTGATTTTAACATGTTTGGTCTTATTAAGTATTTTTCACTGGAGTTGTGAGAAAGACCCTCCCACGTATACACTAATTAAACCTACCGAAAGCGATCGAAAGGTTTTAGTGGAAGAATTTTCCGGAGCACTCTGTCCAAATTGTCCGCAAGGGACTCAAGATTTGGAAAACCTCAAAGCCATCTATGCTGAAAATTTGATCATCGTGACCATCCACGCAGGAGATTTTGCATCGCCCTATCCTGATAGCAGGTACGACTTTTCTACAGAAGAAGGTGATCAATTACTAAGTATTCTGGGAAATCCGATCGGCTATCCGTCTGCGGTGGTCAATCGTGTGAAGCAGGGACAGTCCTTTCAGTCCTTTGCCAGCAAGTGGGCTAGTCTGGTAGCAGATGAACTGGATAAACCTGCTAAAGTGAACATTAGTCTTGTTCAGACTTACGATCCTGAAACAAGGATTCTTGACCTAAAGGCCACCATTTTGCCGCTAGAAGAAATTGTAGACGGTATTCGACTATCGGTACTCATTAAGGAGGATGGAATCATTGACCCGCAAGCTGATCGAGCATCGCCAACAGGCAAAGTCATTGATTATGTCCACAAGTATGTAATGCGAGTCATGCTTTCCTCACCTAGTGGAGATTTACTTACCAATTATGCCGAAGCATTCCTCCCTTATGAGCAATCCTACCAATTCACACTTCCAGCTGAAGATGGATGGTGGAGGGCGGACAAATGCCATCTAGTGGTATACGCTTCTGTAGACACAGAGGGCAGCTATGAGATCCTACAAGCTCATGAGGAACCGCTAGCTCAATAATCCCCCAAATTTTGATTTCCAGCCCTCAGTACATAAGTTTGGCCAGTCGAACACATGGCCACCCTGTTTAAGTTCACTATCTTTGCCCACTCACTAATCATAGGCAATGAAGATCTCATTCAATTGGTTGCAAGACTACTTAGAGCTGGAACAAAGTCCCGAAGAGCTGAGTGATATTCTAACCGAAATCGGTTTAGAAGTAGAAGGTATGGAGATGCAAGAAACTGTGAAAGGAGGATTGGAAGGAGTAGTAGTAGGTGAAGTGTTAAGTTGTGGTAAGCATCCCAATGCCGATCGTCTTTCCCTAACAGAAGTCAATATCGGATTGCCAGAAAATGTACAGATCGTGTGCGGTGCACCCAATGTTGCAGCAGGACAGAAAGTTGCGGTAGCCACCATTGGGACCACATTGTACACTGAAAATGGTAAGTCGTGGAAAATCAAAAAAGGCAAAATAAGGGGTGAAATATCTCAGGGCATGATATGTGCTGAAGATGAACTCGGCTTGGGAAGCAACCACGATGGAATCATGGTGCTAAATGCAAAAGCGACACCCGGTACTCCCGCCAGGGAATACTTTGAGATCTCAAGTGACATTATATATGACATAGGACTTACCCCCAATCGATCCGATGCCACATCACATGTGGGCGTCGCTAAGGATTTGGTGGCAGCACTACAGATCAACTATGGTCACAATGGAAAAATACGCTTGCCAGAGGTGGATACCTGGCAAATAGACCAAAAGAATCTCCCAGTCGAAGTAGAAGTAAAAGATTTTGAAGCCTGTCCCAGATATGCAGGCGTGTCGATAGATGGCATTACAGTCTCGGAGTCCCCCAAATGGCTTCAGGATAAATTGTTCTCCGTGGGAGTCCGACCCATCAATAACATCGTAGACGCTACCAACTTTGTGCTTCATGAATTGGGTCAACCACTTCATGCATTCGATCTTGACCAGATCTCAGATCAAACGATACGAGTAAAGGCACTGCCCGAGGGTACTGAATTCATTTCTCTCGACGAGCAAACTCGCAGACTTTCTGACGGTGATTTGATGATTTGTGATGGTCAGGACAAAGGAATGTGTATTGCGGGTGTCTTTGGAGGGATTGCATCAGGAGTGACTGCGAAAACTCAACGTATTTTCCTTGAGTCTGCTCATTTTGACAGCAAGTGGATTCGAAGAACCAGCACTAGACATCTCCTTTTTTCTGATGCGGCCAAGGTATTTGAAAAGGGAAGTGATCCAAACATCTGCGTGTTTGCACTAAAGAGAGCTGCACTGTTGATCAAAGAGCTTGCCGGGGGAATCATCGCCTCAGAGATCGTTGACATTTACCCAAATCCAGTAACTCCCAAGACTATCCGTCTTTCTTCTGAGCGCCTAAATAATTTGGTAGGTACGGACATACCTGAGGAGAGAGTGATCGAAATATTGAGTGCTATGGCTATGGACGTAAAACGAGTAGAGAAGAAGTTCTTAGAGGTTAAGGTGCCAACAGACAAGTCTGATGTAACCCGAGAGGCCGACTTGATCGAAGAAGTTCTAAGGGTATATGGATACAATAGGGTCCCAGTTCCAAGTCGCATGCATTTTGCCATCAATACCACAAATAGACCCGATCCTACATTGATCCGCAATAGAATAGCTGACCACTTGGCTTCCATTGGTTTTCAGGAGATGATGAATATGTCGATGGTGGACAAGAAATATGCTGAGGAAATCTTTAACCTCGATGGAGATAAATTGGTCCGCATCAATAATACTTCCAACGTACAGGTTGAGGTGATGCGGCCAGAAATGCTAATGAGTGTGCTGGAAGCCATTCGACACAATCAGCATAGGCAGCAATCGAATTTGCGTCTCTTCGAATTTGGGAAAAGCTACTCCAAGGCTGATGGTGCATATCTAGAGTCTTACAAGCTTGCCGTTGCCTTAGAAGGGTGGGTCAAAGAGTCATGGCTAATACCTTCGCTAGAAGCTTCTCATGAATACTTCATTCTTAAATCGGTGGCTGAACAGGTAATGGCCCTACTCGGCATAGACACAAAAGCTGCTAAAAAGACAAGAAATAGCTATCTGCAGGACGGCTTAGACTATCTACACAAGGATCATGTCATAGCTAGTCTAGGTATCGTTCGTAGTACATTGGTGAAAGGGATGAATGCTAAAGGTACAATCCATTATCTCGAATTCGACTGGGATGAAGTCATGAAGATTGTAAACATTGACAATGTGACCGTAAAACCCATCAGTAAATTTCCTAGCGTCCGAAGAGACCTTTCACTGGTTGTGAACAAAAATGTGACCTTCAATGCCATTAAGGACATTGTCATCAAGCAAGGAGGGGCATTGCTAGCCTCCATCGACCTATTTGATGTGTATACTGACACCTCGGTCCTTGGTGATGATACGAAATCCTATGCGATTAGCATGACCTTCCGAGACAAGCATAAAACCCTTTCTGACAAAGGGGTGGATGTCATGATCAAACGAATAAGTGATCGACTAAATGAACAACTCGGGGCTAAACTGAGATAGCTATTTTGCCACTGAGACTGCTCGCTTTTCTCTTATGACAGTTACTTTAATCTGGCCGGGATATTGCATCTCATCTTGAATCTTCTGTGAGATCATGAAGCTCAAATCATCAGCATAAGCATCCGATACCTTCTCACTTTCGACGATTACCCGAAGTTCTCGGCCAGCTTGCATGGCAAAGGCTTTTTGCACACCATCATAACTCATGGCCAGTTCTTCAAGCTCTCCAATGCGCTTAAGATAACTCTCTAAGATTTCTCTCCTGGCACCTGGTCGTGCACCAGAAATGGCATCGCATGCCTGGACAATCGGTGAGATGATGTTGTTCATCTCCACTTCATCATGATGAGCCCCTACGGCATTACAGACTGCTGGATGTTCTTTATATTTTTCACACATTTCCATACCTAGGATGGCATGAGAGAGTTCGGTTTCTTCCTCTGCCACCTTGCCGAGGTCGTGGAGGAGTCCTGCTCTTTTAGCCAATTTGGTCTGCTTGCGACTGAGCCCCAATTCGGCAGCCATGATGGCACATAAATTAGCAGTTTCAATACTATGTTTTAATAAGTTTTGTCCATAGGAAGATCTAAATCGCATTCTTCCTACCATACGTACCAGGGCTGGATTGAGGCCATGCACATCGAGCTCAATAACTGTACGTTCTCCTATTTCCACAATTTGCTCCTCCAGTTGCTTTCTGGTTTTACCCACAACCTCTTCGATGCGTGCTGGGTGAATGCGACCATCCGCTACTAAGCGTTTTAAGGAAAGCCTACAAAGCTCTCTCCTAATGGGATCGAAGCTGGAAATGACAATGGCCTCGGGGGTATCATCTACCACAATTTCTGCACCGGTTGCAGCTTCAAGCGCCCTAATGTTTCGACCCTCTCTACCAATGATCTGCCCCTTAATGTCGTCAGAATCTAGGTTGAACACCGTCACCGTATTTTCTATCGTGTACTCTGCACACATACGCTGAATCGACTGAACCACAATCTTTTTGGCTTCCTTATTCGCATCGATCTTCGCCTGTTCTATCGTCTCCTTGATGAGCGACATCGCATCATTTTCCGACTTAGCTTTGACAGCCTCCAGCAACTTTTCTTTGGCTTCTGCTTCTGAGAGTTTAGCGATATTTTCAAACTCCTTTATGCGTTGTTCGTTGGCCTCAGCAAGTTCCTCTTTGCGCTTTGCCACTATCTTAAACTGCTTGTCTAGATTATCTCGAATGGTCCTAATTTCAGCCTCTTGCTGTTCTACCTGGTCAACTTTTTCTTGAAATACATCAACCTCACTCTGAAGCGCCTTTTCCTTCTCAACCACCACCAATTCGCGCTCCCTCATCTCAATGCGATGCTGGCTTTTCCGTTCCTCATAGTCGGCTTTGAGTTTAGCGAATTTCTCCTTGGCTTCTTGTATCTTCTGCTGCTTGATACTTTCATTCTTACCTTCTGCCTTTGAGATGACCTTTTCAGCTTTCGTTTCAGCTTCATCGATCATTCTCTTGGCTGTAAGCCGTGCTTCTTGAATGACTAGATCGGCTTTCTTGTTGGTTTCTTCGGTCTTATTTTGCTGATTTCTCCTAAGGAAAAGTCCAACACCGATCAGACCCAATACTCCTCCAATAATTAAACCGATGACTCCGTTTAAGAGCAACTCCATAAGGTATGCTATTTATTAGTTCAAAAAATAGACAGCATTGAATCTGTCTATACAAATAAGGTAGAAGCGGAGTAGGATGGAACTTACTTAATGATCTCGTCAATCATCGATTCTAAATGATCAACCTTCTGGTTTACTTTTTCGGACACATCATTGTCCTGCTTGATCTTATTATAGTCTACCGCATAAGTGAGTAGTGCCATGGCCAAACAGTCCTGCTTATCTTTGTTGATGTAAGTCAGTTGAAAATCTTTGACCTTTTCATTGATGTCATCAACTACCTGTTGAATAGACACCTTATCATCTTCCTTCACTCTCAGCGGGTATGACCTTCCCGCAATATTTACGGTCATACTTTTTGTCTCTTCCTCCATACGCTACATACTATTGATAATCTCAATACAATGCTCGACCTCGCCGATATACTTGTTGAGATCCTTCTTACACTGATCAACATCCATTTGAATCAGCGTCCCCTCTCTTACCTCTTTCTCTCTAGTCCGCTCCGCTTCTTTCTTGATCTTAACGTTTTCTTCAATCAGCATCATATTCTCCTTGCGTAGATACTCTGCCTTCTGACTAAGTTCTTTAACCTTGTCTTCTAGTCTATCCAGCTTCTTAAGAATACTCTGCATCCTTCAAATATAGGTGAAATCCTGCAAATTTCTTTTCGCAGTATTTACGCCAGGTCTAGCGAACTAATAGCTGAAATCAACCTATGTACTGGCGCATTTGCTCGGACTCACTGCCAAACTCGCAATACCACAATTATCGCTAGAGCCATTGTCTACTTGTGCGGCCGTCACTGTTGCCGCTCCCGCAACATCCAGCTGTACCGTCACCGCCTGACAGATTGCCATTGGTGCTTCATTGTCGGCTAACGTTATATCAAAGGAACAGGTTGCTGTATTACCCGCAGCGTCCGTCACCACAAATATGTTGGTCGTCGTTCCTACCAGAAAGGATGTACCTGATGCTAGCCCAGTCGTTTGGGTAGTCATGGATCCTGGACAATTGTTAGTGCCTATTGGTACGGTGTAGGTCATCACTGCGCTGCACAGCCCCGGATCTGAGTTCACTGTGATGTTCGAAGGACAACTGATCGTAGGTGCTACGATTATCTTCTACAGTTACTGTGGCCATACAAGAATTCATATTGCCATTAACATCTGTTACCGTCAGGGTAACTCTATTGGGACCAAGGTCACCACAGGTAAACGTATTGGGTGAAACAGACAAAGACTGGATGCCACAATCGGCAGTACTACCGCCATCCACCATGGCAGGCGTAATTGAAGCGGTCCCTGCTCCGCTCAGCTGAACAGTAGCATTTTGACACATGGCCATTGGATCTGTGTATGCAGTACAATAGGACACAATTACCGAGGCTCGATCAATACAAATTGTCCCTTCAGAACTATCGTCAATGTATTCGTTGCTGACCCAAAATTGAAGGGCAAAACCCATTGCCACAATATGTCTGTGACACAGAGGTCATGGTACAGGTACCACAGAAGCAGTTCAATGGCCAGGTGGCATTTCCAATTGCCGTTCCATCGGTAAGTCTTCACTGCTACCCCCACAATTTGCCCATTGAATCCTTACTTCGATCCCTATTATTGTAGACCCAACTGGTACATTGGCAACAAAACTACGAGTAACGTTCCAAGACTATGTGTAACAGTATGTAAAGTAGAGTCGTAACGTGTTAATACGACTTAAGTAATGTTCTCCACAAATAACAAATCATAGGGTAATGTTATAGTTACATTTCTCACAATTTAAAAATGTGAATCATCCAATACCCACTCATTCTTTTTGTAGATTTTTGCAAAATAAAAATTACTGATCCCAGATAGTTATCGTTATTCCAATTCCAACTAAATCAATATGATGGAGTATTAGAACATATTTTAACAATTTTACCACAGTAATAAAAATATGCACACTTGCATCCACTACAACTGAGGGTATGAAAACAATACTTACCTTGCAAAGACAGAAAGATTCTGATCTGGGCCATTTTATATTAATATATTCGGCCAGGATAAAAATGCTAGTACAGAGTATACGAGATGTGTTTAACACCTGAATCCAATTAATGGACAGACCTATAATATTTCTCTTTATTATGAATTAGACAACCGTAATGATCTCAGCCAAGATCAGTTGTGATTTGTAGAAAATCGGTTGGATATTACCATACGAATTCGACATTACCAATAGATCTGCGCTTGAAATTTAATTGGACTCACTACCGATTCTTTATTAATGTCAATTTTCGTTGATTCTTCCACATTGAATCGGCCAGTCCATTTCAGATGAAAGTGCGATCAGATCACCATATGCCACATATCAAAAAAGGGCTACAACGGGTTTGTTGTTACTTCCATTTGACCTCACTCAATCGTTTCGTCAGGATTTAGGTGTAGAGTAAATGTGGTATATATCCCCTAAATTAAATAACGTTCAATATGCTGATAATAAATCCAATTCATCATTCGAAATTCTTTCAGCATAATTTACTAGATCGTCTCGCGTCCCGTGTGCCCTATTGCGAAATTCCATTCCGTCAATATGGTCAAGCGTAGTTACAACTAGTGGCATGAATGTAATGTCATCACCATGGGACACGAGTCTGAAAAGAAAAGGGCTGTCAATAAGTTTGACAAAAAATGTTACAATAGGATTATTATGATAATTCGAATGAAATTCGAACAATTCCAATACAGGTGTTGAGTAAAATTTCTCAAAGAAGTACATCAGCCCCCTTTCTACTCCAGGTATCTTAATTGCATGGGATTCAAAGACCCTTTCTGCGAATACAAGTGACTTAAACTTTCCTGGATCAAATGGAATTCTCTCATCACCATTATTGCCCGCAGAAAGTTGAAATACATTGGTTCCAGCACCACTAAAGACTACGAGAGAATCTTGTTGCGAATAAAAAAACTGGACATAAACTTCTTGTACGCTTCCATCATTAAAAGTGGCTATCGCTGTCTGATGGGAAACCTTTCGATCTCCTTGAGGCGAGATGGTATTTTGTGCAAGAAATGAGGCATCAAGGCAAGCTAAATACACACAAAGGGCATAAACAGTTTTCATATTCACTTGGGTTTTAAATCTCCTAAGACAAGTTTGCATATAAAACCACTAGTTTTGTCATAACAAAGTTCATGCCAACAGTAATTGTTTTGTGATATCGATGTATACTGAAATATTTGTTGTAAGGCTTCCCAAGCCTTACGTGGATGAAATTTGTATTTATCTAGTTATAGTACGAAAATGTTGAAGATGCCGAAATCACAGAGATTTTGGAAGATAATATTTCAACGATCTGCAGAATCGGAAATCCTCTACGTTGTACTTAAGGAAGTGAATTGCAGATCTGGAGGAAGAACACTCTTGATTGCCTAAATTCGCGCTAATGCTTATTAATCATTGAATTCCTAAGTCACAATGCATTCGACAGCAAGTCAACAAATTGCTGAATGGTCGTAGATCCTTGGTCACCTTGACCCTGCTTCCGTACAGATATAGTTTGAGAATCTTGCTCCTTTTCACCAACGATCAGCATAAAGGGCACTTTACGCAGTTCTGTATCTCGAATTTTTCTACCAATCGACTCTGTTCGATCGTCGATCGTACCGCGTAGGTTGTTTGTATTCAATTGAGCTTGCACTTCCTTTGCATAGGGGATGTACTGATCACTAATCGGCAGAATGGCATACTGCTCTGGAGTCAACCAAAGGGGAAATTTGCCACCAGTATGCTCAATGAGTACACCGATAAATCGCTCCATCGAACCAAAGGGTGCGCGATGAATCATCACGGGCCTATGGGGGGCATTATCTGCACCAATGTACTCCAGCTCAAATCGATCCGGTAAATTGTAGTCTACCTGAATGGTGCCAAGCTGCCATTTACGCTGCAAGGCATCTTTAATCATGAAGTCAAGCTTCGGGCCGTAGAAGGCAGCTTCGCCATATTCTATTACCGTCTCTAATGCTGCCTCTCTGGTTGCATCAATGATCGCTTGTTCTGCCTTCTCCCAATTTTCATCTGACCCAATGTACTTGCTTCGATCTTCCTTATCCCTAAGTGATATCTGGGCAGTGTAATCATCGAATCCCAATTTATTAAGGACGTGCATAGTGAGATCGAGGACATTTAGAAACTCATCCTTTAGTTGGTCAGGCATACAAAAGATATGAGCATCGTCTTGAGTAAAGCCACGAACTCGCGTCAAGCCGTGCAATTCTCCACTCTGCTCGTACCTATAGACCGTGCCAAATTCAGCTATCCGAATCGGTAGGTCACGGTAAGAATGTGGCCGATGTCCGTATATTTCACAGTGGTGTGGACAGTTCATGGGTTTTAATAGAAAGCTTTCCCCTTCTCGTGGTGTGTGAATGGGTTGAAAACTATCAGCCCCATATTTTTCATAATGACCAGATGTCAAATAAAGCTCCTTCTTGCCTATATGTGGTGTTATGACAGGTTGATATCCTCGTTTCAGCTGTTCCGCTTTCAAAAAGTCTTCTAGCCTTGTTCGCAGAGCCGTCCCTTTGGGGAGCCATATCGGCAATCCAGCACCCACTCTTTCCGAAAACATGAAAAGCTCCAATTCAGATCCAAGCTTCCTATGGTCCCGTTTCTTAGCCTCTTCCACGAGTTCGAGATAGGCTGTCAATTCCTTCTGTTTAGGAAAAGTGATGCCATAGATCCTGGTCATCATTTTGCGATCTTCATCACCTCGCCAATATGCTCCTGCCACATTGGTGAGTTTCACTGCCTTTATTTTGGCTGTATCGGGCAGGTGCGGACCCCTGCAAAGGTCAATAAAGTTACCTTGTTGGTAAAAGGTGATTGTGCCATCTTCCAAGTCTTCCAGCAGTTCTAATTTGTATTCATCCCGCTTGTCAGCGAAGTAGGCAATGGCTTCTTCCTTTGAGATCTCTTTTCGTTGATACGATGATTTGGACTTTTGTAATTCTTTCATTTTAGCCTCAATTTGCTGCAGATCTTCCAATATAATCTGCCGATCTCCCGTATCAAGGTCATAGTAAAAACCTTGTTCAATCGCAGGCCCAATGCCGAATTTGGTTTCTGGATAAAGATCTTCTACTGCTTCTGCCAAAAGGTGTGCACTTGAATGCCAAAAGGTCGCTTTTCCATCAGGATCATTCCAGGTCAATAGCTCTATCTCTGCGTCTCGATCAATGGATCTAGTAGCATCCCATACTTCACCATTGATCTTTGCCGATAGCACGTTACGTGCCAGCCCCTCACTAATAGAACGAGCAATGTCAAGGGCGGAACTCCCTGCTTTGTACTGCCGGATATTACCGTCCGGAAATGTAATATTGATCATACCACTCACTTTTTTCAAAGAAGAGGCAAAACTAAGGTTTAATTTTGGTCTAATACCCGCATAGGAAGGCCGAATTTTATTGAATAAAGTAATACCCTCCAGGTCTACTTTAGTTTACTATAGGGCCAGCAGAAAACTCTTGAGATCGCTAAGTGGCACTGGCATGAATGAAAGGGTTTGGAGATGGTCGGCATTAATCCTAGCGGTCTCATTCGCCAGGTCGTAGATGGTGTCGTCTCTCTTGGCAATTCCTACAAAGCGAACTGACGAGCCTTCTGGGAGATTCTGGGTACAAAATCCTTTATTGGCCTCATAATCCAGCCGGACCATCGCTTTTTGATCATTGAAGATGGCAAAGATGACTGTGTTGTCTTCTGTGAAAAATTCATTGAGTTTGACACATGTTTGGTTTTCCGTACCATCACTGATAAACTTATGCACACCCAACCAATCCATATTGTCACTAAAACATTCGTATCCGACAATCCATGAAGAATCTATGAGCCACTCCCCTTTTTTTACATAGGACTGAGACCCCGAAATGACAGATGCCGGGGTCCAGCTAAAACGGTTTCGGCTTTGGGAGCCATAGAATAGCTCCATTCCTTCTTCCAGTTTTTTCGACGGTAGTACAAAGCAGATTTGTTCATAGTCTATCAGTTGCAATTGACGACCTTGAAAAGCGGCAGAAATATGATAGGCGCCAGCAGTGGCGAGCAGCGCATTATCTGACACGGTAGGTGTATTGTGAAGCAGCAAATCTCGTTTCTCTGCCACTTCAATGATCTGCACATTAACCGTCTCGCATGAGCACGACGAGCCATCAGTAAATTCAAACATTCCAGGTTTGAGGATAAAAGCAGTGCCTTTGGGGGTATATACGATGTTCCAGTCGTCTCCCTCAATTTTATATCCCAGCGTATCCCTGATATCAGAAAACTCTGAAGAAAAATCGAAATCCACAGCCTCTTGCACTGGCACAAACTGATCAATTTCCTTCTTGCATCCTATGTGAGTACTAAGTACCACACCAACAAACAGCCATACGTATCGTGCTCGAATCATTTAAAATCTATGTTTTATGGCTAAGCCGAGGTTCACGCTGGTATACTTCTGCAGGAGTGGATAGCTTGATCGAGTCAACTCTGCCGTTGGCCACCTGAATGATGCCATCGCAGTTAGGGTATTGATCTCATTCAATTCAAACGCATACCCTAGGGTGGTGAGGATATCAAGTGCAGCTCGAGGCTTAAATATGGGATAAGCGTCCGACTGACTTTGGTCGAGCGGTACTATGGCATCATCTGGCGCCAACACATCTCCTTTTTGACTGAAAGCCAATTGTAAGGCTACTCCTCCAGAGACGAGAATGCGGTGTCTTCCCATGTTGAAACGATAACCTCCAATGATCGGTACTTCCAAAAATTGCAACCGATTGTTGGAGCGCTTGATGCGTTGACCGTATTCACGCACCACGGATGTATCATAAACAATCGTTGGGATCCCTGAATTGAAAATGGTGTCTACAACGATTATAGTAGTTGTCCGCCGACTTGCATTCTCATCTATGTAATCAAAAACTTCATTGATTTGACGAAAACCAATACCGGATTTTACTTCCAAATGGTTTCCCAGCTCTAAGCCCACCAATCCATGCACTTCAAAGCCAAAACGGGTGCGCTCCGTATTTTCCCGCAGCTGTCGATAGTCTTCAAATTCACTGCTTCTTGCATCAAGAGTGCGCATAGGTTGACCAACTTGTACAGCCAACTCTAAGAATGGGACCAAATGCTTTTTCTCAGAGGAAAATGTGGGACAAATATCAAGTTTCGGATCCTTTGCTTTTCCGATCACAAGATCCAGCGGGGTCAAAGGATGGACTGCCTCCTGCATTTGTTGAGTCAATGGAAAATCATATAACTCCAGACGATCCACAGGCAAAGCCTCATGATGATTTTCGGATTCGGATGGCAGTCTTCGATCTCCAACTGGGAGGGCGCTTTTAGACAGGGAGAGCTGCAACTGATCTGATGGCCTCTCAAACACTGCAAACTTCTCCTTTATTGGAGGTACAGTACCAGATTGAGTCGACTTAATAGGCAATTCTAATGCAGGTACAGATCCATTGGTTGTGCTTTCAAGCACTTTTTCATCCTCATCTGTTACCAAAGGCACTTGGCCATGATCAGAAGATGGCTCCGCCAACGTTGCGGTAAATGCATCGGGTTTTACTACCTCCTCTGCAACGAATGTATGCAGATTGGGTCCTGCATACCGTAATGCCAATGCCAAGGGGATGAGCAGTAGAAGCATCAACCAATAGCGACGATTCGGACGAGTCTTTAGTCTTGACTCTACTTGAGACCAGATTGCATCAGATACCTCAGACTCCATGTCATATAGCCTGTCTCGAAAAAGCTTGTCTGTAGACTCAGGATTCATATAGACTCATCATTTTATCAATCTGAGTTTGCAAATGCTTCCTAGCTTTTAATAACTGTGTCCTAGATGTCGCCTCATTGATCCCCAATTCCTTGGCTATTTCCTTGTGCGCATATCCTTCTATAACATACATATTAAAGACTACCCTGTAGCCCTCGGGCAGCTTTGTGACCAGGTTTAAAATCTCCTGCTCCGACATTCTTGATACTATATCCGGTTGAATACTCGACTCATTTACTTCTTCAATATCCGTCTGTTCATTTTGCCATTTTTTGGCCTGATATTTCTTTAAGGCTGCATTTACAAAAATGCGCCTAACCCAACCCTCGAAAGAACCCTGGAACTTGAACTGGTGCAGATTCTGAAATAACCGCACGAATCCATCCTGAAGTATGTCTTCAGCATCCGCACGATTTCTTGCATATCTGAGACAAACAGTCATCATTTTTTTACTGTACTGAAGAAATAGCTGTTTCTGACAAGCAGCATCCTGTCTGATACAACCCTTTATTAATGCTTCTTCGTCCAATCAATGTCGGTTTGGAGTAGGTTACTAAAGATAGATACCCAATCTTTAAGAAACGTTGCCTCAATTCTTAATCAACGTGCAAAAATTGATCCTGATTGAGCAGCAACAGAATTTGCCATTTTGCCAAAAAAAAAGACCATCTTGATAACGATCAGATGGTCCCACAAATTTTCATTTGATGATTGGAGGTTCTTACTTCACTTCAAAAGTGATTTTAACATTTACCCGGAATCTAGCTACTTTACCATTCTCTATGGTAGCACTTTGACTTTGTATGAATACAGACCGGATATTCTTTACGGATTTGCTCGCTGTCTTCACTGCGTTCCTTGTTGCATCTTCCCAGCTATTCTTGGAATCTGCAAGGATTTCGATTACTTTTAATATTGCCATAATAACGTAATTGTGATTAAAAATGAATAAGCAGAAAGGTACGAAACTTTGCCCACACACCTTACTCTAACCTTGCTATAGCTTCAGTGGCATCGCGACTTTCCGGGTTCAATTTTTTTGTTTGGCGATAATAAAAAAGTGCTTCCGAAGTATCTAGCATTTGTTCTTTTGTGAACCCTAGGTAAAAGTATGCTCTGGCGAATTGAGGATCGGTCTTTATCGCAAAATTGAAATGCTGATGTGCCACTCTGAGACTGTCTTCCTCCATGTATAGCAGACCAAGATCATAATATGCATCAGAGTCATCCGGATCAAGAGCCAACAAAGCCCTATAAGTCGCTTTAGCTCCCATAAAGTCACCCTGCCGAGCCAGATATTGAGCCATAGCCCGCAGAAGGACCTTATTTGTAGGTGCCACCAGCAAACCAGCTTCAAAATATCGGATGGCTTCAGGATCTTTTGCTGCTTCCAGCAGCTGACCAATGTTAATCCATGCATCTGACAACTGCGGATTTTCTCGGGTAGCCAATTGAAACTGGTGAATTGCCCTACTCGTATCACCCACTTCTTTGAGCAGCATCCCCCGAACGAAGTGTGCATCGGCATTGCCTGGATCCAATTCTTGTGCACGTTTTAGGGATTGCATGGCTTGATCGTATTGCTTTAGGATGAGCTGAAACTCAGCAAGTTTAAGATGGGCATGCACACTATCGGGGTAAATTTCTACAGATTCTTCCAGCGTTTCTATGGCCTTTCTAGATTGAATGTTCTGCAAATAGGCATCGGCCAGTGTTTGCCAAGTTTCAAACAACATTGGATCGAGCTCCACTGCCTTCTCGAGGTCTCGGATGGCCTCTACGTACATCGACATTGCAAAATATTCCTGACCGCGCTGAAGATACAATTCAGCCGATTCCGGATGGAGGGAAATTAAGTGGTCAAATTGAGCGATCACGGTGGATTCAGGTGCATCAGGCTCCTTCTCATTTTTCTCGCTAAGACAGGCAATAAGATTGAGGGATATGAGGCTTAGTATACATATGTACGTGGGTAGGTGACACAAACTGGACAATTTTCTTGAATTTGACTAGCGCAAATTTACCAATTTTAAGTCGTCGATATTTGCTGCCAATAGGCTTGCTCTGCGATTAGACACTCATCACATGTGTACCAATGCATTACTAAACAATGTTTTATAGTAGAATGATTAATTTAATATATTTGTTCCCTTATATTGACTAAGTATGCTACGTCTCATATTCTGGCTTCTATTTATCGTCACCGGCACTTGGCTAAAAGCTCAGCAGGCGGATTTAACGTCGTTCATCGATCGGTATAAGGAAATCGCTGTCGAAGAAATGCATCGCACTGGAATTCCTGCCAGCATAAAACTTGCCCAAGCCATACTTGAATCGAGTGCAGGAAATAGTAAACTTGCCACCAAGTCAAATAACTTCTTTGGCATAAAATGTGGCCCGGAGTGGGATGGTCCCACTTACTATAAAAAAGACGATGATGTCGATCACCGTGGGCGACTCATCCCGTCTTGCTTTAGGGTTTTTAATACACCTGAGTCCTCTTATATAGCTCACTCAGCATTTTTAACCAACCCAAATAAAGCCTATCGCTATGGATGGTTGTTCAATTTGGATAAACGTGACTATAAGTCTTGGGCTTGGGGACTAAAGGAGTCGGGATATGCTACAAATCCTAAATACGCTGTCTTACTTATTGACCTAATCGAGCGCTATGAGCTCTACTCCTATGACTACTACGACCCAAGACCTCTGTTAGCAAGTACCAACGCTACTCCCCGTGAGAAACCAAAAGTATTATTTAAGCATCGCCCCATTGAGCGTAAAAACCTTCGCACAACAACCGGTCGTCATCGTCCTATTGAAAAAGTCACCATTATCGATGGCATTGTACGCAATAACGGCCTGGACATGGCGTATGCGCATGCAGGCGAAACTCCATTAATTATTGCTGAAAAATATGGCAGATCGCTTAAAAACATCCTTGCCTACAATGAAAAACTGACTTCAAACGATCAAGAGCTGGGGCAAGCTGAACGTGTTTATTTTCACAAGAAAAAAAGAGCCTACCGGGGATCAAGAAAATACCACAATGTTCAACCAGGGGAGACCATGTACCAGATATCGCAAATTTATGGCATAAAGTTGGCAAAGCTATATACTAGAAATCGCATGTATCCTGGTAGTGAACCGATGGCAGGAGAGCCAATAAAGTTACGGGGGATGGTTAAGAGCAAAGACAGGCCGAAGGTTCGAAAAGTGCCGCAAGTCTATGTTCAAACAAAGCAATCATCGCGGAAAGAGAATAAAGCAAAGGAAAAAGTGAATGCCCAATCGATGCATGTAGTAAAAAGGGGAGAAACGCTCTACGCCATTGCCGGCATGTACGAACAAACGGTCGAAGATCTACTGAAACGAAATGAACTTTCTACCAACTTGATTAAGCCAGGGCAAATATTGTACATAGACTAACTTAGAATGCTATAGATATGTCTTCCTCCAAATCGATACTTGTGCTCACTTTCGGGATACTGATTTCTATGTCTGTCTGTGCACAGCATATGGCATTTGGTGTAAAAGGAGGACCGACACTAGGCACCCAAAAGTGGAATAGTGCCCAAGGAAATGATCCCCTTTTTTCCTACCACATTATGGCCTTTGTGGAGACTGAAGACGAGGGAAGTAGTGGCTCCCTCTTTGCTGAGACTGGATACCACGTAAAGGGAAGAGCCTTCCGCCTCCGAGCAACCGTAAATCCAAATACTGGCATTACCTATGAGGCACAAACCCTGAAATTGAAGTTCAATAATGCTTCGTTACTCCTGGGTGCTCGCAACAGATTTCTAGTAGGCAATACGACTGCATTTTACTCAATTGCGTTAAGGGGAGAATATAATGTGTCTCATGATCTGCAGCTCTATCGAGGCTATGAAGATGGCATTCAAAAATTCGTCTACGGACTTTCGTTTGGTGGAGGATTTGATTTTCCCTTCAGTGAGCTCGTCGGCGGTGTCATTGATTTTAGGGTGAGTCCAGATATTTCCAGACAAATATTTATTCCCGCCAGTCAATACAATAATCCATTCACCGGCACAGAGGAAACATTCCGAGAGCAAAGCGTTAAAAACATTGCACTAGAGGTTTCATTGGGGATTCGATTTCTACGGAAAGTAATCTATGTCGATTAATCGATGATCCTTACCGTAATGAATTTGATCTGCTACTCGGCTATTAGGGCAACCAAATACTCCCTCAAAAGGCATTCTTGCGTGACTTTTTACCAAAAGCCGTCAAGAAAACAATCTTAACATCTAGCCAGAAGCTCCAGTGTTCGATGTACCAAAGGTCATGCTTGATGCGCTCTGTCTTTTGTAAGAGAGTTGTCGTTGGGCCTCTCCAGCCATTTACCTGAGCCCATCCTGTAATTCCTGGTTTTATGTAGTGCCTCACCATATAGTCATCAACAATTCTGCGAAAGTCTGACTGCAGGTTTACCCGGTGTGGTCGAGGACCAACTACACTCATATCACCTTTTAAAACATTAAAGAATTGTGGCAGCTCATCAAGATCATACTTCCTTAAAAATCTGCCAAGGCGCGTAATCCGTGGATCATTTTTTTCAGTGGACCTAGTGCCGTTTATCGGATCATCACAGGTGCTCATTGTCCGAAATTTGAGACATCTAAAGGAATTGCCTGCTTCACCCTTTCGTATGGGGCGGTAGAGTACAGGACCCCGGCCATCTAGGTAAATCAATAGCCCAATAATTAGATATACGGGGGACAATACTGTGATGACCACCGATGCAAAAACAACATCAAATATCTTCTTGATCAAATAATTTTGAAACCTATCCAGAGGACTTTGTCGCAACTGATAGACTGGCATTTGATCCAACGAATATGAGCGATAATTCTGTCCAAGGTAGACTGGCGTTTCAGGCACCAAATTAACACGCACTCCCCGAAGATCAGCAACCTTAATGGCATTCTTGATCTGCCTTTCCTGTTGCGGAGGCAGACTTATGAATATTTCATCCACTTGCTGGCGATCAAGAATTTTAGGCAAATCATCCAAACCACCAAGTCTATTGTTAAATGTTGCCCCATTTGATCCACCCACGCTCTGGCCATCATTGATTACACCAACCAATTCATATCCCAGATGAGCGTGAGTCTTGGCATAGTTTTGCACATGTTCTGCACCATTGCCATTGCCGACAAGTAGGATATGATAATCATTAGCTGTGTACCTTTTCCGGCGTTTCATGAATTCAAACATGGGCTTGAGCAACACAATATTGCCAAAGGTGAATAACAAGATTGGAAGTAGAAAGGTGGTCCTATTGAAATATTCAATTTTGAAGATCACTGCCAGCGTTGACATGAGACCGACAAAAAGGAATCCTTCCAGTATTACTTGCTTACTTCTGGTGGAGAGATTGCCTCTGTAT
Organism: Saprospiraceae bacterium; assembly: GCA_013001595.1. GTDB lineage: Bacteria > Bacteroidota > Bacteroidia > Chitinophagales > Saprospiraceae > JABDMH01. The sequence continues at coordinate 110,097 of JABDMH010000056.1, read as the reverse complement.
CTCGCTTCTGGGTCACCATTCCATAAAACAATGGCCAACCAGCAAAGATTAAATGCAATCAACAGTATGTACAGATTTTTTAAAAAACCTGATACTTGTGGAAGGGAGTCTATTAGTTCTGGTTTACGCAAGAACAGTACTAACAGAATACAAATGTTAAGTAACAGACATTCATATACCAACCTCCCAAAAACAAAATATTGTCTTTTGGAAATCATAGGTTTGAGTGTCCCGACTTAGCTTACCTGTTTCCTATTGAGTGGAGTAGATACGGATCTCTGTACAACAATCTAGGGCCTTCACCTAGACAAGATTTCATATGGGTTATGACAAACTCAAGAAGGATACATTTGGGCGTGGTAACGGGTTTAAGTGTGTATATAATAGTTTCAAAGCGTGCTTTCTTTAAAGCATCAAAGCGAAGGAAAGGTACGACATTGTTGATCAAAATGTCAACTAAATGCAACAGAAAATTACCCGCCCGAATAGGTAACTATGGGTCAACGGAAAAAGTATATCGGTTATCCACCATATGGTTACGATTCAAGATCAGAATCGGTTGGCGGCATGGTCAAAAAAAATATTATGGTATCTTTCGGGACTCTTCGACCAGTCAAACGTATTAATGGTAGACAAGCCTTAGATATACGTTATTTCCAAACTTTATAGATTGCAGGCAATTTCAAAACGCTACATGGTAGCATTTTATATAACGACCGTGCACTACTTTTGAAGATCTTCTATCAGAAAATATGTGCTCGTAAACATTAGCAAGCCACATGAAAATATTGATCACCGGAAACCTAGGTTATGTTGGACCAGGACTAGTCAGAGAGATCAAACATCGCTATCCTACTGCAGAAATTATAGGTTATGATGTTGGATATTTTGCCAAATATGTAACTAGTCCGTCCATCATTCCAGAAGCTTTCGCCGATGTCCAATATTATGGTGACATTCGAAACTTCCCAGCTGAAATTCTCACAGATGTTGATGCGGTGGTCAGTTTAGCTGCCATATCCAATGATCCCATTGGCAATCAGTTTGAGGAGCCGACCATGGCTATCAACTATAAAGCAAACCTCAACCTGGCGAAACATGCCAAAGAATCAGGAGTACGTAGGTTCATCTTTGCGTCCAGTTGCAGTGTATATGGGGCAGCAGAAGATACTCCTCGCACGGAGAAGTCCAGTCTCAATCCTTTAACTGCCTATGCAAAATCTAAGATAAAGTCAGAAGAAGAATTGGAAAAGCTCGTGACTCCTAATTTTCAGGTGACCTGTCTTCGATTTGCAACAGCTTGTGGGATGAGTGAACGCCTGCGACTAGATCTTGTACTAAATGATTTTGTTGCCGGTGCAGTGACGGCTAAAAAGATAGACATCTTGAGTGATGGAACACCCTGGCGGCCACTAATACATGTATTGGATATGGCAAGGGCCATAGCATGGGCTATCCAAAGAAATGATGACACTGGTGGTGCTTTTTTGACAATTAATACTGGAAGCAATCAATGGAATTATCAAGTGAAGGATCTTGCATATGCAGTCAATAATTATTTGCCTGAGGTGAAAGTATTTATCAACGAAAATGCCGAACCCGACAAGCGCTCCTATCGAGTAAACTTCGACCTTTTCGAAAAACTCGCACCCTTCCAACAGCCTCAATATGATCTACAAGCTACAGTAAATCACCTGGTAGATGGCTTAAGATCCATAGGATTTGCTGACCAAGATTTTCGCAACTCTGAACTCATGCGACTCAATGTCATTAAAAGTCTGCTGTCGCAACAGGTTATTGATAGTAATCTTGCCCTGATAACATGAAGTTTGAAGAACTGAATATTCCTGGAGTCTACACCATCTCGATGGAGCCTTTTACCGATCATCGCGGATCTTTTGCCCGTACATTTTGTAGCAAGGAATTTGCGGCATGTGGGTTGGAAACAACTTTTGTCCAGATGAATCACTCCAAAACAACAATGAAAGGCACCATTCGCGGTATGCACTATCAACGTGCTCCACATTCAGAAGTGAAATTGGTGCGATGTATCCGTGGAAAGGTCCTAGATGTAATTATTGATCTCAGAAAGGACTCCAGCAGTTGGGGGCAACATATAGCTGTTGAACTATCCGCTCTGAATGAGTTGACCTTATATATACCGCGTGGATTTGCACATGGTTTTCAGACATTGTCAGAAAATGTAGAACTGTTGTATCAACATTCATCTTATTATCACCCTGAGGCTGAATCGGGAATACATTATGCTGATCCACGATTTAATATTCAGTGGCCATTGCCGGTATCCTCAATTTCAAAAAAAGATAAATTACTTACTTTTGTTAGTGATGCCTTTAAGGGCATTCAGACGTAATAGACCCTCAACACCGTAACCCAATGCCTGAAATTTCTGGCAGGTCTTCTTGTCGCTTCTGTAACACTACACTGTCTCATAGTGTGGTAGACTTGGGTATGTCGCCACTTTGTCAAAAGCACATTAAACCCAACGAAAAAAACAACATGGAGTGTTTTTATCCACTTCATGCCTATGTATGTGGTCGTTGTTGGCTGGTGCAATTGGAAGAATTTGCCACACCCGATGAAATCTTTGCTGATGACTATGCCTATTTTTCTTCCTATTCCGAGAGCTGGTTGCGACATGCCAAAACATATGTGGACCTGGTCACTGAACAGTTTTCGCTGAACGGTAAAGACCTGGTCGTTGAAATAGCCAGTAATGATGGATATCTTCTCCAGTGGTTTGTCGAAAAGAAGATCGACGTCTTAGGAGTTGAGCCTGCGGCTAGTGTTGCTCAGGCTGCCATTGAAAAGGGCGTCCAAACAGAAATCCGTTTTTTTGGCACAGAGACCGCTAAATCTCTGAAGGGAAAATACGGTCCTGCATCACTCTTGCTTGGTAATAATGTGCTCGCTCATGTACCTGACATCAATGATTTTGTAGGCGGCATGAAGATATTATTGGCGCCCGAAGGTGTCATTACCATGGAGTTTCCACATCTCCAAAAGCTCATTGAACAAAATCAATTTGATACCATTTATCATGAGCATTTCTCGTATCTCTCTTTCGGTGCGGTAAATCGCATTTTTTCCCACCATGGGCTAACACTTTTCGATGTGGAAGAGCTGTCTACCCATGGAGGCTCATTACGTATATATGCGCGCCACGATCAGGATCAGAGTAAGCCCATCCGTGAGAATGCTAAGTTGCTACTGCAAAGGGAGCGAACTCTAGGTATGGAAACCATTGATTATTATCAACTATTTCAAGAAAAAGTAAAAGAGACCAAACGCAAGCTCCTTACATTCCTGATTGATGCAAAAAGAGAAGGGAAAATGGTAGTTGGTTATGGAGCTCCTGGTAAGGGGAATACGCTACTCAACTATTGTGGCATTCGCACAGACTTCATAGATTACACAGTAGATAGGAGTCCACATAAACAAGGAAATTTTCTTCCTGGCACACACATACCCATATATGCTCCTGAAAAAATCAAAGAGACAAAACCGGACTATGTATTGATTTTGCCCTGGAACCTCGCTAAAGAAATCACTGCACAGATGGATTATATCAAATCTTGGGGAGGTCAATTTGTTATTCCCATTCCCGAGGTCAGGATTTTATGAGGACATTGACGATAACACCAAATCTCAAGATAAATGAAAGTTGTACTCTTTTGTGGCGGACAAGGTACCCGGCTTAGAGACTACTCTGAGACCATACCTAAACCCATGGTCAAGGTCGGATATAGACCAATTCTATGGAATGTGATGCGCTATTACGCACACTATGGTCATAAGGATTTCATATTGGCATTGGGCCATAAGGCTGATGTGATCAAAGACTATTTTGTGAACTATGATGAGACCATTTCAAATGATTTTGTTTACAGCAAGGGAGGAAAAGATATTGAGTTATTGACTTCAGACATTGATGACTGGCGAATTACATTTGTTGATACGGGGATCCATTCAAATATTGGCATGCGGCTGATGCAGGTACGCGAGCATCTCGAGGGTGAGGAGATGTTTATGGCCAATTATGCAGATGGCCTCACAGATATGCACCTACCCAGTATGATCGATCGATTTCAAAAACAGCCAGACAAAGTGGCCAGCTTTATGATTTATCGACCTACCGCTACTTTCCACGTGGTACAGGCAGAAGAAAGCGGATGTGTCAAGTCGATTCACCCGATCTCCCGCTCCAATCTTTGGTATAATACCGGCTATTTTGTTTGCCGATCAGAGATCTTTGACTACATCAACTATGGTGAAGAATTGGTGGTAGAGCCCTTCCAACGTCTCATCAAGAAAAAACGATTGCTGGCACATCACCATCAAGGCTTTTGGCAATCGATGGACACATTTAAAGACAAGATGTTGCTGGATGAACTACAATCCAAAGGTGAACCCCACTGGGAAGTCTGGAAAAAGGATGAGGAATTTGTAAGACAAGTATTGTGATCGGGCTACTGTCTCAAAAGTGGGCGCAAAAAAAACTCAAGGTAATCGCCTTTGGAGCACATTGCGATGATATTGAAATCGGCTGTGGAGGTACCCTATTAAAATGGATGTCGGAGGAAAAAATCCAGCAAATTATTTGGGTTGTCTTCAGTTCTACAGAAAAGAGAAAATTGGAGGCACTACAGAGTGCAGATCTTTATCTGGCCAACATTCCAGAGTGCGAGATATTCATACATGACTACCGTGATGCATATTTATCATTTTCTGCTCAGGAAATAAAATACCAGTTTGAAGAGATCAAGCAATGGATGGATCCAGATGTCGTATTCACGCACTATAGAAACGATCGTCATCAAGACCATCGCCTACTTTCGGATCTGGCTTGGAATACCTTCCGAAACCATTTGATCCTGGAGTATGAAATACCTAAATACGATGGAGATTTGCATACACCAAATGGATATGTGTCCCTGCCAACTGAGCAGGTTGATCGAAAAATCGAGCTGTTGCTGGGATGCTACCATAGCCAAGTTTCCAAACATTGGTTTGATGCAGAGACCTTCAAGTCGCTCATGCGTATTCGTGGTCTCGAATGTGGTAGCCCTTCTCGTTATGCCGAAGCTTTTCACCTGAGAAAATGCCTATTATGATGAACGCAACCGAATCCAAAAAAATCATCACCAATCTAACACAATCGCTCACCTACCAGTCTAGATTGCATGATCTCATTCCCGGTGGATGTCACACATATGCAAAAGGTGATGACCAGTTTCCCGAATTCTATCCACCAGTCATCAGTCATGGAAAAGGATGTCATGTTTGGGATGTCGATGGTAATCAATATATAGAATATGGCATGGGTTTGCGGGCAGTAAGCTTGGGCCATGCCTTCGAACCGGTTGTTCAAGCAGCTTATAAACAAATGCAGGCTGGATCAAATTTTAGTCGTGTTGCTAAGATTGAAATGGAAGCTGCAGACAGTTTTTTAGCACTGGTGCCTAGTGCTGATATGGTAAAATTTGCCAAGAATGGAAGTGATGCAACTACCGCAGCTCTGAAGCTCGCCCGTGCATATACGGGACGAGATTTGGTAGCCATTTGCGCAGATCACCCCTTCTTCTCAGTCGATGATTGGTTTATTGGAAACACAGCAATAAACAGGGGAATCACTGCAGATACCCAAGCCAAGACCTTGACCTTTCAATACAACGACCTGGCAAGCATAGCTAAACTGTTTGATCAGTATCCAGGTCAAATCGCATGTCTAATCATGGAGCCCGAAAAGGATAAGTCTCCGGAGGACGATTTCTTACACAAAGCCAAGGCCCTGTGCCATCAGCGTGGTGCACTATTTGTCCTTGATGAAATGATCACAGGGTTTAGATGGGATATCGGTGGTGCCCAGACACGCTACAACATCGTGCCTGATCTCTCCACCTTTGGAAAGGCTATGGGAAATGGATTTGCAGTTTCTGCCTTGGCCGGAAAGCGTGAAATCATGGCGCTGGGAGGTATCCAACACCAGGAAGAACGCGTCTTTCTGCTATCAACCACACATGGTGCAGAAAACCACAGTCTTGCTGCTGCATTGGCCGTCATCGAAACCTACAAAAAGGAAGATGTCATCAACTATCTCGCCTATCAGGGAAATCGTCTAAAGGTTGGACTTGAGCACAGTATTAGCGAGCACCAGTTGGATGGCTATGTAGGCATCCACGGCCATCCCGCATGTTTGATATTTTCGACATGTGATCAAGAAAAAAAGAGGTCTCAGATCTTTAGAACTCTTTTCATGCAAGAATGCATACGACGAGGGATTATTGCACCCAACATTGTAATTAGCTTTTCACATACTGACGAAATTGTAGATCAGACCATAGAGATCATGCACGATTGTATGGGGGTATATAAGAAGGCGCTACTAGAAGGTGCCGAAAAATATCTAGAAGGTCGCCCTGTACAACCGGTCTATAGAAAGTACAACCATCAAAAATAAGCACCCAAATACCATTGCAGATATAGGCCAAAGCATGTACGCGTTGGCAGAACGATTATATCCCATTTGTAGAAGTATTACGGGAGAGGGTGTCAGAGAGACTTTACGAATTCTTCAAGAATATGCTCCCATCTCCATACATGAAGTTCCGACCGGCACACAGGTCTTCGATTGGGAAGTACCCAAAGAATGGAACATTTCGCAGGCTTGGATAAAAAATAGCGCTGGTGAGAAGGTAGTGGATTTCATGGACCACAGTCTTCATGTCTTAAGCTACAGCATCCCCATTCACAAGATTCTTCCACTCAGCCAGCTAAGAGATCACCTATATTCCCTACCGGACCAACCTGATCTCATCCCCTATCGGACATCTTATTATCAATCCAATTGGGGATTTTGCCTTTCGCACAGACAGCTTGAAGCACTAGAAGACGGTGACTACGAAGTATGCATCTCCTCTTCACTGGAAGCTGGATCACTGACCTATGCAGAATATCTTTTACCAGGCAGATCCAAGGATGAGTTTATCTTTTCGACCCACGTATGTCATCCGTCGTTGGCCAACGACAACCTGTCTGGGGTGGTAATGTTGATTCACCTTCTTCGCAAACTTCAACATCAGGATCTTCGCTATAGTTACCGATTTCTCTTCGTACCAGGCACGATCGGATCCATCTGCTGGCTTGCGCAAAATGCAGACAAATTGGCCACCATTAAAGGAGGACTGATTGCGTCCCTACTTGGTGATGGTGGAAAATTTCACTATAAATTAAGCCGACATGAAGACAGCATCATCGATAAAGTTGCCCAATTCGTGCTGACAGAGATGGAGGTAGACCATGAAGTGATACCCTTTTCACCTTACGGATATGATGAACGGCAATATGGATCTCCTGGTATCAACCTAGCCGTGGGAAGTCTGACCCGATCTACCTTTGGCAGCTTCCCCCAATACCATACTTCTGCAGATAACTTGGACTTCATTCAACCGAGGCATTTGGCTCAATCCTACCAGCTCTACAGTGCCGTTGTGGATCTGCTTGAACTCAATCGTACCTATGTAAATCTGTCTCCAATGGGAGAACCACAACTTGGTCGAAGGGGATTGTATGATGCCATCGGTGGTGCAAGTGATCAAAAAGCAATGCAAATGGCCATCCTCTGGGTACTCAATATGTCGGATGGCACCCATGATGCTATTGATGTTGCCCACAAATCAAATCTACCAAGCTCGTTAATCGTAAAGGTTTGTGCACTACTCCTTGATAAAGGATTATTGCGAGAATCTGACTAGTGATGCCGCTCTCTACTCCTACAATATGTTGACCTCGGGAGTCAATTCGATTCCAAAAACCTCCTGAACTGAACGTTGAATACGTTTAGCTAGGTTGTAGATCGCTATGCCTGAACCAGCGCCGTGATTCACCAGGACCAGTGCATGATGCTCATAGACACCGACATCACCTTGGCGGTAACCCTTCCACCCACAATGCTCAATCAGCCAAGCAGCAGGCACCTTGATATAACGCTTATCGGCAGGGTATGAGACCATATCAGGATATTGGACAAGCAGTTCCGCAAATTGAGATCGAGGAATAATGGGATTCTTGAAAAAACTACCCGCATTTCCAATCGTCTTTGGATCAGGCAACTTAGATTGACGAATGCAACACACCACATCGGCAATGTCGGCCAGTTTCGGTGTGGCAATTTTTCTTTTTTCAAGCTCCCCCTGAATGGCACCATAGTCCAAGGATAAGACGTGTTCATGTTTGCTTAATCTTAATGTTATATTGACTACGGCATATTGCCCTTTACGATCCGTCTTGAAGATGCTCGAGCGATAAGTAAAGGCGCAATCTCTTTTGGTAAAAACACGCACTTCACCGGTAGAAAGATCGACTGCTTCTAAACTAACAAAGACCGAATCAAACTCAACACCGTAAGCTCCTATGTTTTGTATAGGTGCAGCTCCAACCGTTCCGGGGATCAGGGCTAAGTTTTGCACTCCCCCCAGGTCACGGGCCACAGCCCATTGTACAAATGAATGCCAGTTCACACCACCTCCTACCTGGACTTTGACGTAGGTCGATTTATCTTCCACTATCGATATCCCGGCAATCTGATTATTAAGTATGAGCCCTCGATACGTCTTGGTAAATAAAACATTGCTACCTGACCCCAACACCATTTTTGGAGCAAGTTCTATGGCAATTGCTTCTTGCATCTTCTCGAGCGTATCAACATAAATGAGGTGATCTGCTTTGGCCCGGATCCCAAAACTGTTGAGGTCCCGCAAAGAAACATTTTGATGCATCTGCACACTCATCAAGTAAAGGATTCAAATTGCAGTCGAGCTAAGTTGCTGTATGCGCCATCATCAATGGCCGACAATTCATCATGAGTACCCTGTTCAACAATTCGACCATTATCAATTACATAAATCTGATCAACATTGCGGATGGTCGATAGGCGATGTGCAATAATTACTGAGGTACGTCCCTCCATTAGCGTATTTAACGCATCTTGAACCACTTTCTCAGCCTCTGCATCCAATGATGAAGTGGCCTCATCAAGGATTAGTATGCCTGGGTTTCGCAGAATGGCTCTAGCTATAGCTATGCGCTGACGTTGACCTCCTGATAGCTTTATACCTCGATCACCTACTATTGTGTCCAAACCCTCGGGAAAGGAGGAAATAAAGGACCAGGCATTGGCTTGTCTGGCAGCATCTTTCACTTCCTCCTCGGTTGCATCGTGCCTCCCATAAAGGATGTTTTCTCGGATCGAACCGCCAAAAAGAATGACTTCTTGAGGAACCACGGCAATGCTCCGCCGCAAAGAAGTGATGTCATATGCATCGATCCCTTTGCCATCGATCTTGATCTCTCCCTCTATCGGATCATAGAACTTCATCAGCAATTTGGCGATGGTAGACTTACCTGAGCCACTGGCACCAACCAGGGCAATCTTGTGGCCAGCTTCGACCGTAAATGAGACATCTTTCAGGACCTGGATGTCATGACGGGTTGGATAAGCGAACGAAATGCCTTCAAAACTGATCCCTCCTTTAAGATCAGGCAGGCTCCTTCGCTCGGCAAGCAATGGGATCTCCTGGTCCCGATCTAAAATTTCAAGAATGCGTTCAGTTGCACCTAATGCACCACTCAGTTGCGTATACAAGCTGCCTATACTGGCGATTGCACCTCCAATCAATCCTGTATAAATGATGAAAGAAAATAAATCACCGACTTCCATCTCGCCGCGTTCTACCAATAGTGCACCTTGCCACAGGACAAAAAATATACCGCCAAAAAGTACCGTGATGATGAAGATGAAAAATAGCCCTCGCGTACGAGCAAATCGCAAAGAAATCTTGACAATGTCGTCCACTGAACTGGCGTAGCGCACCGATTCGTACCACTCATTAGTAAAAGACTTGACGGCAGAGAATGATTGCAATGTCTCCTCAACAATCACGTTTGTTGAAGCCAGTTTATCCTGTCTTTCTTTTGATAATCTTTTAATGTAGCGGCCAAAGACAATGGCTAGGATCACAATAACAGGAAAAGAAAGCAACATTACCAACGATAGCTTGGGAGCAAGCCAGCCTAAAATGGCGATGCCAGCAACCAAGATGACTACTTGACGAAGAAACTCAGCAAGTGTAATGCTAAAGGCACCCTGTAACTGCTCCACGTCTGCGGTGATCCGACTGGTGATTTCACCCACCCGCCGCTCTTCAAAAAAGTAAATGGGTTGAGTAATGAGCCTGTTGTAGAGAGATTTCCTTACATCTGCCATTCCTTTCTCACTGACAATAGCAAACGTGATGGTGCGAAAATAGGAGAAGAGTCCTTGGAAAATTAGAATGATTAAGAACAACAGTCCATACTCCCGTACGGAGTAAGGCAATCTTGAGGAGCCGTTTGCCGCATTGGCCATTTCTCCTGCGGCACCGGGAAAAATCATGAAAATGAGACTAGACAATACGAGCAGCACCAACCCTATGAGGAAGTATCCCCGGTAAGGACGAATGTACGTATAGATTCGAAGTACTCGTCTCCATGTATCTCGATTCAATTTGACACGATCTGTGTCTGTTTTCCCAAATCTTCTAATCATGTGCAGATACTGAAAGATGCAAAGATAAACACGTTTGCAACCCTTAGTTTGTTTTTAAATGCGTAGCAATGTGCTGAAGCAATGAATATGTCAGTTTCCTACCTAGATATATAGGCGATGCGGTCACCTTCTGTGGACCAGGCATTAAAGGTCGGTTTGCTGAGGTCACCCCCGTAAGATCCCAACACTCTAACATTAGTCGTGGGCGCATCAATACTGAACAATCGCAAGAAAACCTCTTCACCGCCACGGGATTCTTGGGTAGAATGCACCAGCAGAAATCGGCCATCTGGTGATGGCTGAGGATACCAATCATCCCAATCTTTATCAGTTGTCAGTTGACTTTTGTTTTTGCCATCAATATCCATCCGCCAAATTTTCATGTTACCGCTTCTATTGGAATGGAAATAAATGGAGTTGCCATTCGGTGTAACGGACGCACCCGCATCCAGGCTGTCATGTTGAGTAAGCCGCAATTCCCTACCCCAGGTTCGACTGGTTTGAAATATATCGAGTTGCTTTCCTCGCCGTGCAGCTGTATAACAGAGCCGCTCCCCGTCTGGAGTCCAACTGCTGAAATAGGTTGGTGCGCGAGCAACCCTCAATTTGGCTTGGCCACCACCAACGGACATCAAATACAACTGTGTAAATCCTTTCCGTTCTGCAGAGAGTGCTAGCACACTTCCATCAGGCTGTAAAGAGCCTCCCCACAACGCATCCATCTCATGTACAGGTACGGTGGCGATTGATTCGTCAGCGAGGGACATCCGTCTTAAGGCTTTGCCTTCCACAAAGTACAGATGTGATCCCTGTGAAGACCAATATAGCCCATGGATCGATTGATCACTCCGATACAACACCTGTCGTCTGCGGCTTTCTAAGTACAGCACTTCAATTTCAGAGCCATCCTTGTCGGTGATCGCATTGTTGAAACTTGGATTCGTCAGGCGTACATTCTCAAAGCTAAATCCGCCAAAGCCTTTTACCAGTAGCCCCAGCTGTAGGGAATCTACAGTTCGATCAACAGACAGGACAGAAGTGGACATTTGATCTTTTAAGGTCACCAATAGCTCAACTGATGATGGATCAAGATGGATCGCCAGGTTGATGGGATAATCACTTAATGAAATCTGCAGCGAATCTTCTGTTTCATTAGATGTCCAGGTCACCTGGTCCATATCAACGCTAAGTGAAATCTCCTGCTCATCATACTTTGCCATCAGACCACCGCCATGTACTGGTAGGGGCAACATAACATCCAGGCTAGCATGACCACTGACTTCTCGAAATAAAAAGGATTCTGCTGTCCTGGCTTGATGATACTGAAAACGGTTTTCTCCTGAATTGTAGGCCCAAGCTAATGTGTCAGTTGTCAGCTGCTGCTCAAAGATTGGGCCGGTAAAAGATTTATAGGAAGGAACAGCATCTTCGCAACCAATGAGGCATAGTCCCAGGATAATAGCTACAATTTTCATCTCTGCAAAACTAATCATTGACCGCATTCCGAAAAATGCTCTTTACAAAATGACACTCTTTTGGATGAGATCTACACTTTCTAAAAACACGCACGCTAGCCAGACCAACATTCTTGTTGTATTCGATTTCTCTGGCGCTACATCATCGTTGCAGAAGCCCAGCCATAGCAATGGCCATCAGCGAAAAACCACGCCTTGATTTAGCGAATTTTCGGAGCGGCCACAACATTAGCATATAACCTACCTGTCACCTTATTGCTGGCAACAAATGTTGTAATAAAGGCCCATGATTATCGTGAGAAAGTGAAAAACTCAAGTCCTCATATTAGGTTGAAGACCAAAGCAAACAAAAATCCAAGTAGTACGGTAAGGACGATGACCAAAGTCAACCAAGCCAACTTTTTTATATCCTGGCGGAAAATTGCCAAGGCTGGAAACTGGATGCCCGTATATTCTTGCTCATGCTGATTGATGTACTTTCTGGAATACAATCCAAATAAAAGAGGCGCAGGAATAAGGATTAAGGACAAACCTAGACCAGTAATGGGGAAGCTGAAGAAGAACAGTAAACTGAGTAGGGCGAAACCTACCATAAACCCATTCATATTCTTTAACAACTGGGGTCTTCTAATGCCATTGGTTAAGCAATATTTAAGGGCATAGGGGTAGGCAATGAAATTTACAAAGCCACCCAGTGCCACTAGAAGACTCAAGTTGAGTAGAAAGGGACTTTTAATTTGCCAATAAAAAAACTCGACATTGAATAAGGTATAGGCCAGCCCAAATAGGCCCACGAGAAAACACACGATCCTGGTTTCATCCAACCACTTTGGCAAGACCTCTGGAATCTCAGGGATAAAGTCGTCCAATTTTCTGGAGGGGTACGGATGATCATAATCAAAGAAGTCATTGGCAAGGTAAGCGTCCTTGTAGTCTTCTTGATAATTCGACTGTTTTTCGTGATCCAACATAGACAGACCAATATACACTCAAAACGTGAAAGATGCCAAAAAATTTTACGGCAAATCATCGTCCATATAGCCAGCTTAAAAAGATGAAACACAGGGTCTAAATAATCGCCTTACACGCTATACCCTCCTTGTGATAATAAGTTGAACATCATCTTACCTTTCTCATAAAAATCAGCGATCTGATCCGGTTGCATCCGCTCTTTATCCTTGTATACGATCAAGTAATAATTCAGACCTTCCAGGTGCCAATCTTTTTCAAAAGTGAAATAATGGAGTACATCTTCCGTAAAAGTATCGCGAATGATGCCCTCTTCTTTACCTTTTAAATGATAATTATCAGAGAAAACCTCGTGTGAGGTAAAGTCAATATCTTCTATGCCCAGCCATCTGCCGATCTTGTGTAAAAAATGCTCAGGCCGCATATAGAATTTCGGTAAGCCCAAAGACTTAGATTGCACGAAAAAGACCGTCTGCTTAAATGTACTGCTCGATTTTCCGGTGCTGACCGTGTAGTGGTAGTCGAAAATTCTGATTTTGACATCCAGTTCATGATCATCTTTCCAGAGTAGGTTTTTAACGGTCCTCCGGGTACCTACCCCAAATAATTTGAAATCAGAAAGTAACTTCAATACATGAAGCTTGTCTGCAGGACTATAAGAGAGATTCAATCTTGCTGCAGTCTCCCGTAATGCGCTTCCCCTCTGCCTTTTCTTTTTTCCAAACCAGGACAGCATAGCCTATGTGATTTCAGATAATGATGCACTAAAATAGACAAAAGGACTACAGCAACACCTTTCAGAAAAGGAATCAGAAGGCTGAGCGAACACCTTATAGGGTGCCAGCCGAAGGAAGCAGCTTTTCAACCAACACTGCACGTACGACTTTTTCACCGGCAAAAAAGTACAGGGCATATTGTCCCGGGGCTAGTTGACCGATGGGCAATTTTTGCTCTTTGCGAAAGAAGCGCTTGAGCAAGATTTTGCCGTCTACATCAGACATGGTATATTGAATGGATCTTTCTGCATCAGAAGAAATGACCAAATCAGCTGAAGTCAAACCTGCCGCAACCTTGATCGCGTTAGGAAAAGATGCATCGGCGAAACCATTGGAAACGGATACATACGGACTTATCAATTCGGATTTCACCTCATTGACTCCTTGCTCAAAGGCTTGTGGGCCTACTGCCGGCACCATGATGGAGTCCGATGCTAAGTTTAACTGCATATTCGGATGGGGGTTGAGTTGTGTAAATGCAAAGCTGCACAACAAACCCAATCCTAAGAGACCAATGGTCATTATCTTCATCGTTTAGCATTTGAGTGTTAAAACTATCACAGCAAAAATCAGGCCTGAATGTTTCACATTTAAGGTAACCTTTATCTCACGTGTGTAAGGAAACAACTAATTGAAGAAATGGTTCACTTTCAGCATCTTAAGCGACAAACAGGTCCATATTTCAAGTTTATCTCCTTTTTCAGAAATGGAGCCACCATCCATTCCTCATCACCTCTTTGCTACTAAAGATCATTTATGCCTGGCTGAATAGGGAAAAATAGGGGCCCGATTTTGTCCATCGTGCCCCTAAACCTTAAATCAAATATTTGCTCGTCAATCGGATCTTTTCGCTAAATCCCGGATGCTATTAATCGGACCTTTAGGCAGATTATCCAAGATCTTTTGATCATGAGTTGGCGCCATTTCAGGCTTCTTACGCAGTACCTCAAAGTTTTCGTAGCCCTTGCGCTTACACATCACAAGATAGTCGAAGGCATAGTTGCCCGTACCGCCGTGAAGTTCCTTGACTTTGAATCCACCATTGGATTTTTCGATCACCGCTACACCTTTAGATTCTGCAGATAAAGGTGTGATGGTCACAGTCATTGAGGCCTCATCAGCTACCCACTGAAAGTGCTCCGGACATACGACGGTGGCTTCACCATTAATCATTTGTGCCGTTCCACGATCATAGGCAGCTGCTTCTCCGCCCATCGGTGCTGCGAAGGTAGCGTCTCGGTCAGATCTCCCGGGAGCCGCGCTCAGCATGGTGAGGATATTAGCAGCCACTTCTGAGCCAGTGGCTGTGGACCGCATGTAGGCAGTGGGCGATCCACCCGCATCACCAAACACCATGTGCACGCCATGATCAGGTGCTCCAGCAAAAGTACCAGAGGTGGTATTGGTCTGACCATTGGCCCCATAAGTGGAAGTGGTGGCGGCAGATTCGGTGTTGATGTTATCAAGTACACCTAAGTTTGCTCCATTGAAAAGTACATTGACGGCATTTGTAGGATCGGAGCCAGGCAGAAATCCTGTCAACGTAGTAAGTCCATCATCATTGGCGGTTGAGAAAGTGCCTCCATAGGTGGCTGCACCTCTCTGGTTGCCTTCATTATTAATAGCAATAGCTCCCGCTGCAAATCCGTCATTTGCATTGATATCCAGACCAATTGCATCATCAGAACAACTTAGGTGAAATTGTGGATGATCACTTCCTTGCCTAATTAACCCCTTGTCCAATTGGCTATTAGTACTATAAGAATAGAAGGCACCATATGGACCGCTATGTGCCGTGAATGCCATATTTTCATCACCGACCGCGGCTGTATAATGATTACCAGATGTTTTTTCATATGCAGGAGTTTCATCGGGAATTACGTCATCACCCCCTAGGGCACGTTCCCGAAGATCCCCCAGTCTTGATCTCGTCCTAAGTGATACAAATGTGCCATAGTTTTCAGATACCGTGGAACCACCAAAATTTCTCGTGATACAAGAGGCACCATATAATGTTCGAATTCCATTACCATTCACATATAATCCACTATTATATAATCCATATCGATTGACAGGAACTAGAGACCTTTGATTTGATGCCTCTAAATCAAGCGTAAAACCACTATCTACCTTGACAAAGGGACTCGCTATCCCCTCCAAGCTCACACCCGGCATGCCACTCAATTTCAAACTATCTCCATCCACACTAAGTGATTGCATCTCATTCTCCGGATCGGCATCGGCATCTTCTCCGTACAAGGCGTAGGGCACTGCCCCGACAACCCCAAATCCAACATCTACGATATTGGGCTCACCGGGTATCTCAGCCTGCAATTTGATGTTGAGATTTTCTACGGATACGATGTCGGCGAACGAGCCCATCTCGACCGTGCCGGTCCCGACCACTGTATTGACCATGCCCAGTTCGTTAGTCGTCAGACTCTGGCTCTCACGATACAATACAGCTCCATCCGGACCATCGGTGAGGTTAAAGAAGATCTTGACATCTGCATTGGGCACGGGCTCGCCATCGACACTGCGTAACACCGCCTGATAATTAAACCCAGGAATTTGAGCTAGGACATATCCTGCCAGCGTGGACAAGTAAAGAATGCTAAGTAATATTTTAGTTTTCATCTGTTAATTATTTTAAAATGATTGTTGGTTTGATATCATTGAATAGAAGTTCACACTGGCAGCCTCACTGCTTGCTGATTAATTCACTCCTCACCATCTTGCCCTCCACTACAAAGTATAGGACATATACCCCAGCGCTAAGTGGTGAGATATCGATGACTTCCCTGGTCTGCATATTTCCTTCGCGCAGCAGCCTTCCCGAGACATCCACCATACGGAAGCTGAGTTCACCTTGATAGGTGCTTTGCAAGATTAAGTCTGCCTGCGTAGGATTGGGGAATACTTCCAAGGAGTACTCGAAGCCGGGATCGACGAAACCGGTACTGATTTTCAGGTCTGGTTGCTGGAATCCCTGGGTGAGGTATACATTGCCCGATCGTAAGGGATCGACGATCGGCTCACCCAAGGTCCAGCTGAGGGTCATGCCACTGGGGGTCTTCTCCAATCCACCTGCAAGGGCTATCACGGATGGAGAAAGGGTTTGGGAGAATGCGGTCATGCTGCCCAGTAGCAGCCATACCACGGTTTGAATAAATGTCTTCATTGCTGTTTTTTTTGTGATTAATTATTTCAATTTGGTTTTCTTGATATCAGGGAATACGGGATGTTGTCCACTGCCATAGGCACCAATTCTTACAGTGACATGCATCTTGTCTTCGAGGTAAAAAGGCCTTCCAGCATATTGAGATCCACGTTTGAACAAAATCTGATCGTTTTTTCGAATGTTGCTTCTCTCTGCATTGAGTCGCTCAATGGATTGCCATGCTCGCAAAGGATGTTTGCCATCATTATCATCATGGCCATCACCGGCCACATAATATATGGTCTCGGGAATCTCTTTCTCCGGCTTGTTCCGTAAGCTAACCCACCATCTCATCCATGCATTCATGCGACGCAACCAATTCATTGACCTCCAAGATATCAGTGGAACCAGCCGATGTCTTGGACGTATGTTACAATACCTATAATCTATGATACATTGGGAGATATGTTACATCGGGCAGGTAACTATGTTACATGAGATGGTAGTTCTCATCAAGCCGAAGTGATTCGACCCCTATGAATTTCAATACTTCGGCATTAATTTCTTTATTGTAGAAGGAAGGGCACTCTCTTCATGGCGAAAATCAGTCGTGGGATGGTATAAGAACTGAGCATAGGAAAGTAGGGAGTAACAAATCCAATGGATCTATTCGCCAAGCTTCTACTCGTGTACTTCTCTTGGCGATAATAAAAAAGCTTCCTTAAATGCTTTGGAAAAATAGCTGGGATCGGAAAAACCCACAGCGTAAGCCACTTCAGAAACGGTCAGTTGCGTAGATTTTAGCATTTGCCTGGCCTTGTATAAACGAATGAACCGAATGTACATGCTTACCGATTTGCCAGAGAGTGCCTTCACCTTGCGATACAATTGGACCCTACTCATCCCCATATGAGCTGCGAGATCCTCGACACTAAATTCGATTTTTAGGCGCTTCTCGACGAATTCTTGAATGCGGTCTAAGAATTGATCTTGGAGCTCATCATGTGTATCATCTCGATGATCATCGGAAGAGCGGAATCCGCCATATTTATCCTGCAATGTACGTCGCTGAGAAATCAAACCGTTCACCCTGATCAATAACTCCTGTTCATCAAATGGTTTGGTCATGTACGCGTCGGCACCCAGCGATAGTCCCACCTTCTTTTCTTCCTGCGTGACTTTGGCAGTTAGCATAATGATGGGAATATGATTGGATACTTCCTGCGCCTTCACATATGCACAGACTTCATAGCCGTCTTTTTGTGGCATCATCACATCGGTAATGATCAAATCAGGAACAGATCGAATGGCGATGTCGATGCCCTGTTGTCCATCGTATGCGAATAGTAAATCGTAGGTGTCACCCAAGCACATCGCGATATAAGACACTACATCTTGATTGTCTTCGATCACCAAGACAATGGGCTTGTGGGACGAAATTGTGATGGTTGAATCACGCACTATGTCGCTCGCAGCAACTTTGTCCAATTGTTGCCATGAGCCATCTGATATGTTAGCTTCCCTTGTAATGGGCAATTCGACCTTAAAGATCGAACCCACGTCGACCTTGCTTTCTACCGTTATTTGACCACCCATCGCCTGTACCCATTGCTGTGTAGTGGCCAAACCCAATCCAGTACCCTGTCTATTCTGAGCATCTTTGGACTGATAATAAGGATCAAATACTTTGGCGAGATCATCTGGATGAATCCCGATTCCGGTGTCAGCGATCGTTAAGAGAAAATAATCACTATTGTCCCTATGCTTCCCCTGCACCTGAATATCTATTTGACCACCAGGGCCTGTAAATTTAATGGCGTTGGATAGTAAATTTGTGAAAATGTCTCTCATCCTTGAAGGATCAAAATCCATGTAAAGTTTATCTGGATCTGCTTCAAAATGCAGATCTATGTTTTTGGAAGCCGTGTAAGCATCAAAAGCTTCTGTCAAATAACGTACATAAAAAACCACGTCTCCCTGGACCATCTCCAGCGAGATCGTATCCGATCGTAGCTTACTGAGATCCAGAATTTGATTAATCTGTTTCAGTAAGAGTGTTCCATTTCGCTCAATCGCATCTATGCCTTTTATTCCCTTGATCTGTCCATTTAGATCTTGCTTCAGGCGGGAAGCCATGCCCAATATGACCGTGAGCGGTGTACGAAACTCGTGTGATATCTGGGCAAAGAAATTCGATTTCGCTGCATCCAATTCGCGTAGATTTTCCGACTCCACCTTTTGCAGAGCCAGTTGACTGCGTAGACGTTCTCTAAAAATCAAAATGCGATTGATGAGATACAAAAGACCCAAAGCCAGCAGAATCCAAACTAACTTTGCCACATTGGTCGCGTACCATGGAGCAGCCAAGACAATGTTTAGTGGCGCGCTCGCTTCACTCCAGCGACCATTCTGATCACCTACTTTGGCCTGAAACTGATACGTGCCGGGTCTGAGATCAGTGTAGGTCACCGTACGCAGATCTTCACTTTGCACCCAGGAAGGATCTAGTCCTTGCATTTGGTACTGAAATTTTTGTTGCTTGCCAAATCCTGATTTTGGTGCACTAAATGATATAGAAAAGAAATTCTGTCGTGGCTTTAATTTGATAATTTGGTCTTTGAATACGCTCAAGCTTTCCTTTACACTGCCATTGAGTACAGAAAAATCTGTAATGATCGGATCATCCAAATGATCCCTGCCACCAGCTCTTACCATTCTTGGATCAAAATGTGCAAAGCCACCAGAAACTCCGAAAAAGATCTCTCCAGTCTCCAATTTAGTAAACCACACCCCCAGTCTACCCACGGGAAAAAACTTGGTCTCCGGGTAGTATTGTACTTGGATCTCATCTAGGTTCTGTACAGGGAAAAAAGAGCATAGACCATCGGAGCTCCACACCCAAATATATCCATCATCATCCAATATTAAATCATAGATTCTATTGGAAGGCAGTCCCTGTCCAATATCCATTTGAAAAAGCACTTTCCTCGTACTGGGATCAAAGCAGGCAATGCCTCCACCAAAATTGCCAACCCATAAGAAGCCAACTTCATCAAACGCAAGTGCTTTAAAATTTGGACTGACAAATCCGGAAAGATCGTCCCTATGGGAATAAGTTGATATTTCGCTGGTAGTCGGATCAATGGAATAGAGTCCATTCTGCTGACCCAGCCATATCTCGCCATCAGGGCCATATATAAGATCGTGTGTCCAAGTGTGCTTTAGACCCTCAGATTCACCCCCTTGATAGTGAACAGTCTTATCCTTACGATGTTGCGTCAGTCCCTTTCCCCAATCGACGAACCAGATCTCTGCATGGTCTTGCAAACGGTTATTGATAAGGCTGGTTTTTGCGATATCTGACCAGAATTCATCTGAAACAATCTTCCTATTCTGAAGATCCAAACGCCTAATGCCTTGGTTGGTAGCCAGAAAGTATTCATTCTCCCAGACAAATACTTCAGTGGCATAGAGCTCTTTATCTCGGAAAAAGACCTTCTCCAACTTATTCTCTTTGCGATGCCAAATCCACACCTCGGGGTAGTGATAAAATGTCAGTATAAAAGTATCATCGTCAATAGGCAAGATATCGGTCATATGAAATTGGGATCGATCAATGATGTTGTCCCTAAAGAGTCTCAGTTTGATCAGAGACTGCTCTGGTCGCAAATAATACAAACCTGATTTGTCCGCTCCCATCCAAACTTCACCTTCTTTATTTACAAATAGTGTTCTGAGGAAATCACCTGCAAGAGCATCCGTATAATGTTGGTCAAAATTGAATGTGCCCCTGTTGATATTAAATACTCCAAGTCCCCTATCAGCAGTAGTAATATAGAGCTCATCTCTCGACTTCCTACCCAGGTCAAAGACATTAAATCTGGGTCCAACCTCGTCGACTTGCAATCCACTTGTATCGCGACTGCCATCCATGGAAAAATATTGAATATCATCTCGATCCCTGGTGTTGATCTTCAAAAGGCCGCCGTATTGCTCCAGACCCACCCAGAGGATGCTATCTTGCTGGTTATCTATGAATAGTTCGGTAGGATTCCAATGCACACCATCGATGACACGTTCGAGACGTTGGATGTAACTGTCGAATCGATAAACTGAACCTGAGCTAGCGATCCAAAATACTCCAGGTTCATTCGAGTCGCCCAAGATATGAAACGAGGTGAGCGTTTCAGCGAAACTGGGTAAGAAGGCATGCAAATCAAAGGTTCTGACGGCATCCAGATCTGCGCTTAATATGCTCACTTGAAAATCTCTGGTCAGTAATGCAATCTGTTTGTGAAGGTCTTCGGTCACAGCCACCACGCCATCGTGAGCAAGCCCGGGATAATTTGACCGATTAATATGGTGGAACTGACCGGTAGTGAGATCCAGAAAAGCGGCACCCTGATAGTCAGCATTGCTGGTCATCCATAGACGATTCCGGCTATCCAGATGAAGATCAAAAATGTAGTTGAACGGTGTGACTCCGTCACCAGACCTAAATACTTGTGGGGTATTGCCATCATACTTCACCAATCCATCCCGGGTACCTATCCAGATGAAGCCGAAAGAATCCTGGACAATGTCATATATCTGACTCTTGGGCAGTCCTTGGTTGATGGATAAAATATTGACAGGTGCCTGACCCATGGCCAGATTGCAGGCAAAAAGCAGTCCAACCAGAAAACCAATCTGAGTGTCCACAATTCTACTTGGTTGAGGTTTGATCTAAATCTACAATATTATTTCTTTGATCATGCATTAAACACCCTGATAATGAACCGAATCGGGTCGAGATGAGTTTTCCACTTAAGCATGGGAAAGCCCATTGGAATAACTGTTGTTGGAATACATGTTCTTTAGGTGGTTTTCCCTATATTTCTCATTTTTAGGATGTAGCGTGCACGCCAACTCGTGCGCTATACGTTTACGAACTAATAAAACGTAATGATACTATGGCGATAATGATCACCGATGAGTGTATAAATTGTGGGGCATGTGAACCAGAATGTCCAAACAATGCTATATATGAGGGAGGTGTGGAATGGTCCATTTCTGATGGAACCTCTATTACTGGAGCGTATACATTGAAAAATGGTAGCGAGGTTGATGCAGAAGCATCTCAAGAGCCTATTTCGGAGGACTTTTACTACATCACTGCAGACAAGTGTACAGAGTGTATGGGCTTTCATGAAGAACCACAATGTGCAGCTGTTTGCCCAGTTGATTGCTGTGTTCCTGATCCAGACAATGTTGATACGGAAGAAGAGTTACTCGCACGAAAAGAGAACCTGCACCTCTAACCTAACATAATCTCATATGAGTGCCAAGATTTTAAAGGAAGAGGTCACGATAAAATTTGCCGGAGACTCAGGTGATGGCATGCAACTGACTGGGGGACTATTTACCAGCAATACCGCATTAACGGGCAGTGATTTAGCTACCTATCCTGATTTTCCCGCCGAAATACGAGCTCCAGCAGGCACCCTCCCAGGAGTTTCTGGATTCCAAATACAATTCGGAAGTACAAAAATATTTACACCAGGCGACACCTATGATGTACTTGTGGCCATGAATGCGGCAGCCTTGAAAACGAACTTAAATAGGTTAAAGCCCAATGGTACCATCATCATCAATTCGGATGGTTTTGATAAAAGGAATCTCAGACTGGCCAAATATGCTGATGGTGAAAATCCCATTAGTGAAGAAGCATTGGGTGACTATCAGGTATTTAAGATGCCCATCACCAAACTCACTAGAGAGTGTCTGGTAGATTCGGGACTAGGTACTAAGGAGCAAGAGCGTTGTAAGAACATGTTCGTATTGGGGTTCCTTTATTGGCGCTACAATCGAGACATGGTGGAGACCATCGAATTTCTTACTTCTAAGTTTTCCAAGAAGCAAGAAATCCTCGATGCTAATGTTTCTGTGCTAAAAGCTGGGTATCATTTTGGAGAGACAACAGAAACATTTTCTGGCCAATTTGAAGTAAAACCTGCTCCCCTCGAACCAGGTACCTATCGAGGTGTGATGGGCAATGAGGCATTGGTCATGGGCTTAGTTACTGCATCCCAAAAAAGTGGTCTGCCACTTTTCTATGGTTCTTACCCAATCACTCCAGCTTCAGACATTTTACATGGCTTAGCAGCCTACAAGCATTTTGGGGTAAAGACTTTTCAAGCTGAGGATGAAATTGCTGCCGTTTGCTCGGCGATCGGGGCTGCCTATGGTGGCAATCTCGGTGTAACTGGCACATCAGGACCGGGCTTAGCGCTCAAGGGGGAAGCGCTCGGACTGGCCATGATTCTGGAGCTTCCGTTAATAATATGTAATATCCAAAGAGGCGGGCCTTCCACAGGTCTGCCAACGAAGACGGAACAGTCAGATTTATTGCAAGCTATGTATGGCCGAAATGGTGAGTCACCAGTACCCGTATTGGCTGCATGTTCTCCTGGCGATTGTTTCGAAACCGCCATTGAGGCATGTCGCATCGCCTTGCAACATATGACTCCAGTGGTGCTGCTAAGTGATGGATATATTGCCAATAGCTTGGAACCTTGGAAATTTCCTAAGGCAAGTGATATTCCACCTATCGAGGTAAACTTTGCTAAAAAGTCCTCTGACAATGATGAAGTATATCTGCCTTATAAGCGCGATGAAAAATTGGTAAGGTCTTGGGCCATTCCTGGAACCCCGGGATTAGCGCACCGCATCGGAGGTTTGGAAAAAGAAGCCAATACTGGAAGTGTTTCCTACGATCCTGCTAATCATGAATATATGGTAAAGATCAGGGAGGAGCGCATTGAAAAAATTGCCGAGTTCATCCCTGAACTCCAGATTGTATCAGGCCTGGAACAAGGAGACCTACTCATATTAGGTTGGGGCAGCACCTACGGTACCATTCACAGTGTGGTTGATAAGATGCTATCCCAAGGGCATATGATTGCGCATGCTCACTTGCGCCATATCAAACCCTTCCCTAGGAATCTCGATAGAATATTGAGAAGCTACAAACACGTACTGATTCCAGAGTTGAACAATGGGCAACTGTCATCTTTGATTCGAGATAAATATCTGATCGATGTAAAGCAGTACAATAAAATTCAAGGTATGCCCATCTCAAAATCTGAGTTGGAGCATGCTGTGTTAGAAATCTTAGAAACATAACTATTATGAGTACGAATCCACCTGCCTCCGGAAATGGACAACCTGTGGTTCTTAAAGCCAAAGACTTTGCCTCTGATCAAGATGTGCGCTGGTGTCCTGGCTGTGGAGACTATTCCATACTCAAGCAAATCCAATCGGTATTTGCTGAGCTTGGCCTGAACAAGGACGATGTCGCTGTTATCTCTGGGATAGGTTGCTCATCTCGGTTTCCATATTATATGGAGACTTATGGTATGCACTCTATCCATGGACGCGCTCCTGCTTTTGCCTCCGGCTTAAAACTAGCCAATCCAGAGCTTGATGTGTGGGTTATTTCTGGTGATGGTGATGGCTTTTCGATCGGCGGTAATCACCTGATGCATTTATTGAGGAGAAATTTTGATTTGAACATATTGATTTTTAATAATCAAATCTATGGATTAACGAAAGGACAATATTCACCCACCTCTGAGGTAAACAAGCGCACCAAGTCAACCCCTATGGGTTCGATCGATTTTCCGGTAAATCCATCTGCTTTTGCCATGGGTTCCAGCGCCACTTTCGTTGCTAGATCAATGGATCGAGATCCAAAGCATTTGAAACAGATGTTGCATCGATGCCACGAACACAAAGGCACCTCCTTCCTAGAAATATATCAGAATTGTAACATCTTTAATGATGGTGCTTTCTTTGCGTTCACGGATAAAGCGACCAAATTGGATACCTGCGTATTTCTAGAACACAACCAGCCAATGGTTTTCGGAAAAGAGTCAAAGAAAGGTATCCGTATTGACGGTCTTAGACCTGAAATCGTTGATTTAACTGCAGGTAAGTACACGGTGGATGATTTGTGGATTCATGATGAGCATGACATTTTCAAGGCCTCTATGCTGACCAGATTTTTCGATGATCCAAAAGAGACGGGTGCCTTGCCTAGACCTTTTGGTGTGATCTATCAGGAAGATCGACCCACATACGAATCGCAACTTTTTATGCAAATTGAAGAAGCAAGTGAATCGAAAAGTATGGACCTGGATGAAATGATTGCTGGTACCAAAACATGGCATATTCAATAACTTGTAAAACACATAAGCATGTCCTCCCCTAAACATTTGGTAGCGATCTTTGGTGGTGCTGTATCAGGATCGGAGGCTGCATATCAATTGGCACAAAGGGGCGTTTCATCTATCGTATTTGATCAAAATGCACTGCCCTATGGCAAGATCGAGGACGGCCTACCGAAATGGCATTCCAAATTGAGGGACAAGGAGGAGAATCGCATTAATGAAAAGCTAAGCCATCCTTTGGTCACGTATGTACCATTGACCAAATTAGGTAGGGATATTTCATTCGAAGAGGTCACCTCCTGGGGGTTTTGTGCAATCTTATTGGCCATAGGAGCCTGGAAAGATCGCCCCCTACCGATTCCAGGTATTAATCAATACATAGGTAAGGGTCTGGTTTATCAGAACCCATTTATCTATTGGTACAATCACAAACATGAACAGAATTATGCAGGAGAGGTCTATGAGATAAAAGACAATATGGTTATTGTGGGTGGTGGATTGGCCTCATTAGACGTTGCTAAGGTGATCATGTTCGAACTTGTAGAGAAGGCATTGACCAAACTCGGTCATGAAATAGACATGTTTAAATTAGATCGGAGCATAGCCAAGGTTCTTGCAAGTCTTGATCTCACCCTCGAGGACCTCGGCATCCAGGGCTGTACGCTTTACTATCGCCGCAGGATCAAAGATATGCCCTTGTCACCCTCTCCAGCAAATACACCGGAAGAGCTGGCTAAAGTGCAGATGGTGCAAGAGAAGATCCTGAACAACTATAGATCTAAGTATCTATTCAAAATGGAACCTTTGCATATGCCTGTGGACAAAATCGTGGAAAACGATCGGTTGGTTGGACTGGTTTTCCAAGGTACTAAAGTCGAAAATGGTCGGGTAGTGCCGGTCCCTGATTCAAAAAAGGAAGTACGATGCTCTTACGTGATTTCATCCATTGGTAGCATCCCAGATCACATTCCTGGCATTCCGACAAAGGGCCAGACATACGACGTAGAAGATGAAGTCTATTGTCGCATTGCAGGGTACACCAGGGTCTTTGCCCTGGGGAACACCGTGACCGGAAGGGGAAATATCAAAGAGTCTTTGGCACATGGTAGGGAGATTTCTAAAAACGTGATTGAGGGCTATTTAGGTCATGCTTCGGGAGAGCCTGACCAAGAAGTTGCCGATCGCATCGGCTCAGCCGTCACCGCAATCACTGAGGAGATTCGTAACTGTCAAGTATCGCCTGCAAGTCAAAAAGTGATACAGGATCATATAAAAAGACACCATGAGCGGGCAGGCTATCGGGGAGACTACATGACATGGGTAAAGAGTCATTTGCCTGATAGACTGGAGCATCAATTGGGCGTCAAGCACTAGAGAATATTAGTCCAATCTGAACTACTGATCATTTGAATATATCTTTCGCGATTCAGTCGGTTGCCCGTTAAGATGGCTAGTGCTTTCTTACCTGACCACTCTTTGGCTCGTTTGCGAATGCAGGCCAGAGGTAACGCAGCAGATCCTTCAATAAAGGATCCCGAGGATGCATGATAATTGGATATTTCTACTGCAATCTCATGCTCACTGACCAAGCACCACTCATCTACTAGTTGCTGACAAATGCTAAATGTTAAAGAACCCTCTTCCAAACCTCCAGCTGTGCCATCTGAAAGTGTAGGGCCACTGATATCTTCAGTCAGAATTTGGCCACTTTGTATTGACCGCACCATTTCTGGACTCATCTTTGGTTGGCAACCGATTATGTGCACTGATGGCTTACAAGCCTTTAAGTATGTTGCTACACCACTAATCAGCCCACCCCCGCCTACAGGTACGACGACCACATCGATTCCAGATAATTGATCCAAGATCTCGACCGCCACCGTACCTTGACCTACGATAATACGGGGATCATTATAGGGAGGAACTACTATATATCCATGCTTAGTCGACTCTGCACGACAATGCAGCTCGGCATCAAGACTTGAATTTCCCACCAATTGGTATGGGATTTCAAATTGAGCAATCAAGCTCAATTTGGCAGGTGATATAGATCTTGGCAAGAAAACCATACCCTTTAATCCCAACTCTTGAAGGGCTGTACAAAAAGCAATTGCATGGTTTCCGGTAGATGCTGCTGCGAAAAAAGCCCTTTTCCGCTCCGATTCGGGAATGGAAAGCATTAGAAAAAACGCTCCTCTGGCCTTAAAAGATCCACTTTTTTGCCGTAATTCCAGTTTTGTATAGACCTCCAGACCACATGCATCACTCATTGCAGTATAAGATCTCATGGGAGTATAGACTAGGTGAGGAGCTAAAACCTCCACAGCCTTATCAATTTCTTTGTGTTCTATCATAATCATTATGATGGAATCCTGGCAACAATAGATCTTGGCAAATCCAGCCTATTTTTCTCAAGTAAAAGGGTTTAACATCATTCACGAAGACCGAGATTCTACCTCGCTCCCGAATAATCATCGTCGCTTAATTTGCCAAAGTATCGATAATTTGTAAAAGTCAGTCTGCGTTCTTTTTCCTACCTCTACTTATTGCTTTACGGATAGAAACCGGGATTTCATCGATGACCTCTTGAAAAAATGATTTCCCATTAATCAGTTCTAGTAATTTTGAGCTACCAATGTGCTTACCTATGTGGGTTTTTCCTTGGTGAACGAGACTACCTCCTGAAACCAGCGAAGCACTGTGGTCAGTATTCCATACTCTAATACAGGCGGGTTCCATTGCATCCATTTCAGCTTGTATGTTCCAATCTCCTACTTTATAGGTATAGCTGCTTCTATTAAAAAATACCCGTTCAAAATCTGCCCCTCCTGATTTTGGTAAGACCTGAATTATTGCCATGTAGCGCATGCTAGGTTTCTTCTCCTTAGTTCTACCAGAAAAATGCCATTGATCAACAAAATCAATCAGATTTCCATTCTGATCAACTTTCCTGTTCCAATTTCTGGCTGGGATACTGAAAGTATCAGCAACAGAAAAATCAAGCGCTGTTGAGGAATAAAGATAGGCCAAAGCATTGGCCAATTCATTTTCGGCAACGATCGATTTATTAATAGGATCGACTCCTATCTCTCTATCACTGTGTAGCAACCAGGTCCATTCAGCAGAATGATCTGCTTTCAACTCATCATAAATAACTATTGTTGATGGACGAAGCATCAAATAATGCCTTCTGAAATGCCTTAAACCATGATCAACAGATTTCAAATCTGCAGCAGAATAAGCATTAGAGGCATCACCCACTGCATACGAAATCTGCTTACCATGTAGAAAGCGTGGCATCCAACCATATGCTCCGGCATCAAAAGGCTGTCCATTGCCATCAATCAAAATTCCGTTGTGCCCACGGGTATGCTTATGCCAGCCTTGATGGTGAGGATCTTGCATCTTGGGACGGTAACCAGAATTATAAAAAAGGCGCATACCTCCATAAGCGATGTTGAAATTATTCTGTTCGGCATGTGCATGGCCATTTGAACCGAAGGGACTACTTGTGGCAGATAGCATCAAATTGCTTTGGATGTCCTCCAGCGAGGTATGCATATATGAAACACCAACATCAGGGAAATGAGCCGACTGTGAAAAATCAAACTCTGTTGCTATTTCAGGCAGCGAATATTTATTTGTTCGCAGGATCCTGAACCATCGAAATTCCTCATCTGCGGCAATATTCTGATCCAGTCCTTTGCAAACTTGTTTTGCGTACCAGGCACCATATGGACTTTTGAACATTCTAGCAGCAGCATCTGTATATCCTGCGTACTTCATGGGAGGATACCAATATTTATCGCCATCATTACCAAACCCATCTCCCACACTATTAGGGGGAAAGGCATACATTATCCATCGGGGACTATTCCGAAACCAATCAGACCATTGAAAATCGACGCCACTTAATTCACTCAGACTCGTCGACATATCGTAAATGGTTAAGGCATTCATCCCAAAATAGCCGATGCCGTTAAACCAAGCTCCATCTTTTTCTCCCATCTTGGGAAACTGGGCAATCCACAGTTCATAGATATATGCCATCCATTCATCTGTGTGTGGAATCTCTCCGGCAAGGGCCACAGTAGTCTGAAACAGTTGATGCAAAATGTGTTGCCAAACATGCATGGAAGAAGACCTACTTTCAACTCTTCCTCTCCACAGCTGATAGAAATTATCCGCTCGCACGGAAGACTGTTTTATCATCTTTTCCCGCTCCTCTTCTGCTAATAAATCCCAAAAGGTGTCAAGGGCCAAAGCTAGACTTGTCATGATTCCGGAGTCTCCAAAGTTCGACAAATGTGTCACTCCTCTTGGATCCCAATTAGCAATTTCGACCATCCATTTTTTTGCTGCATGGTAGTACTTTTTGTCTCCTGTCAGGATATATGCCTGAGAAAAAGAATTAAGTGAGCGAAACACCCGCCATCCCAATGCCTTGCTTGCAGATTGTGCAATCATCGAGTCCTCGTATTTATTTTTACCAGCATGCCTAGGTACTGCAGTATTCTCATTAGGTACGACCTCACTTAAAAGATGGTTGGCCTCTTCCAAAATTGCGGCAGTTTCCCCGTAGTCAATAGCACGTGCCCTAAGTTTCATCAATTGACTCTTTTCGATAAAAACCCGGGGATGGTCTGCTGAGATATGCTTGAGGATTTCATCGACATGGGGGGTGACAAATTCTCTTGTCGCTCCAGAGATGATAAATGAATCAATGCCATGCCATTTCTTTCCGGCTTCGCGATACTGCCAATACCACATGCCGGACTTCAGCTTTTGATGTGGATTGTATATGGCAAATGGAATAGCCCTTTTCTCAATCAGATTCTCAGAAAAATCAGTTTTCGAAGACAACCTAATGTCATAATTTGGCTGATGCTTTGCTAAAGGCCACTCAAAACTAGGAGAATTGAACGCGGCCTCTTCCCCTTGGGAAGGACTGGTCCACTTTCTAAATTTTGGGTAGATAACGTCCGCACCGACCTTTATTTCTCCATTATCTGAAGGGAATATTTCGCCAGTGTCACATCCTACAAAAAATCCAGCCAAAAATCCGTGTAGTAGTATAAGTTTCCATCTTTTGAATGATAGTTTGAACATTGTAAATGTTTATAAAGTCTACAGCGAATCTCTATTTTCAATTCGAAAAAGGTGCTGACGTCCCAACTCTATCTCAATATCATCTGGGACTTTGACCATTAATGATTCAATCTATTATGCCGGACAAAATTCCATACCAAAATTTTCCTGCATTAAGGATTTTCCAAATCCATAAGTCTGGGCTTCCACTTTCGTCCTCATTTGATGATGGGTTTGTTGTATATCAAGTATCTTTGTAAGGAATTATCGTCAGAGCAACGGTTACCATCGACAACCATTATATGGGTCTTCCTTCCCTTGGTCTTATTCATAAATCTTTAAGATCACTTTTTGGAGCATGAAACTGTATAATGGCCACTTTCTAGCAGAATTACGTTTCTGATTCCACCGGCATATCTCACTTCATTCACGGGTACTGTTAATTCTCCATTGATGAAAATCTTGGACAAATATGGGGGAAGCCAAAGTTCAGCCTTTGCATTACCAGGGACAGAAATATTCATAGTCCAGGAATCTTGCATCTGATTCAAATCAACTGCTATTTCTCCGCGTATACATGGAACGGTAATTGCCACCTGTTCTAGATTTCCAGGTTGAGGAGCAATTCGGAACTTGCTGAAAGTGGCCTCCAGGGGTTCTATACCCATCAGTTTTCGGGCAGTTATATTCGCCGGTGCTGACCCCCAGGCATGATTCCAAGTGAGGTTAGGTTTGTAGTATTCATCCCAAGCTTCGGTGGTCATAGACGAGCCTACACGGATCATATTCAACCAACTTCTTCTGCCCTCTGAGGTCATAAGTTCTAATGCATATTCAGCTTCTCCAGCTTTGTACAGCGCTTCAAGTAGATACTGAGATCCATAAACGCTGCACACCATACCCCTTGACTTGATAAATTCAGACACCGTTTCGATATTTCCTGCAGGCACCAAATCAAAGGCCATGGAGAACATATTGCTATGAAGACTTGAATGACTGGTCCCAATCCCATCGCGAAAATAGTCTTTATCGTTATTGAAGAAAGCAACAATAAATTGCTTTTTGTGTTCCTCCGCTCGACCAGTAAAGAACTTGTGATCTTCCTCGTTCCCAACGACTTTAGCAATATTTGCCATTAACACCAGGGACCGATTATGAAAGGCATTTACAACCGTATTATAATCGGTAAATACAAATCCATCCGTTTCACCTCCTTCCAATGGACTTCTGTGACTACTACCGCTGTTCCCCTTGGGAGTCCCGTGTGGCCAATCGACAATATCTCGGAATTTTTCGACTGGTCCCGGAAAATGAATACTAGTCAGGAATTTTTGTGTTTTCTTTCCCGTCCTTGTACTGATCAATCCGTTGTCATCAGTTAGAGCAATTAGTGACTTTCGCCTAATATCTTGATATCGATCAATCAATAGATCCGAGTCACCTGTGTGCATGTAATAGTCCCAGGCCATCAACACCACATGCATTTGCCATTCCGTTGGCCAAGATGCATGATCCAATAAGAAATTAATCGTGTATTTGCCAATAGAATACTCTCTATCTACCGCAAAATGACTCGCTTGCTGAATATTTGCATCTGCTTCATAAGGCATCCGCTCTCTATTACCATCGGCATAAACACCAAGAAATGGCGTAGCCTTTTGGGTATATTTGCATAAATTCCAAACGGTGTTCAGTTTCTCGTTTGAGCTCATAAAAGAGGATGCCTCTACATCAAAATAATAGAACAACCCTCCTTGTTTGATATCTTTTATCGCAATGGAATCAAAATTTGCCAGTATCTCTACATATCTAAATGGCATCACTTCAGGATAGTGTGGCGATAGTTTTTGAGAATGTAAGTAACCTTTGATCTCCCGCTCGGTAATTTCCACCACATAATTATGAGTGCCTTTCTTAAGTACCATTTGAATGCTATCATACCCAATGTTAGATTTCCCAGGATCCTTATGAACGGTAACGTCATCCAATTTCCTCTCGCCCATATGAATAGTGATTGGAGCTTCATCCAACGCTGATGTGGCAACAAATTCTAGTATACCAATAGCCGATTTTTCAAATTCAGCAAAATATTTTTTTGATTTCAGCTGTCTCATTTCGATCGGCTTTGCGTACTCAAATGTCGCACACTGCTTGTCTTCAGAAACCCAATGATCGGTCGCTAATTGAATCCACCTACTTTCTCCCGGATAATCCAATTCCGACCGATCAAAATCACCGGTATTGAATTTCTGAGGTAGACTATAATTGCTTTCCAGTCCATTGGGGGACCAAACTTTTACTTGCCACCAATATGTTTGTCTAGCATCCAATGGCCTTCCACTATAGGTTACATTGGTCGAAGCGTCACTAATTACCATTTCGCTATCCCATAAATCAGCATCTCCCTCAAGCAGCAGAAATGGCGATGAAGCAACTAGAACTCGATAAGCTGATTGCTCGAGACCAGCCTGAGGAAAAATCCATGCGAAATCTGGTGTCGAATCTGTGATTACTGCCTCAGACGGTACCCTCAGAAATGCTGTAGATAAGCCCGAAGGCGGAGGAAGATATTGAGCATGCCCCTTGAGGAGACTTAGGCTTAATAGGCATGCTAAAATTACTTTGTTCATCTCAGGTTGTGTTAAGTCATTCAATATCACGATCATAGTTAGACGTGGAGCATTACTAAGACTCTCCTTGTTCAACTACCTATTCCCACTCACTTTTCTGCATAATAATAGTCAATGCATTTAAGATACCATGCGTAGCCATATATTTTTAGCACGCCAATCCTCAGTAGATAGGATGGTCAATGGGGCAACCATTAATCCTGTATCAAAATGTACTGATACCTTTTTCGCATCCAGGCTTTCGATCATAATGGAAAAGGTATGCAGCTCCTTGGACTAAGGCCCATGAAAAAATCCGATATAATCATATCTCTATTCTTTCACAATATCATCCATCAAACGATAATATGCTCCTTTAATATCACGTGTTCCGGTTTCGGCATGGGTCTTCTCTAAAAACTCACTTAATGTGCCTTCCAATTCTTTGGCGATCCCTGGATACCTGTGGATTAAGTTGTTGGATTCACCCAAATCATGTCTAATATTGAAAAGTTCTACCTTTGGTGTATCTGTATATTTAGCTTCTTTTGACCAATATTTGATGAGCTTAAAATCATCCTTTCGAATGGCACTTCTTGGCCTTCGGTGCGAGGATTGATGAAAGATCAGGTACTCGCTATTACGTTTTATTTTTTCCACACGATCATCTAGGAGTAATGGGACCATACTTCCTCCATCAATAGCATCGGTCATTTCTACATCACCCCCAGCCAGTTCTGCAAACGTGGGAAGTAAATCTAGCCCAGTCACCGGAATGCGGACAACTCGATTTGCTCCAATTCCAGGTCCAGAAGCAATAAAAGGCACCCTAATACCACCCTCATAAAAGGAGTGCTTTCCATCGCGCAGCGGGGAATTTCTATCATGCTGGTTCGAGTAATAAGCATGCACCAACTCCCTATCTTGATCTATCACGGCAATCTGATTTAATGACATTCTTCCACCATTATCGCCCATTAGAAAGAGAAAAGTATTGTCTTCAATTCCCAACTCTCGCACAAAATCCATAATGATTCCTATGCCTGTATCCAAATCCTTGAGCATCGCTGCAAATTCAGGGTTTGTATGCCGTTGGCCTGTTTTTTTATTCAGGAAATATTCATAAGGCTCTTTTTGAGAAACCAAAGAAAGGTGTGTTGCATAGTGTGAGAGTTGAACATAAAATGGTTTCCCGTCCTCAATACTTGCTTTCATAAATTTTTTTGCGCGGTGAGTGATTCCAAAAATGTCCTTTGCATTGTCATCGTCCCAGTGTCCACTTGGTTTACCTGCTCTCCTTGCTTTTGAGGGATTTTCGATATTATTTGAAATAATATATGCATCGGCAGCTTCTGTGTAGTCTTTGATGTTCAAATAACCATCTCCAAATATCTCACCACCATGGTTTGAATTCATACCATCGTCGAGATCGAATCCAGCCTCCTTAGGAACCATTGCGATGTGCCATTTACCAAAATGAGCAGCCCTATAATCAGAATTAGCCATCTTGAGAGCCCGGGGAATCGTAAGCCAATCTGCCGTTTTTTTGTACCATTCGTGATCTTGATTATAAATGTGTCTTGCTCCATTTTGACCAAACATCAAACTATTTCGGCTCGGTGAACATATGGGATTGGGTGCATATCCCTGAGTAAACAGGACTCCAGACGCTGCCAACTTATCCATATTGGGTGTTTCATAGTAGTCACTCCTTGATTCTGGTATCAAGGGATCTGCATGATGAGAAGAGTGTGTCCATCCTTGATCATCGGTCAAAATCAAAATTATATTAGGACTCTCAGTCCGTTCTTGCTTGCCCTGAGTCAGCCCCAGGTATGGAATCAATAGCAACATGATCAATGTCATCACCAAAGGATGAATTTTGATGGGTATACTGGTCCCTTGAATTCCGTATCTAATTGCTCTATAAAGCATCCTGACTGCAAACATCTTATCCGAGACCGAGACCAGAACTGATTCACCCACCACTTCTCTATGTATACTCATGCAAAAAAGTATGCAAATAATATGCATATTACAAATATGGAATTAATGCAAGCCGTATACCACAAATATCGATATACACTGGACCTGGCAAACTGCTTACGGTATCGCATACCCCAAAGCACCCCCATAAATGGCACCATCATCAAAATCATTAAAAACATAAATATTGCCAGTCCATTGGATGCCAGTGCTGTCAAAATTGGACCAATGTAAATCATGGACACCACCAGTAATGCATTGCACCACAAGATAAATTTTGTTCCGATCATCGGAAGTCGATTAACGCCGTCCAGATGCTGGTCTTGTTCTCATCCATCCGCGTCCAGATGGGCCGAACTCGCCCTTTGTAAGCACTGATGTTGTTGTAGTCACCAAAAAAGATACTTGTGTTGGGAAGAAATGTGGAACTACTAATTTTTACATTGCGAAAATGTTGGCCTCCATCAAATGAATAGGCGAGGAACACATCCGTATGATTATCATCATGGGCTCTTCTGTCGTAAAAGACAATATAAATAGCTCCGCTAGTAGGGTCCACACTCATCCAGGTGAAGAATTGGTGCTTTCCTGGACCATCATCATTCACCCGCTTTGGAGCTGACCAAGAGTTTCCTTCGTCATCAGAATACACAATCCAGACATCTGTATCATCGCTGCCGTTACTCTGGTCGCAGTAGTTGATATAAATACGCCCTCGATACCTGCTCTTACTGATATCAACAGCTGTGATGGGCATCCCGTTCGCCCTACCTAGACCAGGAATATCAAAAGACCAACCTCCCATTTGATTTGCTGCGATGATGTCAGTATCGAGCCAATGGCCTCCAGCATCGAGTGATTTATCAAAATAGATCTTTTCATCATAAGACCATGAAACATAAATCTGCCCCTTCGGTCCCACCGTCGGTACGGCCCCCTCAGTGGTCTGATCATCATCAAGACAATTTCCTTCAACCCCACTAATGGAGATGGCATCGGACCACTGATCTCCCTCATCTACCGACTTTGAAAATAAAATGCGACTGCGATCATTTGAATCCGCACTTCCATATTTATCAAACTCAGTCCAGGTCATGTACAAAGCCTTTGACTTATCATCAACTGCTAGCCAATGCTTATCTTGATCTCTTGGAGGTCGATAACCTGCAAAAGATCCATTGTTCCAACTAGTTCCTCCATCCTCGGACCGTTGTATTACTATCCTATCTAACCAATCCTGAGATGACCTACCCTTCCCGGATGGATCTGCAAGATGGGCATAATAAAAATTACCATGTTTATCGGCGATGATCACTGGATCGCCATATACACCGTAAGTAGAAGATACCAATTGAGTGGACCAGCTCCTTCCAAAATCAAGCGAATGATAGGTCCTATTTAAGACCGCTCCCGCTACGATTTGATTTGGGTTGGCAGGGCTAATACAAATGGAAGGTTCACAGGGATGAAAGCTCCCGAGGGTATTATTGCTATCAATCAGTATGTTTTGCGGAATTGTCAGGATGGGAAAGTTGGCCAATCTATCCAACCTCGACTGACAACTAAACAAGGCTAGAAGTATTAGAGCCGAAACAAATAGATGAATACTCTTAAGAGATGGTCCCAATGTTCAATAGTTTTCCGATGTCATGCTACGCAAAAGTTGCCATAAGCAAAACTTCAATCGCAGCAAAAGATAAGGATTGTTGCTACAAATGAAGGTAGTAAAGCGATAGATTTGGTGAGATGCGGCTATATCGAAGGAGCCCTTGTTCCATTGCGATGACGACAAAGAGTAGAGTGATGCATCTAGCTATTCGTTCTTGCCAGCAAGAGCAATAACTTCTTATCAATGGACTCGTCTTCCTAAAAAAAAAGAGAGGTTGCTTTCCGTAGAAACACAACCTCTTGCTTTGAAATGAAACCCGTTATTCTTTGGTTAGAGGGTGGAATATTGAAACCAAGCCAAAATTTCAAAGTTGTAAAGATCTTGTGCGCTGTCGCACCTGATCGTTTAGATTGTAGCTGAGTAGAATGTATATACATTCTTTATTTATAATTAGCATGGTCTTGCTTATTTACCCTGCGTCAATCTTACCTATCAATAGTCAAAAAGTCTGCCAAAAGGATTTGCGAGGATAAGCAGGGTGCAGACCTATCAAAACAACTCAGAAATCCTAATGTATAAGAACTTGAAGTGGAATGACAACACTACGAATCAATACAAATATTTTTTTTTAAATATTTTTATCCTTAATATCTGCAACTGCCAATACTTGCTGCATTACTTGCTTTGAAAGCAATATTCAGTGTGCTTAAATATGCACAGCCGCAATTCTTAAGGACGGAGATGCCTATAAGAGCTTCGTGCCCACTTTTTCCAGAAGCTTTTTCGTGGCTAAAATACCTTCTGCTTCGCTTAATCTACTCCCTTCATATTCGATGCCCACATATCCACTATATCCTGCATCTTTCACAATCTTCATCATTTTAAGGTAGTCAGTGCGGGTCTCATCCCCTTCTGCATTAAAATCATGACTCTTGGCACTCACCGCCTTAGCATAAGGCATTAACTCAAGCACACCTTTATATCTATCGTATTCTTCCACGCACTCATCATTCTCTTCGGTGATACAAAAATTTCCAAAGTCCGGTAATGTGCCACAGTTTTCCATGTCCACTTGCTTCATGACGTCTGCAAGCCATCGTCCATTGGAAGAGTATCCACCATGGTTTTCAACGATAACATTAATACCGAAGTCTTTAGCAAAGCTCGATAGACTTCCTAATCCATCAATCGCAGCAAGCTTCACCTCCTTGGCAGTACCTTCTCCGTACGCATTTACCCTTATTGAGTGGCATCCTAGGAATTTTGCCGCCTCTACCCACTCATAGTGATTTTCCACAGCTTCTTTTCTACTGCTATCATCCAGGTCACCTAACCCCCCTTCACCATCAATCATAATGATGAGTTGTTTGACTCCAAGGTCATTGGCCCTTGTATTCATTTCTTGGAGATAGGCTTTGTCCCTAGCCTTATCCTTAAAAAATTGATTTACGTACTCGATATTAGTTATCCCATATTTCTTCTTTGCAGTGGCTGCAAAGTCCAGATTGTCCATTTTTCCATCAAACAGGGTCTTATTTAAAGACCACTGCGCTAGTGATATCTCAAAAAACATGGAAGGTGACTCAGCAATACCTGGCGATTCCGCATTACTTGACGATTCAGAATTATTTGACGATTGACAGCTACTACTCGAAGAAGATATGGCAACACCGATTAAGCCTGCACTAAAGATGCTACATCCGGTAGACTTGATAAAATTTCTACGTTTCATTTTTTTAGTTTAATCTGGACTG
Source organism: Saprospiraceae bacterium (assembly GCA_013001595.1). GTDB lineage: Bacteria > Bacteroidota > Bacteroidia > Chitinophagales > Saprospiraceae > JABDMH01. Next base: position 71,855 of record JABDMH010000056.1, on the reverse strand, counting down.
GAAAATACACTTTTCCCCTTGTATTGATCAACTGGATACCACTGCATGTGACGAACTGCATCCTCCTCAGCGATGCACATCTGCTGCCTAACGAAATCATAGAAATGGGTGTGAATGGGACTAATCCCTCATTTTATGAAAAAAAATCCACCCATTTTGTGGTTTAGGAAATCTTGGACGTCATAAGGATGTGACAAAAAGTGCGGAGTTCATAAAAAGACACAACTGAACGAAATTCCAAAACTCATTCCGCACCTACACACTCAGAACTATGAGGGCTGACACCATGTGTTAGCCCTCTTTTTTGAAATTAAAACAATAAGGTTACCGAAGTCCAACCTTTCCCTTATCACGGTACTGTTGGGTTTCTAGCATCTAAATATTTTGGCACAATTCATGATGATAGAGATATGCATGCTAGATCAGAATAATTAGGCTGATCTAAAATAAGACCTGAGATCCCACCTTCTTGGAGACAGAGGTAGCGAACAAAGCTGAGGAATCCACCTGAACGCTCATCGATTACTTTATGTAGGTGCGTCACATCCCGATCGCGAAACTAATGGACATCATGCTCCTTGCATGATCATCATTATCAAAATCGCGAATATGCTTAAAATCATACTTTCCATTCTCATTTACACGATATTGCGTCCCGGCGTCGAGGCTCAATGTCCCGGACGCGTACTCAGCCATATTGACTGGGATGTTGCCACCTGGGTGGATGGCAATATGGAAGCGGGCTACGGCCTGGGGACGAGCAATCTTACTATTGAACTTCGAGGCAATACAGCCGATGGATATCCCAATCAAATGCCAACCTTCACCGATGCTGGTGGACATAGTGCTGGTGGAAATGCCCTCGTTTTAGCAAATAGATCTGCTGATACGATCATCATTAATCTAGATTTTGAATCTCATCTTCATAATATACAATTTAGCCTCTATGACATAGATCTAGACGATACCGTATACATTCAAACAGATGGAGGAACTGCAAAATTATCTGCCGAAGGGCTCGAACCCACCTTCTCGACTACAGGATCGGCTGCAATGGGAAATGGAAATAAAAGTCACAATGACGTCTCGGGCACGGCCAATGTGACGATCTCAAATGCTTCTGAGATCTCCATTATGATCTTTCGTCATCAGGGTAATATTTTTACCGGCATCTCGGACATACTTGCTTGCACAGCCAAACCTCCCCTTTCTCAATGCAATTCAGATTTGCCTTCAAAATTAGATTGGAGAGGATATCCCGCGGGAGCGCTAGACCATTCTATGTCGATGACCGGCTCCGATGGCGAATCGCTGACCGCTTCGATTACGTTCTCTGGAGATACCGACCACTTTGATGAAACACAGAAGCATTCGCAAGCTCCAGATGATACAGACCGCTTTAGTAAAACTGATGGTGGTTTCAGCGATGGTAGCAATAGTTTACAAGTTAGGGTAGATGCTCCTCCCAGCGCAACATCCAGTGCGATTACGGCAAGCATTACATTCGATAATTTGCTCATGGAAACCCGCTTCTCGATCTTTGATATCGACAACAATACGTCGACCGAAATAGATTCTTCTGACCGAATCGACCAGGTGATCATTACCGGCTTCCGTGGTCAAGAGGAAGTGATGCCCATTTTAGAAGCCTTCAGTAACTCTCCCGCATGGTCTAGGATGGAAAATGTGGTTACAGCACATCCACTAGGCGAGAAAGATGCGGAGGACGGTGGTACACGCAACACATTGAATGTCTATTTTACTGAACCGATTCACAGAATTGAGATTACCTACATTGAAAAAGGTTACTCTGACCCACGGAGACCAGAAAACTATGATCCTACCAGAAGAACCATAGCGCTCTCGCCGATTTTCTTCTGCACCACTATTGAACAAACTGTAGAAATTGAAACCTTCGAAGTGGATGAGCATGAGGATCACGTAAAAGTGACCTGGAGTTCTAGGACAGAAGCCAATACAAGCCATTACGAGGTGTTAAAATCTGAAGATCTCCTGAACTACAGTTCTCTTGGCACTATGACGGCTCAAGGAGGAAATTCCTCGACCAGCAACTATCTACTCATGGACAGATCTATAGGTGCACCTAATATGCATTATAAACTCAAAATAGTTGATGTCTTCGGAAACGCATCATACTCAAATATTCGATCCATATATGGTCGAGAGAAAGCAGTTTATATATTTCCAAACCCTGTCAGGGAAAAATTGAATCTGAATAGTTCGCTGCCGATGGGTGAAATCAGAATCACCAATGTATATGGACAGTTGGTTAAGACCGTTCAGCAGAAAACTGATGTTACAGATTTTATAATTGACGTGGCCGACCTAGCTCCAGGAATGTATCACCTCTGTATTGGAGCAGGCACGGCAGCGGAGTTTCGACCATTTATAAAGATTAAATAGCCCCAAGATGTTTTGTTTAGTTTGAGTGGATTTAGTACTCAAATCTGTTTTTCATGGGAGCGTAGGCTGATGCCTACGCTCTGATTTGTTGGACTATTTTCCCTATTGATAAGCGTCAATGTCTTGGTTACCTACCCTTTTCACACTCAGAGCTAAAGTTAGGCATCCTTTTTGCTATCTACAGAATAGTAATCCTATTGAAACTAGGTCCCACCATTCCGATCCAGGCCTGGAAAAATATTCTTACTTGATAAACTGGCTATTGCTACGAGCATCTGATTACAGGTGATTGTAGTAAGATTGGCAGTCGAGGTCATTTTGGATGTCGAGTGTCGAAAGAGATCAAGACCAGATGAACAGTAAACCTAGCTCACTAGATCTGTGACCCTTCGGGTAGTCATAGATTCGAACTAGGTACCTTTGGTGAATGAGCAGAGAATACACTCAACACCAATTTAGAGGGCCGATTTGGAGCAATCGGTCCTTTTTTATATCCATCATGTATGCCATGGTTCAAGAACAATCCTCCTTCACTGATCTGGATCGCTCATCGATGGCGGATATGCTTCTGGATCACTCCAATGCAGATAATTTGGCTTGGGTCCCATTTCCAGAATCAATTCTCCTCCCTCTTCAAGCTCATAGTGATAGAGATAGGATCTGGTCAGGGGTAATTCATTGAGTGTAGCTGATTGAATGTATTTGTTTTCCTCATTCAAATGAACCACACGAACAATAAAATCTCGCCCATTTCCCATGTCCAAAGTAGCCTTTTTAAACATCGGTGTTCCTATGACATAAACTCCTTCTGCTGGATTGACTGGATAAAATCCCAAAGTGCTAAAAACATACCATGCCGACATCTGCCCACAGTCTTCATTTCCGCACAAACCATCTGGAGCATCACTATACTGTGATTCCAAGATCTCTCGAATTTTTTCTTGCCCCTTCCACGGCGCTCCAGCATAGTTGTACAAATAGGGTATGTGATGGCTAGGCTCGTTGCCATGTGCATACTGCCCTATTAGCCCAGAAATATCCATACTCCTATTGTCACCAGCAATGTCAGAATCTACACTAAATAGTGAGTCGAGCCTATTGACAAATCGATCATTTCCACCGTGCAGAGAGATTAGACCACGTACATCATGTGGCACAAACCAGGAATGTTGCCAGGCATTACCCTCCGTGTACTCGGCAACCGCAAAATTATGATCAGACTCCGTCGGATTGAAGGGAGTTTTCCAGTTGCCATCGACCATTCTTGCCCGCATAAATCTAGTTGATGCGTCAAATAGGTTTTGATAATTACGGGCTCGCTCTAGGAAATACTTGTGTTCTTCCTGTTTTCCAAGCAGTAAGGCCATTTGTGCTATACACCAGTCATCGAATGCATACTCCAAGGTCTTTGTGACCGACTGACCACCCAATTCGTAGGGGATGTAGCCATACTTTCGATAGTCGTCAGTGTCTCTAATGTCTTGCTCTCCGCTCTTTTTCATGGCTTCATACGCCTTTTCAACATCAAATTGACGATGCCCCTTTAAATATGCATCAAGGATAATTGGTATGGCGTGATAGCCAGTCATGGTATTGGTTTCATTCCCGAGTAGAGACCAAACAGGTAACAGACCACATTCATCAAAATGAGCTAGAAACGACTTAATAAAGTCTGTTGTTCGGTCTGGTTGAGTGATCGAAAGCAAAGGATGTGCAGCTCGAAACGTATCCCAAAGGGAGAAAATATCATAGCGTACGTATTCACTCGCTTCCACTACTTGTCCGCTGGCGGCTTTGTATTGACCAGAAATGTCCTCATATATGATCGGGGCCAAGGCTGTTCGATACAAAGCTGTGTAAAATGTCCTCAACAAGGCTTCATTTGAAGAAGCGACCCTGATCTTTCCTAGGTGATCATTCCATGCTCTAATGGCATCCTTTCGAACCCTAGTAAAATCCCAATCTGGGATCTCATCAAGTGTAGCAATTGCATTCGCCATACTTGCCGAAGACAATGCAACTTTGACCATAATGTCTTCACTCGATTTATCAAACTCCCATATCGCCTTTACATTATTGCCCTTGGCAGCATCCACTCCTATTTGGTCACCACCATTATAAACCTGTAGTTGAGAGGGAATTTCCGAAAAAGTGATGGCGTAGAAAAGTTGCTGTTGCTTTGCCCAACCTGTCGAATGGCGACTCCCGGCAAAAATATTATTGTCTTTTCGTTCAATCGAGCTGACCAGAACACTATCCCAATTGATATGATGGCCTAGATCCATGATCACATTTCGCTTCAGACCTGATTCCTCAGGGAAAGTATATTTGTGCAGGCCTACTCGTTGCGAAGTGGTCAGTTCTACTTCGATTCCATTATCTAATTTGACAGCGTAATATCCGGCACTGGCGTGTTCGTTACTGTGGGAAAAAGTGGACGCGAAAGGCGCTTCCTTAGGTGAATCATAGTGTTGTGATAAATCAATTGAATTCTTGGTAGGCATCACCAGTACATCACATAAGTCTCCGATCCCTGTACCACTGAGGTGTGTGTGTGAAAACCCAACGATCATGCTGTCGATATAATTATAACCGGCGCACCAGTCCCAGCCTTCTGTTCCATTATCAGGGCTAAGTTGCACAGATCCGAATGGAATGGTAGCACCGGGATAGACATGTCCATGCTTTGCCGTACCGATCATCGGATCTACATACTCTGTCAATCCCAACACAAGTACTTCTTCTTGGGTTTGCCGGCATGACAGCACACTACAGAACACCAAAATGAGCCAAATCCTTGTCCAAAAAATCATGAATATATTTCAATAATAGTATGAGAGAATAATACGAGCTATTCGTTCAGTCCTTTTCGCCATAGATAAGGTTCCATCTGTTATCTAGATTCAACAAAATGGATCACTAGTACCGGGGTTCACTTTAATGGAGTGCCCTTAGAAGACAGCTTTTGCTATTCGCTTAATGGTATCGACATCTCCCATTGTATAGTAGTGGAGGCATGGTACTCCATACTCCTTCAGCTCCAAAGACTGCGTAATACACCATTCGATGCCCACTTCTTTAGCATGCTCGGGCTTCTTCACCTTTTCAATTTCCTTGACCAGAGCTTCAGGCATATTTACATAAAACATACGCGGTAGGGACTTGAGCTGATACATCTTAGTCAGCGGTTTGAGTCCCGGTACAATGGGTACATCAATCCCCTTTTCCCTGCACGCATCCACATAGTCAAAGTAATTTTTATTATCAAAAAACATTTGAGTGACAATGTAGTCTGCCCCAGCATCTATTTTGTTCTTTGTGTACTTCAGATCAGACTGAAAATTCGGAGCTTCAAAGTGCTTCTCTGGATACCCTGCAATACCAATACAAAAATTGGTACGGGCGCCATTTTCTATGTTTGAATCCAAATATCTACCCTCATTCATTTCTACAATTTGGCGCACCAAATCCAAGGCATAGCTATGACCACCCTCTTCCGGGAGAAATCTTCCATCAAACTTTCGGGCATCTCCACGGATGGCTAGCACATTGCAAATGTCCAAGAAATTGAGATCGATCAGTGCATTTTCTGTATCCTCTTTCGTAAAGCCTCCACAGATTAAATGAGGAACTGCATCCACACCATAGCGATGCATAAGTGCAGCGCAAATCCCAACAGTACCTGGACGCTTCCTGATGGAAGCTTTTTCATAATAGCCATTCCCACTTTTTTGATAAACATATTCCTCCCTGTGGTAGGTGACGTCAATAAAGGGAGGTTTAAACTCCATCAGTGGGTCTAATACATCAAATATAGACTGCATGGAGCCCCCTTTTAGCGGAGGTAGGACCTCAAAACTGATCAGTGATTTGCCCTTGGCTTCCTCGAAATACTTAGTAACCTTCATAGATCAATGACTACCGTCAGAAGTAAAATGAGCGTGCAAATTTAGCAATTAATTGATGGGTAGGCTTTGCATAAAGGCCGTTATGCCTAGCGATTGTCTTCACTCTTGCGCTTGAAGTCCCCGTTCTTCCAAGCTTTGAAGAATTTACTCCAAGCGATGGGATTGAGAATGTGCATGGGCTTCGCTTGGCCAAATGAATAGTAAGATTCGGCTTGACGCTTTAGATAGTAGTTTCCTGATTCCACCCCATCTGTTGGTAAATCCTTGCGCATTTTTTCCATGACGTGTACTGCCAGATTTGACTCGGCACGATCTTGTAAGTCCTCAGGAACATTAAGGGCCAAAAATTCAATTTTAAAATGCTCGCGACTGGGCCACGGATAAACCACCGTTTCTGGTAGATTAATGGTATCACGGGTCATGATTTGGTAGATGGAATACCGGTTTTGGGACAGGGTATCGGGGATCACGAATTCTACAGTTTCAAATCCAATGCTAGAGAAAACAACCACATCGCCTTTAAATGCTACAATCGAAAAGAATCCTTCATTATCGGCGAAGGTACCCCGACCAGAGCGCTTTAAGAGAATGTTAGTCAAAGGCAACGGTATCAACTCTCCCTGCTCCTCAACAACCACTAGACCAGAAAATTGGATTACGGAATCGCGGCGATTTCGATTATCCTGTGCATCAACAGACTGATACAGTAAAATAAACAGCAGTGCACCGGCCAAATATCTGATCATAATTTACTCATTGCAGATCGAAAGTTAGATAAATTTCTACAGACAGCAACGTACCGTATTCAAGGTTGACTTAGGTAAACAATCAGTTTAACGCTTACTTAACAGAAGTATTCTAGCCAGACTGTAGGGCCACTTTAATGACATCGTCCATATCATCAACGTATGTGAAAGTAAGATCCTTAATGAAATCCTTATCTATCTCCCTCACGTTACGCTCGTTTTCCGAACACAATAGAATCTCCTTCATACCAGCTCGCTTTGCAGCTAGGACCTTCTCTTTAATCCCACCTACTGGCAAAACTCGTCCTCGCAGGGTGATCTCTCCAGTCATTGCTAAGTATGGTTTAACCAATCTACCTGTAAACATAGATGTCAATGCGGTCATCATCGTGATGCCAGCTGATGGACCATCTTTGGGAATGGCGCCTTCAGGCACATGTATGTGGATGTCCGTTTTAGCGAAACTCTCCGCTTCGATGCCAAGTGATTCACCATGGGCCTTTATAAAACTAAGTGCTGTGGTCGCAGATTCTTTCATGACATCACCAAGATTGCCAGTCAAAATGAGCTTTCCAGAACCTTCGCTCCTGCTGGCTTCGATAAAAAGGATATCTCCACCTACACTAGTCCATGCCAGACCGACTGCCACCCCAGGTACTTTGATTTTGGCATATGCATCCCTGCTGAACCGTTTAGGCCCCAAGATCTCACTCAATTTATGGGCGTCAACAACCACCTTTGGCGTCTCATCCATAGCCACTTGCTTGGCAGCATTTCTCATCACCCCGGCAATCTGACGGCTGAGGTTTCTCACTCCCGATTCGCGGGTATAGTCTCTAATGATTTCTTTTAGTGCTTTGGCACGAATGGTAACCTGATTGGATTTCAGTCCATGCTCTTTTCGCCTTTGCGGAATTAGATGCCGTTTGGCAATTTCTAGCTTTTCTTCAGCAGAATAGCCGCTGATTTGAATGATCTCCATGCGATCAAGCAAGGCAGGCTGTATGCTGGCCAATGAATTTGCAGTTGCAATAAACATGACCTTTGAGAGGTCATACTCAAGTTCTAGATAATTGTCATGAAAGGTAGAGTTCTGCTCAGGATCTAACACTTCAAGAAGTGCACTCGACGGATCTCCACGAAAATCTTTTCCAACTTTGTCGATCTCATCCAATATAAAGACTGGATTGGACGACCCTACCTTCTTTATGGATTGAACTATTCGACCCGGCATAGCTCCGATGTAGGTCTTGCGATGTCCTCTGATTTCTGATTCATCGTGCAAACCCCCTAGAGACATTCTCACAAATTTTCGATCCAGCGCCTTTGCAACGGATTTTCCGAGAGAAGTCTTACCAACACCGGGAGGTCCCACTAAACACAGAATCGGCGCTTTCATATCACCCTTTAATTTCAACACCGCAAGGTGTTCAATGATGCGCTTCTTAACTTTCTCCAAACCATAGTGGTCTTTATCAAGCACCTTCTGTACATGAGCAAGTTCAAAATTATCCTTGGTGAACTCATTCCATGGCAGGTCTAACAGCAAATCCAAGTAATTGAGGAGTACGGAGTATTCAGCCACTTGAGGATTAACTCGCTGAACTTTCGCCAACTCCTTTTCAAAAACCTTAGCGACTTCTTCTGGCCAGCTCTTCTCTTTAGCACGTTTTTTCAGTTCTTCGATTTCAGCTTGATGAGGGCTCTGTCCGAGTTCTTCTTGGATGGTCTTAAGCTGCTGACTAAGAAAGTAGTCTCGCTGCTGCTTGTCTATATCACCCCTAACCTTTGCATCAATCTCATCCTTTACTACCAGCAGCTGCATCTCACGTTTCATATGACCCATAATCACGTGAGCTTTGGCCATCAGATCTCCTTCTTCCAAAATGGCCTGCTTTTCATCCATTCCTATTGCGAGATTTGAAGAGATAAAATCCAATAAGAAGGTGTCACTCTTGATGTTCCCCAGCATGACTGATGCTTCAGAGGGAATGTTTGGTGAGAGTTTGATAATTTGAGCAGCAAGTTCCCTGATCGTAGTTAGTAACCCCGCAAACTCCTGGGCATCATCTGCATCCATATAGCTCAGTTCCTCAATTTCTCCCTCCATATATGGTTCTTCAGAAGTGATACGCTGCAGGTTAAAGCGCTTACTTCCTTGCAAAATGGTAGTTGTCGTCCCATCCGGCATCTTAAAAAGCTTTAATATCTTTGCTACGGTTCCCACTTGGTAGAGATCTTCGAACGAAGGATCCTCTACTTTCATATTCTTCTGAGATAGGACCGCTAACAACTTATTGGATTCGTAAGCCGCTCTTACAGCCTTGATGGATTTATCCCTTCCAATGGTGATTGGTATTATTATTCCAGGAAAAAGCACCGTATTTTTTAAGGCGAGAAGCGGTAATGATCCAGGCATTTCGACATCAGTTTGATCCTCCTCACCCTCCGTATTGAGTGGCATCAAAGGCGTCATTTCCTGATCATCCTGAATATCTATAAATCCGATATTTTCAAACATATCTTTTTGCTCAATTTCTGTAGCACCGACAAAGTGTCAGTAAAATCTAGATTCAAATGTGGGCATGAAAGGGGCAATTGTTATGCCATTGCGATAAACATGACAAAACTTGCTATTTGGCCACGATCTGGAGTACCTACATTGGCCTAAAACTGCTTTAAGGAGGTCAAAACGACAGGTCTAAATAACTACACATGACTATTCCTCATACCATTGCCTCTGCTTCTTCGGCAACCTTAGTAGATAATTCATCAACTTGATCGATTTCTACCTTAAGATTTTCTATGATGAATTCTTGCCGTTGCATGGTGTTCTTACCCATGTAATAGGCCAGGACATCTTCGATATTTGTGTCTTCAAGGAGCAATACCTTCTCCAGTCTAATATTTTTACCAATGAAGTCTCCAAATTCATCAGGAGAGATCTCTCCCAGCCCCTTAAATCGGGTAATTTCTGCTTTGCCCTTAAGGGCGTCAATGGCTGCCAGTCTTTCGGCTTCATTGTAACAATAGAAAGTCTGCCTCTTATCTCTGACACGGAATAGGGGTGTATCTAAAATATACAAATGCTCTTCCCTCACCAGATCAGGAAAAAACTGAAGGAAAAAAGTCAATAAAAGTAAACGTATGTGCATTCCATCAACATCAGCATCAGTGGCAATAACTACCCGATTATATCGAAGTCCCTCAAGACCATCTTCGATATTCAGTGCATGTTGCAAAAGATTGAGTTCTTCATTTTGGTAGACGATCTTCTTGGTCAAGCCAAAGCAATTAAGGGGTTTTCCGCGCAAACTGAACACGGCCTGGCTTTGCACATCTCGAGCTTTAGTTATGGACCCACTTGCAGAATCTCCCTCGGTGATGAAGATCGTCGATGCATATTGATCTTCGAGCTTGGCGCGCTTGGTCGTTAAATGAATGCGACAATCGCGTAATTTCTTATTGTGAACACTGGCCTTCTTAGCTCGCTCATTGGCAAGTTTTTTAATCCCGGCAATTTCCTTGCGTTCGCGTTCAGATTGTTGGATGCGGGCCTTCAATTTTTCAGCAACTTCTGGCTTCTTATGCAAAAAATCATTGAGGTGTTTCTTGATGAAGTTGCCAACAAAAGTTGTGATGGTGGCCCTGTCCGGGCCCATGTGTACTGAACCAAGCTTGGTCTTGGTCTGAGATTCAAAGACCGGATCCTCAACCCGGACACTGATGGCAGCGATAATCGATGCTCGAATATCCTTAGCATCATAATTCTTACCGTAAAAATCTCTTACGGCTTTTACTATTCCCTCGCGAAATGCCGTCAAGTGGGTACCACCTTGGGTAGTGTACTGTCCATTCACAAAACTGTGGTATTGTTCACCATAGTGATTGCCATGGGTTAGGGCCAGTTCGATATCATCGTCGCTCAGATGGATGATGGGATATCGAATCACTTCGTTTTGTGTCCTATTCTCCAGAAGATCGAGAAGACCATTTTTAGAAACGATCCGTTTACCGTTAAATTTAAGTTTGAGACCTGCATTTAGGTAGGCATAGTTCCACAGTCGTCTTTCCACAAGATCTGGTCTGAATCTATAATTTTTAAAGACCTTCCCGTCAGGAGTAAATACGATCTCAGTTCCATTGGCAGATTGACCAGATTTAGTGATTTTGGACTCATGATCTAAGTGCCCTTCATTAAAGGTAGCTCGCTTCATCTTTCCATCACGATATGCAGTCACTGTGAAGTGATCAGATAGGGCATTTACCGCTTTTGTTCCCACTCCATTTAAACCCACTGATTTTTGGAAAGCCCGATTATCATATTTACCTCCAGTGTTCATTTTCGAGACGCAGTCTACCACCTTTCCCAACGGAATCCCTCTGCCGAAGTCTCGAACCCGAACCTCACCTTCTTTGATCTCAATTTCTATCACAGAGCCATGACCCATCACATATTCATCGATGGAATTATCAATTACTTCTTTCAATAACACATAAATCCCGTCATCAGGTTGGCTACCGTCTCCCAGCTTGCCAATGTACATGCCAGGTCTAAGCCTGATGTGCTCCTTCCAGTCCAGTGACTGTATATTGTCTTCAGTATATTCTTGTTGAGCCATAATTTCTTGTATTCTTGCATTCTTGCATTCTAGAATCGAAGATGTCTGGACCAGCAAAAGCACCTAATCCACATCTCCAAAACACGCTCTTTTTAATTCAAATAATTATATATAAATCTAGTACTCTATCAAACAAAATATTGTCAAGAATTTTCAGTTCTTTCTGCGAATTTCTTCGTTGCCTCCCAATAAACTATCGGGACGCCGGGACTACTGCCCTCCATTTCAGCCGCAGACCCGCTGATTCGCTTGGATGTGCCCTGGACATCCACAGCTTCGCCGATCGATCGTCAATGTTTTGATGCCCGTCACAATTGCTTAGCCGGGCGGCCTTGTCTCAGACCAAGATCATATTAGATTTAACTACTAAATCTAAATGGTCAGTCTACCCGGCCAGAAATATAGTCAAATATGCTAATATGACTTGGTTGCCTAGAATCATGACCCAATCTGCACCAGTAGCTTCCTAGCATCAGATTTAATATTTGGTTGTGCCTTGATCCTTGGGTTTATCGGAAGATCTCGGAATCAATCTAGTTGGAAACTGGGCTGTACCATTATGCATAAACTTGAGATCTGCATTGAGGGGTAGTCTATATCTACTGACGAAGCTTGAGAAGAATGCGGTCAACTCGGCTGAATCTACATTGAGTGAATTCGGTTTTAAGTAGTAAGAAAGATATTGTATTGTCCCATCCTCATTCCAAAAGACGTTGAGTAGTACTTTAATGCCATTCAAACTGAATCCTATTTCGTTCCCATATGACTCCATACTGTCCAACATATGCATCCATTTTTCAAAGGCCACATTCATATCGTCTTTGCAAACCGAAAGCAGAATGCCCTGATATTGCTGGTACAAGGATGTATATTGCTCCTCATATTCACCGATTAGAAAAACACTGGGAAGGGAAAGTTCTGGTGCGACTTGCTTCTTATTTGTTGGTCTATCTTGTCCTTCTACTAGAGAAAACACCATAGCTACCACACAAATCAAATAGGCTTTTCTAATCATCTTTTCACCATTACAATGCTCCGATAAAGTTAGTACAATTTTACCAATGTAATGGTTTCATCGCTCATGAACAACACTTTATCAGCAATAAACACATTAAGATAATATTTAATGTATTTTTGTGGATAATCAGCTGGGGTCATCAACTGCTAATATGCTCTACGATATCATATGTATTTCCCTCATTATCCTAGCCTTTGTCGGTGGATATCAAAATACCACCTTGCAGGGATGCACCCTGCTCTTTAGTGCACTGATCGGTTTTTTGGGGGCATTATTTGTTTCACCCCTAGCGCTGACGTTCTATGAAGCCTCACTTGGGCCCTCCACTGGTTTAGTCAAAATACTCATTGCTGTACTGTTTGGATTATTAATTGGGTATTCTCTATTTCACATCTTGCAGGTCTTCATACAAGCCAAAGAGACCCGAACAAGTCTTATTTTGTCGCGATCTATTGGGGGTCTAATAATGGGAGCTATCATGGTAGTCTGCATTAGTGTGCTCACCACTTTCACAGATCAGGCAATGATCTTAAGTGAGCACGTCAAGACCGAAGCTCATTTGTACAGATGGTTGGATCCTATCAATGAAAGGACATCAACTGCTTGGAATCTCCTCAAGGCCAATGTGAGTGAGGTGACCCATAAGCAATGATTGAATTAGTACGAGGTGTTTTTACTTTTGACCTGCTGTGTTTTACCGTCCCCTTGGTCTTCTTCTTTTCCCTCCTGGTTGAATCATAGATCCACGCTGCCTGTGTCGCATCTTGTTCATGGCACCTTGATTCTTCAATGCTTTTTCAAATTCGTTAAGTTGTTCTCGAATTTGTGGTTCGGTGACTTTTTGCTGTTTCGCTTGACGCATGAGTGATTTGGCGCCTTGATAGTTGTTCTTAACCACTGCAATGTTGGCCAATTGCATGAAAACCATGGCCCGTTCATTATCCGAAGGCAAACCTGTTTCCTGGGCTTTGTTCAGCAGTAATTCAGCTTCGTCATTGCGCTTAAATTGCATAGCTATTCCTCCCTTGATCATGTAATAATATGCGCGATTTGCTGAGTACAGCCATCTAGGCTTAAAAGTCATATTTAGTCTTTTCTCTGCGCCAAGGAAATCGGTTTTCTGCATTAACAGGGCCGCAGACTGTACCGTACCTAGTAAGATATAGCCAACTAGTAGAATAATGCCTATCAGAAGGACGGGAAATGCATACCAAAAACCAAAAAGAAAAGCCAAAACAGTTCCACCTACCGATGTGACGATAATCAATGCCAGGCGTAAGTAGATATTTATAGTGAACATGGATGAATTCTTGAGTTATATGCAAAGGTAATCATTCGGTAAGGTCTATCTAGTATGCAGTCGCAACCGGCGGTATTCTATCTTATTTTTCATGAGACTAAGTGCTACCATCATAAATCTGGCGTTCGCTGTGAATATCTTCAGATCTCGCCTTAAAAATGATGTATTTTAGCCCATGATTCGAAAAACAAATCGTCTTATGGACCTTTTAAAATACCAACTTAGATCAACTGAGAAGATACCTGTTCGTATTTGGGAAAACCCCAAAGAAGCATCCAAACATGTGGCCAGATCAATAGCACTTGCTGTCCGTCAGAAACAGCAAGATGGCGAAAGTATCGTTTTAGGTCTAGCCACAGGTTCTACGCCTATACTATTGTACAGGGAATTGGTGCGCATCCACCGGGAGGAGGAACTTAGTTTCTCCAACGTGATCACCTTTAACCTGGATGAATACTATCCAATGCAACCCGAAGATGCGAGAAGCTACATGCGATTTATGCATGAATACTTTTTTGATCACATTGATATCAATCCTAAAAATATTCATATCCCGGATGGGACGGTATCTATGGACCAGGTGGAAGCCTACTGCCAGGAATATGAGGAAAAGATTGAAGCTGCTGGAGGTATAGACATCCAGATTCTGGGCATCGGTAGAACCGGACACATCGGGTTTAATGAACCAGGATCTTGGGAGGGTTCGAAGACGCGGTTGGTGAAACTGGACAACATCACCAGACGAGATGCCATCAAGGATTTCTTTGAATTTGACAAAGTGCCCTATCGCGCTGTAACCATGGGGATCGCTAGCATCTTCAAGGCTAAGTCCATATACCTCATGGCCTATGGCATGCACAAAGCAGATGTAGTAAAAAGAGCGGTCGAAGGTCAAATAACTCCCGCCTGTCCAGCCTCCTACCTTCAAAAACACGACCATGTGCGATTTATCCTTGACCAGGCTGCTGCCCAATCTCTTACCAAAGTCAGAACTCCATGGCAAGTGGGCCTTTGTAGCTGGACAGACGATCTCATCTGCCGTGCAACAATTTGGCTGTCGCTTAAAACGGGCAAGCCCATACTGAAACTCACTGATGAAGATTATAGTGAGCACGGTCTGAGTGACCTGATTGTAGAACACGACAGCGCTTACAATATAAACATAAAGATCTTCAATAGACTGCAATACACCATTACAGGGTGGCCAGGTGGAAAGCCCAATTCAGATGACTCTCAGCGCCCTGAACGAGCTAAACCTGCCAAGAAACGGGTGATTATCTTTAGTCCACATCCAGACGATGATGTAATATCCATGGGTGGCACCTTCATTAGACTAGTTGAACAGGGACATGAGGTCCATGTAGCCTACCAAACCTCGGGAAATATCGCGGTCCATGACCATGATGCCCTGAGGTTCGTGGAATTTATTGAGGAATTTCAGCCAAACCTAGGTCTTAAGACAGATAAAATTAATGACCTCTATAAGCGGGCGACCAAACACCTCAAACGAAAGCAAGCCGGTGAAAAAGACCTTGCTGAAGTACGACAAATCAAAGGTTTGATCAGAAGAGGTGAAGCAAGGGCCGGTGCTAGAGTCTGTGGTATCCCTGATGAAAATATGCATTTTCTTGATCTTCCTTTTTATGAGACAGGCCTTTCGACCAAAGGCTCTCTCTCAGACAAGGATGTAAAGATCATCAGTAACTTGCTTCAAGAAGTGAAGCCTCAGCAGATCTATGCTGCCGGTGATTTGGCAGATCCACATGGCACCCATAAGGTTTGTTTGGACGCCATCTTGGCCGCCCTTGATAAATCCAAAGGTAAAGATTGGATAAAAGACTGCTGGCTGTGGTTGTACCGAGGTGCTTGGCACGAATGGAGGTTGGATCAAATAGAGATGGCAGTGCCCATCAGTCCAATGGAATTAGCAAAAAAACGCAAAGCGATATTTATGCATCAATCGCAAAAAGATCGTCCACCTTTTCCCGGCAATGATCAACGAGAGTTTTGGGAACGAGCTGAAGATCGCAACAAGGAAACCGCCATTGGTTACCACAAACTTGGCCTAGCCAACTATGAAGCGATCGAGGCATTTGTGCGCTGGAAATTCGATAAGAAGAACATTTAGGCCCATATTCTAGCCATATCGCTAGAAAAAGTGTTAAAAAGTGAAAAAAATCACTTGTTGACTTTACATTATGTATGAAATACTCTTATATTGCTTTCGAAAAATAGTTTTGAGTGTGTTCGTAAAAGCCGCAGTATCTAAAGGGATGCTGTGGTTTTTTTTTGCCTACTCACCGAGAAGTATCCAGTTTCCGCCCACGTCTAATCGATTTGGTCGATCGAAAGACTTCTTAAACACCTCCTCATAAAATTTTTCAGTACGCTCCTGGTCATGTGCGGATCTATAAAGTCTGTTGTACATGGCAAACCCATCGGCACCAACCAGTGCTTTTACCAGCACATTGCCCTCGATATCATCCAAAAAAGAGGGCGTCACGTCATCTAGGAATAAATCCACGATCACCAAATCAAATTTTTGTTCACAGGTGGCCACAAAGCGAGCTGCATCAGCACAGTAGATTTCGATGTGTGACTGGATCCGGGGCAATGTATAACGACCTGCAAGTTCTACTACTGCTTCATCAATTTCTACCGCCCAGTAGTGGTAATGCCTCTTGAAGTGGTGTTCGAGCATATACGGTATACTGGCAAGGCCAAGACCTAGGATGAGCACACTAGAACCCTGCTTTGGAAGTGGAACATCTTTAAACGCTCGATAGAAATTGACATAGAGGTCGTCAAATGAATAGATCGAATTTTCGGTCGACAATTGAAAACGATTTCGCACCAAGCTAACTTGCAGGACCGGGTTGTAATCACTGTGTAATGTTTCGACTGGTACCTCCATTAGGTAGCTAAGTAGTCTATGCCACCACTTTATTTGCCTCCTGGTCACGAGTCTGGAAAGTTGGCTCGATCAGACTGTGTGTCCAGAAAAATCGTTCTCAGCAGATCTTGATGCCCTTGGCCCATGATCATCCCCTTGCTTGCTTGAGCCTTCATGGCAACTTGAATGGCCCTTTCCAATTGGTAGATATGCATGGATTCCATTCCACCCCAAGTAAAGGAGGGCACCGAAGGGGGGCAAGTCCCACTTCCATAGAGATGACAACTCACGCCGATGGAGGATCCCGCACCCAATTGTGCAAGAATAGCGGTACGACAGTAATCACCCATGAATACACCACACTTTACTTGTCCTGATTCTTGGCGAGTGCGATCTGCGTAGTTCCAAACTGGTACGGCAGAGAGGGTGTTGCGTACGTTAGAATTCGAGGTTAGAGCCCCCAGATTACACCATTCACCAATTATTGAATCGCCCAAGTATCCCTCATGGGCCTTGTTCGAGTATCCAAGTAGGGTGCTATTCTTTACTTCACCTCCTAGGACACACTTGGGCCCAGCCACCGTACCTCCAAATAATTTAGCACCCATCCGTACCACAGAATGCTGGCCAATGGCAATTGGTCCGCGTAAGATGCTGCCATCCATAATCCACGCCTCTTCCCCAATGAATATCGGACCCTCCTCGGCATTGAGGATGGCACTGTCCAACCTAGCAGAAGGATGTACAAAGACTGGGTGGTCTCCCCTTATTTGCAGGTCTTTAGGATAAAAATGACCACTCATTGATAGCAGTTGCATGTCAGCAGTAATCTGATTCTTGCTGATGCTGGGCAGCTCCCAGAGGTGTCTGATCATCTGCACATCTTCTGTAAGCTCGTAACCAGTAATATCCTCTAGGTCACTACCATCCAGCAAGTACTCAAATTGATGCCTGAGCAATCGTGTAGCGATCAACTCACCATCAAGCATGATGGCTTCATTAGGTTGAAGGTTTGCAATACGATACTGCAATGTGCTTGAAGGAATGACCGCACTATTGATCAGAATGTTTTCGTCCTGAATATTGATGGGAAAAAGTGGCTCAAGGGCCTCTGCCGTAATGTGGCTGAAGGAGGCTTCCTCAAAGAGATGAGCCCACTTGTCTTTGATGGTTAGGATGCCCAGCCTCAAGTCACTGACAGGCCTAGTAAACGTGAGGGGTAACAGGCTGTCTCGAATATCAGAATCGAAAAGTATGATATGCTGCATGCCGATAAAAAAAGCCTCATGCAAGGCATGAGGCGACAAGATGATTTTCTGTCTTGGTTTATTCCAATGTCTATCCCTCCTGCTCCTCAGGTTTTGTCACAGATTCTTCTGTAGCCTTCTCTGGCTTAGCAAACTTGGCAAATTTACGGTTGAATTTATCAATTCTTCCAGCCGTATCAACAAATTTCATCTTGCCCGTGAAAAACGGATGAGACTTACTGGATATCTCCAATTTCACCAACGGATATTCCTTACCATCTTCCCATACTATGGTATCCTTGGCAGGTGCACAACTCCTTACCATAAAAGCTTCATCACAAGAGAAGTCTTTGAACACAACAAGTCTGTAATTCTCGGGATGGATGTCCTTCTGCATTGCTTTCTTTTTTAGAAATTTGGCTGCAAAGATAACAGATAATCTGCAAAATTCAAGGCTGATCTTGAAACCTATTTGAGAACTAGGTACAGATTGAAAATGCCAGCCAATCTTTCTGCCTTATTCATATGACTTGATCTGTCAAAGACCATGGAAGAATGCCCCCCTGATGTGCGACAATTCTGGCGGTCTCCGCTCGGCCAACAGAATCGAAATTACATCAAACCTCACTTCCCAATCATGATCGATTTGCTCCATATAGATGTGTGCCGCACCTGTCATGAATTCCTCTTTTTGCGCATCAATAAATGAATCTGGCGATCCAAAGTAATCGTAGCTTCGTGTCTTTACTTCTACAAAGACCAAGGTGTCTGCATCTTTGGCAATGATGTCTATCTCAGCTCGTTTATATCGCCAATTGGTTTCCAAGATGAGAAATCCCTCTTTCTGAAGATATTCTTGGGCCAGCTTTTCACCTCTATCACCAATCTCTTTCTGCAAGGTCATTCCTTTAATTTAGTGCTTTCAAACTTCTCTTATTATCAGGGCCTAACCATAAATCATATACTTTTGCCAGGAAATAGGTTCAAATGACTAATAGCGATACACTTCATAAGCAAGATCCCACATTAACAGCTGCCTGGAATAAACTTACCGATCACTTCCAAGACATGAAAGATGTCTCGATGGCCAAGATGTTTGCGGAGGACAGCAAACGGGCAAAAGATTTTGCACTAGAACTTGAAGAGGTCCTGTTCCTCGACTATTCCAAAAATCTGATCAATGGCAAGACCATGGCGTTGTTGTCTGATCTGGCTGAAGAGCTTGATCTCAAAGACGGCATAGATAAAATGTTTGCTGGAAAACTGATCAACGAAACTGAGGGCAGAGCGGTTCTACATACCGCACTACGTGCACCCAGATCTGCTCATATCGAAGTCTATGGTGAAAACGTCGTTCCAAAAGTGCAAGAAGTCCTAGCGCGAATGAAGGACTTCGTTGGTTTGTTTGATGATAAAAAGTGGAAAGGATATACAGGGAAAGACATTACTGATTTTGTGAATATCGGCATCGGTGGCTCAGATTTAGGTCCAGTCATGGTATGTGAAGCTTTGACTCCATTTCATCATCCCGACCGAAAAGTCCATTTTGTTTCTAATGTGGATGGTGCCCACATTGAGCAAACATTAGCTGCATTGGACCCTGAGACTACACTGTTCATTATTGCATCGAAGACTTTTACAACGATTGAAACCATGACCAATGCTCATTCTGCCAGAGAATGGTTTTTAGAAGGGGCCAGTCAGAATGATGTCAAAAAACACTTTGTGGCACTGTCCACCAATATTGATGCAGCGGTCGCTTTCGGTATCGGTGAAGAAAACATATTTGAATTTTGGGACTGGGTGGGTGGACGCTATTCATTATCCTCTGCCATAGGCCTTAGCATCTTGGTAGCCATCGGAGCTGATCATTTCTCAGGACTACTCAGTGGGATGCACTGGATGGACAATCATTTTCGCAGTGCCCCACCCCTCGAAAATATTCCGGTGGTCCTGGCCCTTCTTGGCATATGGTACAGCAACTTTCATGGCTGTGAGACTGAAGCCATTCTCCCATATGACCAAAATTTGCGGTATCTGCCATCTTATTTACAACAAGCTAGTATGGAAAGCAATGGAAAAATGGTTACTCGTGCAGGCTCCGAGGTATCCTACGAAACGGGAAGCATTATCTGGGGCGACGCAGGGACAAATAGCCAGCATTCGTTTTTTCAGCTGCTACACCAAGGCACTCGCCTAATCCCTTGCGACTTCCTGCTACCAGCTATACCGAATCATTCTTTGGATCATCATCACACACTCCTCGCTGCTAATGCTTTTGCTCAGTGTGAGGCGCTCATGACTGGTAAGAGTGCCGATCAAGTTAAGTTGGAATTAGCGCAATCTGGCAAAACTGATGAAGCAATGGATCAGTTGTTACCCTTCAAGGTATTTGATGGTAATCGTCCGTCCAATATGATACTATTAAAGAGGTTAACGCCATTTAGTTTAGGTGCAATCATTGCCATGTATGAACATAAAATCTTTGTACAAGGATACATCTGGAACATCTTCAGTTTTGATCAATTTGGTGTCGAATTGGGTAAAGCCTTGGCCAAAGATCTTGCTCCAGAACTCACCGGTTCGGCCAAGTCAGAAATGCATGATGCATCAACCAATCAGTTGGTTGCCAAATTTAAATCACTTAAAAGCAACTAAGGTCTATGTACTTAATCAAAGGTATCGTCAAAAATTATCCATGGGGTGGCACTTCCTACCTACCGAACCTCCTTGGCACGGCAAACAAAGAACAGGTGCCGCATGCGGAATATTGGCTGGGCAGTCATCCTGACGGAGATGCCGTCTTAACTAATTTACCACAAACTACTTTGAGATCATTCATCAAGGACCATCCCGGAAAGATCTTTCCCCCAAACCATGCCCAAAAAGATGGGGGCCTTCCCTTCCTCTTCAAAGTGTTGGATGTTCGTAATATGCTTTCTATTCAGCTACATCCGGACAAGGAGACCGCAATGCAAGGGTTTATCAAAGAAAATGCTCAGGGAAAATCCAGGGATGCTTTTGATCGCGTATATAAGGATGGAAATCACAAGCCCGAACTTATGGTGGCCCTGAGTGAATTTTGGTTGGTGCAGGGATTTAAATCTACCGAGCAGATTCTTTCGACACTTGACGGCAGTAAAGAATTGGCATCACTGAAATCAATATTCATCGAAGGTGGGCTAGCACACTTGTATCGGTATATTATGCAAGCCGATCAAGCAACCATCAATGCACTTCTCAAACCACTTGGCAAACGCATAAAACCTCAATATGAAAGCGGAGAGCTTGCAAAAGATGACATCAACTTTTGGGCAGCAAGGGCTTTTATAACCTTCAACCAACAGGGAAAATGCGATCGGGGAATTCTATCGCTCTATCTCATGAATCTTGTTCAGCTGAAAAAAGGTGAGGGCATTTATCAAGCTCCTGGTGTCTTACATGCATATCTTGAAGGTCAAAACGTGGAATGTATGGCAAACTCCGATAATGTGATCAGGGGTGGACTCACACCCAAACACATTGATGTACCGCTACTGCTAGAACTGGTTTCGTTTTCTCAAGACCGGCCAATAATTGTGCACCCGGAGCAGCAAGCCGGTGGTTTGGAGACCTATCAGACACCTGCCCAGGAATTTGTGTTGTCTACAGTGACCGCTCAACCCAGTGTCGAAATTGATAGCAGCGCTGCCAATTTGATGATATGTATTGATGGTGCGTACGAAGTAACTGCTACTGAAGGCAGTTGTTCTCTTGAAAAAGGGGATGCCATCCTGCTTACAGTCAACGATCATGCCCGCATCATTACTTTGCAGTCAGGTCAACTGTTCGTTGCACAACTCTGATAACCTGCATCATCCAAAATAGCTCATCTTATGAGTAGGACATCACATTACTACCTATTTCCGGATCGCTATCGGTGCAGATAGAATGCCATCAGGTATGCCAAATGCATCTACAAGTGGTTCGGCATCGAGTCTGGTCTCCATGCATAATCGATCCACAGATCTTCTGATGGCCTTAGTTTTTACCCCTTCAACGTAGTCTTGTTCTAAATACCAATCTTTATTTACTTCAAAAGTTGAGAGTGCAAAAAGGGTATACAACTTGCTCAGAGGTTCAACTAAATCATCGTCCATTGTCCCTGATATGGCCTCTTGAAACTGCTCTAGAACCAGCCTATCGACATATGCTTTGGCGAGTGCAATCATATGATTCTGTGTTCGTATGAACACATCATAGGGTGTTATTCTTTTCTTGAACATGGTCCTCATTCGACTTCCCAAGGCATAGAGCAGTTTGCGCTCTCTAAATCTAAATGCATGGAGATGAAAAGCAGGATCACTCAGATGATCAGCGTCAGTCTTCCTTTTGTAGATGGGGTTGATCGAGGTAAAAGAATCTCCCACCTGCGAGGCCAAGTATCTGATTGATGCCATAAAGCCACCGGCATTAAATTCTTCCTTAAAGTCTGTAAGTAAACCCTTAGCCACCAGTTGGAGAAGTACCGTATTATCCCCTTCAAAGGTGGCAAAGATATCCGCATCTGCTTTTAAATCAGCAAACCTATTTTCCCATAGATACCCCTTCCCTCCGCAAGCCTCTCTTCCCTCTTGAATGGCATCATTGGCAAACCAAGTGACGTAGGATTTTAATCCGGCAGCCATGGTCTCCACCATTCTTGACTCTTCTTTTTTCTGACCGGCATAAACACGTATGAGGTTATTGAGGGCGAAGTGCGCTGCATAGGCTTTGGCGAGTCTTGGCATTAGCCGTCGCTGGTGACTGGGATAGTCGAGAATCAGTCTTTCTGGCTGATTATCATCAGGTCCAAACTGGCGTCGCTTCAATCCATACTTGATGGAGATGGTCAATGCCACCTTAGCAGCACCAAGGGCTCCTTTAGCTACGCAAATACGACCAGCAACAAGGGTACCTAACATGGTGAAAAAACGCTTACCAGGACTTGCAATCGGACTTTCATAGATGCCCTCTGAGTCAATATTCCCAAAGCGATTGAGTAGATTTTCACGAGGTACTTTAACGTGATCAAACCAAAGTTTTCCATTGTCAACCCCATTCAATCCCATCTTATAACCATTATCCTCAATGCGAATACCGGGCAGTACCTTCCCTTCAGCATCCCGGATGGGCACCAATATCGCATGTACTCCTTTGCATTCACCATTGACCATCAGCTGGGCAAAGACCGATGCCATCGATGCATGTAAGGCATTTCCTATGTACTCCTTTCCGGCCTGTTCGGTGGGTGAGTGAATATCAATCGTCTGGGTGGTATGATCGTACGTGGCCAAGGTCTCTAAATCGCGGACGTTAGATCCATGACCGGTCTCTGTCATGGCAAAACACCCCAAAAGGTCGGCAGAACCGGTTGGAGGTAGATATAAATCATGATGTTTCTTTGATCCCAGATTTTGAATACTACCTCCAAACAAACCAAATTGAACTCCAAATTTGACCGCCAAGCTCAAGTCAAATAAGCTCAACGTCTCAAAAACTGCGGCATACTGAAGAATGTCTCCTTTGCCGCCATGGGCTTTAGGAAAACCCAGGGCACCGTATCCCTGACGCGCTAAGATCTTAACCCACTCTAGCACCTGTAGGCGATACTCCTCTTTGATTCTCAAGGGAACTTGCTGAAAACTTGGGTCAGTGAGCAATAATTTCAGTCGCTCAATAACTTCCTGGTTTTCCGCATCCAGCACCTTTTGTAGACTGCCAGGAGAAAAACTCCATTTCGAGCGTACCTCTTCCACACGGACACCTAATGCGCGAAACTTGGCTAACCCTGGTATATGCAATTCACTAGAGAGCAAGCTCAAAGATTCACGCAATTGTTGTAGTAGGTCTTGATCTCCTACTTGAGCTCGACTTGCCATATGCATGCCCAATTCAACCACTGAGTCGATGCTCTCATCGTCAAGATCCGCTCTGGCGTCCTTCATCAGCTCCATCCAGTGCTTAAAAGTCGCTTCGTCCGGCCACTCCTTCGGATCAGACCACTTCAGTAAGATTTCTCTTTCATCTGGAGTCAAGTTCTCTAATGAAGAGATTCGCCGCTTAATTATCTTCACCTCGCTGGGACTCAGTAGGCCATCAGCCCACGAAACGTAAAGTAGGGGAATGAAACTCACCACAGATGGTGTGTAGATGTTTTTGGAGGAAACAGCCATGGACAGGTATTTGATTATGTAAAGAACATAGGAAGGTAATTTGTTTTGCAAGTGCAACCAAAACTATGCTATGCTGCATGCGCTGGGACGCTCGTCAAACCGTGACAATGGCAGTGAAGCGAATAATTACAAGGTCAGCTCATAAAATCTGCTATGAATACATCTTAGCCGACATTTTTTTAGCATTTTCCCAGCATACAAATAAAAATATGAATCTAGAAGACCATATATGTCTAGTCACGGGTGGTTCACGAGGTATTGGAGCTGCCATCGTTAAGAAATTCGTGGAAGAAGGCGCAATCGTGTATTTCACGTATCACAGCTCTAGTGCCTTAGCAGATGCACTTGCGACCTCGCTGGAAGGTGCATCAGGAAAGGCCATACCATTTCAGTCAGATGCTGCTGATTTTGAGGCTGCTGGGGATGCAATTGGCAGGGTTGTAGAGGCTGAAGGCAGGCTCGATGTACTTGTGAACAATGCAGGAATTACCGACGATACGCTAATGTTGCGAATGAGAGAAGATCAATGGGATCGAGTCATGCATGCCAATCTTAAGTCAGTATTTAACCTGACCAAGCATGCATTGAGACCAATGCTCAAAAATCGTAAGGGGTCTATCATCAATATGAGTTCTGTAGTCGGTGTATTTGGAAATGCCGGTCAAGCAAATTACGCGGCATCTAAAGCTGGAATCATCGGATTTACTAAATCCATAGCCAAGGAGTTGGGGTCGAGAAATATTCGCTGTAATGCCATCGCCCCAGGGTATATTGAAACGGAGATGACCCGAGAGCTAGATGATAAAGTCAAGGAAACTTTTTTACAGAACATCCCCTTAAAGAGAATGGGATCATCTGAAGAGATTGCCGACCTTGCAGTTTTCTTGGCATCCCCACGAGCTACCTACATTACAGGACAGGTGATTAGTATATGCGGAGGACTCAATGTTTAGCTAAATTATGCTTTCTTAATTCCCTATTGGTCCTTTCCCTAGGATGTAGTGAACAAATAAGTCAACTTATTCTTTCCCTCGAAGAGGTGGCTACCGTAGAGCAGGATGCGAGACAACTTGATCAAGGGACCTGCAATATTCCTGCCTCCTATCAGCCGGATCCAGACCACCTCGAACATTCACCCATGAAATACCTGCGGGTAAATGTTCACTTCATGAACTCATTAGATAGCGCAAACAACTACCAAGGCTCCAAGGCAAGAGCCTTCGCAAAAGAGCTCATCGAAGCAGCCAATTTCTATCTGGGTAAAAATCATAAAATGGCGTTGCCTGTAGGAAACGAAACCCCGGTTTTACCTACTAGATATCGATATCGAATCACCTCCAGCCGTGGATATGAAAAACAAAATGGCATCTACTGTCACTATGATGATCAGCTATTTTCCTTTGTCACCAAGGGTCGTGCCCGTAATACCTACAATCGTGATGTGATCAAGCGCTTTGGCATTGGTCTAGATTCGATCATCAATGTATTTATTATGCCGCATCACCCCGACAGTGTAAAGTCAAGGTCTTATAAAGTAACCGAGGCTGGTGTAGCGTTAGGAAGTGGGGTTAAGATCACAGGTCTCTTTGAAACGGGTAAGCCCGCCAGTGCCTATCGTGGATTAGTCAACCATGAAATCGGTCATGTGCTGGGTCTTCGCCACACGTGGAGTTCGAATGATGGATGTGCAGACACGCCTAAACATCCCAATTGCTGGAACACAACGGATGAGCCGCCCTGTGACTCATTGGCATCAAACAATGTCATGGACTACAATGCGCATCAATTTGCCTACTCACCCTGCCAGATCGGCAAGGTTCATGCGAATATCAGCAGGGAAAGTGGCCGAGCAAGAAAGCTGGTGGTCCCCAATTGGTGTAACCTTGATGAGAAAAAGACGATCTACGTCACGGATAGCGTTACCTGGTCTGGAGCTAAAGATCTGGAGGGAAACTTGGTAATAGAAGATGGCGGTTACCTAAAGGTCAATTGCCGGCTTTCCATTCCCAAGGATGGATTTATCTCTGTGGCCCCTCAAGGTACGTTGGAGCTATTCAAAGCTCGCATACACAATGCATGCGGTGATCAGTGGCAGGGCATAAGAGTGAACAAAAGGGGTAAAACTGAAGGGAATGTCATCAACCTGGCAGGAAACAAGATCGAAAATGTGCCGATACTTCCACCATCCGATAATAGAAATACTGGATCCTGAAAGAAAACTACACTTAGCAATTCTCAAATGTGCCAGTGCAATACTTCACCGACTTTTTTTCTATTCAGGTTAGGGACCAATGCCTCCGGGTCTGGATGACCCACCGGAATTAAAAGAAAGGCCCGCTCGTTGCTGGGCCTATTGAGGATGCGCTCTAGGAAATTCATTGGGCTAGGGGTATGTGTGAGTGCTACCAATCCTACCTGATGAATCGCCGCCAATAGAATACCTGTAGCTATCCCGACGGATTCGGACACGTAATAGTTCTTTACTTTCTCCTCGTGATCGCTCAAAGTATACATCTGCCGGAAAACAACTATCAGCCACGGTGCTGTTTCAAGCATGGGTTTCTGCCAGTTGGTGGCAAAAGGTTCTAGATCGTCTAACCATGCTGCCGACATTCGTCCTCCATAGTTTTGTTTTTCTTCAAGTTCTGCCGCTTGCCGAATCTCAGACTTGATCAGTGGATCGGAAATCGCACAAAACGTCCATGGCTGCTTATGAGCCCCCGAGGGAGCAGAGGCGGCGGTCAATATCACATGCTCAATGACTTCCTTGGCTACAGGGCGGGGCGAGAAGTGCCGTACAGATCGGCGTTCTGATAATTCCTCACGAAACTTTTTGGATCTAGCAAGCAGCTGGTCATCGTCTAACTCAGGTCGATAATAGCGTATGAAAGGTGGTGCATCAGATCCAGATTCCTTCATAGATCTCCCAGTTGTGGTCTCAAGATGATTTCTTCAACAACTGCACTGGGACTTAAATTGTAGGTGGCTAAAACAACATCTGCAACGTCTTGTGCCTTCATGAGCCTGTCCTCAGGCAGATCCACTCCTTTCCAAGAATGAGACCAGGTAGCTCCGGGTAATACGGCAGTTACACGGACATTTTTATCTAATAGCTCTGCACGAAGTGCCTTTGTCAATCCCAATAAAGCAAATTTTGAAATGGTATAGGAGCCACCATTAGGATAAGCAATCTGGCTAGCGATCGAGCAGATATTAAATATATGTGCCATGGGACTCTTTAGCAGCGCCGGCATCAAAGCCCTGGTCAAATGATAGGCACTGTATAGGTTTGTTTCTATCATTTGTTCCAATCTACCCTCTTCCTCTTCCAGGATGGCCCCTGGGATGAAAACTCCCGCATTATTTACTAGGAGGTCTATCCTTGGCCACCGGTCTGTAATCTCCTTCACAAAATCTAAGACCTCCTGCTTTCTGCTTACATCTGCAACTCTAGTCAAGACACTAATTTCTAACTCTGCCAATTCACTTTCCAGTGTTGCCAGATCTGCTTGGTTTCGGGCGCACACAGCTACGTGCATACCCTCAGAGGCCAGTTTTTGGCAAATGGCCCTTCCAATACCCTTGGTACCTCCGGTTACTACTGCGTATCGCGTCCTTTCATTCATTAGTATTATGCTTGGATTTCATCAGTTGGGGTCGCTTAAGGCATGGGACTCTAAGTTCTGCTTCCCTTCCGTATCTCAGCAACCGACTGCCTTCAGTGATGAAGACCTGTCCAAATGGACCGAGCTTCAATGACTGAGCCAGCCATAAAAATAAACTTATTTTTACTGCCGCAGAATTACGAAGATCACATGATCACAGGCTTACTTTATCATTTTGGGCGGTATGTATTGATGATGGGCAGTGCGTTCTCAAAACCAGAGAAATTCAGCATGTATGGTCGGGAGACATCCCGACAGATGTATGATATCGGGATCGGATCACTGGTTATCGTCATGCTCATCGCCATTTTTATCGGAGCGGTAGCAGCTGTACAGTTTGCGTATCAGATCGGAGGAGTGGTTCCCAAATACTATATCGGTTATGTGGTGAGAGACCTTACGATCATTGAACTAGCGCCGACAATCACCTGTCTGGTATTGGCTGGCAAAGTGGGCAGTAACATTGCTTCCGAGATCGGAGGAATGCGTCAAAAGGAACACATTGATGCAATGGAGGTGATGGGTGTGAATACAGCAAGTTATCTAATTATGCCCAAGTTGGTGGCCGCCATTACCATGATACCAATCCTCGTGGCAGTAGCTTCTTTCCTGGCCATTATGGGAGGGTATGTAGCAAGTGTTCCAACAGGACTCATTACCCAAGCAGAATATGTCCAGGGTCTTCGATCATTTTTTGAGCCCTATTTTGTCTTTATGATGTTCGTCAAAGCTTTCGTGTTTAGCATTATTTTGACCACTGTATCTTGCTATCAAGGATACTTTGTAAAGGGTGGTGCCATAGAGTTGGGCAAAGCCAGTACCCGTGCCGTGGTAGTTAGTGATATCCTGATCTTGCTTGCGGATTATCTAATAGCGATAATAATGACCTCATGATTCTTGCCAAGAATATATTCAAATCCTTTGGAGAGACTTCTGTCTTGCGAGACATCAACATCACCTTTGAGACTGGAAAATGCAATCTGATCATTGGTAAGAGTGGAGCTGGGAAAACAGTCCTGCTTAAGATCTTGGCAGGACTGATATTGCCCAGTTCAGGGGAGGTTTGGTATGACGATACCAACTTTCTGTCGCTCACAAGGAAGCAAGTTAGACAAATAAGGATGCGTGTTGGCATGCTTTTTCAAGGATCTGCACTGTTCGATTCTATGACCGTAGAGGAGAATGTACGTTTTCCACTGGATATGTTCACCAATAAGACCAAAAAGGAAAAACTCGACCGGGTGAACTATTGCCTGGAGCGTGTTGGCTTGACGGGAAACAATTACAAATTTCCATCTGAGACGAGTGGAGGCATGCAAAAAAGGGTAGGCATTGCACGGTCCATTGTCCTGAAGCCTACATACCTTTTTTGCGATGAACCCAACTCTGGCCTTGATCCAAAGACATCCATCTTAATTGACGACCTGATTGATGGGATCACGACCGAAAACAACATCACTACGATTGTGAACACACATGACATGAATTCAGTAATGCAGATTGGAGATTCGATCAATTTGTTATACTTAGGTGAGCTGGCATGGAAGGGAACAAAAAGCGAGGTGCTGGAAAGTGACAATGCCCTCCTTCATGACTTCATGTTTGCATCTCCCTTTCTCAAGAGATTGCGAGACACTGCCTTGAAGGACTAGACTAGTGCAACGTCTCGCAAATAGTTACACAGTTTGGCATGTTCTCTTGCACCAACTCTGCATCACCAAAATCCTTAGGTAGCACATGCTATGCTCGGTTTTGTTTCTACCGACGCTTCGGTCGGCGTACAGATTCGATCTGGCACAAAAAAACTATCCCAAACTATACATTTACTTACAAGACGTTACACTAGTAAGCGCTTCCCAGAAACTGCCATCGTTATAAATGAGCCTATTTTTGATGAGATGTGCGTTTTTTCAAGACTTGGGTGGTGCAATTGTATCCGCGGATTACTTCCAAAAGAAAAGCCCGGGATCTGACATTTCAAATCCGGGCTATTCGACTAAGGTCTCAAAATAAGAAAACTACATCTTTATGATAAACTCTCTTGTAAGAGTATCTTTTTCAGTTATTTAAATCTTAACGATTTTCTTAATAAAAAAGTTCAAGCATCTTCAATACTCTTTCATATGAGAAAAAGTTACTAATTAAAGATTTAACAAATATATTGCCAATAAACGTTTATTCCTAAGATTTTAAGCTAGAACACATAAATATTTATTCACATCTATGCAGATAACTGTTGAAATCAGCCTCTATCCCTTACAAAGCAGCTATGGTGAGACGGTGTTAGACTTCATTGGAGTGCTCAAATCTCATGCTGACCTTACGATTCGAACCAATCACATGAGTACCCAGGTGACTGGCCACATCGATGCTGTTATGACGGCCATACAGTCGGCCATCAAAGAAGTATTTTCCCAGGAGCAGAAGTCTGCTTTGGTTTTTAAAGTATTTAGCGAAAAGCTTGACCTAGATTGGATCGACCTTTCTGAATAAGCGTAACTTTGATCCATGCTCTTACCATCTTGCTCCTTGGGCACACCAATCAGTTCACTATTGGTTATCTCGATGCTCATTATTCCTATGGCTTGCAAAGTGAGCAGCTTCAATCCAAGTACCTACACAGATGACTACATCACCATTGGAGATGGAGGTGGAATAGCTGGAATCGAAAGAAGTTATCACATCCTCACCAATGGTGCAGTCTATCAAGAAAGCACCCTCGACACCGTGCAGACCAAGCTACCATCCATAGATCCTGCCGCCGTGCGACAATCTATAGCCAGTTATAAGAACCTGGCTCTAGATGAGTACTCTTACCAAGAACCAGGGAACATATATAAGTTCATAACCTTTCATGTGGATGGAAAGAAAAATCGCTTGGTATGGCAGGAAGAGGGAAAGATGCATAAAAGTTGCAATCAGATATATCACATCTTGCGTGATTTGATACAAAAGGATAAAAAATGAAAAAATACTCGATCAGTGCGGCCATGGTCTGCACTTATCTTGCACTGCATTTTTCCATGCAAGCACAATCTATTGAGGAGAAAAGACCGGCGAATCTGGTTCAGCATACCCCTCAGGTGATAGGCCCCATCACACTCAATGAGATTCCAGGTCGTCATCCTAGCCAAGTAAGGTCATTTTCAAAATCCAACTATTCGAGCATCTCCGGACGTGCCTTAAGCAAAGACCATGTATTCATGGTCCAAAGAAAAAGCCTACACGTTCCACCACGCTCTGTATACGCCACCGGTCTACTAATTGATGCAAGCAAAGCCAGAAGTGTGTCAAAAAATAGATTACATCTTGCCTTCCTAGAGGAATCCCTTGACGACCCCTTGCGGGAAGGGTGGGAAATGCAAAAAGAGCAGCACTTCCTAGAAATTGAGCATTCTCGCTTCCAACAGTTCTATCAAGAAGTGCCCATCTGGTGTAACGAACTAACCGTACACCAACAAGACTTGCACTTCTCCATTACAGGAATTGCCAAGCAAGCTGAAATGCCTCAATCCATGGTACCTGTCCTTTCCGTGGAAGAAGCATCATATGTAGTGACAGCAGACCTTAGACGGCAGGGTATTCATCTGATGGCTGAAGAGCAAAGGCAACAACTTCAAGATCTTTTTGAAGCAGATAAAAAGGAGTTAGTGCTATACCCTTCAGAAGATGTTTTTACACTGGCCTATCACATAACCAGTCATCCCAATCCTGCTTCAAGGTTCGAATATTTTGTAGATGCTCATACGGGGACCATCATCAATCAATATGAAAGTCTCTGCAAATTTCATCATCATGCCCCTCCTGCTGCTCGATCCTTGTATTTTAATGAGCAATCAGAAGGTACTGGGTTCGATCTGAATGCTCAAAACCGGCGAATACAGACCTGGTTTTATCAGGGTACCCACTATCTGGTTGACGCAACTAAAACTTCGATGTTTAATGCCGTCACATCAACTATGCCTGGCAGGCCGGTTGGTGCCATCATTACCCTAGATGCCATCAATACTTTTCCTGGCAAGGATAACTTTCGTGTCCGTGACCTGGTGTCTCAAACCACGGATTGGAATAATCCGAATGCAGTATCTGCCCACACTAACGCGTCCGTAGCCTTCGACTACTTTGAACAAAAGTTTGGACGCATCTCCCTGAATGGCCAAGGAGGTAACATCATTTCCGTAGTTAATGTGGTCGATGAAGACGGGCTGGACATGGACAATGCTTTTTGGAATGGTAAGGCCATGTTTTTTGGCAATGGAAATGAAGCTTTCAGTGCTCCTCTGGCAAAGGCCCTGGACGTAACCGTCCATGAATTGTCTCATGGTGTTATAGAGACTACCGCCAATCTCAACTATCAGGGTGAGTCGGGAGCTTTGAATGAGTCTTTTGCAGACGTCTTCGCGGTTCAAGTAGATCGTGAAGATTGGCTTATTGGCGAAGATGTGGTGAATACAAATATTTTTCGCAGTGGTGGCCTTCGCAATATGGCAAATCCCAATAACGGCGGTTCCAGAGTTGGCGATCGCGGTTATCAGCCAGATCATTACAGCCAGTTTTTCAATGTGCCCGATAGCATTGACAATGGTGGGGTACACATTAACAGTGGTATACCCAATCGTGCATTTTTCTTATTTGCCTCAGAGGTAGGAGACGATGTGGCCGAACAAGTATATTATGATGTACTTGTCAACTACCTAACCAGATCTAGCCAATTCATCGACCTCAGATTAGCCGTGATTGCAGCCTCCACCATGAGATACGGTAGTGAAGTAGCTGATGCAGCGCGTGCTGCCTTCGATGGAGTGGGCATTATTGGTGAAGAGGGAGGGAACTACTTTGAAGAGGAAGCGCCTAATCCTGGTAATGATCTCATTTTTATCGCTGATGAAGACCGTACTTCCTTAGCACTAATTGACCCAGCAGGCAATGTACTATTGGATCCGGTGGCTGATGAAGGATTGATTAAGCCTCCATCAGTGACAGATGACGGATCGCTGATGGTATATGTGGCTGCTGATGGCACCATCAGGTTTGGACAATTTGATTGGTCAGTTTCTCCAGCCACTTTTAGCTCCGGAACACTTCAATCCAGCCCCATCTGGTACAATGTTGCCATCTCCAGGGACGGCCTAAAGTTGGCGGCGGTACCTTTAGAACGAACAGATTCCATATTTGTCTTCGACTTAGAAATGGGTACATCCAAAATTTTTGAGCTCTACAATCCTACAACTTCTCAAGTCAACATCAATACGGATGAGGTCCTCTTTGCGGATGCCATAGAATGGGATCACTTTGGAGAATTTCTCATGTACGATGCCTTCAATCGAATCACAAATACGGGATCCATCGAGTCCATTGAATACTGGGATATCGGTTTTATGAAAGTTTGGGATGATGATACAGATACTTTTGGAGATGGCACCATCACTAAATTGTTTTCCGGTCTTCCAGAAAAGATCAGTGTTGGCAACCCCACGTTTGCGGAGAATGCACCTTACATTCTCGCCTTTGACTTAATTGATGAAACCAATGTAGAAACCGACTATGAAATTAGGGGCGTAAACATTGAGACTGGTGAACTGGGTCTACTTTATGACAATACAGTATTGAGCTACCCCAGTTTTAGCAGAATGGACGACAAGATCATTTTTGATGCTGAAGCTGAAAGTACCTTCTCCACCGTAGATGTCATTGGTCAAATTGGAGTTGCATCCGATAAAATCAATGGCACTGGGGAGGCCACAGTTCTAAAACAGGAAGCAAGATGGGGTGTCTGGTTTAGCAATGGGGACCGCGATCTGTCTACTCCGACTTTTGAGGACGACGGCTTATCTGAGCAAATTCAAGTGTATCCCAATCCAGTCGCTGACGTCTTGAACATCTATACAAGCCAAGTACAAAGGAAGCGCGACTATCAAGTGGAAATCCATGGGCTAGATGGTAAGGT
Organism: Saprospiraceae bacterium; assembly: GCA_013001595.1. Classification (GTDB taxonomy): domain Bacteria; phylum Bacteroidota; class Bacteroidia; order Chitinophagales; family Saprospiraceae; genus JABDMH01. Next base: position 37,891 of record JABDMH010000056.1, on the reverse strand, counting down.
CCTTAAAAGTGTACGCTGGCAGCGCCATTCAGATCAATTTAATCTGCCTGTACAATACTTACCGGCAGGACTCTATTTTTTGCATATTGGTCATGGCAATGGCCATCATGTCTTGAAGATTTGTAAGTCATAGTCCGCCCATTTGCATTAGGACACCGAGGGAATCATAGCATGAAAATTCTGATTATTCGTTTCAGCTCAATCGGTGATATCGTCTTGACCACTCCAGTCGTGCGGTGTGTCAAAAAGCAACTTGGCGCAGAAGTACATTACTTGACCAAGGCTCCCTTTCGATCGATCCTGGATAACAATCCTTATGTAGACGAAGTCTATTCACTTGGAGATTCTTTAAAGACCATATTGATGCGGTTACAGGACCATAGCTACGATTTCGTAATTGACTTGCACAAAAACATCCGCAGCATGCGTGTTCGAGCAGGGCTACGTGCACCATCTGCAGGATTCCACAAAGCCAACCTTGCCAAGTGGCTGATGGTAAATACAAAGGTTGACTGCCTGCCAAAAAAGCACATTGTCGAAAGGTACTTTGATGCTGTGGCTACCTTAAGGGTCAGCTATGATGGACAAGGGCTTGACTATTTTGTTGCCACTGACGCCGACCATACGACCCAACCTCCCAATGTCGTTTTCGCTATTGGAGGAGCACATTCCACTAAACGCCTGCCGAAGAATATGATCAAAGAGATCTGTGCCAACATCGACGCTCCGATTACCATTGTTGGTGGAGTTGAAGACAGCACCACTGGAGCGGAAATTGACAGGGAGCTGGTTCATGTGACCAACCAAGCAGGATCATGTTCACTAGACGAAAGTGCAGCACGGGTCAAAGATGCAGCAGTGGTCATCACACATGATACGGGTATGATGCATATTGCCGCAGCGTTGCAGCGGCCCATTATATCGATCTGGGGCAATACCATTCCCGGATTTGGCATGTATCCATTTTACCCTACAGGGCATCAAATTCGATCCGCTAGATTTGAGGTTAGCAATCTTCGCTGTAGGCCTTGTTCAAAAATCGGGTTTTCGGATTGCCCAAAGGGGCATTTCAAATGTATGAACTTACAATCGACGCAAGGGATTGCAGCCCATGTCATGGAAATTATCAGCGCGAGTAAGGTCTGACTTCTTCTGCTTTTCCATTGCCCTATCGAGATGGTTACCCCTTTAGTCTAGTATCTGAGAAGTTTTATCTTTGAAGGCTATCTCGCATGAACCTTATTGGGTAGTTTGTGATTAGTAGTAGTAACAACTCGTAAAAAATAAAAGTATGAATCAGCCGAAGATTATGAAATTAGCCATTTTAGGCTTTATCGTATTAATGGGCTTCCTTACCTTAACGAATACCTCATTCCTCACCATTGATCCGGGAGAAAAAGGGGTCTTATTTAAGCGCTTCGGAGGTGGACTGGAAAAAGATAAACTATACAGCCAAGGATTTCATATTGTATGGCCCTGGAATAAAATGTATATCTATGATGTGCGTATTCGAGAGGGATTTGACAAAATGGAAGTGCTCTCAAAGAATGGTCTAAATATAGCGATTGAACTCTCCTATCTCTATAATCCCATTGAGTCAGAGATTGGTTATTTGCATGACGAAATTGGTCCAGAATACCTAAACCGCATTCTGCTTCCACAAGTACGTTCCGCTACCAGGGAAGTGATCGGTAAGTACCTTCCTGAAGAACTGTATTCTACGCAAAGGGAAGCTATTCAGGATGAAATATTTGATGAGACATCGAATAGTGTGGAATCCAAGCATATACACCTTGATGCCATACTTATACGTGAGGTCCAACTTCCGGCAACATTGAAAGAGGCTATTGAAAGAAAGCTTAAAGAGGAACAAGCTTCGCTGGAGTATGAGTATAAACTTACTCGCCAGCAACAGGAGGCAGAGCGTCTATTGATAGAAGCTAAGGCCAAAGCTGAAGCCAACAGGATCTTGAGCTCAAGCTTGGATGATCGCATTTTGCAGGATAAGGGCATTGAAGCCACGGAACGTCTCGCCGAGTCTCCCAACTCAAAAGTTATAGTCATCGGTGGAGGTGGAGATGGTCTGCCTTTGATCTTAGGGAATAACTAAGTGCATACTGACATAGAGCTATCCTTTGAGTAGGATCAAATTTATGAGACTTACTGGGTCTGGTTAGTGAATTAAAAAATCTCTAATCTGTGATTTCTAACGGTGCGTCAGCAATGGTATAGGGTAAGAAGATTAATGAATGCTCCTTATCCTTCTCACACTACGTACTGCCTCAAATACGTGTAGCTCTGTTTTAATGCGCGCTTACGATCTTCAAGACTTCCCTCATAAGCACGATCCTCGACTTCTACACATACCGGACCATTATAGCCAACGTCGGTCAGGTAGGAGAAAAACTTCCCCCAATTTACGTCACCAAGTCCTGGCAATTTAGGTGCATGATAATCATTGGGATGTGCCATAATCCCAACCTGGTTCAACCGATCTTGATCCAACCGAACGTCCTTGGCATGGATATGATGAAGTCGATCCGAAAAATCTTTGATGGGTTGTAGATAATCCATGTGTTGCCAGATCATATGGCTGGGGTCATAGTTGAGTCCAAAATTGGCACTGGGAATCTCTGCGAACATCCTTCTCCAAATCGCAGGTGTGGTTGCCAGGTTTTTACCGCCAGGCCACTCATCACTGCTAAACCACATGGGACAATTCTCGATGCCGATGCGAACCTGATACTTCTCAGCATACTCTATGATCGGCTTCCATATGCGTTTAAAACTGGACCAATTGCCCTCTATAGATTTGGTCCAGTCTCGACCTACAAACGTGGTCACAGTATGCAGTCCCAGCTTATGAGCTGCCTTGATCACCTTTTTGATTTGTGCAACGGCAACCTTCCTTTCTGCCGCGTTAGGAGATAAGGGATTGGGATAATACCCCAGGGAGCTAATCTCTACACCTGACTGATCCATCAATGCCTTAACTTCTTTCCCTTGTGCATTACTAAATCTCTCTACATCTATGTGTGTGATGCCGGCATACCTTCGAGTGGACTTACCCTTAGGCCAACTCATCACTTCGACACAATCGTATCCCACCTGTCCCGCAAAACTCAGTACTTCCCTTAGGTTAAGGTCAGGTAAGATCGCTGATACAAATCCTAGCTTCATCTAATGTGCTACTTTATGGTAATTGATATTTTATTTCTCCTCCCACGATCGTATATAGAACATGCGTTTGCAGGATTTCCTGCTCAGAGCAAGTTAAAAGGTTTTTATCTAAGATGGTCAAATCAGCCAACTTCCCTGTTTCTATGGAGCCTTTGATATGGTCTTCAAAACCGGCATAGGCGGCATCCAACGTATACGATCTAAGTGCTTCCATGCGGGTCATCGATTGAGCGGCAAAGAATGGCTCCACTCGACCGGGATATTTCCGCGTGACTGAAGCATAAAAGGAAGCAATTGGGTCGACATCTTCGACTGGTGCGTCCGTACCGTTTGCAATAATGGCCCCAGCATCAAGTAGTGATCGCCAAGGGTACGCCCCAACTCGTGACCGCTCAAATCCCAATCGCTTTTCTACAAAAGGTGCATCTGATGTACAATGTATACCCTGCATGGCTGCGATAACTCCGATCTTATTAAATCTAGGGATATCTTGCTGGTGCAAATGTTGGGCATGTTCAATGCGCCATCGCAGATCACTAGGTTGGCCAGCCAGGGCATAGTACCGCTCAAAAATATTAAGTGTTTCGTGGTTTGCACGATCACCGATCGCATGTACACAAAGCTGGAGGTCATGCTTCAAGGCCATTGTGGCGAGTGCCTCCACCTCTTGCAACGGCACGGTATTTTGACCGACGAAATCCGGTTTGTCATGATACGGTTTGAGCAACCATGCGCCATAAGATCCCAATGCGCCATCGACGGCTGTCTTGATTGCCCGCACCGTCAGGAAGTTATCACCTAATCCCAGCCATGGAAAACGGCCCAATTCGGATTGTAAGGATTGGGCACTTTGCCGAATCATCACCCATAGCCTAATATCCAATTGGTCTGACTCAGCAAAAGTGCGATAGCGTTCAATGATCTCCAGGGTTGATCCAGCATCGTAAAAGCTGGTAATGCCTTTAGTCAGACATTCTTCCTGAGCTAGTTCAATTCCTTCCTTCCATTTCGCTAAAAGTTGTGTCTCAGATTGGGTGTCGAGATATCTCTCATATGCTGCTCCGATTAGAGCAGCTGCCGTTTCTTCAAAAACACCAATGGCTCTACCTTCCCTTGATCTGAGAATGGCACCACCGTTTGGATCGATCGTTTCCAACGTGATGCCAGCCTGCTGCATGGCTGCCTCATTTGCGAATACAGCATGACCAGAAGCATGATACAATAGGACGGGATTAGAAGGAGAAACTGTAGACAACTCATCATGAAAAGGGTAGCCGTATAGATTCCTCTCTGGAGCGGATTCCCATTTTTCTTGATGCCATCCCCTCCCGATAATCCAATGTCCCTTGTCTGCTTTTTGGGCTGCTATGGAGACTACATTGACAATCTCATCCCAATTTTCGGCACCACTAAAATCAAGGTCTTGCAGTTTACTTCCCAGGCCCGAAAAATGGCCGTGAGCCTCAATAAAGCCAGGCATTATAAAAGCTCCCTGCGCATCTAGCACTTTGGTCTTTTCAGATTCGTAAAGATCCAATGCATTCGTGTCTCCAATTGCTACAATCTTACCATCAGCGATGGCAATTGCCTGAACGTTTGTCAGGTTGCTCATCGTTGCAAACGTGCCATTCTTAATGACGAGATCAGCTGGAGAGGGACCTGAAGATGTGCAGGCACCGAGGGAAATGATCAAGAAGTACCAATGTCGGTATATGCCCTTCATGAGTCAGTTGACTTCTACAAAACGAGGTAAAAAACTCTCTGGACTGGCCATAGCCATATCCCGGTCAAAATGGGGAGGTATCGAACCTTCATATAGCAGCGAGCCCCTAGAGATATAGGGATAAATTTCTGCATAGGTCCTAACTTCGAGTGGGCTGATCCGGCGGTGGATTAAATATCGACTTACTTGATCTGGTGACTCCAAACCACTCGCTGATATCAACTCCATCAAACTCCGTACAGTCTGACGATGATAGTTGGCCACCCTTACTTTTTTATCTGACACCGACAGACCAGCAACGAGTTCGGGATCTTGTGTGGCCACGCCTGTTGGGCAATTGTTTTTATTGCACTCTAGTGCCTGAATGCACCCCAGTGCCAACATCATGGCGCGTGCACTGTAACATAAGTCTGCTCCTAGTGCCAGGCTCTTCACGATGTCAAAACCTGAAATGATCTTCCCGGATGCAATGATTTTAATTTTATCCCGGATGCCGAAACCAAAAAGTGCATTGTGAACAAAAGCCACTGCATCACGATAAGGCATGCCTACAGAATTAGTAAATTCTAGTGGCGCAGCTCCTGTTCCTCCTTCTCCACCATCGACGGCAATAAAATCTGGATAAATATCCAATTTTACCATGGCCTTGCAGATCGCCAAAAACTCGCTTCGCCACCCGATACATAATTTGAACCCGATCGGTTTTCCAAATGACAACCCTCGAAGACTCTGGATAAATTCCACTAATTCCAAGGGTGATGTAAAAGCGGTGTGCGAAGGAGGGGAAAGTACATCTGTACCCGGTACTACGCCCCTAATTCGAGCAATCTCTCGCGTATTTTTCTTAGCCGGAAGGATCCCGCCATGGCCAGGTTTAGCACCTTGCGAAAGCTTCAACTCGACCATCTTGACATGCTCATCCTCCACACACTTGGCAAATAGATCTGGTGAGAAATTACCAGCCATATCTCTACATCCAAAATAACCTGTACCAAATTGGTAGATGATGTCTCCACCATGCTGAAGATGGTAGGGACTCAGCCCGCCCTCCCCTGTATTATGCGCAAATTGGCCAATCTTTGCACCTCCATTGAGGGCCAAAATGGCATTTTTACTGAGCGAGCCGAAACTCATTGCTGAGACATTGAGCACACTCGCACTATAGGGCTTGGTACATTCTGCCCCACCAATACGCACCCGAGGTTGTGCTTGCCCTGGTTCAATATGCTTGGATCCAATGCTGTGATTGATCCACTCATAGCCCTCCTCATACACATCAAGTTGGGTACCATAGGGGGTTGTATCTAAGACCTGCTTAGCCCTCTGGTAGACGATGCTGCGACTTATTCTATTAATCGGCCGGCCACTGGTATCCGATTCAATGAAGTATTGATACATTTTGGGACGTAAATCTTCCATAATGTACCGTCCTCGACCGAGAATGGGAAAATTTCGCATGACGGCATGTCGAGCCTGAAACATGTCGTAAAGCCCAAGCAACAGCAGTGGCCCGAGCAATACAAATGTCCACCACATAGGCGGCCAAACATAGTACGCAATGCCCACGACTAACAGAACCGATAGAATAGCAAAAGCAACAAATTCATTCCTCATAAGGACATTTTCTCAACGAATATCTAATGTAGGATAAGTTGCCCAGACCAACCATAGATAAGCCATTCAAATGGCAGTTTGACTACAACGCATCATGGTAATATAATCTAAGGAACCATCTTCTTGACCACAGCTCGCAGCAGCATAAGGATAGCAATAAACACTGATACTCGTCCGAGTACATCTCCCCATTTCGTATAAAAAGTCATGGCATCATTCAGCGCAATTTTTCCGCGAATGGCACCTGGTTCTCCATATGCTGTGGCCTGCAAGGAATCACCACGTTGATTGATGAAACAACAGGTACCCATATTTGCCGAACGAGCAATGCTTCGCCTACTTTCAATAGCCCGCAACCTTGCATAGGCTGCATGCTGCTTGTGGCCAGAGGTATTGTCCCACCAACCATCATTGGTCATGATGAATATTGCTTGAGCACCCTTGGCTATGAAACGACTAGTAAATTCGCCAAAAATCGATTCGTAGCAGATCGAGGGTGCAATCTCTGTCTGTTCCGAAGAAAACAGATCGAACTTAGAACGAATGCGGTATCCGTAACTGGTTCCACCCAACCGGTCTACAAGGGGTTGTAAGAAAAAAAGCAGCTTTTGAAAGGGGAAATACTCGGCTCCTGGTACGTACATAGCCTTATAGCTCTCTTGCAATTTGCCCGAAGTATTCATTTGGATGGCACAATTATAAGCTTCCAAATAAACCGTTTCACCACTGGATGTTCGCACAGGTCTAGTAGTGGGTCTGGCCAGATCCATGGAATCTTGTAAAATTCGATATCCATCAAGTCCTGTCACTAACTTAAGCCTTGGAAACTCCTGCAGGTAAGATCGAAGTGATCTCATGGAAGGATTATCATATGGACGATCCAAGTTTACTCTGGAAAAACTGGTTTCCGGGAACAAAAGATAATCTGTCGAATCCCTTACTGCACTGGCTGATAGCTTGATAAAGCGATCAACAATACGATCTGGAGAATAGGTGAATTTCTCATAATGGGGTTCCAAATTGGGTTGAATGCTGACCACCTCTATGGTTTCACCCTGATCCTCACAGTTGGCATAGGTGATCACAGAAATAATGAACGGAATCAAGAGCCAACATAAGAGCACTGACCACCTACTTGCACTCTTCCAATTACCACTATCATATAGTGTATAGCCCAGATGGTTGCTCACTAAGATCCACAACGATCCACCGAGAGTGCCGACATAGCTATACCACTGGATGCCGAATGGCATGCTAGATAGACTATTGCCCAAAGTAAGCCAAGGCCAATACAGCTCCCAGCGCATATGCAAAAATTCAAATGCAATCCAGGTGCTGACAAACACCACGAGGCCTACAGATGCACCCAATCGGCGTACGATCATGGAAAATAATAGGACCGGTAAGGTCATAAGAAGTGCATTGACCACATTGGCGAATATGCCTGCAGCGTAGGCCGTATTTGCCACCCAAAATGTGGCCCAGATATTCCAAAGTAGGAAAGCGTGAAGTAGCATTACAAACTTTTGCCTCAAGCCATGGGTGCGATGTAATGCAACCAGTAGTGGCACAAAAGCACCCAACATGAGAAAGGGAAAGGGGAAAGGGGGAAATCCCAATGTCAGTAAGAGCGCAGAACAAGTGGCCAATCCATAATTCTTAATTCCGGGCCTCGTCGTAAGCGTCCTTCCACTAGTCAAAAAAAAGAACAATAGCCAGGCGGCTGAAAACTGGAATAACGGCAGATGTCCCCAAAGTTTCTGGTCTAACTGGCGGCTAATTAAGAGGTAGGTGGATAGGGTAAAGACAACCGCAAAGACCGAGGATCCCATGATCCACCATCGGCGGCTCATCTTACCACTTCCCCTTTGGCCCAACCCTTTGGGGCACTTACAAAACCTAGCTTTCCATTGCCATCTTCAGCGAGCAGGATCATACCCTTTGACACCACACCTCTGATTTTTCGAGGCGCCAAATTAGCAATCATAACAATCTCCTGCCCCTTCAGCTCTTCCGGATCGTAGGTCTCTGCGATTCCCGAAACGACCGTACGTGTTTCAAATCCTAAATCCACCAAGATCTTTAACAGCTTATCCGTCTTTTCAACTTTCTCAGCAGAAATGATGGTGCCGGTACGCAAGTCTAACTTGCTAAAATCATCAAAAGAAGCTGTTGGCTTCATGTCTCCTTCCGCCACTTCATTTTCTTCCTTGGCTCCCTCAGTGGCTTTGAGTTTGCTTATCTGAGCAGCAATATCTCCGTCATCGATTCGGGAAAACAAGTGTTGAGCTTTGTTTATTTTATGCCCAGCCTGGATCAAGTGCTTTCCTTCAGAAAGTGCATCCATGATATCCACGAATTCTCCCTTTTCTTGAATGGGTGCTAAGCTGAGCATGCTGCGCAATTTCTTGGAAGAGAAAGGCATGAAGATGTCTAGCACCACGCTAATGGCAGTCACATATTGCAATCCCAAATTCATCACGACCTTGACAGTGTCAGGATCTGTTTTCTCGTGCTTCCATGGCTCATTAAGTTGCAGCATTTGATTACCGATTGAGGAAACTTCCATCAACGTCTTTAGCGCAGATCGAAAATCGAAAGACTTCAAATAGCTGCGTAGATCATGAAGTTTGTCGAAGAGGTCCAATAGTTCCGAATCGTGCCAAGTAGGTAATCCAGACTCTTGGGGAGCATTGATTGAAATGCTTTCATCAAAAACAGGCACTACACCATTGTAGTATTTATTCGTAAGGACCAGTACCCGATGTATGAAGTTGCCCAGATTGTTTACCAGCTCATTATTTACTGCTTCTTGATATCCCTTCCATGTGAAATCGCTGTCACGTTGCTCCGGCATGATCTTAAAGGAGTAATATCTCAATTCGTCTTGCCTATTTGGAAAATCTTTGAGGTAATCATTTATCCAAACAGCCCAGCCTTTTGAGGTAGAAACCTTTCTGCCTTCTAGGTTTACAAACTGATTGGCAGGCACATTAATGGGTAGATTAAAAGACCCGTATTGCTTTAGAATAACTGGAAATATCAAACAGTGAAATACGATGTTATCTTTTCCAATAAAATGTACGAGTGCCGTATCATCGTCCTTCCAATACTCCTCCCAATTCTTTCCGTGGTCTTTCGCCCATTGTTTGGTGGCCGATACATAACCGATCGGTGCATCCATCCATACATAGAGCTTCTTCCCCTTCGCACCGTCAATCTGTTGCGGTACATCTACACCCCAGTCAAGGTCTCTGGTAATGGCTCTGGGTTGGAGACCTGCATCAAGCCATGATTTACATTGACCCACTACATGTTTTTTCCACTCGTCGGGGTAGTGATGTTGCTCTCCATCCAACAATCCCTCACTGATGAAGCTCCGTAACCAGTCTTCATGTTGCTCCAATGGTAAATACCAATGTTTGGTCTTTTTCAGTATTGGTGTACTACCGCTAATGGTCGATTTAGGTTTGATGAGTTCAGTAGGACTTAATGTAGATCCGCAATTTTCGCACTGATCTCCATAAGCTTCGTCATGTCCACATTTAGGGCAAGTACCAATGATGTACCGATCTGCTAAAAATTGACCAGCTTCAGCATCAAAGAACTGATCATTTTCCTTCTCAATGAAAGATCCATTATCATATAGCTTCTGAAAGAAGTCTTGTGAAGTCTCGTGATGGATCTTTGCCGAAGTACGGTGATAAATGTCAAACGAAATGCCCATGTGCTCGAAGGCTTCGCTGATCATCTTGTGATACTTTTCTACTATTGCTTGCGGAGTAGTGTCTTCTCTGAGTGCCCGTATGGTGATGGCTGCTCCGTGTTCATCAGAACCACATATATACACTACATCCTTGGCTGACAACCTAAGGTATCTAACAAAAGCATCTGCTGGTAGATACGCACCCGCAAGATGGCCAATATGCAATGGACCATTGGCATAGGGCAAGGCGGAAGTGACTAGATATCTGCTCGGGGGATTCATGTTCGCAATAAACCCGATTTAGTGGTTTAAAGATCCTACGAATATACCTCAAAAGTAATGAACTTAGCCTCTATCGGGTCGGCTCAATTCTTGTCTTCCGACAAGACGTAGGAAGTCATCCATAACCAGATGATGCTCAACTGCTAAACATAAATAACAAGGAACAATGTAGAAACCAATAGTAATCAGTGAGAGCCTAAAAGATACCTTATGCTAGAACATGGTCGCAAGGGATCTGATAATAGCATGGCGAGATGCTCTGAATTTCCCCAATGTAGCTTATTCAGGAACAAGTATATCGTCCTTAGAATTTCAAAGCCTAGCTACCGAAATCATCAAAAGCGATATTTTCTTCCGGCACACCCAAATCGTCAAACATTTTCAGGCAAGCTTGTAGCATCAAAGGAGGTCCACATAAATAGTATTCAATCTCCTCTGGTTCGGGGTGTTTGGATAAATAATTGTCCAACACCACCTGATGGATAAAGCCTTCATATCCATCCCAGTTGTCTTCAGGAAGTGGATTAGAAAGTGCAATATTATATTTGAAGTTGTCGAACTCCTGTTCTATTTCCCTAAAATCTGGAGTGTAGAATAATTCGCGTAATGATCGACCACCGTACCAATAGGTCACTTTGCGATCACGTGTCTTTTCAGTCTGAAATAAGTGAAATAAATGACTGCGCAGGGGTGCCATTCCAGCTCCACCACCAATGTAGAGCATCTCCTTCTTCGAATCCTTAATGAAAAACTCACCGTATGGGCCAGAGATTGTAACCTTATCGCCAGGTTTCAAACCAAATACATAGCTGGAGCAAACGCCGGGGTTAACGTCCATCCATCCGCCTTTCCCACCATTGGCATTGCGATCCCAAGGGGGGGTAGCGATGCGAATATTTAATTTCACGATGTTGCCCTCAGCTGGATGGTTGGCCATAGAATATGCCCTAAACTGCGGTTCATCATTTTTCATGCTTAGATCCCAGAGCTGAAATTTATCCCACTCAGATTTAAACTTATCATCACCTGCCGGATCATCTGGCAGCGGTCTGATATCAAAGTCCTTAAAGTCAACTTTTATCTTGGGTACATCGATTTGAATATATCCTCCAGATCGAAAATCCAAGGTCTCACCTTCAGGAAGCCTAACCACAAATTCCTTAATGAAAGATGCCACATTTCGATTGGAGACCACTTCGCATTCCCATTTCTTGATGCCAAAGATTTCCTCCGGCACCTTTACCTCCATATCCTCCCTTACTTTCACCTGACACGCCAGCCTCTTGTTCTCACTAACTTCTTTTCGCGTAAGGTGGTTAAGCTCCGTAGGCAGTACATCACCCCCTCCAGCTTCCACATGGCATTCGCACATGGCACAAGTACCACCGCCGCCACAGGCAGATGGAAGGAAAACATTCTTGTCAGAAAGGGCAGATAATAAGGAACTACCTGGAGATACCAGTAATGGATTCTCTTCATCTCCATTAATTACAATACGCACGTTACCTTGGGGCACCAATCTCTTTCTAGCAAATATTAACATGAAAGACAGGGCTAGTATCACAGCGGAAAAAACCACAATGGCCCAGATAATTGGTATGAAAGACATTAAAATGATCATATCCAGTTCAATCTTTTTACAACATCAACGGCTATAGTGCAGCAGGATCGATTCCAAGCAAGCTTAGAAATGCCAGCCCCATTAAACCGGTAATAATAAATGCAATTCCCAAACCCCTTAATGGCGCAGGAATATTTGAATATTTTATCTTTTCTCGAATCGCAGCAATGGCAATGATGGCAAGAAACCATCCAAAACCGCCACCTAATCCAAATGCCACGGACTCAGCAAAATTGTACTCCTTCGAGACCATAAATAGGGAGCCGCCCAGTATGGCACAATTCACCGTTATCAGGGGTAGAAAAATGCCTAATGAATTATATAGGGATGGAGAAAATTTTTCAATCACCATTTCCACCAACTGTACCATCGAAGCAATGACAGCGATAAATAATATCAGCCTAAGAAAAGTCAAGTCCATGCCCAACAACCCCCCCTCACTGAGCAAGTAGGTAGTAATCAGCCAATTAATGGGCATAGTAATTCCCAATACAAAAATCACTGCAAGACCAAGTCCAAAAGCCGTCTTTACTGTTTTCGAAACTGCCAGGTACGAACACATTCCTAAGAAATAGGTGAGTACCAAATTTTCAATAAAGGCCGACTTGATAAATATATTTATGAGATCCATATTTTCTTTACTTTTCCAATTATGAGACATCTACCAACTTCGGATTCCAACTTCGGTGGGCCCAAATCAGTAAGCCGATAACGAACATCGCTGCTGCGGAGAGTACCATTAGATTATTATTCTGATACCAACCCAACCAACCGATACTGCTGGTATCCAACATAAATTCTGCAGATGGACCAATAATTTTCCAAGCGAGTGGACTACCGGCAAACAAAGTTCCTTTGCCAAGTAGTTCGCGAAAGAGTGCAACAATAATCAATATGGCTCCATATCCCAAGCCATTTCCAATACCATCTAAGAAAGACCGCCAGGGTTTATTAGCCATTGAGAAAGCCTCCAATCGGCCCATTACAATGCAGTTGGTTATGATTAAGCCGATAAAAACCGAAAGCTGCTTATACACCTCGTAATTCAATGCTTTAAGGGTTAGCTCGACAACTGTAACCAATGTGGCAATGATGACCAGCTGAACGATCATACGAACCTGCTTGGGAATACTCTTCCTCAGTAAGGAAGTGAATAGGCTGGAAAAGGCGGTGACAAAAACAACAGCAATGGCCATCACCACCGATGGATAGACCAACGTAGTAACTGCCAGTGCCGAACAGATCCCCAATACTTGTACTGTGATGGGATTGTTATCATTTAAAGGGTCGGTTATGAGGCGCTTTTCCTTAGGCCCGAAGAGCGGCTCTCTCTCTTTTATTGCCGGTTGTTGTACTGCTGTCTCCGCCATGTCTCAAATCAAAGTTTTCCTTTTATGAAATTCTTTCGCTTGTCAGAGGATCAATTTGCTTTTCCGATCTTTTCAAAGTAAGGCTCATAATACTTAATACCTAGCTCAAGCATATCTTCCACACCATTTCCTGTTATTGTTGCGCCACTAATGCCATCAACCTGATGAACGCCTGATGCACCATTCTTGACGACTGCTATGGAAGTGAACTCACCTCCCTCACCATACAACTTCTTTCCTTCAAACTGATCGGCAAAATTTGGATTGTCTTTAATCTCTGCACCTAATCCTGGTGTCTCCCCCTTATGATCAAATGCAGCACCAGCTACTGTGTTGAAGTCATCTTCTAAAGCTATGTTGCCCCAAATTTCATCCCAGAGACCACTACCTCTTACACTGACGATGTATATCTTTCCATCCGGGGCATCATATACATAAATGGGAAATTTTCGCTCCGGAACTGGTTTCTTCTTTTCCTTAGCCATGTCAACATCCTCAGCCTGTATGCCATCCAAAACATTTCCCTCGTCATCAACGACAACTTGCTTGATCTTTTCATCAAAAATGGACTGAATTTCCTCACCACTGAGGTCGTTTACAGCCATCCCTAAATCAGTTTCGATAGCCGAAATTATTGCCTTCTTGTTGTAAATCGCTTCATTGCGGTCATGTATAGGTTTTAGGCCCGTTGCCATAAGAGACAGAACCAATGCTACGACTGCAGTGAGAATAATAACAAATGTGACGATGTATCTTGTACTATGCACGTTTAAGTCTTTTATTAATGTTCGACTGGAGGATATAATGATCTATCAATGGGGCAAAAGTATTCAATAATAATATCGCCAACATCCATCCCTCGGGATATGCTGGATTCAGTACTCGAATGATAATGCCAATGAATCCGATTAAAAATCCGTAAATCCATTTACCTCGATTCGTGGATGTTGCAGTTACTGGATCCGTAGCCATAAAAGCCATCGCAAACCAAAAACTTCCCATCCAAAACTGATAGTACCATGGTACCGTCATAAATGGAGTTGCATCCCAGAGATTTAATAGTAGGCTCATCACTGCCGCACCGAAAATCATACTCACCATAATTCTCCAACTCCCAATTCCCAGGGATATTAACAGGAGAGCACCCAAAAGGATTAAAGGTTTTGAGGTTTCTCCAATTGAACCTGGAATTGCTCCCCACCACATCTGACTTTCAGAATACACTTGTGTCACGGCATCCCAGCCTCCCTGATAGGCCAGTATCAGTGGCGTCGCTCCGGTAAATCCATCCACGACCTTGGCACTCGCCTCAAATGTGGCCGCTCCAAACATTTCAAATATGCCGTTGCAGAGGTTATGATACCATCCATAAATGGCCTCTCCTCCAGGAGTAGTGCTCGTCACACCAGCTACCCAAGCTTGATCGCCCGAAATAGTAGTAGGGTAGGCAAAGAACACAAAAACACGAGCCAGCAGGGCTATGTTCCAAATATTCATTCCTGTACCGCCAAATGCTTCCTTACCAATCCAGACGGCAAAAGCAACCGAGATGGCAAGAATCCATAGCGGTAGATCTGGTGGCATAATTAATGGAATCAATGCTCCAGAGACCAAAAAGCCCTCTTCGATACCATGACCTTTCTTGTAAGCGTAATAGAATTCAATAGCAAGTCCCACCACATGGGTTACAATGAAGATCGGAAGGAGCTTACCCAAACCAAAAAACAGCTTAAGGTGGAATCCATCTAAGAAACCCTCATAGGCACCTAAAGCCACAAAATGTTGGTGCCCGATATTATAGGTGCCAAATACATAGCAGAGCTGTAGCGCAATGACGACCATAACCATGGTACGTTTGAGATCAACCCCATCCTTGATGTGGGTTCCGCCATGAGTTACTTCATCTGGTGTATATAGTAATGTGAAAAAGCCGTCGTAGACAGTATGTGCGAATGTGCCTTTCTTGGGCTCTATACGTTTAACGAATTCTAAGAGTTTGCTCATAATCCTTTTTGATCTTAACCTTGCTCTAACATGACGTTCAAGCCCGATCTCAAAATGTGCTGAAGGGGTTGCTTAGATGTGCAAGCAAATTCACAGAGTGCAACATCTTCTTCAACCAACTCATAAATACCCAGGCCTTCCATTTTCTCAAAATCACGTATCAAAATAGCTTTCATTAGGTGCTGAGGGTAAATGTCCATGGGCAGCATACGTTCATATTGCCCAGTGACTACAAAAGCCCGTTCTTCACCGTAGGTATTGGTATCGACCTTAAACGTGCTATTTAGGTAATAGGCAGGGAGGGCCTTCGATACCGTTGGTTGCATCTTGAAAGGAGTCAGCCATCCAAGAAGCTGAAAGTGCTTACCTTCTGGAATCACCGTCAGCTGGTCGTCATAGTAATTCAGAAAACCTTCTGGCAGTTTTCTCGTACCAGCAAGCACATCACCCGAGATGCATCTAGCATCATCTGGTACCTGTTGATCTGCCAACAAGTCACTTATCTTCGCTCCTTGTATCACTCGTACATACTTGGGCTTTACCACGGATTCTCCCGTGATGGCCACGATTCTGGATACATCAAATCGACTGGCGTTGATGAGTTTTCCTAGCGTAATGACTTCTTGTACCCCCAATGTCCAAGCTGGCGAAGCGGCGCTTACAGGTTTTATATGGTGTATCTGCACACCTACATTTCCTGCAGGATGTGGTCCGGCGAACCAATGCTTCTTGGTATGATCAACATTTCCAAATATCTCTGCAGTTGGGGCCTTACCATTGGCGCTAAGGCCTAGGTGGACATCACCCGTGGTGAGCTTGGATAGCAACTTAATACCAGTCGCGAAAGCTTGCTCGTTTCCTTTCACAGCAATAGAAAGGTCTGGTGCCAATGGAGCCGTATCAAATGTGGAAATGAAAATATTTGTGGGTACGATTTTTTCGTCAGCTACAATATTAAAAGGGCGTTGGCGAATCATGGGCCAAGCGCCACAATCCAGCAAGAATGCAACCAGATCATCCCTGGAGATCGTATCCAGATCGATGCTATCTAAAGCGCGATATTGTTGTTCTTTGTCCGCTAATATGACCACCTCGGCAATCGAACGTTTTTCTCCCCGGTTGATCGCTACAATTTCTCCGCTGACAGGTGCTACATATTTAATTGCCGGGCGTTTCTTGTCAAAAAAGATTTGATCACCAGCTTTGACTTCATCCCCCTGGTCAACCGTCAATTTGGGAATGGGTGACATGCCCACGAAATTTGGTGGCTGAATGGCATATGTAGATACGGAGACATCCGCTACTTCATCAGATAAGATCTTCCCCTCCAAGTTTATATCGTGCCCCTTCTTCAATTGGACAAAGGGTCCGTCCACATATTTGGGAGCCTTGGGTTTCAGAAGTCCAGAACTACCACCCGAAACAGATGTACCGCTTTTAGCGGCACTGATATCAATCAAATTTTCTGTTACAATGTAGACCGCTGCGAGAAAGATAATGGCAGCAATTAAGATCAAAATTATATAACTCATATTGCTTCCGGTATTGGTTTGGGCAAGCAGCAGCCCGGTCGGTAATACACTCAAAAACAGCGTTTTAATAGAGAGATTAAGGATTCGATTTGCCACTTTATTTGATGATTGAGCATAGCCTCAAAGGCCTATACCAAATTCAGCGCAAATATATAAAGCTTTTTAGATAACCCTTCCCGTTTTAAACTGTGCCAATTATTTAGATCTAATCTAAATAAAAGGCATTCTACGATTGTGAAACTTGCATCTCAAACTGCCTTTTCCAACTTCTATATCCAAAGATGGCCAGTACCACATAGATGACGAATAGTAGTGCTATCAGGGGGATGTCACGAATCCAATATACCATGATTGAAATCGCATCAATGATGATCCAATAAATCCAATTAGACAAGATTTTTTCAGCAACCATGAAAGTGGCCAATATGCTGAAAGCAGTAGTGCATGCATCGATAAAGGGCATCGCAGCTCCAAACAAACGCCAAAACCATCCCAAGAGGATGGTCATTAAAATTCCGATAGCTAGTGTGCGAAAGTGGACGCTCGCCTCAATGGTTTTTATGGAACGCTTAAGTTCCGGGCTGCGCTGTGACCATGTGCTCCACCCATAGATGGACATCACCACATAAAAGACTTGCAGGGTGGCGTCCGAGTATAAACGCTCATCCAAAAGGATAAAAAACAAGATGGTCACTCCCACGATACTAACTGGCCAACACCAAATGTTTTGCTTTGCGGCAAGGACCACGTAGCCAATGTTAAAAAACACCGCAAGCCATTGTAACCAGCCTAAGTCCAGAGCATAAGCAATGATGTCGTTCATGCCAACCAGTAAACTAGTGGACTGTAACATTCAGATGAGTAGTATCAATTGAAATTGTTTTGTGCCAAATCAAAGAAGCAATACCGCACATAGCCGAAGCTACGTAAGGATATTGATGATGATGAGTTGGTGCAAAAGAAATCAACTGATATACTTAATTTGAGTGCTACAATCCACTAGCGGTCTATTGATCTTCCACTGCTACAAATACCTTGAAAAACGCTTGGGTAACCAGTGGTTCGGTGTTGGCAAACACATCTACCGTCACCTCTTGCAATCCTTCTTTCTCCGCGCTGTCATAGACGATGTCTATTTTACCTTGCTCGCCCGGCTTGATCGGATCCCTGGGCCAATCGAGTTCAGTGCACTCACATGCAGATGCAATTTCGATGATTAGATCAGCTGTTCCGGTATTTGTGAAGAAGAGTACTTCTTTTTTTTTTTGACCTTGTCGAATCGATCCCAGATCAAGTTCTGTCCTTTCAAATTCCAGCTTTGGTATCCCTGGATTGAGGCTGGCTGAGCCTCCGTCATCCTCGGAAGTCTCCTTTTTGTCTTCCATGCGCTGAGGAGCCTTTTTGTTTACCCTGCGTTCTACTTCGATCGTCTGTGGCCCTTCAATAATGGTGAATTCAGTACGCCTATTCAGACGATGTTCAGCCTCGGTACATTGGACACCATCGACACATTTATTCAAAATCTTCTTTTCACCATATCCCACCGGTTTGATTCTTACCCCATCAACACCCCTGACTTCCAGATATTTTTTGGCAGAATTTGCTCGTCGTTGTGATAAATCCAAGTTGTAGGCGTCGGAGGCACGAGCATCGGTGTGACTTGACAGTTCAATGACCATCTCCGGATACTTGATCATCAAATCATAGATGAAGTCCAAATCCTGCTCAGCGTCGGGCAGTATCTGATCATCATCTAGGTCATAGTAGATATTGTTTAATCGGATGGGTTCAAATCTCGTTAGCACCTCACTCTCGGGTATATCGCTCTCTTCTTTAGGCAATGGTACCAACTTGAAGGTGCCTCTAAAATTCTTAGAGACATTAACTCCTACTGTATTAAACTCTGCAGTGTCAGAATAGTATCCCGGCCTACTAACAATGACCTGATAGGCCTTATCGGGATCAACGGCAAAGTCAAAGTCATTTCCTTCCTCATTTTTTTGCACGTCCGGAAGACTAAGTTCTTCACCGACCTTGGTAAACATTTCAATGGTTGCACCCAGTAGTGAATCTTCTGTGACTTTATCAAATACGGAGGCTAGCAATTTTAGAATAATGGTCTTCTTCTCAAAAGTGAAAATGTCATCGCAACAAGTCTTGCTCTTCAGCGAGCGGGTCCCATCACGATTTGATACGAGGAATCCGGCTTCATCATCACCAGGTGTGTAGTACAAGTCATCTACTGATGTATTTATTCCCTTGCCCATATGTTCAGCAGGCAATAACGCACTACCATCCCACTCGGATCGGTAGATATCAAAGCCTCCAATGGTAGGATGTCCATCTGTGCTAAAGTAAAGCATACGTTCATGGTATTTCGGTGTAATCTCATCTCCCCCAGTATTTATGGCTTCTCCTAGATTTACAGGTAGGCCAAATGTCCCGTCGCGTTTAATAGGGGCGTAGAATAAATCAAGCCCCCCGAGTGTGCCAGGTCGATTGGAAGAAAAAATGAGCACCTCTGAGCCAAATAGCTCTCCCACACTGGGATGTTTCGAAACAAAATCACCATTTAGTGAGGATATGCGTTGTGGCGCTCCCCAGCCACGCCCTTCCTTGTCGCAGTAGTATAGATCTGATATGACGATCTCTCCACCCTTGGCAATGGCACGGGTGAAATACAGGCGTTCTCCATCTTTGGAGAAGGCAACATGACTATTATGAAAGCCTGGTCGGTTAATCTTATCTGCTATAGGTTTCCCCTTTTGAAATTTGCCTTTACTATCGCGACGAGCTCTATATATCTTGGCATGGTAGTCATCACTTTTGTTGGTAACCTTTATGATTTCATCTGAATCAAAGGCCACATAGTACAAGTTACCATCTAGGTCAACTGCTGGCGCTGCGTCTGAATTTCTTGTGTTGACTTTATTTCCAATGCTTTCCACCAAGATATCATCTGGGGTTTTCAGCCTTCGGGCCAATTCGACACCCACCAACTCCGACTCAATGCGATCCCTCAATCTGGGCACTTTACCGCTAGCTTGTAGATCGTTAAAAACAGTTTCAGCGCGGTCGTATTTGGCATTTTTCTTCAGCAACCGTCCATACTCAAAGTGAAAGTCGGCAAAGGCATAGCCGGTATCCCTTTGTATGAGGCGCTGATACCATCGTTCGGCACGTTTGTAGTCACGCATCCGGTCGTGTGAGTAGGCTATCTTTCTGGCGATCTCTGGTTCTCTGGTCTCGCGATAGCATTCTTCGTACAATTCAACGGCATTGTAATAATCCTGTCTCGCAAAAGCTGTATCTGCAGCCTCTAGTTTGTACGCGTAGGGTATCTCAGAGAGCGGCTGTGCTACGAGCACAGAGACCATCAAGTAAAAACAGCAGATGTAGCAAACTCTTTCTAAAGTCATCATTCAAATTATTAAAACCGTGGACAGAATATGACTGGATCGACTTTGGGACGCTTATAGATCTTAGCGATGTAAGCTACCCCTATTTCAAACGAACTATTGGGTGAACTTAGTTCAGAGGCGTTGATGTCATAACTCAGGCCTACCCTCACGTCTTTATAATCAGCGCCAACTAATATGGCCAACGCATCGCCAACCCGATAACCGAGCCCTCCTTTCAAGATCAGATTCTCTTTGGGCATTTTATATCCAGCCATTCCTTGCATAGACAGTTCACTTGCTGGGCCCATGGTCTGGTAAAGTACAGAAGGTAACACAAGAAATTTTTCATTTACATCCCAGTGGTAGGTACCATATCCAACAATCCGCATGGGCAACTTTCCACCTCCACTCCCCAAAATCGATGTCCTCGGCCGATTAATGTGCATGGTGCTAACGCCGACGCGCAAGTAGGATTCTCCCACAGTTTTACTGGTTAGCGTCAACCCGGCAGAAACATCAAGGATGCTCTTAGAATCATTCATATCGGTCGGCAACATGTCCATCGAAACACCCCCATTCAGCAATTGATCTTCAAATTCGAATTCATCGCGCACCTTTCGGGCCAGCGTACCACCCTGGATACCGAGCGCAATAACTGTATTGCGTTTGTCATCAAGTGAAAAATGATAAGCGATGGATCCCAGTGCGCCTCCTGTGGACAGCGTGCCGGTATGACCTTGACTACCGCCACCCGATTGAAACGGCACATATTCTGCAGTTCCTTTGTCTGAAGTCACAGACAGCCCAACTCCGATCCAGTCTAATTTTCTAAAACCCCTTAGTATTGGAGAATCTACATAGAAAGCCGGTGTAGAATATGAAGATCCCCATTGATCACGATATACACCACCAATGCGAACAGTACCATAAAATGCACCACTTAATGCCGGGTTAAAAGTGAGTGGTGCAAGATTAAACTGGGTGAAATGAAGGTCTTGGCCATATAGGGTCGATCCAAACACTGCAAAGCATATGATGGGAAGGATTCTATTCTTGAAAATCATAAATTGGTATGCGTTAAGATCAAATAGATTGTCTTATATGATGTATGATTGCAATATTAATGGACCAGGTGTATTTATTCAAAAATACCCTTTATTATTTACAACGTGTTAGGTATTAAATATTGCAAAAAATGGTCATGTAGGTTCTACTTGTGCTCCAGCCTAGTTGTTTTCAGCTCCAATATATTTCTATCTCCCTCCTCGCTCTTTGCCCAGTCATCCGTTGATATCGACACCTTTCGCAAAGAGCGTTTTATGATCATTGCCGGTACTGGGGCGCTTGTCTATGGTGCTGCGGTGATCGGCCTCAATGAGGCCTGGTACAAAGAGTTCGATCGCAGGTCATTTCACTTCTTCAACGATGCCGGGCAGTGGGAAAACATGGACAAATTTGGCCACTCATTTACCACCTATTTTGAATCTGAGTTTTGTTACCACGGTCTCAAATGGGCGGGACTTCCTGATAAAGCTTCGATCTGGGCAGGAGCTGGTTCAGGACTTTTACTGCAGACAACCGTAGAATTCTTGGATGCACACTCTAGCAGGTGGGGATGGTCTTGGCCCGATATGGCATATAATATATTGGGATCTGCTTTGTTCCTTAGTCAGCAATTGCATTGGAGCGAACAACGATTTCGCTTAAAGATTTCTTCGTGGCCGAGAAAGTATTCCAAGCAACCCATCCTCTCTGATGACGGCACGAAGGAAAGCTCCCTCTACCAGCGAACGAATGATCTATTTGGTGCCCATCTTCTCGAACGTTATCTCAAAGACTACAATGCACAGACCATTTGGCTGTCCGTCAATCCAGCATCCTTCTCTCGGTCTTCCAGTTTACCGAAATGGCTAAGTCTCAGCATTGGGTATGGTGCCGACAATATCTACGGTGGCACTACCAATAGCTGGCAGGAAGGTGCTGCTCGATACTCCCTTTCCAGCCAGCAATACCCAAGAAAGCGCCAATGGTATTTGTCACCCGATATTGATTTCACCCACATACCGACATCTCGCCCCTGGCTACGCTCCATATTTAGCATCCTTAATGTCTTTAAAGTACCCGCTCCTACTATTGAACTAAATAGTCAAGGCAACTTTAGATGGCATTGGCTCTTCCTATAATGTTGACGATCTTAGGGACCGATAAATAATAACTTCCCTGTTTATACCGGTTCTTTTGAATTTATACTGCGTTATAAAAAACTCACGTAGCTCCACTATGCTTATTTTTTATGCCTTTTCTAAATTCAAAATAACATCGTCTAAATCGGAACTTATTATTGAACAATCCCTTATCACTGCGTCTTCGTCTCAAAATGTTTTTTTATCGCTGCTGTAGCTGCCTTTCCGACCACCTGCAATAGATCTTCCTCCCTGGCCTCTTTCACTCGTTTTACTGACTTAAAATGAGTGAGTAATTTGGTTGCTGTTTTCATGCCAATGCCCTTAATTGAGGTGAGTTCTGAACTCGTAAAATGTTGAGAACGCTTTTGCCGATGGAAAGTGATTGCAAACCGATGTGCTTCATTCCGCAATTGCTGGATAAGCTTCAGGGATTCTGATTTCTTATTGATGTACAAGGGCACCGAGTCTCCCGGAAAAAAGATTTCTTCCAGTCTTTTGGCAATGCCGATGATGGTAATCTTGTCGGCAATACCCAATTCCTGTAAGCTCTTCACAGCAGAACTCAGCTGTCCCTTACCTCCATCAATGATGATCAGCTGGGGCAATGCTTGATCCTCCTCCAGCAAGCGACGATAGCGTCTAAACACCACTTCTTCCATCGAAGCAAAATCATCCGGACCTTCCACCGTCTTAATATTGTAGTGACGATAGTCTCTTTTGGCTGGTTTTGCATTGCGAAAAACGACACAGGAAGCTACCGGGTGGCTCCCCTGCATATTCGAGTTGTCAAAGCACTCTATATGATATGGCAGTCCATCCATCTGGAGGTCTCCAGCCAGGGTCCGAAGAATTCGTTCGCTATGTGTTTGCTTATTCTTCCTGTTTAGCTGCTCCTTCCGCTTCTGCATCTTAAAAAGCACCAGGTTTTTCTCTGAAAGTTCAAGAAGCTTCTTTTTATCGCCACGTTGTGGAACTATAATTTTGATGTTCTCTTCACCTCCAAGACTTATCTCTATGGGCACTACAATCTCCGGTGCTTGACTATTAAACTTTTCTCGAATGCGAGGCACTGTATAAGCTAGCAGATCTTCGGCATCTTCAGCTATCTTAAGGGTCAGCTCGGCCACATAAGTATTGATAACGGCTCCATTTACCACCTTCATATAATGCACAAGGGCCTCATCATTTTCCACATCAATGGAAAATACATCGATGTCCTTAAGGTGAATGCTGGCCACGGTAGACTTGGATTGGTAGTCTTCGAAGGCGATCATTTTACTTTTCCATCGTTGAGCTCGCTCAAAATCCAACTGCTCTGCCGCCAACTGCATCTCATGGAGAAGATGGTCCTTGACAGGTTTGAAATAACCCTTGAGAATGTTTTTAACTTGATTAATGCGCTCCAAATAGATCGATTCCTCCTCCAGACCAACACATGGTCCAAAGCAGTTCTTTATATGGTATTCTAGACAAACTTTAAACTTGCCTTCTGCGATATTTCCAGGCGAAAGATGATAATTGCAAGTACGTAGAGGGAATAAGTCTTTGATGAGACCAAGTAAGATTCTTGCTCGCCATTTGGACGTGTAGGGCCCAAAATAGGTAGATCCATCCTTTTTCAATTTTCTGGTAAAGAAGACCCTGGGAAAACGCTCGTTTTTAATGCACAAATAGGTGTACGACTTTCCATCTTTAAGATCCACATTGTATCGCGGCTGAAATTTTTTGATCAATGTGTTTTCTAGGAGAAAGGCATCACTTTCTGTATCGACCACAGTGACATCAATACGCTGAGCATGTTTCAACATTACACGCGTCTTATTCATCTGATGCTTCCGGCTATTGAAGTAGGAGCTCAGTCTACTACGCAAATCTTTGGCCTTACCCACGTAAAGGACTATATCCTCGCTATCAATGTATTGATAAACACCCGGTTGACGGGGTAGCGTATCTGATATTTTTTTGAAATCTTCTCTTGTCATGGATCTGTAGCCTTGAATCCCCTGAGGATCAACATGGCAGCTCCAAAATTTGTTGCTAAAGGTACATTGTGTACGTCACAGATCCGCATCAGCATTTGCACATCTGGTTAATGATCATGCTTTCCCAGTGGATCTCTGAATAAGATAACCACATCCGACTGATCAGTGGGCACCATGGCTGCAATTTAAACATCACCCCTACCGATCCAGACAAAATACTACTTACGACCAGCCCAGCCTGACTCATACGCTTCCCTGTGGTAGCTGTATACAAGTCCTCATCTGCAAAGATGCTCCTTATGCTGCAAGACAAAAGATACCAACTCTGCCTTTTTTACCATCGTGCGCCAATAATGCAATCCTAATGGTCATGTTTTACCTGCGAAGGTAAGTGGCCAAAGCAGAAGATGAAATGTGCTTTTATTAAAAGATCGTTACTTCTACATGCGCTTTGTACTTTATACTATTTTTGCAGGTCCTATGATAATGTAGAAAATACACTAACATGAAACGGATGAATTTTGAAGGAAACAGGGTCTTAATGCGCGTCGACTTTAATGTGCCCTTAAACGCAGATTTTGACATTACAGACGATACTCGTATCCGTAAAGCTTTGCCCACTATTCAACATGTACTGGACGAGGGTGGTTCTGTTATTCTGATGTCCCATCTAGGGAGACCACTCAAGAAACTCAAAGCAGATGGCAGCATCGATCGAGATAAATTTACCCTAAGACATGTGGTAGCTCATCTTGCTGATCTATTGAAGCGGCCAGTACGATTTGCAAACGACACCATCGGTGAGGAAGCCGTCGCTAAAAGTGCCCGACTTAAGCCAGGTGAGGTCTTAGTTTTAGAGAACACCCGCTTCAATAAAGGAGAAAAATCAGGTGATCAGGATTTTGCAAAAGCACTGGCAAACCTTGGTGATGTATACATCAATGATGCTTTTGGAACGGCTCACCGAGCCCACGCTTCCACAACACAGGTTGCATCATACTTTGATACTGATAAAAAAGGCTTTGGATTCCTGATTGAACGGGAAATTGAAAACGCCGACAAAGTCTTGCACAACCCACCTCGGCCACTTGCTGCCATCGTGGGAGGAGCCAAAGTCTCGGACAAAATTCTACTGTTGGAAAAGCTCCTTAGCTCTGTAGATATCCTAATTATTGGTGGTGGTATGGCCTATACCTTTATGAAAGCACAAGGAGGATCTGTAGGAAAATCATTGGTTGAAGAAGACAAGTTGGATCTTGCTTTAGATCTTTTGGAAAAAGCGAAGAAGAATGGAGTTGAACTCTTATTGCCGGCTGACTCAATGGTAGCGGATGATTTTTCCGCCGATGCAAACCATAAGGTTTCTAGCAGCTCAGAAATTGAGCCTGGTTGGATGGGGTTAGATATAGGACCTAGAGCCATTGACGATTTTTCTAGGGCAATTGGCAAGGCAAAATGCATGCTATGGAATGGCCCAATGGGCGTTTTTGAAATGGATGCATTTTCCAGCGGCACAAAAGCCATTGCACAAGCTGTTGCAGATGCTACTAAGGCAGGTGCCTTCTCCCTGGTTGGTGGTGGAGATTCCGTCGCGGCAGTGACTCAAATGAATCTGGCTGATCAGGTCAGCTTCGTGTCTACAGGAGGTGGTGCCATGCTGGAATACTTAGAAGGGAAGGAACTGCCTGGTATCAAAGCCATCAGGGGCTAACTACTTTACGCCATAGTCTAAGGTTGAATCCATCCGAAAAGGTCACCAAATCAAAAATGGTCCTTTTGGCAATCTTTCCATTTTATGAAGTTGGCACTTTCCGGAGTGCATTCAAGGATGACTTATCATATCTTGCATGATGCGAAGCGTCTCCTCAATAT
Organism: Saprospiraceae bacterium; assembly: GCA_013001595.1. Taxonomy (GTDB): domain Bacteria; phylum Bacteroidota; class Bacteroidia; order Chitinophagales; family Saprospiraceae; genus JABDMH01. The sequence continues at coordinate 11,418 of JABDMH010000056.1, read as the reverse complement.
AAATGTCCTTTTTGACACCCTTGATAAAGTCTTCATTGTTGGCCTGTCTTGTATTGTCAAGCGCAATGTAGTCCAGCACCGATGCTGGATTTCTGACTTGGAGATAATCTATTGGGGTAAACAAATCTCGATACTTTTTATTCTTAGCTTCTCGCTCGGCACGCATCTGTTGATAGGTATCAATATCCAAACGATGGGTTCCTTCCCGTTCTTCCTCTAGTTTTAATGATTCTCCCCGTTGCCGCACTAGTTGGAAGATGTCACTTTCAGCCACTCGTTTACTACTTTTACCCTTTAGGTTTTCTCGATCAATATCATCCGTATAGCGATGATAGCTCACCGGCTCAATTTCACTCCATGCGAGTGGAGTTTCGAATTCCTTCTCACCAATAGTAATGTGGTTGTAGGGCATCGGCAAGATGATATCGGGCGTCACACCCCTTAATTGAGTAGACCCTCCATTAACTCTATAGAACTTTTGGGTGGTAATTTTAACCTCGCCCAAAGGTTTTAAATTATTGTTGCCGACAACAAAACGATCCAATTCTTCAAACCTTTGCACAGTTCCTTTGCCAAAGGTCGAACTGCTACCTACAATTACAGCCCGATTGTAATCTTGTAATGCTGCAGCAATAATCTCTGAGGCACTAGCGCTCATATGATTCACCATAATGATCAGCGGACCATTATACTGTACAGACGCATCTTGATCTCGCAAAATATAAGGCTTGCGATCTCGAGATTTGACCTGAACCACTGGACCCTTTTCAAAGAACAACCCACTCATGTCAACCACTTCTGAAAGAGATCCACCCCCATTATTTCGCAGGTCTAAGATCAATCCCTGGGCTCCTTCATCTTTCAATCTCTTGATTTCCTTGCCAACATCTTCGGCACAGCCCGATTTGTCTCCCGATTCGAAGTAGAATTTCGGAAGTAGGATATAACCGATCTCTGGATAATCTTCTCCCAGATTCAGCATAAGTGACTTGGCATTGCCTTCTTCCAAGACTACTTTATCCCTAACAATGGTCACTTCGTTCAGGCTCCCATCTTTTTTCTTCACGGTGAGCACTACTTTGGTCCCTTTCTTACCCCTGATCAAATCAATCACATCATCTTGACGCCAACCCCTTACATCTTGGGCTTCTGCACCATCTTGAGCTACCATCACTATATAGTCATTCACCTCCAAATCCTGTTGCTTCCATGCGGGACCTCCAGGTATGATCTGAGTAACTTTGGTCAATTCTCCTTCCGGCATTAATCGAGCACCTATCCCTTCATATGTCCCATACATTTCCTGATCAAAGGATTCTTTTTCTCGGGGGCTGAAATAGCTGGAATGTGGATCATAGGCACTTGTGATCACGTTTAAATAGTCTTCAAAGCGATCTGATCGCCGCAGCTTCTTGAGGCGAGCAAACCAACCTGTAAAATTCTTTTTGATGTCTTCTTTAGCCTCAACGATCAGGGTAGCTTCATCTTTCGGTTCTTCGTCTTTTAGGGCAGACTTCTTAAGGCTGCCGACTTTGACCATCGTCTCATATTGGATGAGTTTTCTCCAATATTCTTTAAGGCGTTCATCATCTTTCGCAAATCCGCGAGTATCAGGATCGATGGTGATGCTATCCTCACTATGGAGATCAATGTCTATGGCTATGAGCTCGTCAAAATGATTGGCAGTGCGGTCAATAGCCTGAGATATCAACGCTACAGATAAATCCAAGAACTCGAAGGAACCAGTAGCAATTTGATCGTCAATGTCAAACTCAAAGTCATCGAGTTGGTCAATATCTTCTTGGGTCAAGAAACGCTTTGATGGGTCGATGGCCTCGAGAAAGGATTCAAAAACATATGCGGATACTTCGTCATCCAATGAACGGGGTGCATAGTGCACCTTATCCATAAATTTTACGACCGCCTGAAGGGTAAAAAACTCCTTTTTATCTAAATCTGGTTCTCCTGGATTAAAGGTGTTGAAGACAACACTGGCCAGCGTCATCAGCAAGATGATTGAACTCCTCAATACCATGTTAGAATCTGCGTAAATAGGTTAATAACTTAAAGAGCCGTTTAAATATAATGGTTTTTGAATGAACTCTGATGCAGGTACTGCCTTACCCTTAGGGATTTAACGTAATCATAACGAGATAGTCGCTGCATTGTTTTTAGTATCAAAAAGAATGCCTCCTTTGAAATGGCCAAACCAATAAGTACAAAGGGAAATAAATCATTTGTGATGGTACTTGAGATTACACTACTAGATGATCGCTCAAAACTTTTAAATTCACGCAGCTGTTCTCACTGTAACAGCGACAAACTTAAGAAGCACCTATCAATGAATATAGATTTACAAATAGCTAAGGAAAACCTTACCAAGAAAGGATTTTTGGACCTCGAAGTCGATCCTACCATAGACCTGCATGAAGAAATTGAGCGTTTGAAGAGCGAAAAAAATGCGATCATCCTTGCCCACTACTACCAGGAAGCTGAAATACAGGATATTGCAGATTACATCGGCGATAGTTTGGGACTTTCTCAAAAAGCAGCACAAACAGACGCCGATATTATTGTATTCGCGGGTGTTCATTTCATGGCTGAGACCGCCAAAATGCTTTCACCTACCAAAAAAGTACTGCTACCGGACCTCAAGGCTGGTTGCTCACTGGCAGATTCTTGCCCCCCACATCTTTTTAGGAAATTCAAAGAAAGACATCCAGAGGCGGTAGTTGTCAGTTACATTAATTGCACTGCTGAGCTGAAGACGCTGACAGACATTTGTTGTACCTCCACCAATTCAGTACACATCATCGAAAGTATCCCAGAAGACAAACAGATCATTTTTGCACCTGACAAAAACCTTGGTGCTTACCTTCAGAAGAAAACTGGAAGGGACCTGATCCTATGGAACGGAACCTGTATGGTGCATGAGATCTTTTCTCATGAGAAAATCACCAAGATTAAACTTCAGTTTCCAAACGCTGAACTCATTGCACATCCGGAATGCGAAGCACACATCCTTGAGGGTGCCGACTTCATCGGCTCCACCACAGGATTGCTCAATTATACCAAGGAAAGCGATTCGACTCACTTCATTGTTGCTACAGAAGTCGGAATAATCCACCAGATGGAGAAAGCTTCTCCCCATAAGACTTTTATTCCCGCTCCCCCCAATAACACGTGTGCATGCAACGAATGTCCGCATATGAAAAGGAACACCTTAGAAAAGCTGTACCTATGTATGAAGCACGAAGAACCAGAAATCCTACTGGAAGACTGGATTATTGAGGAGGGTGTCAAATCCATAAATCGGATGTTGGAAATATCTGAAAAAGCGGGCTTAGGCTTACATCCGCAAGAGGATCAAGACTGATCAAAGGCTACTCCATGATGGCATACTTTTGCCATCACTGACCCTGGTAGTGATGTTATCGATTGACATCCACTCGATAATGACTTAATTCCTGTCTAAGGGGAATAAAAAAACTCACATGTAGTTATTGCAAAAGAGTTAACCACTGTATTTCAGTGGCTTCTGCACAAAACCTGGTGCGATTTTTGCTATTAATAGAGGTTAGATTCTTCATATCAACACATGTCATAATGTATTGATATATAAGGATTTGCAGCCCAAGTGGTTGTTGAACAATTAACCTAAACTACGCACCATGAACACCAACTCAAGAACAAGGGTGTGGCTATTGATGCTACCCTTTTTGGTATGTTCCTACCTCGATTCGCATGCTGCCATCGTGGTCAACACATTTCACGATGCTAATAATAATGGCACTCGCGAAACTAATGAAGCACTCCTCAGTGGACTATCAGTAGGTGGTGTCGATGAGCAGGGTGCTATTCACCCATTTGAAGCCAATGGAGTGGGCTCCTTTATCCTCAATGATGTACCGTCACGTATGCGCATACAAGTATCTGGGTATAGCGACCAATTGCTGCAAGGAGTCGCTGGTCCCACCTCGATATTTTTTGTAGACGATGGTGCCATTGTCGATGTGCCGATCAGCAAGCCCGAAACTATTGATCTTGAAAACACCCAAATCATTATTCCATGCTATGAAAAGGGTTCCGCGGCCAATAAGAGTACAAGCCCGGCCATCGTATCCTTTCCTTACAACGTGGATGGTGTGGCCTCCCAATATGGTGGTGACGAGGTCAATCCAAGAATCGATGTCACCATTGACAAAGTAGGATCGACGTGGGGAATTGCCTATCAAAGAAATCTCGAGCGCGTCTTTGCATCCTCCATTCTAAAAAGACATGTGGAAATGGGACCAGAGGGCCCAGGAGCCATATACACACTAGATTACAACAGCCCAGGGGAAACCCCTAAAGTGAGTAGTTTTGACCTCCAAGGTTATAAGCCTGCTGTTGGTCCCGAAATTGATCTAGGCACAGTAAAACGGACCCTCACCGACGACGTGATAGATGAGACAACCCCTTATGCACTCACTACCGTTGAAAAACTGGTTGATCGCGCATCCTATGATATTGATGCCTTTGACAAAGTCGGTAAACTCTCCTATGGAGACATTGATGTGACAGAAGATGAAGAGCAACTCTGGATCGTGAACCTACATCAGCGTTCCCTCATTCAGATGGATGTCTCTCAGGATGAAATAAATGTCACGGCGCCCAATCTCAAACATTACATGATTGATGAACTGGGCAACCTACCAGATCTTCGCTACCGATTTCGGAAATGCATTAACGTGGGAGGCAATAAGAACGACAAGGGTGCAGAGGCTTTTACAGATGCTAACGGAGTGGCATGGGATCGAAACAAATATTCGTCGGGAGGGAAAAGCGACTTTAAGAAGTTTAACGTAGCAAACACCATGAATGTAGCGGAAGGTACTTCCGATGCTCATGTATATCAAACCTGGCGTAAAGGCCGAGATTTCACCTATGACATTCCTGTACCTCAAGAAGAAAAATATGAAGTAATCTTACATTTTATCGAGCCATTTAATCATGTCGAAGGGGACCGGATTTTTGACGTTTATGCGGAAGGAAAACTCGTTTTAAATGACTTTGACATTGTAAAAGAAGCCGGTTCTAAGTATCGAGCCATCACCAAGAAGATCGATGTAAACTCCACTGGTGAGACCCTCACCTTGGAGTTCAAAGGTCAATTTGGCGGTAAAGTCTTCGAGGCTGTAGTCCAGGGAATTGAAATCAATGGTGAAAGTATGATGACCACCGGGGTGCTAAGGCCATGGGGGCTCTCCTTCCATGATGGCAAGGGATACCTCGGCCTCACATCTGACGCATCCATATCACAATCAAGAGACCATCTACACGGGTATGTTATGTCTTTTGATCCCAATAATATGGCTGCGGGCTTGCATGAAGAAGTGGCTTTCAAACTCAACTATCCACGAGAGCGAGCCTCCAATGCCGATCAGGAAGGACCTCAGGTATTACGCACCGCAGCATGGATGCCTTGGGTAGAAACCTGGGAAGAAACCCATATTCCGTTGGACGATGAACGTTCATTCCAAGGTGCGCTGCTGTGCTCCTATCCACAACCGTTGATTTCAGACATCAACTTTGCTGAAGATGGTTCTATGGTCATCGGACTAATGGATCGCTGGGCGCATCAGACAGGATACCTCAATTACAGCACCATTCTTGGCAATACCCGATGGATTATTGGATATGCTTCAGGAGACATTCTCAAAGCATTTAAAATGCCTGCGGGTGATTATGCCTTGGAGCTGACCAATTTTGATGACGGCCTTTACTATACCGATGACGATGGGCCAAGTTATGACGGAGAATTCTTCTACCGAGATGGATTTAGATCACAAGACATTGCCCACCATGGTGAGACCGTAACCGGAGGAATGGGTATCCTGCGTGGAACCAATGAGGTGGTCACCACTGTGCATAACCCTCGTGAAACCTTCTTAGAACATTTTGAATTTGCTGGTGCTTTTACGCAGGGCATTCATTTCTACAGCACGGAAAATGGCGACCAAACTCATAGCTACCTTTTCGTAGATCAATTCAACTTGGGAAAAGCAAATGGTCTCGGAGACATCGAGTTTGCCCGTTCAATGCATCTTGGAGAAGCGGGAAACTATCTGTGGTGTGATGGCAACGGAAATGGTATTCAGGACCCCGCCGAAATGGGCATCGAAGGCATTGAATTGGTGCTGCACGATAAAGACAACAGCCTGGCCATCATCGATCAAACCACCACAGATGCCTCTGGCAACTATACTTTTGGTGGCCTTCGTGAAGGCCATTGCTATGAAATACGAATAGATCTGGATCAATTAACGGCGTTAGGATTTAGTGGTATGGCAAGTCCATTGCATATGGGCACAGATAGCTTGGTTGATTCCAATGCCGATCTCGACATGCTGCCAGGATTTGCTGTGGCCATGTTTTGCATGGACGAAGAGGCAAATAATCGGCATGACCTAGATTTTGGATTTGGTGGTCCAGCTGCGGTCAATGCGATCAAATTTGAATGTGAAGATCCAATGACTGGCTGTGCAGTATTTACCTTAGCCGCCATTGAGTCTTGTGTAGACACCAGTGGATTGAACCAGGTAACTTTCTACAATACCTTTAACGATGCGGATAGTTTACAAAATGAGATCACAGCAGCTACCGTCACCGTATGCGACGTAGATGTAGTACTTTATGCGCGAGTGAGTAGCAGCACAGATCCAGCCTGCTTCTCGATTTCACAAGTTACCTTACGCGAGATCCGCGTCAGCTCTGGACCACAAGATTTCAATGTGGTGATCTGTCCGGGTACTGATTTTGATGCACTCGCTTTTCTACGCGATCAGGGATATCGTGGAGACATGACCACTGAGCTTTTTTCTGATGCCCTGATGACTATGCCCCTCACTAATCCTGTGATGATCCCCATGTTACCTTATACCATCTACTACGATGATACGACCGGCACACAAAATTGTGCCATCATGGGTGCCATCAACCTTACCGGTCGTCCGGCAGCCATGGTCGAGGCGGGTGATTCAATGGAAATCTGCGGCGTTCAATGCGTAGACCTTACAGCCTTGGGCACCAGCTTTAGTGCCAATGGCAGCGGAGCGACAAGTGCCAGCTGGACATCAAGTGGAACTGGATCTTTCCTCGATGACAATAGTTATGCGGGAGCTCGATTCTACTGTCCGAGCACCTTGGACATGATGAATGGTCGGGTGGTACTGACTTTAGCGGTCACCGATGACCCTTGTGGTCGAACCATTGAGGATTCTGTAGCCATCAGCATCATTGAATCCACTCCTAGATTCATGACAACGGAGTCTGATACGATTGACTGCATACATCCTTTTGTAGATGAGCAAGTGCTTAATGACACCTTCCCAAGGTGCAGGCTGGTAGCTAATTGTGTGGATACGGTAACAGCCACTGTGATAGACTATGAAGTCACCATCGGAAACTGCGATGAAAACATCGTCAAGTATATTGTTCGAACACAGCGGGTGAATTATCAAAAGGAAGAGTATTTCTGTACAGATACCATCTTTGTTCGGGGACTCGATTTTACTGATTTCATCTGTCCACCTGAGCGAGACAGTGTATACTGTCACTCCAATTATCTGCGAGATGAAAATGGTCACCCTTCACCTCTAGAGACTGGCGTGCCTATGGTAGGAGATCTACCGCTATGGCCCCAGCCCTCGAAGGCTTGTGACATTCTTATCCAATACAAGGATCTTGAGTTTAGCTCCGAGTGTCCAATGACACTGCGCAGAACCTGGCTGATCAAAAACAATTGCACCGGAGACTTCATTGATAGTTGCGTACAGTGGCTTATGATCTATGATACCTTAGGCCCTTATCTGAAAAAAGATCTTGATAAAGCGCTGGTAGCCGATAGTTTGGCCTTTCCAGCGTTAGACAAGCCAGTCATATTTGTACCCGCGGGTAATCACGACTGTGAGGGACACACCTATATTCCTCCAGTTTATGCTTCTGATACTTGCTCAGATGTGAAAATCGTGAAAGCAAGGATTCCTGATATCGGATCCTATGTCTTAACGTACAACCCAGCAACTGACAAATGGGAATCACATGAAACAGCCAAAATTCCTCGCAGTGAGGATCCCATTCCTATTATCTATGAGGCATATGATCATTGTCACAACGTCACTCTTGACACTTGCTACTTCTATGTAAAGGACCTCACCAAACCTGTAGCAGTCTGTGATAAGGGAATTAATGTTACCATCAGCGACACTACCGTCTGGGTGGCTGCCGAGGTATTTGATGAAGGCAGCTGGGACAATTGTGGCATCAGCCTGCTTCTGGCGCGAAGAGCTGATTGGGCAACTGCATGTGGTGTCAACTTATGTGACAATGTAGTATCCTACTGCGGTACCGAACACCATGATTCACTCTATTGCGCCGTCTTAGAACAAGATAAACACATTGACCCCATCGAAGCGCACTATGCAGAGACGCTGCGATGGCTATGTGAAGATGAAAGTGCATGCAGCGATTTTATCATTGGCGGTTGGTGGTATGACCTTATCAAGTATGCCACACTAGAGTGTGTAGATCATCCCTATGAGGTCAATGAAGAATATTTGAAACAGATCTTTGCAGATCCAACACTTACCTGTACCAATGACCCAATTCAGGTAGGAGATGTATGCACCAAATTAGGCTTTGATTTTACTAGCAACTTGCCTGACTTTCCAGCACCCTTCTTTAGCGAAAGTATTTACCGCGATTTTGATTTGGTGTCACAAATCGGTGGCGGATGGTCAAAAGAAGTACCATTCTGCTGCAGCGATGCCTGTGGTGAAGTCACCGTCGAGGTGCTTGCTATGGACTATTGGTGCAATTGGAGTAAATGTTGGACCACAGTTTATGTGGAGGACAAGACTCCTCCAGAAGTTGTCAGCGACCTATTTGATCTTACCATGAGCTGCACCAGCTATAAAGCTTTCTATGAAGAAGCAGTGCATCAAGCTCAGGAGGGTGATTTCACACTTTTGGACAGCCTACTTGGCGGTTATGATAAAGTAGCCTATGACCAATACGATAACCTGCCGCTGAAGACCCCATTTGCATATAACAATGTAAGATGTGACTCCATACTAGTCACGAAGGATAGCTTATTCTATGATGAACACCTTGGATACAAATGGAAAACATACCAACACTATGAAGCGGTATATGATACGACCATCATCACTCGATATCGTGGTCAGATAGCCGATGACTGTGGTTTACTATGCTTTGAAGACCAACCTTGGGTCAATCTTGATCATTGCGGCAATGGATTTATTAAGCGTACTTTCCATTTTGTCGGCCAGTGTCAGATCGATGATGTGGGTCACAAAGTAGATACCATCACGAAATATCAAACCATATGGATCCAGAGCGACTGTGCATTGAGCAGGTCTATGTTTAAAATGCCTGAAGACGTCATTTTAGAAGACTGTGGTTTGGAATACGATCCTTCAGGAAATGGCAATGCAGCAGGTGTAGTCCATCCAAAATACACCGGCGAACCCACTTATGTATTTAAAGATGATTGTAAGCTGATCGGAGTCGGTTATTATGACAAGGTCTACAAGATCGTAGGTGGTGATGAAAGCTGCTACAAAATCTTCCGAACCTGGTGCTTTGCAGATTGGTGCCATTTAGATGAATTTCCGAAAGATGTGGCTTGGTGGTTTGATGACCGATATGCCGGCAAGTATTTCAGCCATGTGCAAAAGATCATTCTAATCGATACGGTACCACCAGAATGCAACATAGACTTACCGGATGTGATAGAATCTTCGTCATGTACGTATGATCTTAACACGATGGTAGAAGTGAAAGATGAGTGTGGAGTGCTAGACTTCAGTTGGACATTGATAGATGATAAAACCGGAGCCACCATTAGCTCGGATGACGGAAAGTTGAACAGTGATACGAGCTCTGCATATGCGATCAGTGTGCCAGGCCTATTGCCAGGTGTCTACCAACTAAAGACCATCATTACTGATGACTGTCAAAATGAGAGCCACTGCAAGAAGGAGTTTATTGTTGAGCCGCGTAAGAAGCCAGCGCCCATTTGCATCACCAGTCTCACACTCCAGCTAAACGCCATGGATCGAGATGGAAATGGAGAGATCGATACCGCGATGGGCACCATTTGGGCAAATGAATTTGATGTAAGCAGCGCACCAGCTTGCGGCAGCGATCCCGACCAGCTGGAATTCCGTCTGGATCGATCTGCTGATGGTGAGCCAGCGCTGCCTGACAGTACGTCTTTGACTTTCGGGTGCGCCGACATTGGAACGCATGTGCTGCGCATGTACGTCCTGGATGAAACCGACACCTGGGATTATTGCGAGATCGTACTCATTGTCCAAGACAACAATGACATCTGTGGATCGGGAGAAAATGACCTTGGCTTACTCAGCGGGGTACTGCTCACTGAGTCCAATTGGGTGATTCAACAAGCCGATGTCTCCATTAAAGATGAAGACGGCTCAGTTATGATGAGTGAGGAAATGTTGCGTGGTGCATACCGATTTGAGTTGCCTACTGGCAGTAAAGCCTACATCGAGCCTTTCAAGGATACGGACCACATCAATGGAGTCTCTACCAGAGACTTGATCGATATCCAAAAACACTTGATTGGCAAGGAAGCACTGCCTACGTGGCACCGAGAAATAGCCGCAGATGCCAATGCTGATGGTAAGATATCTCCACGCGACATCATAGAGTTTCGTCAGCTGATTCTCGGTAAATCTGATCGACTATCCGACAATACAAGTTGGCGATTCTTTGATCGCCGTACTCAAAGTGAAGCTTATCATATTAATCCGATGCTTTCGGTCATGCGGGTTGATTTCACAGGAGTGAAAATTGGAGATGTCAACCTAGATAATGATCCTGCTCGCCGGGCACCACGCTCTAACGATGCTGTGATTCTACAGGCTAATGATAATCTGCTTGAACGCGGTGAGAGACAGAGAATTGCGATCACCTCTCGAGATCTGCGGGAGTTGAACGGATTTCAATTTACATTGAGTTTCGATGCCAGCCATGTAGGCATTGAAGATGTGATAGGTGCGAATTTCGCCGACCTTGGTAAACAGCATTTCAACCTAGATCATTTGTCAGCAGGATGGTTGACCGCTTCTTGGTTTGACAAGGAAGCTCAAGTAATGCGACTAGATGAATCGCAACCGATTTTCTACCTTGACCTAGTTGCCAAGCGAGATATCCGCATCAGTGAGGTGCTGACATTTACCAACAAGGTGACCCGCACAGAGGCTTACGACGCAAGTGGTGTAGATCGAGACATCGCCATGGTATTCGATCAGTCAAACCTCATCGATCATACCTTTAAGCTTTATCAAAACCGACCAAATCCATTCACAGAAGGGACCAGTATCGGGT